>JBFWYO010000096.1:0-14957 GCA_050186335.1 Alphaproteobacteria bacterium | reverse complement strand
TCGGCGCGTTGATCGCCCCCGCGCCGCGCCCGGTGTGCCCGGAAAGCGGCTTCGTCATGTACAAGGACAAGTTCACCGACGCGGAAATCGACAAGCTTAGGGCGATCGTCGCGACCGACGCGTTCAAGCAGGCGCGCGCCGAAAATACCGACTACTACATGGTCGGCTTCGTGTTCGAGCGAATGGAGCAGCCCGATCCGTTCGCCGCCGGCTACATCTATCTGCAGGCGCTGTGGGAGGCCGACGCCAAGCCGGCCGAGCTGCGCCAGCGCTATCGCGCGCTGGTGCTGGAGAAGTTCGCGGCCTACCTGCAATCTGCCGATCCGGCGGCCGGCGACAAATGGTGGAGCGCGCAGCTGATCTCGGCCGAAATGGAACGCCAGTCCGGCGCGTTCGAGAAGGTCGCGCAGCGCCTGGCCGGCCTTCCGTTCGACCAAGCGCCGAACCCGCACTACAAGCGAGCCGCCGACCAGATCGCCGGTTTCGCCAAGCAGAACGACGCGGCGCCGCGCGAGATGCGGTAGGCGGCGACCGAACCAAATCAGCGCCGGCATGCCGAGCCTGTCGAAGCATCAGGCTCGTCGCGGGTCACTCGTCCTTCGACAAACTCAACATGCGATGCCCGATTTTACCTCATGCCGCCTGCCGGATCGCCGGCATCGCCGCTTCGGCTTCCAGAACCGTCACGGCGGCGTGGATCACCGCAGCAATGCGCAGCGCATCCTGGATCGCCTCGCGGCTGGCGCCCTTCGAGGTCACCTCGTGCGCGTGCGCTTCCAGACACATGCCGCAGCCGTTGACCGCCGAAACCGCCAGCGACCACAATTCGAAATCCAGTTTGTCGACGCCCGGATTGCCGATCACGGTCATGCGCAGGCGCGCCGGCAGCTTGCGGTATTCCGGATCGCCCAGCAGATGCACCGAACGATAATAAATATTGTTCATCGCCATGATCGCGGCGGCGGCCTTGGCGGCCTCCATCGCCGGCGGCGACAGATGCTGCGCGGCGTCGGTCGCGATCGCCTGCGTCACGGTTTCGTTGCGCGCCGCCAACGCGGCCGCGAGCATGGCGCCCCACGCTTGTTGCGGATTCAGCGCGGTCGACGCGGCGATGTTGGAGAGATTGAGTTTGATGTCCTTGGCGTAGGCCGGCAGACGGTCCTTGAGGGAATCGAGTGACATGAAACGCTCCTGAATTCGGTTCCTGGCCGAAGGCTGGTGTTGCCCGGGCGCAATCGCGAGGGTAACACCGGCATCCGTGGATTTACGCAACCTTGAGCACGGCTTCGCCTTGCTGCCAGTTGCACGGGCACAGTTCGTCGGTCTGCAGCGCGTCGAGAATGCGCAGGGTTTCCTGCGGATTGCGGCCGACGCTGAGATCGTTCACGGCGACATGGCGGATCATGCCCTGCGGGTCGACGATGAACGTCGCGCGCAGGCACACGCCCTCGTTGGCGTCGAGAATGCCGAGCGCCTGGCTCAGTTCGCGCTTGACGTCGGCGAGCATCGGGAAGGGCAGGTCGCGCAAATCCTGATGATCGCGCTTCCACGCCAGGTGAACGAACTCGCTGTCGGTCGAAAGCCCCAGCACTTGTGTATCGCGGTCTTTGAACTCGCCGTTCAATTTGCCGAACGCGGCGATCTCGGTCGGGCAGACGAAGGTGAAATCCTTCGGCCAGGCGAACAGGACGAGCCACTTGCCTGGGTAGCTCCGGTCGCTCACGTCGATAAACGCCTCGCCGGGGCTTTTCGGCAGTCCGGCGGGCACGGCCTTGAGGTTGAAGGCGGGAAGTTTCTGGCCAACGGTCAGCATGTCTGTCTCCTGGTGCGGTTGCGGGTAAGCTTTTGTTTAGAACGCGTCTAAATCGCGTCTGACACCTATTTGGGGCGTCCGCATCCGCCTGTCAAGAGAATTAGAATTATTCTATATTAAAATACAAAATATAGTTATTTCAATTATATAGGGAATACATTTAACAATACGCGCTATGACGTGAGATCAACGGGACGAGCCGGGTTCAGTCGCTCGACGCGCCTACAGCTACCGCCTCGAACGCGTGCCGCACGCGGATCAGCAGATCGACCAGCTTTTCCTTGTCGGTGTCGGGCAGGTCGGCCAGGGCGGCGTCGATCCATTTGGCGTGCTGGCGGTTCATCGCAGCGAACAGGGCCCTTCCGTCGGCGGTGATGCGGACCAACTGGCTGCGCCGGTCGTCCGGGCTCGGCTTGCGCTCGATCAGGCCCTCTGCGGCCATGCGGTCGAGCAGCGCTGTGATGTTACCATTGGAGGTCATCAGTAGCTCGGCCAGCTTGCCGACGGCGAGGAAATCGCCCTTCACGCGGACCAACTGCGACAGCACGTCGAAGCGCGAAAAACTCTGGCCGTATTCGGTGCGCAACCGGCCGGCCACCACTGCTTCGATGGCTTTCGAGGATTTCATCAGGTGCAGCCAGACGCGCAGCGACAGGCGTCCCTCGGCGACGCCGTCGTCTGCGGACGCGGCGGTCGACCGGAGAGCGGCGGCCGGTTTTGCGTTTCGAGCCATGACCGCACGCTAGCAAATTTTAGTTTACGTGTAAATATATTATGCGTAAGATAAATAACGATCGATAACTCAATGAGGTATGCCATGCGCATTGCCATCGTGGGCGGCGGCCCGGGCGGGCTCTATTTCGCGATCCTGATGAAGAAGGCGCGGCCCGAATCCGACATCACCGTGTTCGAGCGCAACCGGCCGGACGACACCTACGGCTTCGGCGTGGTGTTCTCCGACGAGACACTGGGCAATTTCCTGATGCGCGATCCGGAAAGCTACGACCGCATCACGCAGACCTTCGCCTATTGGGACGACATCGATTTCTGCTTCAAGGGCAAGGTCATCCGCACCGCCGGGCATGGGTTCTGCGGCTGCGGCCGGCGCGAATTGCTGCTGCTGCTGCAGGAACGCTGCCGCGAACTCGGCGTCAAGATGAACTTCCAGGTCGAGATGGACGAAGCGGCGATCGCGGGGCTCAAGGGCTATGACCTGATCGTCGGCGCCGACGGCATCAACAGCCGCGTGCGCGAAATGTACAAGGAGCATTTCCGGCCGCAGGTCGAAATGCGCAAGAATAAGTTCGTGCTGCTGGGCTCGACCAAGTCGTTCGACGCCTTCACATTCGAATGGGCCGAGAACGAGCACGGCATCTGGGTGCTCGGTGCGTACCAATACAAGCAGGGCATGTGCACCTGGATCGTCGAGGCGCCGGAGCGCACCTGGGCGTCGGCCAAAAACGACGTCGAACATCTTTCGGAGCCCGAACTGCTGGCCTATTTCGAGAAGCTGTTTGCGCGCATCCTGCAGGGCCACAAGCTGATTTCGAACAAGTCGATCTGGCGTCAGTTCCCGACGATCAAGAACGAGAAATGGCATTTCCGTAACATCGTGCTGATCGGCGATGCGCTGCACACGGCGCATTATTCCATCGGCTCGGGCACCAAGCTGGCGATGGAGGACGCGATCGTGCTGTGCGATTCGCTGCTCGAATCGCCGACCATCCTGGACGGGCTGGAACGCTTCCAGGAAGTGCGCCAGGAAGAAGTCGAGAAGACCCAGCATGCCGCCGACGTATCGGTGATCTGGACCGAAAACCCGCATCGCTACTGGGACATGGAGCCGATCCAGGCAGCATTTTCGATGCTCTCGCGCTCCAAGCAGATCACGTACGAAAATTTACGCGTGCGCGATGCCAAGTTCATCGATGACGTCGATCGCTGGTTCGCCGGCACGGTGCGCGCGGCCGGGCATGACGTGAAGATGGATCCGCCGCCGCCGCCGATGTTCACGCCGTTCCGCATCGGCCAGATGGTGGTCAAAAACCGCGTCGTGGTCTCGCCGATGGACATGTACTGCGCCGAGGACGGCACGGTCGGCGATTTCCATTTCGTGCATTTCGGCGCGCTCGCCCACGGCGGCGCGGGCCTGATCTTCTCGGAGATGGTCTGCGTTTCGGCCGATGGACGCATCACGCCGGGCTGCGGCGGGCTCTATAAGCCGGCGCATGTGGCGGCATGGAAGCGCGTGATCGACTACGTGCATGCCAATTCCGATGCCAAGTTCGCCATCCAGTTGGGCCACGCCGGCCGCAAGGGTTCGACCCGCGTCGCCTGGGAAGGTATGGATCAGCCGCTGAGGGCGGCCAACTGGCCGCTGGTCGCGCCCTCGGCGCTCAACTATTACCCGTTCAATGCGGTGCCCCGGCCGATGCGCCGCGCCGACATGGACCGGATCCGCGACGAGTTCGTCGCCGCCGCGCGCATGGCCGACGCGGCGGGCGCGGACCTGGTCGAAGTGCACATGGCGCACGGCTATCTGCTGTCCAGCTTCATCACGCCGGTCGCGAATGCGCGCACGGACGAATATGGCGGCTCGCTGGAAAACCGCATGCGCTATCCGCTGGAGGTTTTGCGCGCCGTGCGCGCCGCGTGGCCTACGCACAAGCCGATCTCGGTGCGCATTTCGGCCAACGATTGGGTCGGCGGCAAAGGCGTCACGCCGGACGATGCGGTCGAGATCGCGCGCATGCTGAAGGACAATGGTTGCGACATCGTCGACGTTTCCGCCGGCCAGACCACGCCCGACGCGAAGCCCGTCTACGGCCGCATGTTCCAGACGCCGTTCTCGGAGCAGGTGCGCAACGAGGCGGGTATTCCGACCATGGCGGTCGGCAACATCACCACCGCCGACCAGGTGAACACGATCGTAGCAGCCGGCCGCGCCGATCTCGTGTGCCTGGGACGCCCGCATCTCTCCAACCCGCACTTCACCGTGCAGGCCGCCGCTTACTATGGCGTGGCCGACCAGCGCTGGCCGCTGCCGTACCAGTCGGGCAAGGACCAGGCCATGCGCCTGTCCGCGCGCGAGCGGCTGGAATCGATGCAGGCCAAGCTTGCCGCGAAACCGAAAAGCCACAAGCGGGATCAGGCGGCTTAGGCAAAGCCCAGACATGGCGCATGCCGAATGCAGCTTGTCCCGAGCCTGTCGCAGGGCCCAGGCATGAAGAAATGTATTCTGCCTGCAGAGCGGCGAACCTCGCCCCTCGACGATCGCAGGGTGAGGATTTTATCCTGAAGTGTTCGACCGGAAGTCGGGACGATTCGAGGCTGCCTACACGCCCAGATAGCGGTGCTGCAGTTCCTCGTTCGACTTGAGCTCGTCGGACGAGCCGGTCCAGACGACTTTGCCCTTTTCGATGATGTAATGCCGCTCGGCGATACGGGTCAGCGCGTCGACGTTCTTATCGACGACCAGAATCGACTGCCCGGCACGTTTGAGTTCGCCCAACGTGCGCCAGATCTCCTCGCGGATCAGCGGCGCCAGGCCTTCGGTCGCTTCGTCCAGGATAAGAAGATTCGGGTTCGTCATCAGGGCGCGGCCGACCGCCAGCATCTGCTGTTCGCCGCCCGACAGCTGGTTGCCCATGTTACGTCGCCGCGCCGCAAGCCCGGGAAACAGGTCGAGGATCTTGTCCAGCGTCCACGGGTCCTTGCGGCCGCTGTAGTTCGCCGCCGTGGCGACGAGGTTTTCCTGCACCGTCAGGTTCGGGAAGATCTGGCGCCCTTCGGGCACCAATCCGAGCCCCAGCTTGGCGATGCTGTACGGCTGTTGCGCCGTGATATCGGCGCCGTTCATGGTGATGGTGCCGTCGCGCGCCGGTGTCAGCCCCATGATCGAGCGGATGGTGGTCGTCTTGCCCATGCCGTTGCGGCCCATGAGCGTGACCACTTCACCGGACCTGACCTCGAGGGACATGCCGAACAGGACCTGGCTTTGGCCGTAAAACGTTGCGATGTCGCGCACTTCGAGCATGGCGGTCCTCAGTGATCGCCCAAATAGGCGCGGCGCACTTCCGGATTGCGCCGAATGTCGTCGGGAAGCCCGGTTGCGATCGCCCGCCCGTACACCAGCACGGTGATGCGGTCGGCGAGCGCGAACACGGCATCCATATCGTGTTCGATCAGCAGGATGGTGTAGTGCTTCTTGAACCCGCGAATGATGTCGACCATGCGCGCCGATTCCTCGGCGCCCATGCCGGCCATCGGTTCGTCCAGCAGCAGCATGCGCGGCTTGGTCGCCAAGGCCATGGCGATTTCGAGCTGGCGCTGCTCGCCGTGCGACATATCCGCCGCCCGCACGTCGGCGCGCGGCCCCAGGCCCACGCGCTCGAGCGCCTCGCGAGCCGGATCGCACAATTTCGGATCCTTGATCGCGTTCTTCCAGAAGCTGAAAGAATGACCGGAGTGTGCCTGCACTGCCAAGGCGACGTTCTGCAACGCGGAGAAATTCTGGAACACGCTGGTGACTTGGAACGAGCGTGCCAGGCCGGTCGAGGATACGCGATGCGTCGGAAACGACGTGATGTCGTGGCCGTCGAAGTTGATCGAGCCTTCGTCCGGTTTCTGCTCGCCCGACAGCTGGCTGATCAGTGTGGTCTTGCCGGCGCCGTTCGGACCGATGATGGCGTGCAGTTCGCCGAGCGAAACCTCGAGCGACAGATGATCGGTCGCCACCAGGCCGCCGAAGCGCTTCACCAGATTGTCGATCTTCAGGATGGTCTCGGTCATCGCCCCGCCCTCAATGATGGCCGCCGCTGGTCGAGGCGGCCGCGTGGCCGCCCTTCCAGCGATCCGGGATCGAGCCGAAGATGCCGCGCTTGAAGTAGAGCACGATGAGGATCAAGAGCGGACCGAACACCAGCTTCCAGTTCGTGCCCATGCCCGGCCAGACAATGTCGATCAGGATCGGCATGAAGATTTCGCTGAGCACCCAGACGGCCGAGCCGACCACGCCGCCGAACAGCGTGGCAACGCCGCCGACGATAATCATGACCAGAAGATCGCCCGACTGTTCCCAATGCATGTAGGCCGGCGTCATGAAGTTCATCAGGTTTACGAACAGGCCGCCGGCAACGCCGCAAATGGCGCCGGCCAGGATGTAGGCGACCAGCTTGTAGCGATACGTCGGGAAGCCGATCGCCTTCATGCGCCGCTCGTTGGAGTAGGAGCCGCGCAGCACCATGCCGAACCGCGAATTGACCATGATCGACAGGCCGATCAAGACGCCGACCAAGACGACGAACGTGACGTAGTAGAGGATCAGCCGGTTGCCGAGGCTGAACCCCGGGAAAAACACGCTGTTCTCGACCCTGAATCCGTCGTCGCCGCCGAACTCTTCGAGGCCGATGCCCAGGTAGTAGAGCATCTGGCTGAACGCGAGCGTGATCATGATGAAGTACAGCCCGCCCGTTCGCAGGCAGATGGCGCCGGTCAGCCCGGCGAAGATCGCGCAACCGGCGATCGCCACCGCGAACTGCAGGAACCCGTTGGTGATGCCGTAATGCGACAGGATGCCGATCGAGTAGCCGCCGAGCCCGATGAACACGGCATGGCCGAAACTGACCATGCCGCCGAAGCCGAGAATGAGATCCAGGCTGACCGCGGCGATGGCGTAGATCATGATCCGCGTGCCGACGCGATACAGGAACTCCTGCTGCAGCAGCGTAGCGACATAAGGCAGCACTGCGAGGATCAGCAGGCAGATCATCAAGACGAAAATGCGAGGATTGCCGAAAAGGCGGGTCATGGTCGTTTAGCCCGTCCGTGCAGGGAACAGGCCCTGCGGCTTAAAGAAGAGAATGAAGGCCATCAGGATGTAGATCGACATCGACGCCAGGGCCGGCGCCGCCGTTTGCCCGGCTTCCTGGCCGAGCACTTCGACCAGCGCCAGTTTCAGCGTCGAACGGCCGTAGATTTCGACCAAGCCGACGATGATGGACGCCACGAACGCGCCGCGGATCGAGCCGATGCCGCCGATCACGATGCACACGAAAGCCAGGATCAGAATGCTCTCGCCCATCCCGGGTTCGACCGATGACAGCGGCCCCGCCATGGTTCCGGCCAGGCCCGCGAGCAGCGCGCCGAAGCCGAACACGATCGTATAGAGCCGGCGCACGTTGACGCCGAGCGCGTTCAGCATGGAGCGGTTGCTGGCGCCCGCGCGGATCAACATGCCGATGCGCGTGCGGGTGATGATGATAAAGAGCCCGATTGCCACCAGGATGCCGACCCCGATCACCGCCAGGCGGAAACTCGGGTAGGGGATGCCCGGAATGAACTCAAGCTGGCCGCGCAGGAAGGACGGCATGTCGATCATCTGGCTGCCGCCGCCGAAGATCACGATCATCAGCTGGTTGAAGAACAGGATCATGCCGAAGGTCGCCAACACCTGATCCAGATGATCGCGCGTGTAGAGCGTGCGCAGCGTGGTGATTTCGATCAGCATGCCCGCGATCAGCGCAAACGGCAGCGCGAAGGCAAGCGCCAGAAAGAACGAACCGGTCAGCTGAAACATCCAGGCGGCCGCGTAGGCGCCGATCATGTACAGCGAACCGTGAGCCAGGTTGACCATGTTCATGATCCCGAACACGAGCGTCAGCCCGGCCGAAACCAAGAACAGGAACACGCCGTATTGCAGCCCATTCAGCGTGTGTTCGAGAAAAAGCGTCCAAGTCATGCCAAGGTCCCTGACCTAGCGCGGCGAGCAGCGAGAGGCGAGATTACGGTGAAATATCAGTATCACAAAAGGGGGCGCCAAGCGCGGCGCCCCCTTTTCGGGAAGACAAAAGCCGCTAGTACGGCATCTTGCACTTTCTGTAGTACGAGTCCTTGTGGTTGGCGAACACGACGCCATCCGTGCGGATGATCGGCTTGCCGTCCGGACCGGCCACAACCGTCTGCTTATAGTAGTTCTGAATCGGGCTGTGGTTGATGTTGTAGGTGAACGGCCCGCGCACCGAATCGAAATTCGCCTTGCGCATGGCCAGTACCAGCGCCTTCTTGTCGTCAAGGTTGCCCTTGGTCGCCTTGAGCCCGCTGTCGATCAAAAGCGGCGCGTCGTACGCCTGTGCCGCGAAATAGGACGGGAACGATTTGTACTTGGCGGTGTAGGCGGCGATGAATTTCTGGGTCGCCGGGTTCTTCGATTCATGGTCCCAGAAGTTGGTCGAATAGGAACCGATGGCGGCTTCGCCGATCGCCGGGATCGTCAAGTGGTCGACCGTGAACACGGAGAACAGTTTGACCTCTTTGCCGATGCCTGAGGCGTTCCACTGCTTGATGAACGCGATACCCATCCCGCCGGGCGCGAACACGAATACTGCGGGCGGCTTCTTGGCGCGGATTTCCGACAATTCGGCCTGGAATTCGGTTGCACCGGGCTTGAACAGAATCTGGCCGGAAACCTTGCCTTTGTACATGCGCTGGAAGCCGGCCAGCATGTCCTTGCCGGCCTGATAGTTCGGCGCGATCATGAACACGCTGTCGAGCTTCTCCTCGTTCATCAACTGGCCCATCGCTTCGGGCGTCGTATCGTTGTTCCACGAGGTCGAGAAGAACAGGGGATTGCATTTCTCACCGGCCATCGGCGACGCACCTGCATTGGTGCTGATGACGAACACGTTAGCCTTGAACGCAGGTTCGACGATCGCGAGGAGAATGTTCGACCAAATCGGCCCGGCGATAAAGTGGACCTTGTCTTGGTTGATAAACCTGTCTGCGACCTGCAGGCCGACTTCGACTTTTTGCTGGTCGTCGCCGTAGCTGACCTTGGTCGGCAGGCCGCCGACTTTGTTGCCCAAAGCTTCGATCGCGAGATCGAATCCGTTCTTCTGATGCGCGCCGATCACGGCGCCGCTGCCGGTGAATGTATTGATGAAACCGATGCGCAGTTCCGGCGCTTGTTGCGCCAAAGCCGCCGGCACGGTGAACACGGTCGCGGCCAAGGCCGCAGCAAACACGGATTTCTTCATTCTACCCTCCTCTTTGGTGGCCGCCCGAACCGGCAATCCGGTCCGCGCGGCGCGCCTCCCTCGTTCATGTCACTCGCAGGCGGCGGGTGCCGCGCACGATCATGCAAGAAACGAACCCGCAATTCATCACAATCCTAACCGTTTGTGAAGAATTTCAGGCCTAAAATATTGCAAAATCAAATAACCGTTTAGTTCAATAAACGGCTTGATTTCTATAGTTCTATAGAACGCTTCCACGAATGCCGTCCAGGAAGATCGCGACGAATTCCTCGACAATCGCCTCGACCGAGACGTCGGGTTCCTTGCGCTGCCATTCGGGCGCGCCGTTGACCATGCCGAGCATCCCCAGCACCGCGAGGCGGCAGTTCAGGCCGCGGCGAAACGCGCCGGCGTCGATTCCTGCGCGCAACAAGTCCTCCCAATGCTGTTCGTACTGCCGCGACAGCCGGCTGATCCGCTGGTACGAGGCCGGCGGCAAATTGCGGCGTTCCTTCAGGAACACCAACGTGTAATCGCGCCGATCGCGCAACGGCAACAGATGCGCGGCGATGCCCTGGCGCACCTTGTCGGCGTGGCTGCCGGGGCTTGCCATGATCTCGGTCAGCCGTTGGACGAAGCCTTCGACGCCGATGGTGCAGACTTCTTCGAGCGCCGTCTCCTTCGACGAGAAATAATAATACAGGCTGCCCTGGCGGATGCCGAGCCGGTCGGCGATGTCCTTGGTGCTGGCGCCGTGATAGCCCTTGTCGGCGAACACGGCGGCCGCCGCATCGAGCATTTCGCCGTAGCGCTGCTGATACTTGGCTTCCTTGGCCGGGCTGCGAAAGTCCGTGGGCAATCGGCTGGATTTCATGCGCTTGGTTATAACCGCCGCCTCGCAAGCCCGCCACGGCGATCATCGTCGGCGGCGGCGGCGGCGGCAGTCGGCGTTCGGCCGCCGACATCCCGACTTGGAGCCGAATTCGGCTCTGTGACATGATGCGGAAAAACGAACCCGAGGGGAGGCATCATGGATCGCAAGGCGGAAACGCGCCGCGTCTGGCTCGAAACCATGGCGAAATACCGCCGCGATTTCGAGCGGCCGGGCTCGGCTAAGTATTGGTCGCCCTCGCTCGAGTGCGCATCGCGCGACGAACTCCGCGCGATACAAAACGCCAAGATCGCGGCGGTGACGCCGTTTCTGTACGAAAACAGCGAATTCTACCGCACGCGTTTCGATCGCCTCGGCCTGCTGCCGACCGACATCCGCAACGTCGGCGATCTGGCCAAATGGCCGGTCGTCGACAAGAAGGAAATGGTCGAGGACGTGTTGGCCAACCCGCCCTGGGGCACATATTCGACGCACGACGACGCGCTGTGGCACGAGCGCGGCTGGATGATGTTCGCCTCGTCCGGTACCACTGGCGCGCCGCGGCCGTTCCGCTATTCGCGCATCGATCACGATTACTGGGTGTGGGCGAACGCGCGCGCGCTGTATTCGTTCGGCGTGCGCAAGGGGGAGGTCGTGCTGATCGCGTCGGGCTACGGGCCGCATGTGTGGGCCTGGGGCGTGCAGTATGCGCTGACCCACATGGGCATCGCGGTGATCCCGTGCGGCGGCATGGACGCCAAGATGCGCGCCAACATGATTCTGCGCTTCAAGCCGACCGTCCTGGCCTGCACGCCGTCGTATCTGCTGCATCTCGGCCGCGTGATGCAGGAGATGGGCCACGATCCGGCGGCGACCTCGGTCAAGACGATCTTCTCGGGCGGCGAACCGGCGGCCGGGATTCCGTCCACGCGCAAGCGCATCGAGGAATTGTGGGGCGCCAATTTCGTCGAGTTCTACGGCTGCACGGAGGCGGCACCGCACTCCGGCGGATTTTCCTGCGAAGCGTCGGCGCTGCCCGGAAAGACCATGCACACGCATCTGATGGAAGACGTGCAGGTGTGGGAACTGATCGATCCAGAGAGCAGGCAACCGGTCAAGGAGGGCGCGCGCGGGATCACGGTGTGCACCAATTTGAATTCCGAAAGCTCGCCGCAGCTTCGGTTCTTGGTCGGCGACTACACGGTGTACGACACCGCGCGTTGCGCGTGCGGGCGCACGCATGTGCGCGCGCTCGGTGGCTTCCAGGGCCGCGCCGACGATTTGCTGACGTTGCGCGGCATCAAATTCTACCCGTCGGTGGTCGAGGAGGGCGTGCGTTCGGTCGCCGGGATTGGCGACGAGTATCAGATCGTGCTCTCCCGCATGGAAGACGGCATGGATGTAATGAAGTTGCGCGTCGAACATCCGAACCACGCGGAAGCCGGCGCCGGCATCGCCGCCAAGGTCGAGAGCGAGGTGCGCGCGCGCATCGAGCTGCGCAGCGAGGTCGAGGTCCTGGCCCCCGGCACGCTGCCGAAAACCGAGTTCAAGGCAAAACGCGTATTTGATAATCGGCCGAAAACCTGATATGAGCGGGCGAAATTCTAACCAATATTAGAATGGAGCCGCCCGATGACCAGCCATTCCCTGCCGTTCCGCGCCGAGCATATCGGCAGCTTGCTGCGCCCCAAGGAGCTCACCCAGTCGTTCAAGGCGCTGGCCAAGCAAGAGATTTCCTGGATCGAAATGAACGCGATCCTGGAGCAAAGCATCAAGGCCGCGATCAAGCTCCAGGAAGAATGCGGACTGCAATCGATCACCGACGGCGAATTCCGCCGCGGCTCCTGGTTCCTCGGCTTCGTCAACGCGATCGACGGGCTGACCGTGGCACCTTCCCTGTTTCAGTTCTCCGGCGCCCATGCGGCGTGGGACTGCCCCTATGCCGAGAAAAAAATCCGCCGTGCGCGGCCGATCACGGTCGATGAGTTCAAGTTCGTGCGCGCCAATACGCTGCGCACGCCGAAAGTGACGATGCCGTCGCCGACGCAGATGCTGTTCTATCGCGGCGTCGATTCGGCTTCGCGCGACGCCTATCCGGATATCGAGGAATATTACGCCGATCTCGCGCGCGTCTATCGCGAGGAGCTGCAGGATCTGGCCAACGCCGGCTGCACCTACGTGCAGATCGACGAGGTGCCGATCGCCATGCTGTGCGATCCGTCGATCCAAGACAGTCTGCGCCGGCAGGGGCAGGATCCCAATGAAATGCTCAAGCGCTATGTCGAACTCAACAATGAGGCGCTCAAGGATCGGCCGAAATCGTTGACCGTCGGCATGCATCTGTGCCGCGGCAATTACAAGGGCCAGTGGATGGCCTCGGGCGGCTACCAGCCGATTGCGGAACTTTTGTTTGGCGGCATCGACGTCGACGCGTTCTTCCTCGAATACGACAGCGAGCGCGCCGGCGATTTCACGCCGCTTGCCCACGTGCCCAAGAACAAATCCGTGGTACTCGGTCTGGTCACCACCAAGACGCCGGAAACCCCGCCGGCCGAAAATCTGAAGCGGCGCATCGACGAGGCCGCCAAATACGTGCCGCTCGATCGTCTCGCGATCAGCCCGCAATGCGGCTTCGCCAGCTCGGTCGGCGGCAACCCGGTAACCATCGACGACGAGAAGCGCAAGCTGACGCTGATCTGCGACGTCGCGCGCGAGGTCTGGGGCACGGCTTAAGGCCGCTTCCCCCCTTTCCCACGGGAGGCTTATGCAAAAGTCGCTCTTTGTGATGTAGCGATCGGAATCGCGCCGGTTGTCCATCCTTCGATACGCGCTGCGCGCTACTCAGGATGAGATCCATTTTTTGGGCGTTTCAACCACTTCACCTCATCTTGAGTAGCGCGCGGCTTCGCGCGCGTACCGAAGGATGGGCCGCATCACCGGCGGTCCCTTCACGCGTAACGACTTTGCATAAGTCTCCCTTGCGGGAGAGGGTGAAAATACTCACGCCACCTTGCGGTTCTGCGCGTCCCAGTGGCGTTCCAGGTTGCTGATCAGCGCCGGGCTGAAGTGGCAGTAGGCCTGCTCGCGCGCGTATGCGGCGTAATAGGTGCGGAACGCATCGAGCGGCTCCTGGATCACGCGCATCGCGCGGCGATTGCCTTCGGCGCTGACCGTGCCGGACGAGGTAAGCCCGGCCACCACCCGTTCGATCGCCTGTTCCATCTGGCCGGCCGGAATGATCTCGTCGCAGATCATGCGGCCTTCCGGGCTGTCGCATTCCAGGCGGCGTTCGTACATGATCGCCTGGCGCGTGATGCGATCGCCGACGAAGCGCGGCAGGCGCATGTTGGCGGCACCCGGAATGATGCCTTCTTTGCGCGCCGGCAGCGTCATGTAGGCGCCCTTGGCGGCGAGGACGTAGTCCATCACCAGCAGCAATTGGCAGCCGCCGCCGATGGCGAAATTGTCCACCGCGGCGATCCAGACTTTCTCGCTGGTGCCGCCGCCGATCTCCGACGGGTCGCGATCCGGCCGCGCGATGCCGCGGAGCATCTTATTGACGAAGCCGAAGTCGCGCGTGATGTAGAACAGATAGCTGATCTTGCCCCAGTACAGATGGGTCAGGTTGATGCCTGCGTTGAAGATTCTTTGACCGGCGTATTTCTTGTGCTGCACCGTATCGCCGCGCAGGATGCCGACCTTCGATTGCGGGTCCATCATCGCGATGTCGACCGCCATCTCGATCGGAATGTTGGTCGAATCGTCCTCGGCGTTGAGCACGTCCGGGTGCTGCATCGTCACATGGGCGGCGCCGTTGCGGCGTTCGACCGAGGCGCGCGCCAGCTTCAGTTTGCCGGTCTTGGCATATTCCTTGTACGCTTCGACCGAGCTTTCCATCGGCAGCAGCATCGAATGGGTCAGGTGCCGGCCCGCGGCCGGGATCGCCATGAACTTGCCGAGCATGATGCCGTGGAGAATTTCGGCGCCATATTTGTCACCCTGCTTGTGTTCCATCTCGGCGGCCACTTCCGCGCGCGTCGGCGCCAAGCCCGGTACGATCGCCGGCACGGCGTAGAACAACTCCTCGCAGCGGACGAATTTGCGCTTGCCGTCGGTCGCGCGGTCGTAGACCGCTTCGGCGTGCAGATCCCAGAAGCGCGTGCGCGAATCGTGAGCCAGTTCGCGCAAGGTCAACGCGTGGGCGCGCGTGGCGGCCTGCGTGTGCAGCTTGCGCCACACCGCGTCGAGCCCGGCCCAATAG
>JBFWYO010000095.1:0-15427 GCA_050186335.1 Alphaproteobacteria bacterium | reverse complement strand
TGCTGTTCCCGCTGGCCAACAAATCCTACAAGTCGATGAGCAACATGAAGAAGCTCCAGCCGGAGCTGATGAAGTTGCGCGACCGCTACAAGGACGACCGCCAGAAGCTGAACCAGGAAATGATGGCGATGTACAAGCGGGAGAAGATCAATCCCGCCGCCGGGTGCTGGCCGATCCTGGTGCAGATCCCGATCTTCTTCGCGCTTTATAAGGTGCTGTTCGTGGCGATCGAAATGCGCCACGCGCCGTTTTTCGGCTGGATTCGCGACCTGTCGGCGCCCGATCCGACCAGCCTGTTCAACCTGTTCGGCCTGATCCCGTGGACGCCGCCGCATTTCCTGATGATCGGCGTGTGGCCGCTGCTGATGGGCATCACCATGTTCCTGCAGCAGAAGTTGAACCCGCCGCCGGCCGACCCGATTCAGCAGAAGATCTTCACGTTCCTGCCGGTGATCTTCACCTTCATGCTGGCCAGCTTCCCGGCCGGCATGGTGATCTACTGGTCGTGGAGCAACACGCTCTCGATCGCCCAACAGTACATCATCATGAAGCGCCACGGCG
Organism: Alphaproteobacteria bacterium; assembly: GCA_050186335.1. Classification (GTDB taxonomy): domain Bacteria; phylum Pseudomonadota; class Alphaproteobacteria; order Bin65; family Bin65; genus JBFWYO01. Next base: position 14,866 of record JBFWYO010000095.1, on the reverse strand, counting down.
CATTCGAGGAGCGGCGCCAGACCCAAGGCCCCAAGGAAAAGGCGCGCGTCGAAAAACGCGCGGCCGATACACCCCATGCCGCGCCCAATGGCAAAAAACCCGCCAAACCCAAAGCCAAGTCCTGAGCCGCGCGGCGGCCCCGGGCCGCACGGCGGCACCGGGTCGCACGGCGAAACCGGTCCGACCGGCGGTGCCGCAGCCGACGCGGCGGCGCTCGAGGCCGGCCGCGTGCTGTTCGCGCAGGAATGCGATTTCGTCGCCGGCGCGGCGCAGCTTGCGCAGGTGCCGCAGACGCGATTGCCCGAAGTCGCCTTCGCCGGGCGTTCCAATGTCGGCAAATCGAGCCTGTTGAACGCGCTGACCGGGCGCAAATCGCTGGCCCGCGTGTCCAACACGCCGGGCCGCACGCGGCAGATCAATTTCTTCCTGCTCGGCCAGCGCCTGATGCTGGCGGACCTGCCGGGCTACGGCTTCGCCGCGGTCAGCAAGTCGGTCGTCGCCGAATGGACCGAGCTGATTTCCGCCTATCTGCGCGGCCGGCCGAATTTGCGCCGCGTGATGATCCTGATCGACGCGCGCCACGGACTGAAGGACAGCGACCACGCGCTGATGGACATGCTCGACCGCACCGCAGTGTCGTACCAGTTGGTCTTGACCAAGTCGGACAAAGTGCCCGATTCGGTGTGCGCTGGGGTGCTTGACGAAGTGTCCGCTTCGCTGCACAAACATACCGCCTGCCATCCCGATATTGTGGTGACCAGCGCGGTGACCGGGCTTGGCATCGGCGATTTACGCGCCCGACTGGCCGCGCTGACCGAAACCGCCTGACATCGCACCCGCCGGCAATTCCGAATACGCCAATTCCAGGGCCGCTATGACGCAACGTAACATCCGCGAGACCAAGCAGTGGATCCGCACCGGCCGGACGCTGACCGAGGCGTTGCCGTATCTGCGCCGGTATTTCGGCAAGACCTTCGTCATCAAGTACGGCGGCCACGCGATGGAAGGCGACAAGATGGCGGCCTACTTCGCCAGCGACATCGTGCTGCTGAAGACCACCGGCATCAACCCGATCGTCGTGCACGGCGGCGGGCCGCAGATCGGCAAGATGCTCGCGCGGCTCGACATCAAGAGCCAGTTCATTGACGGCCTGCGCGTGACCGACGCAGCGACCGTCGAAGTCGTCGAGATGGTGCTGTCCGGCCGCGTCAACAAGCAGATCGTGAACACGATCAATCGCGCGGGCGGCATGGCGATCGGCATCTCCGGCAAGGACGGCAACCTGATCCGCGCCAGGAAACTGGTCCACAAGGCCAAGGGCAAAGCCAAGCCGGCCGACCTCGGCTTCGTCGGCGATCCCGACCGGGTCGATGCGACCGTACTCACGCGCCTGAGCGCTGCCGGCATGATCCCGGTGATCGCGCCGGTCGGCGTCGGCGACGACGGCGAAACCTACAATATCAATGCCGACACGGTTGCCGGTGCGGTGGCCGCCGCCGCTTCGGCCGCGCGGCTATTCCTGCTGACCGACGTCGCCGGCGTGCTGGACAAGCAGAAGAACCTGATCCCCGAGCTGACCGTCAAGGAATGCCGCAAGCTGATGCGCGACGGCACGATCACCGGCGGCATGATTCCGAAGCTGGAAACCTGCATCGAGGCGGTCGAGGGCGGCGTCGACGCGGCGGTCATCCTGGACGGCCGCATTCCGCACGTCATGCTGCTGGAAATCTTCACCGCCAAGGGCGTCGGCACCTTGATCCGTAAAGGCTGATCCGCAAGGGCTGAACCCAAGGCCGGCGGCGGGCGCGGGCTTTCAAGCCTTGGCCCGGGGGCCTGGCGACCCTATATTCCGCGCCATGGATCAAGCCGCTGCCGTGCTGCCCGAAGTCGACCACCGCCACCCGGCGCTGCCGCACGCGCGCGTCTGGCTGTTCGACCTCGACAACACGCTGTATTCGCACAATTGCAAGCTGATCGACCAGGTCGACCGGCTGATCGGCCAGTACATCGTCGATTTTCTCAAGATCACCCCCGACGCGGCGCACGCGCTGCGCAAGGACTACCTGGTGCGTTACGGCACCACCATGCGCGGGCTGGTGGCCGAGCACGGCGTCGATCCCGACCACTACATGGATTACGTCCACCATATCGACATGACCGCGGTGCCGCCGTCGCCCGAATTGGACGCCGTGCTGGCGAAGCTCGAAGGGCCGAAATACGTGTTCACCAATGCGACGGTCGCGCATTCCGACCGCGTGCTCGAACGCATCGGCGTGACCCATCATTTTTCCGGCATCTTCGATATCGCCGCCGCCGAGTTCAATCCCAAGCCGCTCGATGCGTTCTACGAAATGTGCACCGCGCGCTTCGGCATCGACCCGCGCAGCGCCGTGCTGTTCGAGGACACCGCACGCAACCTCAAGCCCGCCCATGCACGCGGCATGACCACGGTGCATCTGAAGACCGCCTTCCCGCACGCCATGGAAGGCCACGACGAGCCGTGGGTGCATCACAGCATCGACGATCTGGTCGGCTGGCTGGACAAGGTGGCCCGCGCGCGCGGGAAATAAATCGAAACCATCCTGACGAAGCGTCGCACGCGTCTTCCCGCAGGCTTCGGGCCGAGCCGGGATGAAGTCTGCAACCGGCCGGGTCGGAGATAGCGCCGACGACCGCGCCCGACCGTCCTCTGGCCGCCCAACCGCTCTGTTGACAGGCCTTCCCGGTCCGCCCATGTTCCTCGCCCTAATCCCTCCCCACAGGCGCGGAAAGCGCCGCTTTTCAGGGTTTTCACCGGACGATGAACAGCGCGAAACTGCAATCCACCATCGAGCAGGCGTGGGACGCCCGCGACACCGTTAATACCGGCACGCAAGGCGAGGTGCGCCAGGCGGTCGACGCGACGCTGGATGCGCTCGATGCCGGCACGCTGCGCGTCGCCGAGAAAAAAGACGGCGCGTGGCAGGTCAATCAATGGGCCAAGAAGGCGGTGCTGCTGTCGTTCCGCCTGAACGACATGGCGCCGATCGAAAACGGGCCGGGCGCGAACGCCGTCTGGTGGGACAAGGTGCCGTCCAAATTCGCCGGCTGGGACGCGGCACGCTTCCGCCAGGCCGGCTTCCGCGCCGTGCCGAATTGCATCGTGCGCCGTTCGGCCTACATCGCGCCCGGCGTGGTGCTGATGCCGAGCTTCGTCAATCTCGGCGCGTATGTCGACAGCGGCACCATGGTCGATACCTGGGCCACGGTCGGCAGCTGCGCGCAGATCGGCAAGAATTGTCATATTTCGGGCGGCGCCGGCATCGGCGGCGTGCTGGAGCCTTTACAAGCGGGTCCGGTGATCGTCGAGGATAATTGCTTCATCGGCGCGCGCAGCGAAGTGGCCGAAGGTGTCGTAGTCGAAACCGGCTCGGTGCTCTCGATGGGCGTCTATATCGGCGCCTCGACCAAGATCGTCGATCGCGCCAGCGGCGAGGTTTTTTACGGCCGCGTGCCGGCGTTTTCGGTCGTCGTCCCCGGCGCCATGCCGGGCAAACCCATGAACGACGGATCGCCCGGGCCGAGCCTGTATTGCGCCGTGATCGTCAAACGCGTGGACGAAAAGACGCGCTCGAAAACCTCGATCAACGAACTATTGCGGGATTGACATGAGCGCGGCCTCGACCAACGAAACCCAAACGGTGCGCACCGGCGGATGCCGCTGCGGCGCCGCGCGCTATCGCGCGACGGGCAAGCCGGTCTGGGTCGCGCACTGCCATTGCGTCGATTGCCGCAAATCGTCCGGCGCCGCGTTCGTGACCTGGGCCGGCTGGAAGCGCGATGCGTTCGGCTGGGACAAGGACACCGCGCAGAAATACCAATCCTCGCCCGGCGTCGAACGCCGCTTCTGCGGAACCTGCGGCACGCCGCTGACCTATTATGGATTTCGCTGGGCCGACGAAATGCATGTGCAGGTCGCGACGCTCGACGATCCGGAATCCTTGCCGCCGCGCGCGCATGTCAACGTGGCCCAGCAATTATCGTGGATCCATCTGGGCGACGGGCTGAAGCGCTTTGCCAAGACCGGCGCCGACGGCGCGCCGCTGCCGGCAACCAAGACCGGTGCCGCATGAGCATCGACACGATTGCCCTGACGCGCGATTTGATCCGCCGCCCGAGCGTCACGCCAAACGACGCGGGCGCGCTCGACGTGCTGCAAAAAGCCTTGGAAAGCCTGGGTTTCAAATGCCAGCGCCTGCCGTTCGGCGCGGGTGCGGAGCGCGTTGACAATCTGTACGCGCGGCACGACGGCCGGAGCGGCGGCGGCACCGAAGCGGGCAAGAACAGCGGCAAGAATTTCTGCTTCGCCGGGCATACCGACGTGGTGCCGACCGGCGACCTCAAGGGCTGGTCGGTCGATCCGTTCGGCGGCGACATCATTGACGGCCAGATCTACGGCCGCGGCGCCGCCGACATGAAGGGTGCGGTGGCCGCGTTCGCCGCGGCGGCGGCGAATTTCCTGGCCGCGCGCGACAGCGCCTATCCTGGCGCGATCAGCCTGCTGATCACCGGCGACGAAGAAGGCGATGCGGTCAACGGCACGGTGAAAGTTCTCGAGTGGTTGCGCGACAAGGGCGAGACGATCGACCTGTGCGTGGTCGGCGAGCCGACCAACCCGTTGCGCCTGGGCGAGATGATCAAGATCGGCCGGCGCGGCAGCCTGGTCGGCAAGCTGACCGTGACCGGCGTGCAGGGCCACACGGCCTATCCGCATCTGGCCGACAACCCGCTGCATCGGCTGGTGCGCATGCTGGATGCGGTGACCAATGCGCCGCTCGACCAAGGCACCGCGCATTTCCAGCCGTCGACGATTCAGCTCACCACCATCGACGTCGGCAATACAGCGGGCAACGTGATCCCGTCCAAGGCCACGGCGCAGTTCAACATCCGCTTCAACGACGGGCATTCGAGCGCGTCCCTGAACGACTGGCTGCGCAAGAAGTTCGATGCGGCGTTCGCGGCGGGCGACGCCAAGCCGGTCGGCAGCTATGACTTGGAGATCAAGGTCAGCGGCGAATCGTTCTTGACCGCGCCCGGCGAGCTTTCGCGCCTGGTGGCCGACGCAGTGCGCGCGGTGACCGGCCTGACGCCCGAGTTGAGCACCACCGGCGGCACGTCGGACGCGCGCTTCATCAAGAATTATTGCCCGGTGGTGGAGTTCGGCGGCGTCGGCCAGACCATGCACAAGACCGACGAGCGCATGGCGGTGGCGGATATTCTGGCCTTGCAGCGCATCTACGAGGGCGTGCTGGCGCGGGTGTTTCCGGCTTCCGCGACCCCCCGATCATGACCATTGCCGCCGAAGGCCTGCGCGCCATTGCCGCCTGTCTGCGCTTCGTGCGCGGCGACATGAGCGGGATCGGCCTGCTGAACGCGACGAACGACGGCGTGTGGCGCTCGTTCGCGGCCGCGGTCGCAACCGCGCCCTTGTTCGCCTATTCGGTGACGCAGAACCCGCTCTACGCCACCGCCGATCCGGTCAAATTATGGATCGTGCAGTCGATCGGCTACGTGTTCGCGTGGACCATCTGGCCGCTGCTGACGTTCAATATTTCACGCACGCTGAGCCGCGGCGACAGGTGGTTCCGCTACATCGTGGCGTACAACTGGTCGCAGGTGCCGAGCAACGTTCTGGTGTTGCTGATCAACATGATGGGGGTCGCGCTGCTGCCGGAAGGCGGCGCCGACGCGCTGGCGCTCGGCGCCTATCTGGCGATCGTCGTCTACGAATGGTATCTGGCGCACAAGCTGCTGGAATTGACGCGGATCGGCGCCCTGATGCTGCAGACGATGAACGTGTTCCTCGGCTTCGTCATCGTGGCGCTGACGCAAAGCCTGATCGTGCCGCAGGCGTTTACCTAGGGCGACTGTGCCGCGCGCGCCCGCGCTGCGTAAAGACTCATGCTTCGACAGGCTCAGCATGAGGTCTGTTACTTTCCGGCGCTGCGTTCGTTCTCCTCATCCTGAGCCTGTCGAAGGATGAGCCTGCCGAAGGATGAGCCTGTCGAAGGATGAACCGGTCGAAGGATGGGCCCTCAATACTCGACGCGCATCAGATAAAGCCCTTCGGCCGGCGCCGTGATGCCGGCGGCGCTGCGGTCGCGCGCGGCGAGGATTTTTTCCAGCGCGTGCGCCGGCAGCTTGCCCTCGCCGACGGACTTCAGCGTTCCGACCATGTTGCGCACCTGGTGGTGCAGGAACGAGCGCGCCTCGGCGGCAACCACGAGCTCCTCGCCGTACCGGGAAACGCTCAGCACATCGAGAGTTTTCACCGGCGATGCGGCCTGGCATTCGGCGGCGCGGAAGCTGGAAAAATCGTGCCGGCCGACGAGGTGGCGCGCGGCCGCGTGCATCGCCTCGGCATCGAGCGGTGCCGCGACCTGCCAGGCGCGGCCGCGCTCGATCGCGAGCGGCGCGCGGCGGTTGACGATGCGATAACGGTAGACGCGCTTGACGGCCGAAAAGCGCGCGTGGAATTCGGCGCCCGCCGCGGTCGGCGCGGGGGCCGGCGCGCAGGCGACGACGGCGATCGGATGCGGCTTGAGATGATAGTTCAGCGCCTCCTGCACGCGGAACGGCTCGGCCGGCTTGACCAGATCGAAATGCGCCACCTGGCCCCAGGCGTGCACGCCGGCATCGGTGCGCCCGGCGGCCTGCACCGCAACCGCTTCGCCGCAGAACTTGAAGATCGCGTCTTCGACGCAGTATTGCACCGAGAGGCCGTTATCCTGGCGCTGCCAGCCGACGAACGGACCGCCATCGTACTCCAGCGTGACGACGAAGCGCGTCATGCCAGCACTGTGCCGGCGGGCAGCGGGAAGCCGCGCAGAAACACGTCAGCATCGAGCGGCGCCTTGCCGGCGCGCTGCACGCGCAGCAGCCGCAGCGCCTGCGCGCCGCACGCCACAGTAAGTTTTTCATCGAGCACCGTGCCGGGCAGGCCGCGCGCGGGCACCAGTTCGGCTTCGAGCAGCTTGACGCGTTCGCCCTTGATCTCGAACCAGGCGCCGGGCGCGGGCGCGAAGGCACGTATCTTGCGTTCCAGTTCGGCGGCGCTCTTGCCCCAGTCGAGGCGGAGCTCCTCCTTGGAAATCTTGGTCGCGTAGGTCACGCCTTCGGCGGGCTGCTTGACCGGCCGCAATTCCCGGCGCGGCAGTTTTTCCAGCGCTTCGACGATCATGCGCGCGCCCAGGCGAGCCAGCGCATCGTGCAGATCGCCGGCCGTGGCGCGCGGGCCGATCGGCAGGCGCTCCTGCAGCAGGATATCGCCGGTGTCGAGCCCGACATCCATCTGCATGATCGAGATTCCGGTGCCGTCGTCGCCGGCCAGGAGCGCGCGCTGGATCGGCGCCGCGCCGCGCCAGCGCGGCAGCAGCGAGGCATGAATGTTGATGCAGCCGAACTTGGGCGCGGCGAGAACCGGCTTGGGCAGTATCAAGCCGTACGCGGCGACGACGGCGATGTCGGGCTCGATGACCTGCAGTTCCGCGTGCTCGTGCGGGGGGCGCAGGGAGTCGGGCGTGCGCACTTCGATGCCGCGTTCCTGCGCCGCCCGGTGCATCGCCGAGATTTGCTGCTTCTGGCCGCGGCCGGCCGGACGCGGCGGCTGGGTATAGACGCACAGTATTTCGTGCCCCGCCGCCACCAAGGCCTCGAATGCCGGAACGGCAAATTCCGGCGTGCCCATGAACACGACGCGCAAACGCAATTCCCCCTGCGGCCCGGCGCTAAAGCGCCGCGCCGTCCGAATGATCCGATTTGGCGCCGCCTTGCTTCTTCTCTTTCAGCAGCTTGCGCAGAATGATGTTGCGCTTGAGCGCGGTCAGGTGATCGATGAACAGCACGCCGTCCAGGTGATCGATCTCGTGCTGGATGCAGGTGGCAAGCAAGCCCTCCGCCGCCAGTTCCTGCTTCTTGTTGTGCTCGTCGAGATACTGCACGCGAATCGATTTCGGCCGCACCACGTCGCCGTAATGCTCCGGCACGGAGAGGCAGCCTTCTTCGTAGGTGTTGTCGTCGTCCGAGACCCAGACCAGCTCCGGGTTGACCATTTTGTAGGCCTGTTTCCGCTCGCCCTCGCGCTCGCCGAGATCGAGCACGATGATGCGCTGCAGGACGCCGATCTGGGGTGCCGCCAAGCCGATGCCGGGCGCGGCGTACATGGTTTCCAGCATGTCGTCCATCAGCGCACGCGTCTTGGCGTCGACCTGGGCGACCGGCTTGGACTTCTTCTTGAGCCGCGGATCGGGCGCGGTGAGGATTTCGAGCTTCTTGGCCATGATGCGTTCGTTGGTTGCGGCACTACCTAGGGAAACCGGTTCGGCCCGTCAAGCAAGGCGGTGGTTTCCCGCTTTCGTGCATGTCATACTGCATCAGAACATATAAGGAACGCTGGCGAAAATTCCAGCCGCCATATCGGACCCCATGGACACCCAAATTCTGCTGATTGCCGCCCTCGTCGCCATCGGTCTATTGGCCGTGCTGCTGTTCGTCGCGGTCGGCCGCAGCGGCCGCAGCCAGGCCGAGCTGGCCGGGCGCCTGGCCCAGCTGGCCGACGGCCAGGCCGCATCCCAGAACGAGCTGGCGCGCCGCCTGCTCGACCAGGAGCGCATGCTGGGCGAACGGCTCGACGGTGTGGCGACGAAGGTCGGCGAATCGATCGAAAAATCCAGCGTCACGACGCAGCAGACCATGAGCCAGTTGCGCGAGCGGTTGGCCGTGATGGACCAGGCCCAGCTCAACATCACCCAATTGTCCACGCAGATGGTCGGGCTGCAGGACATCCTGTCCAACAAGCAGGCGCGCGGCGCGTTCGGCGAAATCCAGCTCAACGATCTGGTCAGTTCGGTGCTGCCGCCGTCGTCGTACGAGTTTCAGGCCACGATCGGCGGCGGCGCCCGGGCGGATTGTCTGATCATCCTGCCCAACCCGCCGGGGCCGATCGCGATCGATTCGAAATTCCCGCTCGAGGCCTATCGGCGCCTGGCCAACGCCGCGCCCGACGCCGAGCGGAAATTGTTCGCCGCTCAGTTCGAGACCGACGTGCTGAAGCACGTCAAGGACATCGCGGCGAAATACATCGTTCCCGGCGAAACCGCCGAGGCGGCGCTCATGTTCGTGCCGAGCGAAGCGGTCTACGCGGAAATCCACAGCAAGTACGAGCGCATCGTCGAGCAGAGTTTCCGCCAGCGGGTCTTTATCGTTTCGCCGACGACGCTGTGGGCGACGCTGAATACCGTGCGCGCGATCTTCAAGGACGTGCGCATGCGCGAGCAGGCCAGCCTGATACAAAAGGAAGTTTCGCGCATGCTCGACGACATCGCGCGGCTGCTCGACCGCGTCGACAAGCTGGACACGCATTTCGGCCAGACCCGCAAAGATCTCGACGACATCAAGATTTCCGCCAACAAGGTCGGCCGCACCGGCGAGAAGATTCAAAGCCTGGAGCTGCAGGCGGAAGCGGACACCGCCGCACCCGCCGCCGGCATCGGCGCGTCCGGCGGCGGGCCGGCAAATGGGGGGCCCGCAAACGGGGGTCAGGGCGCTTTGCCGCTGGCCGCGCGGCAGCGTTGAGATATTGCCGGTCGCCAAGCGCGGCAAAATTGATTTCAATGCCGCCCGGAGCGTAGCGCGGAATCGTTGCCGCCGGTGCGCATTGCTGGAGCAATTTCCATGACCGACAAAACGTGGCGCGGCGCCAGCCTGGCGGCCCAGGCGCTCGGCTGGGTCGACCCGGTGACCAAGGCGATCTCGCCGCCGATCCACATGAGTTCGACGCATCTGCGCGACGCCGACAACCAGTTCCGTTCGGGACGCTCCTACATCCGCTCGGATAACCCGTCGTTCGACCAAGCCGAAGCGTTGCTGGCCAAACTTGAATCCGGCGCGCATGCGGCGTTGTTCGCCTCCGGCATGGCGGCCGCGACGTCGATCTTCCTGGCGCTGTCGCCGGGCGATCGGATCGTGGCGCCCAAAATCATGTACTGGTCGCTGCGCCACTGGCTGCTCAACGAAGCGACCCGCTGGGGCCTGCACGTCGATCTGGTCGACGGCGGCGACATGCAGGCGATCGCCAAAGCCCTGCGCCGGGGCGAAACCAAATTGCTGTGGCTGGAGACGCCAGCCAATCCGCTGTGGACGATCACGGATATTGCCGCTGCCTGCGCGGCCGCGCACGCGGCGGGTGCGATGGTGGCGGTCGATTCGACCGTGGCGACGCCCGTGCTCACGCGGCCGATCGAGCTGGGCGCGGATTTCGTCATGCATTCGGCGACCAAGTATCTGAACGGGCACTCGGACCTGGCGGCCGGTGCCGTGATCGCCAAGACCGAATCGCCAATGTGGCGGCGCATCCTGGTCAACCGCAACCAGCTGGGCGGCATTTTGGGTTCTATGGAAGCGTGGCTGCTGCTGCGCGGGATGCGAACTTTATGGGTGCGCGTGCAGACCCAGTGCCGCACGGCCGCGTTTCTGGCCGAGCGCCTGAGCGCGCATAAACACCTGCGTGCGGTTTTGTATCCCGGCCTGGCGGATTTTCCCGGCCGCGAGATCGCGGCGAAACAGATGCACGGCGGCTTCGGCGCCATGCTGTCGATCCGCGCCAAGGGCGGCGAGACGGCGGCGATCGCCACGGCGGCCAATGTAAATTTATGGAAGCGCGCGACCTCGCTCGGCGGCACCGAAAGCCTGATCGAGCATCGCGCCAGCGTCGAAGGCGCCGACTCGCCGGTGCCCAAGGATCTGCTGCGCCTGTCGGTCGGCCTCGAAGACCCGGTCGATCTGCTGGAAGATCTCTCGGCGGCACTCGACGCCGCGCATGGCTGAGCCTTAATGCAGGTCGTCCTCGAAATCGTCATCCCGGTCTTTGCGCTGATCCTGTGCGGCTATCTGGTCGGCCGCACCCGGCTTCTGACCGACGACGGCATCAAGGGCATCAACAATCTGGTGTTCTACGTCATCCTGCCCGGCCTGATATTCCGCACCATGAGCAGCGGCGCGTTCCGCGAGCGTTTCGATATCGACATCGTGCTGGCCTATTTCAGCGCGGCGCTCGGCCTTTTCGCGGCGGCGCTGCTGCTGGCGCGCTACGTGTTCCGGCTCAAGACGACGGAGCAGCCGATCTTCGCGATGGGCGCGACGTTTTCCAACACCGCGCTGATGGCGATCTCGATCGTCTATCTGGCGTACGGCGAGGCCGGCCTGGTGCCGCTGATGATCCTGTTCACCGTGCATCCGCTGATCATGATCATTCTGCCGACGATTTTGCTCGAGGTTGCGCGCACGCGCGAGCGGGGCCAGGGCGACGCGCATATCCTGCTCATCCTGCAGCAGGCCGTGCTGGGCGTGGTGACCAATCCGGTGATCCTGGGCATGGTCGCCGGCATTGCCTGGGGCTTTGCGGGCTGGCCGATGCCCAAGATGCTCGACCAGTTCACCAAATTCCTGTCGGACGCCACCGCAACCTGCGCCTTGTTCGGACTGGGCGCCGCGCTGACGCGCTACCGCGTCCGCGGCAACCTGAAGCAAAGCTTCAGCATGGTCGCGCTCAAGCTGCTCGCGCTGCCGACCCTGGTGTGGCTGACGACGTACTATGTGTTCGAGGTCGACCATATGTGGGCGCAGGTGGCGATCATCATGTCGTCCATGCCGACCGGCGCGAGCGTTTTCATTCTGGCCAGCCGCTACGAAACCTATATCGGGCGCGCGACCTCGGCGGTGCTGATCTCGACCGCGCTGTCGATCGTCTCGGCCTCGATCCTGCTGTCGATGTTTGCGCCCGCGCGCTAGGCGCGCGAGCCGCCCGCGGCACCGCCGGCTTCGGTCGCACCGGTAGCACCGGCCGCGCCGGTCGCGCCGGTCGCACCGGTCGCACCGGCGTATTGTTCGCGCAGTTGGGCCTTGGCGAGCTTGCCGGTGGCGGTGCGCGGCAGTCTATCCACGGCGATCGCCGCGTCGGGCACGCACCATTTGGCGATCTTGCCGTCGAAAAACGCCAGCACGGAGTCCGAACTCACGGTGGCGCCCAGCTTGGCCACGTAGAGCAGCAGCGGCCGTTCGACCCATTTCGGGTGCTTGGTGGCGATCACGCACGCTTCGGCGATATCCGGGTGGCCGAGCGCGATGTTTTCCAGTTCGACCGAGCTGATCCATTCGCCGCCGGATTTGACCAGATCCTTGGCCCGGTCGACGACGTTCAAGTAGCCATCGGCATCGATAGTGGCGATGTCGCCGGTTTCCAGCCAGCCGTCGTCGGTCAGCAGTTTTTTCCCCGCGGCCTTGAAATAGCCGCTGGCGACCCAGGGTCCGCGCACCATCAGCCGGCCGCGCGAAACGCCGTCCTTCGGCACCGCTGCGCCGTCGTCGCCGACGATCTTCATGCGCAAGCCGTAGACGCCGAGACCCTGCTTCTGCTGGATCGCATAGCGCTGCGCGGCCGGCAGCCCGGTCATCGCCGGCTTGAGGCGGCCGAGCGTGCCGAAGTTGGAGCTTTCGGTCAGCCCCCACGCCTGCAGCACTTCGACGCCGAAATCCGCCTCGAACGCGCGCAGCATCGAGAGCGGCGGCGCCGAGCCGCCGACCGCGATGCGCTGCAATGAGGAGAATTTCTTGCCGTTGCGCTGGACGTGATCGAGCAGCATCGCGAACACGGTCGGCACGCCGGGCGCGAACGTCACCTGTTCGGTTTCGATCAGTTCGTAAATGCTGGCGCCGTCGAGCTTGGCGCCGGGCAGCACCAGCTTGGCGCCGGTCAGCGGCCCGGCATACGGCAAGGCCCAGCCGTTGGCGTGCGCCATCGGCACAATCGCCAGGACCGTATCCTTGCGCGACAGGCCGAGCAGATCGCCGGAAATGCAGTTCAGCGTGTGCAGCACGGTGGCGCGGTGGCTGTACAGCACGCCCTTGGGATCGCCCGTGGTGCCGGACGAATAGCAGAGCGACGAAGCCGTGCGTTCGTCGAAGCTCGGCCACTCGACGCCGCTTTGCTCGCCGGCCAGCAGATCTTCGTAGCCGGCCGCGTTGGTCAGTTTCGGCGCGGGCGATGCGAGCCGGTCGGCCAGCACGATGTACTGTTCGACCGAACTCAACTGCGGCGCCAGGGCCTCCAGCATCGGCACGAAGCCGGGATCGGCGAACACGATCCGGTCGGCGGCGTGGTTGACGATGTAGCGCACCTGTTCGGGGAACAGCCGCGGATTGATCGTGTGCAGCACGGCGCCGATGCCGGAAACGGCGTAGTACAATTCCATATGACGATGGTCGTTCCACGCCAGCGTCGCCACGCGATCGCCCGGCCCGATGCCGAGATCTTGCAGTATCTTCGCCAGCCGCCGCGCCCGGTTGCGCACCGCGCCATAGGTCGTGCGCACCGGCTTGCCCTCGCCGACGCGCGATATGACTTCGATGTCGGCGTAATTGTCGGCGGCGAATTCGATCAAGGACGAGATCATCAACGGCTCGTCCATCATAAGCCCGTGCATGCGTCTGCTCCCGCTGGTGGCCGCGCGCGCCGAGGCGCCCGCGATTTCGCGCAACCGTACGGGATCGGCCGTCGCGCTGCCAAGCCAAGAAGCGCCGACCGGCTAACGCGGACCGGCGAGCAGGACGAAACTCAGCGCCGCAGCGACGAGCGCGCAGAGCGGCGCATAAAGCAGATCATCCATGCGGGCAAAGCGCGAGCCGCGCACCCGCTTGGCGAAGCCGACATAGCGGCAATCGCCGACCGCGCGCAGCGCGAAGATTGCCGCCACCGCCCATGTCGGCATGACCACCAGCCAACGCGGGATATCGAGCGCCAGCCAGCCGGACGCAAGCAAGGCCAGCACGGCACACAGTCCGAGCGCGGCGGCGACCGCGGCGGTCGGCCGGGCGCGCGGGCGAAACACCGGCTTCCCGTCGCGTTCGGGCACCGCGGCGATCAGCGCCAAACGGCCGCCGAGCGCCCAATAGACGTGGACCAGGGCCGCGGCCAGCAAGACGGCGGCGACCGCGCCGCCCGCGAAATGGACCCAGGACAGCGGATGCGGCGAAACGTTCATGACGATGCCTTCCATCGATCAATCTAACCATACGCTTGCGTATGGAACAGTATGGACGGCATGGTAACTTGTCAATACGCCGACGTATGGGAGCGGAACACGGTGCCCGGCAAGGACGGCAGGTTATCGCGCAAGGATTGGCTGGCGGCCGCGTTCCGCCTGCTCGGCGAGGGCGGCGTCGAGGCGGTCGCGGTCGAGCCGCTGGCGCGCGCTTTGGGCGTGACCAAGGGCAGCTTCTATTGGCACTTCAAGGACCGGCCGGCGTTGCTGCGGTCGCTGCTGGGCTATTGGGCCGAGCGCGAGACGCAGGCGATCATCCGCAGGGTCGAACGGCCCGGCGGCAGCGCGCGCGAACGCCTGCGCCGGCTGCTGGCCGAGGCGATCGGCGACACCGCGGCGCGCGGGCCGGAACTGGCGGTGCGCGAATGGGCGCGGCGCGACGCCGTAGTGCGCCGCGCGGTGCGCCGGGTCGACGCCAAGCGGCTGCGTTACGTGCGCGACCTGTTCGAGGAAGCCGGCCGTGGCGAACCCGCGGTGCGCGCGGACCTGTTGTATTCGCTGTTGTTCGGCGAAGTGCTGTTCGTCCGCAAGGAAAAGCCGGCCGAACGGGCCGAACGCTTCGAGGCGTGTTTGAAGATGATCGGAGTCTAAGACGCGAATATCAACCATGCGCCGGGCCAATGCTGCCAAGCGCAGCGCAGAATTGACGCTGCCGACCCTTGTTTACCCCCGCGACCGGCAAAATAATTCCGAACGTCATTTGCGCCGCGCTACGACCGGCGGCGGCAACA
>JBFWYO010000094.1:0-15891 GCA_050186335.1 Alphaproteobacteria bacterium | reverse complement strand
AGAGCCCGGCGGCGATCAAAATCACATAGGTGTGGCCGAACAGCACGGCGACGATCGGCACCAGCGTGGCGCCGACCACCGAGAAGCAGCCGTTGATGCCCCAGGCCCAGATGAAGAACCGCTCCTTGCCCAGGCGCGAGAGCCAGGTCATGCCGGTCGCCATCGGGAAGCCCATCAAAAAGGCCGGCGGCGCCAGCAGTCCGAGACACGCCAGCACGCGCAGGATGTACGGCCACTCGCCGATCGCGCCCAGGATCGTATCGAAGAAGAATGCGCCGAGTGCGAGCAGCACGAAGATCGCGCCGAACACGCGCGGCATGATCTTGCGGCAATTGTCGAGATACTTGCCGGAAACGAGACTGCCGATGCCGGAGAACATCAGCATGCCGGTGATCAGCACCGAGGCGGAAATCGTCGGGTTGCCGAGCGCCACGATGAATTTGGCGATCAGCCCGACCTCGATGATGATGTACCCCATGCCGAGGCAGAAGAAATACGTGAAGATGCCGATCTTGCCGGGCACGCGACTAAAAATGGTCCGCCAGCCGAGAATCACCGGGAACATCAGCAGCACGATGCCGAAGATCAGCGACAGCGCCAGCGTCGCCCAGATCAGCAGATAGCCCCACTCGTCCTGCACTGCATCCAGCTGGCCCATGAAGTGCGGGATGTCGAAGGGCTTTATGTATGCCGCGAAGTACGGCCGGTTGTTGGTCATCGGCCGCGTGTCGAAGACGTATTTCTGCTGCACCGAGGCGAAATCGCCGCGCAGATAATCGGCGATCATCAGCTGATAGATGTTGCCCCATTTGAGCGACGGGCCGGCCGGCTCCTCGTCGTCCATGTCCTCCATCTTCGGCGGATCGCCCGGCTTCCCAGGTTCGGCGGGCTTGGCCTGATCCGCCGGCTTGGCCGCGTTCTTTTTCGCCGGATCGAAGTAGATCGCGCGGTAGCCGGCGAAGATCGCATCGGCCTCGGCGATCTCGATCTTCATGCCGGCGTGGTACAGCACCTCGAACGACATTTCCTCGGCGTGGCTCAGCAGCTTGCGGGTTTCCGCCTCGGAGAAACCGTCGCGCTTGTAGAGCACGGTCGCGGTCGACAGATACGTGTGGAAAATGAAGAACCGGTTGCGCACGTCGCCGTCGTGGAACCGCCGCGCGGCGTCGATCACGGTGGCGAGCAGCTTGGGCACCGCCTTGGGCGGGTCCTCCTTGTTCCAGGTGGTGATCGACAGCACGCCGCCCGGCGCCAGCGCGCGCATGTAATCCTGATAGGTTTCGCGCGAGTAATTGTATTTCTCGACGATCGTGAAGCCGCCCGGCGACGACAATCCGCTTGAATCGGCGAGACTGAGGTCGATCACGTCGTACTTGTCGCGAATGCCCTGGATGTACAGGCGGCCGTCGAAATTGACGATGTTCACGCGCGGATCGGCGAGCGGCGCGCCGGTCATGTCGGTGATCAGCTTGTTGTCGCGCAGCGTCTTCAGGATCGACGGATTGCCCTCGGCGACGGTGATCGCCTTGGCGCCGGCGAAGCGCGCCGCTTCGGTCGAAATGCCGCCGCCCAACTGGACCACGAACACGTTGGCGTTCGGCTTCAGCACATAGGGCGCCGACATCGGCAGGAAGCGGTAATAGTCCTTGACGTCCTCGGGCAGCTTCTTGATCACGCCGATCGGACCGTCGGCGTCGATGTACAGACCCAGATAGGCGTTCGACGGCATTTTCTTGAGTTGCAGCGCGGCGTTGTCCGACAGGCCCGGCGCGAAATGGAAGTACGAGCTGGCATAGACCTCGAGATCGCCGAACGGGCTGTAGTAGCGGTAGATCTGCTTGGAATCCTCGAACTTGCGGGCGTAACTGATGCCCTTGAACTGGTTGACCTCGATCTGGGTGTAGTTGGCGGTGGTCCACCAGGCGCCGACGGTCAGCAGCAGCACGGCGCCCAGGCTGATCCACTTGCGCGCCGCGCCGAACCAGATCAGCGACGCGATCAGCCACATCGCGACCGGCACCAGCAGGATCCATTCCGGCGCCACCACGTACATGGAGGCCAGGAACACCAGCCCGCACAGGCCCGAGCCGAGCAGATCGGCGAAGTAGACCTTGCCGAACACGGCCTGCCCCTTGAGGAAGGCCAGGCCGAGGAACAACGCGCCGGGCAGGAACGGCACGAAGAAACAGACGAACAGCAGGAACAGCTTGTACTTCTGCTCCGGATTGGCGACCAGCTCGATCGGGTTGAAGCCGACGCCCTGGGCCAGCGTATTGCCGATCACCATGAGCGGCCCGAACAGCCACAGCGAGCCGGCCACCAGCTTGTCCCAGTGGCGCTCGAAAAGCGTGGTGCCGACGCACATGATGGCGCTCATTACGCCGAAGCCGAGCATCGCCATCGAGACGACGAGCGAGCCGAAATGCGACCAGGTGCCGATCGAGAAGATGCGCATCACGCCGATCTGATAGGCGATGATGGCGCCGGCGACCAAACCGACGGTCACATAAAAAGGAATGGAGAGCCGCTGGCTCTCCATTCCGAAGTTGGTCGAAGTCTGGGTCAAAGTGCGGCGCTGCGCTCGCTTACTTGTCTTCGGCTTTGGTGCCGAAGCGCGCCTTGGTCTGGCCCTTGTCGTCGTACTTGGTGAACGCCACGAAGGTGGTGCGGGCGCAGGTGACGCGGCGGTTCTCGTAGATGTCGTGCCGCTTGATGACTTCCTTGCCGTCCGCCGTCAGTTCCTTGGTGATCTTGAGCACCGACTGGCAGCCCGGCTGGCCGACCGGGATCAGCATGATGCCGCCGACTTTAAGCTGTTTCAGCAGCGGCGGCGGAATGTGGTCGATGCCGGCGGTGACGATGATCTTGTCGAACGGCGCGTTTTCTTCCCAGCCGTAATAGCCGTCGGCGATCTTGCGCTTGATGACGCCGAGTTCGCCGAAATTGGTCTTGGCCAGCTCGGTCTGCAGCTTGTCGGTGAACTTGCCGAGCGCCGGGATGATCTCGATGGTGAACACCTTATCGGTCAACTGCGCCAGCATGGCCGACTGGTAGCCGGAGCCGGTGCCGATTTCGAGCGCTTTTTCGCCCGGCTTCACGTCGAGCACCTGGGTCATGTAGGCGACGATCGACGAGCCGGAGATCGTCACGCCGCAGCCGATGTCGAGGAAGCCCGCCAGATAGGTGTTGTTGGCGTCGCGTGTGCGCGAGAATTCCTCGCGCGGGGTAACCAGGAAGGCGCGCTTTTCGCGATCGCCGGTGAGATCCTTCACCCGCACCAGCGCCACGTAGCGGTTCCATTTCTGCTCGAGCATCGCGCGATCGTCGCCGCGATTCTTGATCATGTACTCGAAGAATGCCTGGCCGGCGTTGACGTCGAGCGGCGGATTCAGGCTGGCGCTGGTCGTCCCGGTGTAATTCGGCCGCTTGGCGTTGCCGAGCAGCGTGCCGGAGACCTTGGCGCAGCCATGTTCCTGGGCGGCAACCGGCGCCGCGGTGCCAAACGCGAAGGATGCGGCGATCGCCGCGGTGGCGGCGATGCCGGTCAGGCGCGCCACACAGCGCGAGCGCACCTTCGACGATGCGCCGAGGGTCAAAACAGTCTGGAAGGTCATGAATTTCCTCTTGCCGAAGGGCGTGGGGGTCCGCCCGCGCCGGGAATATGTACGGATTTGCCGGGCCTGTCCATATCCGGCCCGCTGCGACGTCTTGACCATACAACATCCGGGTAGCGCGGGAATGTGGCGGAAATTCGGGTCTTCGCGACGCGGTCACGACCGGCCGGTTCACGCGTCCTCGATGACCGTGAGGCTGATCAGGCCGAGGCCCAGCCGGCGGGCATCCTTGTTGATGCCCAGATCGACCGGACGGACCGGGTGCAGCACGTGAAATTCCAGCCGCAAGTCCGGCGATTGCGCCTCGGCCGGCAGCGGCAGGTCGAATGTCTGCCGGGCGCCGCCGTCGAATCGGCATTGCCCGATCGCGACGCCGTTGGCGCGCACGTCGACCGCCTGTGCGCCGCCCTTGGGCGACAGCCCCATCGCTTCGACGCGAAGGCGGCGCGGTCGTGCCGCCCGCAGCGCGCCGTCGGCCGGCGTGACATAGATCCGCAGCCCCGCCCGGTCGCCTTCCTGCCAGCGGCCCCACTCCTCGGCGAACGACCAGCCCTCGTACAAATGGTGCGCGCCTTCGCCGCGTTCGAAGCCCAGCCGCTGCCCGGCCGGGTGACCGTAGACGCGCGCGCTGCCGAGAATGCGCGGGAACGCTTTGATCGCCTGATCGACGAACGGCGCAGCGGAATGCGCGCGACGCATGTCGTCGGCACGCCGGCCGGCGAGATCGGCAAAATCGTCCCACCTGCGATGAACGGTTTTGAGCGCGCGTACCAGGTCGCGGCCCGTCAGACCGTCGAACGCGACGCCGGCGGCGAGTTCCTCCTCGATGCAGTCGGACATCCAGGTCTCCGCTGGCACCACGGTCACCAATCCCGCGGCGGCGGCTTCGGTCATCACGCCGGACGTCTGACGCCGGTACTGCAGCGCCGAATAAGCCAGGACCAGCGCGCCCTTGGTGCGAAATACGTCGGCGTATTCGGCGCGCGTGATGCCGCGACCGATCACCGGCGCGCCGGACTCGGTCAATCGCCGCATGTCGTCGTCTGAGATCAAACCCCAACTCGCCAGCTTGAGGCGTGGCTTGAAATGGTGCCGGACGAAACGGTCGCGCACGCAGGCCACCGCCGCGTCGACGCTGCCGCGGGAGGCCGTGTTCACGACGATGGTCAATGGCCGCTCGGCGCCGGGCACCGAGCGCGGAATGTCCGACAAATCCATCGGCATCGGATAGTAGGTGGCCGCCTGGCCGGTAAACGCCTCGAAGTCGCGCTGATATCTGCGGCCGAACACGGCGATGTCGGAACGCGCATCGTCGATCGCCGACAGCAGCGCCGCATAGACCTCGCGGTGCGACGACGGCATGCCGGTTTGCAGATCGATCATGTTGAACGCGATCGCCATATGCAGCACGCCGACCGGCTTGTCGGGATGGCGATCCCGCAGCCACGAGGCCAAGCCGAAGAATGTCGCCGGCTGCAAACCGTCGACCACGATCAGCGTTGGCCGATCGTCGATCAGCGGATCGAGCACATGCGCATGCTCGGCGAAGAGGGCGCCGAGCCGGAACGACAGTCGGTAGTCCGGCCGCGCCGGATTATCCGGCAGGACCCAAGGAATGGATAACGGCGGAAGCAAGTCGCGTGCGCCCATGCGCGCGATCAATTCGGGATCCACGCCGCCCTTCTGCACGACGATATCCACGGACAAGCCGCGCTTGCGCGCCGCTTCCGCGATCGCCATGGCCATCGACGCATGATGGCCGTTGTTGCTGCGGATATACGGCGTCAGCACGATGATGCGTTCGGGCGCCGCGGGCGCATTCATGTCAGGGCGCCGCCGTCAGCGGCTCAGCGACGCCGAACACCCGCGCCGCGAAATGCGGGTAAGGATCGGCAATCTGCGCGGCGACCGGGCCGCGCAAAATCCGCAGCATGTCGGCGTCGGGCGGCTCGGTTTGCGGGATCGGCGCGGGGCGGTCGAACTCGAAGCCGGTGTTGTCGCGCACTTCTTCCAGCGTGTGGCCGGGATGCAGCGATTCGAGCCGGAAGCGCCGGCGCTTCGCGTCGAACGAAAACAGGCAGAGATTGGTCACCAGGGCGACCGGCCCGCCCGGCCGATGGACGCCGGGTTCGCTGGTGCCCGGCGCGCTTATAAAGTCGACCCGGTCGACCAGCGTGCGGCGCGAATGTTCTTCGCGGAACAGAATCACTTTCGGCACGGTAAAATACAGATACGCCGAGCCGAACGAGCCGGCCCAGCGTACGTCCGGCCGCGCATAGTCGCCGATGCCGACCAGATTGATATTCGCCGCGCCGTCGATCTGCCCGCCCGACAGGAAGAACGCATCGATGCGGCCCTGCCCCGCGCAATCGAACATGTCGACACCACCGTCGGTGCGAAACGCGGGGCTGGTGGCGCCGATCACCGACACGCGCGTGCGCCCGCCCGATTGCGCCATCACGTAGAGCGCGGCCGAACCCGGAATCGGCGACGAGACGCCGACCGCGATATGCCGGCAGCCCTGCAGGAGCCGGGCGATCACCGCGATCAGCAATTCCTCGGAGCGGTAGCGCGCGGTCATGGCCGCGCGATCTCCGAATCGGCCGCGCGCGTCGAACCGGACGGAGCCGGCTTGCGCCATTGGCGGTATTCGAACATTCGCCCGGGCAATGCCGCCTACTCCGCCGCGCGCCGGCCGAACACGTGTTCGGCCAGATACGCCTGCATGCCCGCCTCGGTCGCCGCCGCCTGCGCGTAGAGTTTCAGATGCGCGTCGTCAGGCCGATAATGCCCAGCCAGCCCGAGCGGCCAAGCGCCCTGCGGCGCCACGGCGATCGCGCGGACATATAAAGGCGACAGGCACGCCGGCGCCAACGCCTCGTCCTCCATCAGATTGCCGTCGTAGAGCCGCTCGCAGGTGACCAGCGTTTCGGTGGCCGCATGCGCAATGATCGCCTGCTCGCGCACGCGACCGACCCAGACATTGCCGAAGCGATCGGCCAGCGCGACATGGAACAGGCCGAAATCGGGCTTGATCGCGGGCAGCACGACGATCGGGTCGTGCGGCGGGAACGGATTGGCGATCACCTTATAGTCCGGCCGGTGTTTGACGATATCGGAGCCGATCAGACCGCGCAGCGGCATGAACGGATTGCCCTTTTCCGCCGCCTGCAGACCGGCATACATGGCGGGGCAGGTGCTATCGAGCACGCGAATGGCGCCAGCCTTGACCGCGCGCACGAAGTTCGGCGCCTGGCCGAATTCGCCGAGCGACACGCCGCCGGATTCGACCGCGGCCACGCACCCGGCGCCGATCAGCATGTCCGCCTGCACGCCCGATGTCGGCACGCCGATGACGTGCAGGTTCGTGACCCCGCGGCGGATCAGCGCGCGCGTTGCCGCCATGGCGACGCCGCCGTTCTGGTTGATGACGGCCAGCGACGCGCCGTTCGGAACGAGTGCCGCGAGCGCATCGACGTCGCGCAGGATCATGTCGGACATGACGACCTCCCGTTGTCCGTTCGGGCAAGCATATAGGCAGAGCCGGTGCGTCCGGAAGCCTCATGCCGCGGGCAGCGCCGCGCGTTTCCTGTACAGCACGATCATCGCCACGCCGGCGATGGTCACGCAGCCGCCGATCACGGTGGTCCAAAGCAGGGTTTCGCCGAGGATCAGCACCGACGTGATGACCGTCGTGATCGGCAGCAGAAGCGAGAACGGCATGACGTGGTTGATCGAATTGCGTCCGATCAGGCGATACCACACGCCGTAGGCGAAGGCGGTCATCAGGAACGCCAGATAGACGACCACGGCCCAGGCTTTCCAATCGGCCTTCTGCAACGCCTGCCATTGGCCGCTCTCGAACGCGAATGTGCCGATCCACATTTGCGGGACGGCGAAGATGGCAACCCAGGTCATCAGCGTGAAGCCTTCGACCTGGTTCTTCAGCGCCTTGACCAGGACTTGCGCGAGCGCGAAGGCAACCGCCCCGCCCAACAGCAACGCGACCGCCTCGTAGGAGCCGCGCAGCCGAGGTTCGCCGACGACGATCAGCACGCCGCAGAAGGCGAGCGCCAGACCGAAGCCGCGCCACCAACCGATCATGTCCTTGAGGATCACGGCCGCGAGTACGGCCGCCAGCGGCGCCTCGAGCTGCAGCAGAATGATGGCGGTCGACGCATCGACGCCGGCCAGCCCGGTGAAGGTCAGCGAATATTGCAACCCCGCGCCGACGAACGAGATCAACGCGATGCGGCCGAGATAGCCGCGCGGCATCTTGACCATCGGCGCCAGGATGGCGGCCGCCAGGGTGAAACGCAGCGCCATGATGAAGATCGGCGGAAATTGCGGCATCACGGCCTTGGTCAGCGTGAAACCGAGACCCCAGACGATGCACACGAAAGCGGCCAGGGCGACATCCCGTGGCGACATATGCTTGTTCCCCCGTCCCACGGCTCGAGGGGCGCCTTTATGACGGCCTCGCCACGAGATTTTTCGTTTACCCGCCCGGACGCGATGCACGACGGCATCGGCGCACTTGGCTTGCGTCCTGCACATCCATCTAGCATCGCCGCGCCAAACGCTCTAACAATTTCCCGCAGGGGAATGACCGGCATGCGAATACTTCGCGCGAAATCCGAACGCACGCAAAAGCCGACCGCGCCGACGCACGACGGCGTCGACGGTTACGTGCTGGAAAAGCAGATCGGACACCTGCTGCGCCGCGCGCACCAGCGGGCCTCGGCCATTTTCGCGGCCAACATCGGCGAGCATAGGCTGACCCCCGTGCAGTTCGCGGCGCTCGCCAAGATCTACGACGCCGGCGCCGTCTCGCAAAACAAGCTGGGCCGGCAGACCGCGATGGACCCGGCGACCATGCAGGGGGTCATCAGCCGTCTGGCCCACCGCGGTTACATCGAACGCCACGCCGATCCGAAGGACCGAAGGCGGACCATGCTGCGCCTGACGCCCGCGGGCGAAACGGCGGTGCTGTATTCGATCCCGCGCGGCAAGAAAATCACCCGCGACACGCTGGCGCCGCTGACCAAATCCGAGCGCGACGTGTTGCTGAAATTGCTGAGCAAATTGGGCTGACGACTCGGCCGGGCGCGAAATCCCAAGACTTAATTGTCACCCCGGACCAGCCCCGCCCTTGCGGGGCGCCGATCCGGGGTCACAGGCCAGGGGAAAAGCGCTGGAGCCCGGCTTTGCGCCGCGCTTCGGCCGAGGTGACCCGTCGAAATACCGAATCTGCATTGCCTCGATTCTTTCCGCTTGAAGGAATTTTTGGCTGCGCTAAAATCATATGTATACGAACAATCTGCCGAACGCCGCCAATGGCAGAGCGATAGGATGGGAGACCTACGCATGGGCAGCTATTTGCGCCCCGCGGACTTATACGAGGCGCTTGCCGCGCTGGCGGCGGGCGAGATCACCATCGTTGCCGGCGGCACGGATTTCTATCCGGCCCGCGTCGGCCGCACGATCATGGAAAACCTGCTCGACCTGTCCGCCCTGTCCGCCCTGCGCGGCATCGTCGACAAGGGCGATCGCTATGAAATTGGCGCCTGCACCACTTGGACGGATCTTATCGAATCCGACCTGCCCGCGTGCTTCGACGGCGTGAAGCTGGCCGCGCGCGAAGTCGGCGGCGTGCAGATTCAGAACGCCGGCACGGTCGCCGGCAACATCTGCAACGCCTCGCCCGCCGCCGACGGCGTGCCGCCGCTGATGGCGCTGGATGCCAAAGTCCGCCTGGCATCGCGCCAAGGCGAACGCGAGGTTGCGCTGGCCGATTTCATCACCGGCAACCGCAAGACCGTGCGCCGCCCCGACGAATTGGTTACCGCCATCGTCGTGCCGAAATGCGATGCCGGCGCGCGCGCGACGTTTGTGAAGCTCGGCGCACGCAGGTATCTGGTGATCTCGATCGTCATGGCCGGCTTCGTCGTGGAGCCGGACCAAAACGGCAGGGTTGCGCGTGCGCGAATTTCGGTTGGCGCCTGCGCGCCGGTCGCGCGGCGGCTGGCGAAATTGGAGCGGGCTTTGGTCGGCCGCGTGCTGGATGCGCAACTCGGCGAGATCGCCGACCAGACGCACTTGCGCGATGCGCTTGCGCCGATCGACGACATTCGCGCCACCGCCGACTATCGCTGGGACGCCTGCGTGACGGTGCTGCGGCGCGGCCTGAACGAGCTCGGCGCCAAGCTCGGAGCCGCGCGATGACGCTGCAAAGCAAGACCATCAAATTTTCGCTGAACGGCGCGCCGGCCACATCGATGGCCGCCCCGGCCACGCGCCTGACCGACGTCTTGCGCCTCGAACTCAGCCTCACCGGCACCAAGGTCGGCTGCGAGGCAGGCGATTGCGGCGCCTGCACGGTTTTGCTGGACGGCCGCCAGGTTTGCGCCTGCCTGGTGCCGGTCGGGCAGGTCGCCGGGCGCCAGGTCACCACGGTCGAAGGTTTGGCGAAGGACGGCGCGCTGAGCGCGCTGCAAACCGCGTTCCAGAACCACGGCGCCGCGCAGTGCGGCATCTGCACGCCGGGCATGCTGATGGCGAGCGCGGATTTGCTCGCGCGCGAAAAGCGACCGTCCGAACAGCAAGTGCTCGATGCGCTCGGCGGCGTGCTGTGCCGCTGCACCGGCTATCGCAAGATCGTCGACGCGGTGCTCGATGTCGGCAATGCGCCGGTATTGGAAAGCGCGCCCGCGGTCGGACATGCGGTCGGCTCGCGCATGGCCAAGGTCGACGGCTACGCCAAATTGACCGGGATCGAGATGTACGGCGCGGATCGCGCGCCGGTCGATGCGCTGTGGTTGCGCGCGGTGCGTTCGCCGCACGCGCGCGCGACCTTCACGCTCGGCGATTTCGCGCCGCTCCGGGAAAAATATCCCGGCCTGGTGCGCGTGCTGACGGCGGAAGATGTCCCCGGCAATAACGGCTTCGGCGTCTACCCGACGATCAAGGACCAGCCCGTGCTGGCGATCGACCGCGTGCGGTTTCGCGGCGAGGCGGTGGTGGCGCTGGTCGGCGATCTGGCGACCATCGAAGCGATCCGGGACGACGAACTGCCGATCGCCTATGCGGTCGAGCCACCGGTCATGGGCGTCGAAGCGGCGCTCGCCGGCGGCGCCAGGCTCGTGCTCGATGCCAAGCCGGGCAACATCCTGGCGCGCGGCCATCTCAAAAAGGGCGACGTGGCGCAGGGATTTGCCCAGGCCGCGCATGTGGCCGAAGGCAAGTGGCAGACCGCGTTCGTCGAGCACGCATACATAGAACCCGAAGCCGGCTGGGCGCGGCGCGTTCCCATGGCCGACGGCGATCACTTGGAAATCACCGTCACCACGCAGTCGCCCTATCTGGATCGCGACGAGGTGGCGCAGATCGTCGGCCTGGCGCGCGATCGCGTCCGCATCATCCCGACCGCGTGCGGCGGCGGCTTCGGCGGCAAGCTGGACATGTCGGTGCAGCCGCTGATCGCGGTCGCCGCGTGGGTGCTGAACCGGCCGGTGCGCTGCGTCTATCACCGGCCCGAAACTATGGCCTCGACGACCAAGCGGCATCCGTCGAAGGTTTCCGCGCGCGCCGCCTGCGATGCGGACGGCAGGCTGCTCGCGTTCGAATTTCACGGCGATTTCGATACCGGCGCGTATGCGTCGTGGGGCCCGACCGTGGCCGACCGCGTGCCGGTGCATGCGACCGGGCCGTACTTCGTGCCGCACGTCAAGAACACCAGCGCCGCCGTGCTGACCAATTGCCATCCGTCCGGCGCGTTCCGCGGCTTCGGCGTGCCGCAATCGGCGATCGCGCACGAGGCGCTGTACGACATGCTGGCGGAAAAGGCCGGCATCGATCCGCTCGAGTTCCGCCATATCAACGCGATCCGCGTCGGCCAGGAAACCGCAACCGGACAGGTGCTGAAGGCGAGCGCCGGGTTGGCCGCCTGCCTCGAAGCGCTGCGCCCGAAATGGCGAGCGGCGCGCGAAGCCGCACAAAAATTCAACGCGACGTCGAGCACGCTCAAGCGCGGCGTCGGCGTCGGCTGCATGTGGTACGGCTGCGGCAACACCTCGATGTCGAACCCGTCGACCATGCGCGTCGGCATTGCCGCCGACGGGCGCGTGACGCTGTACAACGGCGCCGCCGATATCGGCCAGGGCTCCAACACGATCATGATCCAGATCTGCGCCGACGCGCTGGGCATTCCGGCGGATCAGTTCGGCTACGTGATGGGCGACACCGAGTTGACCGCCGATGCCGGCAAGTCCTCCGCGTCGCGGCAGACCTTCGTATCCGGCAAGGCGGCGCAGCTCGCGGGCGAGGATCTGCGCAAACAGATTTTGCGGAGCGCCAATGTCGGCGATGCGGCGAAGCTCGAAATTCTGTCCGGACGCATCGTGGTGCGCGACGGCGATGCCGTACGCGAAATCGATCTGGCGTCCCTGCCGGCGAATCCGACCGGGAATGTGTTGAGCGGCGAAGGCACGTTCGATCCGCCGACCAAGCCACTCGACCAGAACGGCCAGGGCGTGCCGTACGCGACCTACGGGTTCGCGGCGCAGTTCGCCGAAGTCGAAGTCGATCTGGCGCTCGGCACGACGAAAGTCCTGAACATCGTCGCCGCGCACGATGTCGGCCGCGCGGTCAATCTCACGCAGGTCGAGGGCCAGATTCACGGCGGCGTCGCGCAGGGCCTCGGGCTCGCGTTGATGGAAGAATACGTGCCGGGCCGCACGGAGAATCTGCACGACTACCTGATCCCGACCATCGGCGACGTGCCGCCGATCGAAACCTTGCTGATCGAAGACACCGAACCGCTCGGGCCGTACGGCGCCAAGGGGATCGGCGAGCCGGCCTTGATTCCGACCGCGCCTGCGATCCTGGGCGCCATCCATCACGCCACCGGCGTGCGCATCTTCCGCGCCCCGGCGACGCCGGACCGCGTGCGCGCGGCGCTGCTGGCGGCGGCGGCGGTGAAGAAGGGTTGAGCGTGCGGTGACGTGCTTCTCCTTCCCCCCTTGCGGGGGAAGGCCGGGATGGGGGGCGGTTAGAGTACGCGTGCTCTTTCACCCCCTCCCCATCCCTCCCCCGTCAAGGGGGAGGGAGATTGAGGCGGTAGAGTCTTTATGGGAGCGAGCCATGAACGAAATGGCGAAACCCGGCGACGACGGCATCGTGACCTGCGATGCGTGCCCGGTGCTGTGCCGCATCCGACCGGAGAAGACCGGCGCCTGCGGGCGCTACGGCAATGTCGACGGCAAACTGGCGCGCACCGATCCGTTCGTGCTGACGCAGCGCGCGGACGCGGAGAAACAGGGCGTCGTGCCGTTCCTGAAAAGCAATTGGGACGGCGGGCTGCTGGCCGACGTGCCGGTGTTCGTGACCGGCATCGGCTCCGGCACCACCTACCCCGACTACAAGCCGGCGCCGTTCATCGTGTCGAGCCAGCATCAGGGCATCGACATGGTCACGGTCGTGACCGAAGGGATTTTCAGCTACTGCGGCATCAAGGTGAAGATCGACACCGACAGATATGTCGGCCCCGAGATGGCGCCGGTGCGCTGCGACGGCGAAGCGGTCGGCCACGTGACCACCGCCGAATACGGCTCGCAGATGCTGGCGCTCGGCGGCGTGCACCATCTGACCGGCGGCTCGAAAAAAGAAGGCACCGTCACCTGCGACGTGATGCTGCGCCTATGCAGCGGCGATGCGGTCGAGTTTGCCATCGACGGCGGCTCGAAGCTCACGGTGCAGGCCGGCAGGCCGCCGGTCGTCAACGGCATGCACGAAGAGCGCATGCGCGTCGGCTGCGGCTCGGCGACCATCGGCATGTTCGCGAAGCAATGGTTCGGACATGTCGACGAAGTCATCGTGGTCGATGATCATATCACGGGCGTGCTGACCGAACACCAGGCCGGCAAATTCCTCGACATGGCGCCCGGCGGCATCCGCGTGCGCGGGCGCAAATCCACGCCGGGCCGATACTTCCAGGTCGCGGAACCCGGCACCGGCTGGGGCGGCACCAACGTCACCGAACCGCTCACCATCATCGAAAAGATCGATCCCAAGATCGCCAAACCCGGCGAACGGCTGCTCATGGTCAGCACGACCGGCGAGGATTCGGCGTATTTCGTGCTCGACGACCAGCTGAAGCCGGCCAAGGCGGAAATGCCCGCGCATCTGCGCATGACGGTCGATCGGATCGGCGAGAATTGCGAACCGGCCTTGTGCACCGTGCTGTTCATGGCCGGCGCGGGCGGCAGTCTGCGGGCCGGCGTGACCGAAAACCCGGTGCGCCTGACCCGCTCGGTGAAAAGCGCGCTCACGCGCGTGACCTCGGGCGGCGCGCCCGTCTATGTCTGGCCGGGCGGCGGCATCACGTTCATGGTCGACGTCACGCGCATGCCGGCGAAGTCGTTCGGCTACGTGCCGACGCCGGCGATCGTTGCCCCGATCGAGTTCACCATGCGGCTCGATCATTACGCCGAACTCGGCGGCCACATGGGCAGCGTGAAGCGACTCGAGGACGTGGTGAAGGGCGACCGCGTGCAGGTGCGCGACTGGCACGGCAAGAATCCGTGGCCGTGGGACGACGGACGCAGGGACAACGAGCGCGGCTGATGCACCCTTCCGGCGCCATACGGGCGATGCTGCCCGACGGCCGACGCGCCCATTTCCAGCATGGGCCGATCGATCTGGTGCTCGAGGCGTTCGGCGCGCCCGACGAAGTCGCGCGCGCCTACGAGCAGGCGTGGCGACGCTTCGAAACGATCTTGCCTGAGCTGGTCGCCGAATTGCCGATCCTGCGCCGCGCGGTCTCGAACGCTGCGTGCCCGCTCGGCGGCGGCGTCGCACAACGCATGTGGCGC
The DNA here is from genome assembly GCA_050186335.1 of Alphaproteobacteria bacterium. Lineage (GTDB taxonomy): Bacteria > Pseudomonadota > Alphaproteobacteria > Bin65 > Bin65 > JBFWYO01. The sequence continues at coordinate 1,406 of JBFWYO010000094.1, read as the reverse complement.
GCCTGCGTGCCGTTCGCGGAAACCTTCATCACGCCGATGGCCGCGGTGGCGGGCGCGGTGGCCGACGAAACGCTCGCCGCGATGATCGACGGTCGCACGCTTCAAAGGGCCTACGTCAACGACGGCGGCGACATCTCGCTGCATCTCGCACCCGGCGAGAAATTCGACACCGGCATCGTGACCGACCTCGCCCGCCCGGCCATCGACGGCGTGATTTCGATTGGCCACCACGATCAGATTCGCGGCATCGCCACCAGCGGCTGGAAGGGCCGCAGCTTTTCGCTCGGCATCGTGGATGCGGTGACGGTGCTGGCCAAGGATGCCGCGACCGCCGATGCCGCGGCGAAGCCGATCGCCAACGCGGTGACGATCGAAGACCCGTCGATCCTGCGCGCGCCGGCCGCGTCCCAGGATCCCGACAGCGATCTCGGCGACCGGCCGGTGACGCTCCGGGTCGGCCGGCTGGCGCCGGCGCAGATCGAGGCGGCGCTGGCCAAGGGCGCCGCCAAGGCAAACGAATTATTGGCACGCGGGCTGATCCGCGGCGCGTTGCTCGCCCTCCAGGGAGTCCATACAATCGTCGGACAAGCGCACGGCGCCCTTCCGGCACGCGCGCAGCAACACGCGATGGGGAACGCCGCATGAGCGATTTGGTGCAAGTCCGCAAGTTTCTGCTGCTGGTCGAGGAAACGCTGCACGACGGCGGTCCGCGCGCCGACAATCCGCCGCGCCGCGCCGCGATCTGCGCGGTGATCAAGAACCCGTACGCAGGGAAATACGTCGAGGACATTCTGCCGCTCATGGAAGCGCTCAAGCCGCTCGGCATGGAGATGGCGCGCAGCCTGGTCGACGCGCTGGGCGGCGATCCCGCCGTGGTGCAGGCCTACGGCAAGGGCACCATCATCGGCGCCGACGGCGAGCTGGAGCACGGTGCCTTGTGGCATGCGCCGGGCGGCTACTCGATGCGCGAGCTGATCGGCGCGCGCTCGAAGGCGATCGTGCCGAGTTCGACCAAGGTGGCCGGCCTCGGCGCCCGCCTCGACGTGCCGTTCGGACATGTGCAGGCGGCCTATGTGCGCAGCCATTTCGACGCCATGGAAGTCGGCGTGCCGGACGGGCCGCGCGCCGACGAGATCGTGCTGATTTTGGCGATGGCCAGCGGCGGCCGCGTGCATGCGCGCGCCGGCGGATTGCAGGTGAGCGAGATCAAGGGCGAGGACGGGAACCGTTAGACGGCCCGGCCGAAGGAGAGAGCGATGACGTCGTTCGTGCGCAATGAATGGTACGTGGCCGCCTGGGACCACGAAGTGACGCGCCAGCCGCTGGCGCGCGTCTACATGAACGAACCGGTCGTGCTGTTCCGCACCGAAGCCGGCAAGGCGGTGGCGCTGGAAGATCGCTGCTGC
>JBFWYO010000093.1:0-16183 GCA_050186335.1 Alphaproteobacteria bacterium | reverse complement strand
TACCGGCAAGCAGGGCTCGTCGGTCCGTCGCGCGCAGAGACCGTTACGGTCGCCGACAATTGCACGCCGCGTTTGATGCGGCGGCAACTTTGCGGCGGACGGGCACCGCGCTAGTGTGGCCGAACCTGGAGTATGCTTCGGTGATTAAAAGAAGATTGGCGACGCGGCGAATTTCGGCGGACATGCTGCCGTCCGCCGAAGCCGATACCAAAGGGCGCCTCGCCGATTTCGCGTTCGACTACGTGCGCGATTTGCTGATCGACAACGTGCTTGTCTCGGGTGACGCGATTTCCGCGGAAGAGGTGGCGACACGCCTGGGCATGAGCCGCTATCCGGTCATGGAGGCGCTCAAGCGCCTCGAAGGCGAGGGGTTTCTGCAAATCGTGCCGCAGGTCGGCTGCATCGTGGTCGACGCCGACCCGCAAGAGATTCTCGATTTTTACGCCATCTTCGCGACCATCGAAGGCAAGATCGCCGAGATGGCGGCGCAACGACGTAAACCGCAGGATCTGCTCGGGTTCAACGCCATCGCGGCCAAGCTCGAACATTATCTGGAAGTGCGGCACACGCCGGAGGAAAGCGCGCGGGTCTACCGCAAGCTGAATCGCGATTTCCACTCTTACATCCATCGCATGGCGAGCTCGAGCGTGGTTGCGCCGATGTCGATCGGCCACTGGGATCGCAGCGATTTCTATATCGGTACGGTGCGCGGCAGCAGCATCTTTGCCGGCCGCATCGAGGCCGCGCATGCCGAACACGAGGCCGTGCGGAGCGCGATCGAGCGCGGCGATGCGCCGGTCGCCCGGCGCGCCATGGAGGATCATCTCCTGGAAACCGGCCGCATCGTGGCCGAACGCCGCAGGATGGCGGGCTAGCGGATTGCGGGAGTGGCGGTCGCTACGCGCGCCGCAGCTTCGGAGCGGATTGCGGGACATCCGCACGCGCGCCAGGCGCGCCGGCCAGCGCCTTCGCAGCGTCGACCAGCTTCATCATCTCCCGATCGTCGCAGCCGAGATAATTCCCGGCGAGTAACCGTACCGGGTCGCCGGCGTAATAACGCTCGTACTGAAGTTGCCGCGAACCGAACGCGTCGCCGGCAAGATCCCAAGCAAGCTTGAACAGCTTGATGCGTTCGACCGACGGCATCTGACCGGCGCCCTGGTAATAGAAGTCCACGTCGGCCGCGATGTCCGCGTTCTCGAAATCCGCGCCGCTCGGCATCATCATCAGGCCTCCGGCGCCGACCGTTTGCAGCACTTCGATCACGCGCGGATAGACGCGCGGCAGCAATGTGCGGATTGCCTGCAACGGCGGCAACGACGCACGTACGGTGCCGACTCCGGTCGGTTCGCATTGCGCTTCCGAGCACACCAGGGCGCTGCGGACGAATTCGACGTAGCCCAGGCATTCGCCCAGCATCTGCTGCACGTGCAGGAACTGATCCGCCTTGATCGAGCGCGCCACCGCGATCGCCAGGCCTACCGCGAACTGCATTTTTACCCAAGCGCGCACGTTGGTCTGGTGCGCGGTGTGGTTGCGCAGCGCCGTATCGACGTAAACCGCGTTGCACAGCGGCACGTCGCGATAGATGAACACGCGCTCCCACGGCACGAACACGTCCTTGAAGATCAGCAACGCGTCGCTCTCCTCGAAGCGCGACGCCAGCGGGTGATCGAAGCTCGAGCGTCCGCCCGTATCGTACGCTTCGCGGCAAATCTGCCGTAGCCCTTCGGTCTCGGTCGGCACGGCGAAGGCCAGCGCGTAGTCGTCGTCGCCTTTGGTGAAGGTCGGCAGGTTGTACATGATCATTTCGTCGGCGATCGGGCCGAGCGTCGCGAGCATGCGCGCGCCGCTGACCACGATGCCCGCGGAGGTTTCCTTCACGACGCGCAGATGCATCGGTTCGCTCTGCTCGGATGACGCCTTCGAGCGGTCGTTCTGCGGCGTCACCAGCGCATGGCTGAGAAACAAATCGTTGTCGCGCACATATTCGTAATATCTGGAGATATTGTCGGCGTACTGTGCGCCGCCGCGGCCGAAGACGTGCTTGGCCTCGGCGAACGCCAGGAGCGTCGTGTTGAGGAAATCCGGCGAGCGCCCCATCAGGCCGAACGTCGCTTCGGCCCAGATCCTGAACGCGTTGCGGCGCTTCAACAGATCGGCCGAATCCTTCGACGGCATGAACGCCGTGCCGGCGGTCTTGCCGCTCGCATCCACCGCATAGGTTAGCGTGTCGCGATGCGCGGGGTCCGACTGCAGGTCGTACAGGTTGGCCAGCTGGCGCGCGCTGGCGGCGAAGGCGGGGTGGGCCGCGACGTCGTCGACGCGTTCGCCGTCGATCCAGACCTCGCGCGGCCGCTCCTTCAAACGTGCGATGAACTGCGTGCCATTTCGAACGGACATGCGGATAATTCCTTCTCGGTTTGGCCTTCGGCGTCCGGTTGCGCGCGGCTAGTCCTGATGCGCGCGGATCATTCCCATGCCGGTCAACCAACGGGTGATCGGCTGGTAGTATTCGACGCTCGACGAATAGCGGCCGGCGGCCGCGAGCGCGGCAAAGGCGGCAATCCAGCAGCGCACTTCGTGGCCGCCGCACCCCGCCTTCGCGGTGATCGCGTCGTCGCCCCAGCGGTCCATGTCCCTAAGGCGCCCGGCTTCCAGCATCTGGAGAAATTCGCGGTCCCATTTCGGGTCGGGCGGCAATGACTCGCCTTTGCCCGCGCCCGCATCGGCCGCGGCGTCGAGCACGCGCTTTTCGCGGCGCATGCGAAACTCCTCGGTCGGATTGCGGCCGTCGATCAGCGCTTCGCGGCGATCGGCGGGTGCCGACTTGAGATTGGGAATCGGCGGATCATGCGACAAGCCGCCGGACGCGACGAACAGGACGCGCTTGCCGCTGCGCGCCGCGAATCGGCCGATCGCTTCGCCCAGCGCGCGGACGCGCCGGATCGGCGGCAACGGCGGCGCCGCGCAGTTGATGAACACCGGGACCACGGGAATCACGTCGAACCGGCCGTACATCATCTCCCAAATCTGCGTGAAACCGTGATCGACCTTCATGCGATACGACAGCGCCACGTCGATATCGGCGTCTCGCGCCGCCTGCGCCACATCCAGCGCGATGTCTTCGGGCACGTTGAAGGATCCCAGGCCGGTCTTCCAGTCGCCGAGCGACGCAGCCGCGGTGCCGATGCAGAAACTCGGCATCAGGTCGTAGAAGAATCCGTTGAAGTGATCCGGCGAGAATTGGATCGCGTAATCCGGCTTGAACGCGCGCGCGAAATCGCCGAGCCGCTTATACGCCGCGCGCACGTCGCCTTCCTCGGCGACGTCGTTGAGGCCGTAGGCAATTAGTGGCGCATGGGATGCGCACAGCGCGGCCAAGCTCATCGGTTTCCTCCTGAACCATTAAGACTTGTATTTCTTTACATGCTAGCATGTAAGTCGCTTATTGGGTATGGCAATCTGAGGGCGGGCCGGCCATTGCCGCCATCTTATGAGTCGGTTCGGCCGCGCCTTCGGCGGCATCGCAGCGAAGCGCATGATGGCAGCAATCGGCTTGCAGCGCTCGGCGCAAGGTGCCGGTCATCGGCGCCGGATCGGGTTGGCTCGTGCAAGCCGTATCGTGCGCGTCGGTGGTAATCGCGCGTCCATCAGACCCGGCGTGAAGTTCGCCATCGAAGATGGGAAACGCCACGAATGTCGCGCCGATTTTCGCCGATGCACACGGCTCAACATCGTCGGTCGGGGATGGCCTCGGAAATATCCGAATAAGCCGCGAGACGCCATGTGCGCCGCCGCGAACCGGGCCATTCTGGCGTTGAACGCGGGCGATATTGCGCCAATATTGAGACGGTGCGGCACCTGTTCAGGCTGGCTCGCATCCAGGGAGGTCGAGCAGTTGCAGCCAATCTATTACGAGGATGTCGTGCCGGGGGAATTTCTGATCGTCGGCAGCTTCGCCGTCGATCGCGACGCGATGGTCGAATTTGCCCGTCAATGGGATCCGATGCCGATCCATGTCGACGAAGCGGTCGGGCAACGTGTGTTCGGCAGTCTGACGGCGCCCGGCATCTACATCATGGCGATCAAGCAATTCCTGATCCGGCATGTGCCGCTGGAAAAAACCGTCATCGCCTCGACCGGCTACGATGAGGTGCGTTTCATGAAGCCGGTGCGCCCCGGCGACGTGCTACGCCTGAAGTTCGAATGGATCGAGAAGCGTCCGTCCCAGAGCAAACCGGATCGCGGCATCGTGAAATGCCGGCTCACGCTGCTCAATCAGAAGGACGAAGCGGTCATGAGCCACCTCGATACGGTGCTCATGCGCCTGCGCGCGCCTGCGGCGCCGGCCTGAAATCCGCATCCGATTGCAGTCGAATGGCTATTGCCGGCCATGTTTCGGCAACTTTGGGGCGGCGTTCCGCATGGACGCTTTCGGTCGCAACTATGCCTTGGCGTGTAACGCACGTCGCCGACGAGACTTGCTCGCCGAAATCGGGTGCGCCGTGCGCGGAAGCTATAATTGATCGGAAATCCGCTTAAGCATGGATTTTGTCAAACGCTGCGTGCAATTTTCGATCCCACGCCATGGATCCGGGCCGGACAGAAATTTTTCCGCATTCCCCAGCGTCGCGAAGGCCGCCGAGTCGATGCGATCGAGCTTCGACCAGCTGATCGGCATCGCGATCGGCGCGGGCTCGCGGGCGCGCAACGAGTACGGCGCCACGGCGGTCGCGCCGCGCGCATTGCGCAGGTAATCGATGTAGATGTGGCCCGCGCGCTTGGCTTTGGCCGACGTGGCGACGAAGGTTTCGGGCGCTTCGCGCGCCAGAGCAGTTGCCACCGCGCGGCAGAATTGCTTGGCCGTTGCCCAGTCGAGTTCCGGTCTGACCGGTACCGTCACGTGCAGGCCCTTGCCGCCGGTAGTTTTGACGAAGCAATCCAGATCCGCCTCCGCCAGCCGCCGGCGCAGAACCTTCGCCGCCGCGATCATGCGTGGCCACGCCACGCCCGGCCCCGGATCGAGATCGAAAATCAAGCGATCCGGCCGATCCAGATTGCGCACGGTCGAACCCCACGGATGCAGCTCGATGGTCGATATCTGCGCCAAGGCCAGCAATCCGGTTGCGTCGACGACGACCGGATAAAGTTTGTCCGCGCCCTCGCCGACGTCGACCAGTCGCACGCCCTTAGGGAAGCGGCCGACGACATGCTTTTGGTAGAAGCACTGCCCGGCGACGCCCGCCGGGCAACGCACCAGGCTCAGCGGCCGGCCCACGACATGCGGCAGCATTCGCTCCGCCGCGCGCTGGAAATACGCAGCGACCGCCAATTTCGAGATGCCGGCGCGCGGAAACACGATGCGGTCGGGATGCGTAATGCGCTCTAGGGCTGCGCGTCCGTGCACGCCGATTGTTCTGGCTGGATTCGTCCCTGCGGCTTTTCGCATCACGCGCTTCGTTGACGCGGCGGATCGCGTCGTTTGATCAACAACCAATAACTCTGCGCGCGCCGGCCTTTCGTGCGCACGAGCGTCCAGCGGCCGCGCAGCTTTGCGCCGCTCAAGGAAAAACTCAAGGAGCCTTTGCGAAGTCCGGCGGCGACGTCGCCTTCCGGCCGCCATGTGCCGCGGTCCCAGATTTTCACCATGCCCGCACCGTAATGCTTCGGTGGGATGACGCCTTCGAAATGCCGATACTCGAGCGGATGATCCTCGACCTCGACGGCTAAGCGGCGTTCGCCGGGCCGCTTGCTCGGACCCTTCGGCACCGCCCAGCTTTTCAGCACGCCGCTCCATTCGAGGCGGAGATCATAATGCAGGTTACGGGCGTGATGCTTCTGGACGACGAAGTGCAATCCCGTCGAGCGGTTCATTCTGCCAGGCGGTTCGCCGGTGATGCCGAAATCGCGCATCGCGCGATAGCGGGAAAGCCTTCCGTGCTTCCGTGCATCTCGATCACGCGGCTTTGGCATGAGGTGCCGACTCCTTGCGGGCCAAATCGGCCCAGTACGCGCGTGCTCGCGTTATCGAATCTCCTCGCGTGCAACCCAGGACGATCGACCGGAGGGCCGGTTGGCGGTTTCCGGGCGGAACCGCATAGCCCGGGGCGCGAATGCTAGCGAACAATGCCGAACCGCCGGAAAAAAAGTATACCGGCCATGGCGCGCGACGGCGCGGGAGAACTGGAAGAACCGTTATGGATCAAGTAACGTTAATGTAACGGGACTGAATCCAGAACGGAAAGGGTACCGCTTTGCATGCCGCAAAGTTGCATTGCATGCTGGCTATCGCCAAACGCGGACGGCCGCCGGAAAAGAGCGGCGACGTCGTTGCGACGTTTGTGCGGCACGGGCTCGTCGTTCCAAACGGTACCCGCTTCAGGCTTACGCCGAAAGGTCGGCGTGCCATGATGGACTGCTGGACCAAGGCCATCGTCGACGGCCTCGGAACTTACGAGCACGCGCTCAAGGCCGATCGCGAAACGCAGCGGTCAAAGTAGCTTCTGTGCGCCGTGCGCCGGCGGCTCACGGCAAATTGCGTTCGATGGCGATGCGCACGGCTTGGGTACGGTTCCTGGCGCCGAGCTTCTTGAAAATCCCGCGCACATGATATTTGACCGTATACTCCTCGATGCCGAGTGCGCGGCCGATTTCCTTATTGGCGCGGCCCTGCTTGAGCAGATCGAGGATGCGGGCTTCGTCCTGAGTCATGGTGGCGGCCGATAACCGGTCGCTCTCCGCCTTGGTGCTCTGTTCCTGCACTTTTTGGAGCAGCCCCGCCGGCACGTAACGCTCGCCGGCCAGAACCAGGCGCAGCGCAACCAGCATCGCCTTCGCGCCCATGGTCTTGGGAATGAAGGCGGATGCGCCCAGGGCCAGCGCCTGCATCACGTTGTCCGGCGTTGCCAGGGCCGAGACGATCGCAATGGGCGTGTTCGGCTTGGCCTTGCGCATGGTCTCGATGCCGGCAAGCCCGTTCATGCCCGGCATATCCAGATCGAGCAGGATCAGATCGACCGAAGGCGGTTGTTGCGCCAAGCGTAGCGCCTCCGGCAGGCTGCCGGCGGCGACCACTTCGGCCTGCAATTCCGAACGTTCGAGAAACCCTTTGATGGTGTCCCGCAGCAGCGTGTGATCGTCGGCGATCAAAATGCGCATGGCGATGGTTTGGATCTCACCAATGGTTGACGCGCGGCCAGGTGGCAACGACCGCATCGTTGCCTTCGACGACCGTATAGTGTTCGTGGCCGGCGGCGGTCATGCACGCGTGGTTGGGCCAAATACGGACGCGCGAACCTGGCCTCAGCCTGGCGAGCAGCTGCGCGTCCGGACAGTGAACGAATCCGTGCTCCTGGTGTACGGCGCTGACCTTTGCGCCCGGCCAAGGTCCGCCATCGACACCGCCCACGCGTCCGAAGCCCCAATCGGCGCCGTCTTGGCCGGCGGTGCTGCGATCCTGCGAGAGCGCCAGAGCGCCGGCATCGACCAACACAATATTCTCATTGGGTCGCACGCCGATCACGCTGGCGACTACGGAGAGCGCCAGATCGCCTGCGCCGCACGCGCCGACCTGCTGCTGAAACACGTCCATCAGGAAGAACACGCCCGGGCGCATTTCGGTGGCGCCGTCGAGCGATGCGGCATGAATCGCGGTCGGCGTCGAGCCGACGCTCACCTCGGGGCACGCGAAGCCCTGGCCGCGCAGGCGACCGGCGGCGAAGACCGCGCCGGCGCGCTCGGCTTCGGCAATCATCTTTACATCGTCGATTGTGCGACACCGATATGATTGACCCGCGTGAGTCAACACGCCGCGCAGCTCGATCGCGTTCGATCGCGTCAGCGCGTGCGCAACATTCAGCAACTGCGCGTCGTCGGGCAACACGCCGCCGCGGCCGCCGCCGGTATCGATTTCGATGTAGGCCGAAAACCCGCTCGGCGGCGCTTCGGCGGATGCCAACGCCTGAGCCGCCTCGACGGTATCGACGACGACATGCAGGTCGACATGTTGCGCCCGCAGTTTCGCCACATGTGCGATCTTGCCGGGCGCCAAGCCGACCGCGTACAGGATATCGCGATAGCCGGCCCCGGCGAAATACTCGGCCTCGCGCAACGTGGAAACCGTAATGGCGTCGACCGCGGGCAGCGCATAGCGCAAGGCATCGACCGACTTGATCGTCTTCACATGCGGCCGCAACCGCACGCCAAGCCGAGCGGCGCGGCCCGCCATGAAGCTTGCGTTGGCGGCCAATCGACCGCGGTCCAGAACCAGAAAGGGCGTTTCGATATCGATCAAGCGCATGGGGCAATTGTAGGCCGATGGGGGCCCGGTTCAACCGATCCCGTCATTGCATCCATGCCTCCGAACGGCGCCACCTCGATCATTATCATGCCCTCGTCGAACCCGTTCATGAGGCACTCCGGCACTTCGGCCACGCGCCCGACGTAGCCGACATCGCGGGTAAGGAAAAGCGCGGCGAAAAGATCGAACGTCTCTTTGCGTGCCGACTTCACCGCTTTTTCATATTTGCCACCCGCCGTCGATGTCGATGTCTTGCCCGGTGATGTTGCGGCCGGTGTCGCCGACCAGGAACAGCACGGTCTCGGCTACGTCTTCGGCCGTCGTGATGCGCGGCAGTGCCTGTGCCGATTCGTATTCCTTGCGGATCGCATCCGGCGTGGTGCCGCGCGCGGCGGCCTTGCGCTGGCACAGCAAATCCATGCGCGGCCCGTCGACGATGCCGGGATTCACGCAATTCACGTTGATGTTGAAGGGGCCGAGCTCGAGTGCGGCCGTGCGCGTGATCCCGCGCACCGCCCATTTGGATGCGCAGTAGCCGACGCGGCGAACATAGCCGGCGGTTCCCGAATTGCTGCCGATATTGACGATCTTGCCGGAACGCTGCGCGATCATTGACGGCGCAGCATGCTTGATCGGCAGGAACGTGCCCGTGACGTTGACGCGCATCACTTCGTCGAAGCCGGCGAGGTCGGTTTCATGCACCGATTTCTCGATCGGTCCGGGAATGCCGGCAACGTTGACCAGGATATCGATTCGGCCGCCGCGCAGTTCCTTTGCGGCCTCGACCATCCGAACGACGTCGGCTTCCGACGTAACGTCGCATGTAACCGCGCGCGCCTGGCGGCCGAGTGCGCGAGCCTCGGCGGCAACCGGTTCGAGCGCGGCCAATTCCCGCGCGGCGATCACCACATCGGCGCCCGCGTCGGCGAGCGCCAGCGAAATCGCGCGGCCCATGCCTTTCGCGCCGCCGGTTACTATGGCGACGCGATCGAGCAGGAATTTCGGGCGGGCCGGTGCGCGCTCAGCCATGTCGCATGGTTCCGCAATTTGCACGCGTTAGAGAAGTGATCGTTTGGTCAAACGCGTGTGCCGTCCGATGACCGGTGGCGTCTCCGAAGTCGAAACAAATCGAACGCGAATTGCCTGCACCGATGTCCGCCCGCACTATCGCCCCTCGAACGGCGCGCCGCGCGCCGCATCTTTCATGCCTGGGAGAAAGACGATGACGGGGTGCGACGTGCTCATTACCGGGACCGGTTCACTGGCCGAAACCGTGCTGTTCGCGTTCGCCACCGTCGACGCCAAGCAGCCGCTGCAGCTCGCGATCGGTGGACGAAGCGCCGGGCGTATGAACTGGCTTTCGCTCGCCGCGAACGGGCGCGCCTTCTCTTTCGGCCTGCAGAATTTTACGCGCCCATCGCCGCTCGACTGGGAAACGCCGGAAGCGCTGGCCAACAACCTGCGTCAGCTCAGGCCGCGGATCATCATCCAGACCGCATCGATGCAGTCGCCGTGGACCCTGGGCGCCAAGAACGATTGGGCGCGCATGATCGCCGCCGGCGGGTACGGCTTGGCGACGCCGATGCATACCATACTTACCGCGCGCCTGCTTCGCGCAGTCGAGCTTGCCGGGCTCGATACGGTCATCATCAACGGCGCCTTTCCCGATATCGCCAATTCGATCCTCAAGGCCATGGGCCTGCCCTCGCCGGTCGGTTTCGGCAATGTCGATCTGATCGCGGTGTCCGCGATGGCGCTCGCCGGCGAACGGCGGCAGGGCACCGTGCAGGTGCTCGCGCAGTACGAGCCGCACGTCGCCGCTTTTCGTCTGCCGCCGTCGGGGCGCGCGGGCATGAGCGCCCGCGCCTGGATCAATGGCGAAGAGGTCGCAGACTTCCAGCAGCGCTTCGCCGCGATCAGTTTTCCGGCCGGCGCCGACGACGCACTGAACCAACTCACCGGCGCCACCGTGGTGCCCATGGCCTTGGCGTATCTCGACGGACGCCCATATCTGGGTCACGCCACCGGGCCGTTCGGCTACCCGGGCGGCTATCCGGTCAGCATCGAACGCGGTCGGCTCTCGCTACGCCTGCCAAAAGGGGTCAGCGAGGCCGAGGCGATCGCTTTCAATAAGGCAATCGAACAGGCGGAGGGCATCGCACTCGACGAGGCGGCCAAACGCATCCGTCTTTCCGGCAAGGCGCATGCCGCAATGCATCGCCACAGTCCGCGGCTGGCCGAGGGGTACTCGGTCGCCTCGCTCGCGGATTTGGAACGGGCCGTGACCGAACTATTGTCCCTGCGCCAGCGGTTGGAAGCGCAAAGTGCGGCCTGACCGGCCGGCCGTAGTCTATCTTCCGCGCGCTTCCCCCGGCGGCGGCAGGGTGCATAATTGCATCCATGAGTGTGCTCCCCCGTACCCGTAAGCCAGGCATCCCCCGCAACATGCGGGCGGGCGACATGCTGCGCCTGTCCGGTGCCTGGTATTGGGAAGCGACCGCCGATCTCGCGCTGACCGTGCTGTCCGACAATCTGGCCGACGAAGCGGGCGTTGCGCCGCTTGCCTGGTTGGGCAAGGACTTCGATGCGCTGGCGAAGCCGTCGTCGGCGGAATTCCCGTTTGCGGCCGGCAAAGCGTTCCGCAACGTCAATTTTTCCTATCTCGACGATTCCGGGCGGCATCGTGTCGCCTGCTTGACCGGCGAGCCGCGGTTCGACCGGCGCGGCGTCCTGTGCGGCTGGCGCGGCACCGGCCGCGACGTGACCGAGAGCTGGAACAAGGCGCAGCGCGCACGCGAGGCGCAGGAATTGCTGCTCGGCGCCATGGAGAGCATCTCCGAGGGTTTCGCGCTTTACGACGCCGACGACCGGCTGATTCTGTTCAATGAAAATTACAATTTTTTCCATGGGCGTCTGGTGTCGCCGATTCAGGTCGGCGCTGAATTCGAAGCAATCGTGCGTGACGCGGCGCAGCGCGGCTACTACCCCGCCGCGCGCGGTCGCGAAGAAGCGTGGATTCGCCAGCGCCTGAGGTATCACCGGGCGCCCAAAGGCGTGTTCGAAATGGAGCTGTCGGACGGCCGCTGGCTGCAGATCGTCGAGCGGCGTACGCCGAGCGGCGGGACCGTGACCATCAACACCGACATTACGGCGGTCAAACGCCGCGACGAGAAACAGCTTCAGGCGCAACGGTTGCAAGCGCTGGGTCAGCTGACCGGCGGCGTCGCCCACGATTTCAGCAACGCGTTGTTGTTGCTGGAATGCAATCTCGAGCTTGTGGTTCAGGCGTTACGCGAGGGCACCGAGCCGCGCGCCTATCTCGAGGGCTGCGAAACGGCGATTCGCCTCGCTAACGGATTGACCCAGCGATTGTTGGCCGTCGCGCGCCAACAGCCGCTCCAACCTAAAGTAGTCGACGTCAATCAGCTGATACTGCGCATGAAGGAGTTGCTCGGCCGCACCTTGCCGCGCGCAATCGAGATCGAAACCTTGCTCAGCCCTGGACTCTGGCGCGTTCTGGTCGATGAAAGCCAGCTCGAGGCCGCACTGCTCAATCTGTCGGTGAACGCGCGCGATGCCATGCCAAACGGCGGCGTGCTGCGGCTCGAATCGGCGAACGTCTATTTCGAGCAGGGCTGGGCCGACCGCCAGCATGACATGCCGCCCGGCTCGTATGTCGTCTTGACGGTTACCGATAGCGGCGTCGGCATGACGCGCGACGTTGCCATGCGCGCGCTCGAGCCGTTCTTCACTACCAAGGAAGGCGGCAAAAGCAGCGGCCTCGGCCTGAGTATGATCTACGGCTTCATCAAGCAGTCGGGCGGCGAGATCGAGATCGACAGCACCCCGGGCAAGGGCACGTCGGTCCGTCTGCTCCTGCCGAAGGTCGATCTCGGCGACCCCCTCGCGTTTTGATCCCGTGCCGTATCCGGCGATAACCGGGATGTATCGACGAGTAATCGAAAGATCAGCGGCGGTCGGGCATCCGTATAAAACGCGCCGCGATGCTTGAGGGTGGAGTTCGACTTGCCGAAACTTGTAATCGCGCTGCCGCGTATGTGTTGCCGCTGGGCAGCAAGTTGAATTTGTCCCTTGGCTTTTGCAATGCGCGCCCGCCGACGATGCGGCGGATCCATCGCAAAGCCGCCGTCGCCGGATAATGCACCGGTGCGGCACAGCATGGAGGTCGAAACGATGCAATCGCATAAGATGAAGATCCTGATGGCGGCCGCGGCGATTTCGGCCACGGCGCTGTCTTGGAACGGCTTGGCCCAAACGGCGCAAAAGGTCGTCACCTTCACGGGGTGGGGCGGCGTCACCCAAGAGGCGGAGCGTAAGGCGTATTTCGAAAGCGCAAAAACGACACTCGCCATGACTATTCGTGAGGACAGCCATAACGGCTATCCGTCGATCAAGGCGCACATCGGTTCGGGCGCGGTTTCCTGGGACGTCATCGGGTCCAGCCTGGCGGATTGCGATCGCGCCACCAAGGACGGGCTGACCCAACCGATCGACTATAAGATCGTCGACGCGAAGAACCTGCCGAAGGAATTCGTGCGGCCGAATTGCGTCGGCGTGTGGACTTTCTCCTACGGCATTGCCTACCGCACCGATGTGTTCAAGGCCGGCGGGCCGAAAACCTGGGCGGAATTCTGGGATGTGAAGAAATTTCCGGGTCGCCGCTCGCTGTTCAGCAACGGCCGGTACTTGATGGAAGTCGCTCTCATGGCCGACGGCGTGGCGCCGGCCGACGTATATAAGGTGTTACAGGCGCCGGGCGGCGTCGATCGCGCGTTCAAGAAGCTCGAGCAGATCAAGCCGCATATCGCCGTATGGTGGGGCTCGCAAGGCCAGGCCATGCAGCTGCTTAAGGACAAGGAAGTCGATTTGATCCTGATCGCCAACGGGCGCACTGCGGCATTGCAAGCCGAGGGCGTTCCCGTGCATTTCGAGTTCAACCAGGCGGTGCTGGATATCGAAGGCTTCATGGTTCCGAAAGGCGCGCCGAATGCGAAGAACGCCATGGAACTGATCAACCACAGTCTCCAGGCGACGCCCCAGGCCAACCTGGTGAAATACATCCCCTATGGCCCGACCAATCCGAAAGCCTACGATACCGGTATCGTCACCAAGGCGATGTTGGACAAGCTGCCGACGGCGCCGGGAAACCTTAAACGCCAAGCGGTGTTGATGCCGGAATGGTACTCGACGCCGGATGGGGAGAAGGCGTTGGCGCGGATGGCGCGCTTGATGCAGTAGGTCGGCTTCCTCCCCAAGCCGCATGGGCCGGGTTCGAGGGGGACCCGGTCCATGCGGCTTAGCCTTGACCGCAGACCGATGCCCGAGTACCCGGTAGCCATGACCCGTTCGGTCGGAGCCACGTCGCTGCCCATCCGTATCGTCGGTGCGTCGAAGCAGTTCGGCGCCGTGACGGTGCTGGACAATGTGCATCTGGATATCGCGGCGGGCGAGTTCGTCACCTTGCTCGGTCCCTCGGGCTCGGGCAAGACGACCATTCTCAACATCGTCGCCGGCTTCATTCGGCCGGAAGCCGGATTGGTTTATTTCGGCGATGACGATGTGACTCTGCTGCCGCCGCATCGGCGCAATCTGGGCGTCGTGTTCCAAAACTATGCGCTGTTTCCGCATATGAGCGTCAATGCCAACGTGGCTTTCCCACTCGAGGCGCGCAAATATCCGCGCGCCGACATCGCCGAACGCGTCAAGCGCGCCCTGGGGCTGGTCCAGCTCGACGGTTACGGCCAGCGGCGCATCGATCAACTATCGGGCGGTCAGCGCCAGCGCGTGGCCCTGGCGCGCGCGGTGGTGTTCGAACCGAAGATCATTTTGATGGACGAACCGCTCTCGGCGCTCGACAAGCAATTGCGCGAACTTATGCAGATCGAGCTGCGCCGCCTGCACGCCAAGCTCGGCGCGACAACGGTTTATGTCACTCACGACCAGCGCGAAGCCTTGACCATGAGCGACCGGGTTGCCGTGCTCAACCAAGGCCGCATCGCGCAATTCGATACGCCGCGTAATATCTACGAACGCCCGGCCGATCGATTTGTGGCCGAGTTTCTCGGCGAATCGACATTGATCCCGGTTGAGCGCAGCGATGCCGGGCGAATTCGTTTCGGCAGCGTCGTCCTGGAAAGCGCCTATGTGCTGCCGGACGCGGCCGAGCTGGCGCTCGTGGTGCGCGCCGAAAGCCTGCAGGTGGCGGATGCCGCCGACGTCAACCGCTTGCCCGGCCGGCTGAACGACATCATCTACCAGGGCGATTCGGTACTGGTCCTGGTGCAGTTGGCGGGCGGCGCAGAAATCACCATGCGCGCACCGGCGCACCGGCATAATTTGGCGCGCCTGCCCGCCATCGGTCAGCCGATCGAATTGTCGCTGCACCCGCAACACACGGTCGTCGTTGCGGCGTAACTCAAGCCCGCTTGCGGCCAAGCAGCGCGGCGAGAAGGCCTATGCTCAGGCTGGTCAGGATCAGGATCGAGCTGATCGCCGCGATGGTCGGATCGATCTCGTCGCGCAGCGCCGTGAACATGATCTTGGTCAAGGTCGCGTTGTATCCGCCGGACACGAACAGCGCCACGACGACCTCGTCGAGCGTCATCACGAATGCGAACAATGCGCCCGACAGGACGCTGCCCTTGATCTGCGGCAGGGTCACGCGGATGAATGCGCGAAATCGGCTGTAGCCCAGGCTTCGAGCGACCAATTCCTGGTTCATGTCGAAGCTGCGCAAGCCGGCCAAGGTCGTCACCACGACGAACGGCATGGTCAGCATCGTGTTGGCGACGACAAGCCCGGCAATCGTCGCGTTCAGGCCGAGGCGTGCGAAAACATAGTAGATGCCGATGGCCAGAATGATGTGCGGCATCATCAATGGCAGCAGCATGATCAGGCGCAGATGCCCGGCACGGCGCGAGACCACGACGTGCAAGCCATATGCCGCGGCCACGCCGATCGGCGTGGCGAACAGGCAGGACAGGATCGCCACCTTTAACGAGACCCACGTAGCGTCCAGCCAACCGGGCTTGTTGAAATAGGTGTCGTACCAGCGCGTCGACCAGGTTTGCGGCGGGAAATCCAGGTAGCGCGAATCCGAAAACGACATCGGGATCACGATCAGGATCGGCAATATCAAAAAGAACAGGATTGTACCGACCAGCAAGTACAGCCACAGCCGGCGAAGCGGCGATACCAGTGCCGCTTGGGTTGCGTCGGCCATCAATGGCCTCCCAACAGCCGTTCGACCGGCAGCAGCTTGTTCAGCAGATAGAACAGTACCATTACGACGATGACGAAGCTGATCGCCAAGGCGCTCGCCGCACCCCACTCGAAGAACAGATTTACGCTGCGCTCGATCATCATGGCGATCATCAGCGTCTTACCGCCACCCAAAACCGCGGGCGTGATGTAAAATCCGAGGCAGAGCACGAACACCAGCACGGCGCCCGCCACGAGGCCCGGCACCGACATCGGGAAATAGACCCGCCAGAACGCATAACGCGGCGTGGCGCCGAGGCTCGCGGCGGCGCGCACCAGGCCCATGTCGATACGGCGCATGTTGGCGTAGAGCGGCAAGATCAGAAACGGCAACATGATATGCAGCATGCCGATCATCGTGCCGGTTTCGTTGTGCGCCAAGTAGAGCGGCTCGCGAATGATGCCGAGATCGATCAGGGTGCGGTTGATCAAGCCTTGTCGTTGCAGCAGCACCAGCCACGCATAGGTCCGCACCAATAGACTGGTCCAAAACGGGATCATGACCAGTGTCAGCCCGACGATCGCCCAACCGCTGCGCGCCTGGCTCAACAGATAGCTGACCGGATAGCCGAGCAGCACGCAGAGGCCGGTCACGATGAC
>JBFWYO010000092.1:0-16971 GCA_050186335.1 Alphaproteobacteria bacterium | reverse complement strand
CAGCGGCGCGTGCATGACCGCGCGGATGACTCTTTTGTTGTCCTGCTGGGCAAGCGCGGGGCCGGCGATTGGCCCGGCGGCGACGGCACCTAACGTGACGGCGGCGAGTGCGGCGGCGATCGATGCGCGAACGGTCATGGAATGCCCCTTCGGGAGGTTGATTTGGCCAGCAAGCATGCCGCGCCGCGTCCGGGCAAACAAGGGCTGGCTGTGCGGAATTAGGGCAAAGCGGCGCGGCTACGATCGCCCATGGCGCCCGCAGTCACATTCACTAGCTTCGGTTGGCTGTCGATCGGACTCGGAGTTACGCGCGGCGGCGCCAGCAAGTCCAGTCGACGAGCGGAACTCAGGCGCCGGCGATGCGGCGGCCGAGATCGGTCAATTTGCAGACTTCCCAATCCGGCTTGATCGGATTGTTGAACCACGGTTCGGCCCAGCCCATTTCGACGCAGCGGCGGACCGTGACGACATTGACGCGCCGACCGTTCGCGTCGAACAAGGGCAGCTTGCCGCCCGGCTGGGCCAAGCCGCGGGCAAGCCATTCGCGCTGCGATGGGGTCGGGCGCGGTCCTGCGACGGGCTTGGTGACGGCGGTGTCGAGCGGACGACGATGATCGGCCAGGTTGGTGACGGAAGCCGGATGCGCCATGACAATGATAGTCCCTTGTTGTTGCGGCGCGTCGGGATGCGCGCCGCCCCATTGAACAACAAACAAGTTAAAGTAATTTATCAAAAAAGTCGATCCTGATCGTCTTTTCAAGGAGTTAAGAAAATGTCCGAACGTTTCGTCTACATGACCATGGCATCGGTCGAGCAGGCCCAGAGCATCGGCCGCGTGCTGGTCGAGGAACGCTTGGCAGCGTGCGTCAACGTCTTGGCGCCGATGCGGTCGATCTATCGATGGGACGGAAGGATTATCGAAGATACCGAGGTGGTTCTGATCGCTAAGAGCCGCGACGTGCTGATCGACCGGCTGACCGCGCGGGTCAAGGAACTGCATTCCTATACCGTGCCCTGTGTGGTGGCGCTGCCGATCGTCCAGGGCAATGCCGACTATCTGCGCTGGATCCGGGACGAAACGTCGGGGCAGGGCAAGCTATCGGAAAATTGAACGCGGCGACGCGGCTCGCCTGCCGGGGAACGATGGGCGCGTTTCGCGGCGAAGCGGGACCGGCGCCCGCGTTCCGTCATAACCGGCCGATCTCGAACTCCGCGCAGCTTTGCCCGAACTTCGACAGGCCTTCTTCCAGGTAGTCGGACAGCAGCGGCTGGCCGAGCAGATACGCGGCCGTGCGCTTGTTGTGCTGCCGCGCGGCCTCCTTGCGAATATCCGCCCACTCCGCGAGCGTATCGTCGGTGCGGCCGAGGCGCAGCAAGGCGACCAAATCGATCTGTTCATCCTGGCTGAGCGCGCCGATGAAGCCGACCAGTTCGTCGAACACCGGATCGTCCTTGTGGTCTTCGAGCACGGCCAACATCGCATCGTCCGAGGCGTTCGAGGCCGGATCCGGGTCGGTGACGACGTCCTTGGCGTCGAACTCCTTGGCCTTGACGACGATGAAGCAGACTTTTTCGGGCGAGATCGAAAGCGTCGGTTCGGACTTCATGCGCGGAACCCCTTTCATAGCCATGAGGGACCGGTGTTGGTCGGTCATTCCAGCCAATTCTCTTAGCTATTTTATATATGTTACTTATGGCACCGGCGGCCTTGCGATAGGTCAAGGCATGGCGGGTCGGTAACCGTCATCATAATTCTGTTTAGGATCGGCCACGATGCCACGCACCGAACCAGCATCGAACAGGGGGTGGCAGCATTTTGCCCATGATGCGGACATTGGCGTGCGCGGATGGGGACCGACGCCGTCCGCCGCGTTCGAGGAGGCGGCACTTGCTTTGACGGCGGCGGTCACCGACGCGGCGGTCGAGGAGGGCCGGCAGGTTGAGATTGAGTGCGACGCGCCGAACCTGGAACTGCTCTTCGTCGAATGGCTGAACGCCATCATCTATGAAATGGCGGTACGCAAGATGTTGTTCGCGCGTTTCTCGGCGCGTCTCGACGGCACGCACTTGACTGGTACGCTCTGGGGCGAATCGGTCGATGTGGCGCGCCACGCACCTGCCTGCGAACCCAAGGGTGCGACCTATACGGCGCTAAGCGTCGCGCAAGATGCGCGCGGGATCTGGTCGGCTGGCTGCATCGTCGACGTCTGAAGGGCGGTATTCAATGGATCCGGGGCGGTTCACCCGCGTCGATGCGACGACCTGGCGTATCGAGCCGAGCGGAGCGATGCGCGTGCCGGCGATCATCTATGCCGACGAAGCGCTGATCCGCGAAATGGACGACAAGGTTTACCAGCAAGCCGCCAACGTAGCGATGCTGCCCGGCATTGTCCGCGCCTCTTACGCCATGCCGGATGCCCATTGGGGATACGGATTTCCGATCGGCGGCGTTGCCGCCTTCGATCCGGAGCGGGGCGGCGTGGTATCGGCGGGCGGGGTCGGTTTCGACATTTCATGCGGCGTGCGCACGATGTTGACCGGTCTCGAGGTCGGCGCGGTGCGGACACTCCAGCATTCGTTGGCCCAGTCGCTGTTTGAACGGATTCCTGCCGGCCTGGGCAGCGAGGGAGCGATCTCGCTCGACGCAATGGAAATGGATGCCATGCTGAGCGGGGGTGCACGCTGGGCAATCGAACGCGGCTGGGGCGAGGAACGCGATCTCGAGCGAATCGAAGACGCCGGTGTGATGGCGGGGGCACGGCCGGGCGACGTGTCCGAGCGCGCCAAGGAGCGGCAGCGGCGCGAGATGGGCACGCTCGGCTCGGGCAATCACTACTTGGAAGTGCAGGCGGTGGCGGAAATTTTCGACGCCGATGCGGCCGCCGCGTTCGGCTTGGTTCAAGGGCAGGTCATCGTGACGATCCATTGCGGTTCGCGCGGGCTGGGTCATCAGATCGGCAGCGAGTTCTTGAAAGAAATGGTGATCGCCGCGCCCGCCAGCGGCATCGTGCTGCCGGATCGGGAATTGGCCTGCGCGCCGATCGATTCGGAGGTCGGTCGGCGCTACCTGGGCGCGATGCGGAGCGCCATCAACTGCGCGCTGGCCAATCGCGAAATTCTCGGCCATTACACGCGACGCGTGTTCCGGCATTTCTTTCCCGCTTGCGACCTGCCGCTGTTGTTCGACGTCTCGCACAACACCTGCAAGGTCGAGGAACACCGAGTCGACGGTCGGATGCGCAAACTATACGTCCATCGCAAGGGGGCAATCCGCGCATTTGGCCCGGGCCATTCATTTATCCCGGACGCGTTGCGCGCGGTCGGCCAGCCGGTGCTGATCGGCGGCAGCATGGGGACCGGTTCCTACGTACTGGTCGGCACCGTCGAGAGCGAAGCGCGCGCTTTCAGTTCGGCTTGCCATGGCGCGGGCCGCAGCATGAGCCGCAACGCTGCTGCGAAACAGTGGCGCGGGCGGCAGGTCGTCGACGAATTGGCGGCGCGCGGCATATTGGTGCGCAGTCCGTCGTCGCGCGGCGTGGCGGAGGAAGCGCCCGGCGCTTACAAGGATGTCGGCGCCGTGGTCGACGCCGCCGCGCAGGCGCAACTCGCGCGCAAAGTGGCGCGCCTGGAACCGATGATCTGTATCAAGGGGTGAGCTGGGCGCTCGGCCGGAACGTCGGCTCGGGTTTACTCGGCTGCTTTGCTTTTCGCTCCGCCGGCCTTGTTCAGCGCCTGATCGAGATCGGCGATGATGTCTTCGACCGATTCGATGCCGATCGAGAGGCGCACCACGTCTTCGCCGGCGCCGGCGGCTTTCAGCTGCTCCGGCGTCAGCTGGCGATGCGTGGTCGAGGCGGGGTGGATGATCAGCGAGCGGGTGTCGCCGATATTGGCCAAGTGGCTGAACAGTTCGACGTTCTCGACCACCGCGATGCCGGCCTCGTAGCCGCCTTTGACCCCGAAGGTAAACACCGAACCCGCGCCCTTCGGCAGGTATTTCTGCTGCAGCGCGTGGTACGGGTTCGACTTCAGCCCGGCGTAGAACACCCAGGCGACATTCTTGTGACCTTCGAGGAATTCGGCGACTTTTTGCGCGTTCGCGCAGTGCCGCTCCATGCGCAAGGCCAGGGTTTCGACGCCCTGCAAGGTGATCCACGCGTTCATCGGCGACTGGCACGCGCCCAAGTCCCGAAGTCCGACGGCGTGGCCGTAGACCGTGTAGGACAGATCGCCGAACGTCTCGGCAAAGGTCAGCCCGTGATACTCGGGCGCCGGCTTGGTCAGGCTGGCGAATTTGTCGCCGTAGCGCAGCCAGTTGAAAGTGCCGGAATCGACGACCACGCCGCCGATCGCGGCGCCGTTGCCGGAAATGAACTTGGTGGTCGAATGGACCACCAAGTCCGCACCCCATTCGAACGGCCGGCACAGAAACGGCGTCGCCATCGTGTTGTCGACGATCAGCGGCACGCCGGCTTCCTTGGCGATTTTCGCGACTTGCTCCAGATCGACCACGACGCCGCCCGGATTGGCCAGGCTTTCGACGAAGATCGCGCGGGTCTTGTCGGACAGCGCGTTCTTGAAGTTCTCCGGCTTGTCCGGATCGACGAATACCGCGTTCCAGCCGAACTTCTTGTAGCTGTGGCGCATCTGGTTGATCGAACCGCCGTACAATTTCGTCGCCGCGATCACCTCCGAACCGGGTTGCATGAGCGGGAACAGCGCGAGAATCTGCGCCGCATGGCCGGACGAGGTCGCGGTCGCGCCGCGGCCGCCTTCGAGCGCCGCGATGCGCTCTTCCAACACCGAAACCGTCGGGTTGGTCAGCCGCGAATAGATGAAACCCGGCTGCTGCAGGTTGAACAACGAGGCCGCGTGATCCGCATCGTCGAAAACGAACGAGGTGGTCTGGTAAATCGGCGTGTTGCGGGCACCGGTGGTCGGATCGGGGGCGGCGCCGGCGTGGACCGTCAAGGTTTCGAAGCCGGGTTTACGGGGCGCGGTGCTCCGAGGGGCGGTACTCATGATCAGACGACCTTTCTACGCTTGCTGCTGATGACGCCGGAGTTGAAACCGCCCCAGCCCAGTTCGCCATACAGGCGGCTATATTCGATTTTCGGGCAGCGGTTCATGACGACTTTGAGCCCGGCCGCCTCCGCGCGCCTGGCGGCGTCGTCGTTGCGCACGCCCAATTGCATCCATACAACCTTGGCGCCCAGGCGAATGGCGTCGTCGGTCAAGCCGCTGGCCACCTCCGAATTGCGGAAGATATCGACCATGTCGATCTTGTCCGGAACGTCGTCGAGTCCGGCGTAGACTTTTTCGCCGAGGATCTCCTGGCCTTCGATCGTCGGGTTGACCGGGATGACCCGGAAACCTTTCTGCTGGAGGTATTTCATCGCGAAATAGCTGGGCCGATTCCAGTTGGCGCTCGCCCCGACCATGGCGATGACCTTCACGGAATCCAGAATTTCACGGATGTACTCGTCGGAATAGGTGTCGTGATCCATGGCGGCAAATTGGGACTAAAGAACTGGATTTGCAAGCGCCCGCTGGAGCGACGCAATGACCGGCTGCCAGTCGTTGAGCCGCGTCTGGCGGAACAGCCGTAGCGTATCGTACCAGGGCGATCTGGCGGGGTCGGGACCCTGCCAGCGCCAATCGGGTGCTGCGCTCAGCATGACAAAGGCGGGTCTGCCGAGCGCGCCGGCCAGATGCGCAATCGCCGTGTCGGTGGTGATCAAGAGATCGAGTTGCTCGAGCGCGGCGGCGGTCGCGGCGAAATCGCTCAGACGTGCGTCGAGATCGACGATCTTGTCTCGCGCCGGCGACAGCAGCAGGTCGGCCGCGGCGGAGCCTTTCTGCAAACTGAAAAACCGAAGACCCGGCGTCTCCAGCAACGGCAGAAGATCCGGCAACGGAACCGACGTGTGAGTGTTGGTCGCGCGCATCGGATTGCCCGCCCAGACGATGCCGACACGGCGTTCGCCCGCGCGCGCCGCCGGCAGTTCGACTTTGACTTCGGGCGGCGCACGCAGATAGCCGGCCTTGCGCGGCAGTGCGTCGCGCGTGGCGCGGAACAAGCGCGGCAGGCTCATATACGGCAGCAGGACGTCCGCGTCGGCGATCGCATCGCCCATGACTACGACGCGCTCGACTCCGGGCACGGCGGACATCAGGCGCGTCAGATTGGGATGCGCCTCGACGACGGGCCTGCCGCCGGCTGCAACGACGTCCGGGATATAGCGTGCGAACTGAATGAGATCGCCCTGACCCTGCTCGGCGAACAGCCAGACGCGTTTGCCGGCCAGCGGGCCGCCGTCCCACAGCGGGGGCGCTTTGGGGCGCGGGCGCATATCGGTCCGCCGGGCGCGCGCCTCGATCGTCGCAAAGCCGGCGGGATAATCGCCGAGGCCGAGCTGCACCAGGCCTTTCTCGTAAACCGTCACGGCGTCGCTTGGGTCGAGACTCAGGCACCGCTCGACGGCGGCCAGCGCCTCGGACCACCGGCCGGCGAAGCGCAGCGCGCGGCCGAGCGCCAAATGCGCGGATTTGCTCTCCGGCGCCAAGCCGATCGCTTGGCGCAGATGTTCGATGCCGCGTTCGGTCTCGCCTTCACCCGCGAGCAGGCGTCCGAGATTTTCGTGCACTGCCGGCTGATTGGGGTCGATCGCCAGCGCGCGGCGATAAGCGCGCACGGCGTCATCGTTGCGCCCCTTGAATTGATGCACGGCGCCCCAGCCGTTGTGCGCGTGCGCGTTCCGGGGGTCGAGGACGATGGCGGCCTCGTAACTCGCCGCCGCTTCGTCCCATTGATGCAATGCCTGCAGTACGACGCCGTACACGTACACGAACTCGCTGGTGCGCGGCGACAGCCGCACGGCTTCGCGAATCAGCGGCACCGCGCTGCGCGCGTCGCCGCTCTGATAATGCGCCAGCGCTGCGAGATGCAGCACGCGGGCGTCGGCCGGCTGTTCGCGCAACAGGTCGGCGTAGATGGTGCCCGCGTCGGCGAACTTGCCCACGCGATGCAGCTTCATGGCCCGGTCGACGCGCGCCCGACGATCTTCGGTCACGCGCGTAGCGCCGCAAGAATTTCGGCGACCGGGCCGGCCCAGTCGCCGGGCGTCGACTGACGGAACAGGCGCATCGACGGATACCACGGACTGTCCGGCCGATCGAGCAGCCAGCGCCAATCCTTGGCGAACGCCAGCAGCAGCCAGGTTGGCTTGTCGAGCGCACCGGCTAGATGGGCGACCGACGTGTCGATCGAGATGACCAGATCGAGCTTTGCGATCATCGCCGCCGTGGTCGCCATATCGACGAAGCCGGGCGACGGATCGTCGGCGCCGTGCAGTTCGAACAAGGCGACGGTCTCGGGTGCTGCATCCTTCTGCAAATTGACGAAATGCGCGGCGCCGGAGCGCAGGATTTCCCGCACCCGATCGAGCGGCAACGCTTTGCGGCTGGCGCCGCGCATGCGGGAACCGGTTCCCAGGCACAGGCCGATCTTCAGCGACTGCGCCGGCGCTTTGGCGAGCGGTCGGTTCTCGCGATGCCAAGCCTCGTCGACGCTCAGATAGGGCAGATTGGTCGGGATGGTGTTGAGCTTGGTACGGAAGATGCGCGGCAGTTCCATGAGCGGCACCTGCACGTCGAATTGCGGCACCGGATTGCCGCGCGCCACGACATCGGCGACGCCTTGAATGCGCGCGAACAGCCGCGCCAGCGGCGAATGGCATTCGACGACGATGCGCGCCTTGGACACGGCGGCGATCGGGATATAGCGCGCGAACTGGATCGCATCGCCCAGGCCCTGCTCGGTGTGAATGAGCAGCGTGCGGCCGGGCAACGCTTCGCCGCGCCACATCGGCCGGTCCTGGTAGCGCGGCGGATTGTCCTTCATCCGGTAGCGCACCTGGTATTGCTGGAATCCCTCCAGCAAGTTGCCGGCCAGCAGCGTGGTCATGGCGCGACCGAACGCGGCTTCGACGTCGTCGGGCGCGATTTCGAGCGCTTTGCCGAACGCCGCGTCGGCTTCGGCGATCAGTCCTTGGTGGCGCAGCGCGCGGCCGAGATTCTTCCACGCCGTCGTCGAGCGCGGCTGTATGGCGACGACGCGGCGCGACAGCGTTTCGGCGACGCGCAGATTGTCGCGATCAAGCTCGATGGCGGCGAGATTGTTGAGCGCGCCGGCGTGGTCGGGATTGCGCCCGAGCGTGTCCTGGTAATGGCGCACCGCCTCGTCGACGGCGCCGCGCTCGTGCGCCTCGACGCCGAGATTGTAATGCGCATCGATCGAGTCCGGCTCCAGTTCGAGCACGCGCTCAAAACAACGGCGCGCATCTAACCCGCGCTTCATGCCGAGCAGGACGACACCAAGCGAATTGTGAAAATTGGGATTGCGTTCGTTCAGCCTGATCGCTTTCTCGATCGACTGCGCGGCGTCGTCGCGCTGGCCGCGGTCGTTCAGAATCAATCCCAGCAAATGCAGCGCGTCGCCGTTGAACGGGTCTGCCGCGAGAATGGCGCGATAGAGTTGTTCGGCGTCCTTGCGCTTGCCCGCGCGATGCAGCTTGGCGGCCTTCAACAGGGTGGCGGCCATCTGTTCCTGGCGCAGATCGCCGAGCGGAAGTTCGATCTGCCTGGTCGCCGGTGGTTTGTCGGGCCCCTTGGGCTGCGGCGGCGTGGGTCGCCTGGCGCCGCCGCCGGCACGATGCGTAGCGGCATCGGTCTTTACATACACGATGCGCCGCGCCGCTTTCTTGTCCGCGGGGCGATCGGCGCTCGGGGTCGACGGTGGAGGTTTCAGCGGTTCTGCCACTCGGGGGGACGCTTTTCGAGAAACGCATCGATGCCTTCTTCGGCATCGCGTGCGAGCATGTTGATGGTCATCGTGCGGCTGGCATAGTCGTAGGCGGACGCCAAGTCCATTTCGATCTGCTTGTAAAACGCTTCCTTGCCGATCTTGACGGTGAGCGGCGATTTGCCGGCGATCTTGGTTGCCAGCGACCATACCGCCTGATCGAGCTTGTCCGGGGCGACGGCGCGATTGACCAGCCCGTAGTTTGCGGCTTCGGCCGCGCTGATGGCCTCGCCGGCGAGCAGCATCTCCATGGCGCGCTTGCGGCCGACATTGCGCGTCAAGGCCACCATCGGCGTCGAGCAGAACAGGCCGATGTTGACGCCCGGCGTGCAGAACGTCGCGTCGTCGGACGCGATCGCCAGATCGCAGGTCGCGACCAGCTGGCAACCCGCGGCGTAGGCCATCGCGTGCACCTTGGCGATGACCGGCTGCGGCAGCTTGACGATCGACTGCATCATGCGGCCGCATTGGGTGAACAGCGCCTCGTACAGTTCCCGGTTCGGATTGGCGCGGATTTCCTTGAGATCGTGCCCCGAACAGAAGGCCGGCCCATTGGCCGCGATGACCACGATCTTGACGCTGCGGTCGTCCTTGAGCGCGTCCAGCGCGCGCTGGATTTCCGCCATCAAGGCGGTCGACAGGGCATTGCGGGCAGCGGGACGATTGAGCGTCAGCGTCGCGACGCCGTCGTTGTCGCTGCGCAGCAAAATCGGCTCGGCTTGTTTCGGCGCGGGTGCGGACACGGGCATTGCCTCCTTCGGGCGCGCCCGGAGCATACTCGCATTTGGCGCCCGCGTTAACCCGTGGCTAACGGCGGCTGACCAGATTGATCGAGACGCGCCGGGCGCTGGGCGCATCCTCGAAGGTCGCGATGTTCCAGCCGCGCACATCGACGTAGATGCGTTCGCCCGGCACGCCGTCGGCCATGAATGCTTCGCGCACGACGCGCGCGCGCTGGGTGGCGAGCGCGTGGGCTTCGGCCTGATTGCGCGCTTCGCCGCGTTCGGCGAACGCTTCGAGCCGCACGGCCGTTTCCGCATCCGCGCGGACCCGCGCCGCAATCTCTGCGATCTGCGCCCGTTGATCGGCGCCGATTTTGATCTCGCCGGCGACGAAGTAGATGGCCGCCTGGCGCGAAACCAGCTGCACGCTGGCTTTGTCCTGGGCGCATTCGTCGCTCGTCGGGCCGAACTGCTGGCACGGGTCGGGCGGCAGGGGCGGGCGCAGGCCGGTTTCGTCCTTTTGGCCGAGCTTGCCGACGCGTTGCACGGTGCCGACGGTCAAATCGCCGACATTGCGGCCGGCCTTGACGACCCCGTCGCCGAGCGACTTGGCGCCGGTCCACACGCCATCGCCGACGCGTTGTGTCGCCTGCATGACGCCGTCGCCGGCGTCCCGCACCTGGGTGCAACCGGCGACGGCGGCGAGCGCCAGCGTTGCAACGATCAGCCCTCGCATGACATCCCCCGTAGCGCGGCGGCGCCGCTCAGTTGGAATCCTTTGCCTCTTCGGCGACTTCCTTGGCGACTTCGGCGAAGCGCCGCCGCCGTCCGCGGATCGCGCGCAGAATATAACCGACGATCACGACCAGCGCGGCGCCGGCGCCGGCCGCCGCCTTGTGCGACCACTCGTACGGATCGGTATACGCCTTGACCGCGATGTCGCTGACCAGCATCTCGCCGGCCAGCCAGCCGAGCAGCGCGGCACCTGCGACGATCAGCAATGGGAACCGGTGCAGCAGTTTCAGCACCAGGGCGCTGCCGCCGATGATCAGCGGCATGCTGATCAGCAGGCCCAGCACGAGCAGCGTGACGCTTTCCTTGGCGATCGCCGCGATCGCGATGACATTGTCCAGACTCATCGCGGCGTCGGCGATCACGATCGTTCGAACCGCTTGCCATATCGATGTGCCCGCCTTGATGTCGGCGTCCTCGTCGGTGTCCTCGAGCATCAATTTGACCGAGATCCAGAACAGCAGCAGGCCGCCGACGATCTTCAGGTAAGGCGTCGCCAGCAGCGTGGTGACGAACAGCGTAAACACGATGCGCAGCAGGATCGCCGCGCTGGCGCCCAGAATGATCCCGGTGCGTACTTGATGCTTGGGCAGGTTGCGGCACGCCAGCGCGATGACGACCGCGTTGTCGCCGCTCAGCAGCAGGTCGACGAAAATGATCTGGCCGAGACCGATCCAGAATTCGTGTCCAAAATCCATTCGCGTTCCGTTGAGGGCGCGGGGGGAGAGTCGGGGAGGCGGAGGCGTCGTCGCCACGGGCGGAACGCTGCAAGCGCTGTCGGCCGGTTATCCATGACCGGCCGCATCGGTTCAAGCGGAACTTAGCGGTTTTCCGCCCCGGGTGCGATTGACGTTTACGTCAACGTCAATAAGATGCCGGCAAGGGGGCTGACCGATGGCCGAGCGCGCTGCGCTTATTTCGATCGCGGATTTTTCCCGGCTGGCGTTGTCCCGGCCGTGGTACGGCACCTGGACCGGCGCACGCCCGGTCGCCATCGAGCATGGCTTTGCGCGCCTCGAAATGCGCCTCGACCGGCCGGAATTCCTGCGCGCGGGCGACAGCGTGGCCGGGCCGATCCTGATGGGCATGGCGGATATGGCGATGTATGCGGCGGTCATCAGCATCCACGAGCGCGGACTGGAATCGGTCACCTCGGACATGACCATGCATTTCCTGCGGCGTCCGCGCGGGGCCGTGTTGATCGGCGAGGCGCACGTCCTGAAGCCGGGTAAGCGCCTGATTGTGCTGGAATCCCGACTCTTCATCGACGCCGATCCGGCGCCCGTGTGTCAGGTGACCGGAACCTATGCCATTCCGGGCGCGTGACGAGCGGTAATATAATACCACAGCTATAACGTCTTCAATTCACGCGAAGATTTGACCCGAATCCGCTTGACTTGGCGTTTTGCCTGGGCATACTCCGCGCGCCGTCGGCAGCCGACCATCGCGCTGCCGCAGCGGCCGACACAAATTCGGAAGCGTGATGAAAACCTATCAAACCAAGCCGGCCGACGTGGCCAAGACCTGGTACCTGATCGACGCACAGGATCTCGTGCTCGGCCGGCTCGCCGTGGTCATCGCCGACGTCCTGCGCGGCAAGCACAAGACCACTTACAGCCCGCATGTCGATGCCGGCGACAACATCGTCGTCATCAACGCCGAGAAAGTGCACCTGACCGGTCGCAAGGCGACGGACAAGGTGTACCACTGGCACACCGGGTTCCCCGGCGGCATCAAGACCCGCACGCCGCAACAGATCCTCGAAGGCAAGCACCCGGAGCGCGTGATCGTGAAAGCGGTCCAGCGCATGCTGCCCAAGGGCGTCATGTCGCGCACACGGATGACCAATCTGCGTGTCTACGCCGGTTCGGCGCATCCGCACGAGGCCCAACAGCCGGTCAAACTGGATGTCGCGGCCATGAGCGCAAAGAATAAGAAGAGGGCCATTCAATGACCGCTACCCCGGAAACCAAGGGCTCGCTCGGCGACGCGATGCCGTCCGGCCTCGGCGCCCGTGCGGCGCGCGAAGAAGCGCCGCAGCCGAAGCTCGATGCGCAGGGCCGCGCATATGCGACCGGCAAGCGCAAGAACGCCGTGGCGCGCGTCTGGATCAAGCGCGGCACCGGCAAGATCACCGTCAATGGCCGGGACGTTGCCGTGTTCTTTGCGCGGCCGACCTTGCGCATGGTGATCAATCAGCCGTTCGGCGTCTCGAGCCGGCGCGACCAGTTCGACGTCGTGTGCACGGTCAGCGGCGGCGGCCTGTCAGGCCAGGCCGGCGCGCTGCGGCACGGCATCAGCAAGGCTTTGACCTATTTCGAACCGGCGTTGCGTTCGGTCCTCAAGCAGGGCGGCTTCCTGACCCGCGACCCGCGCGTGGTCGAGCGAAAGAAGTACGGCCGGAGGAAGGCGCGTCGCAGCTTCCAGTTCTCCAAGCGCTAAGCGCAAAGAGCACAGAAGTTCGAAACCCAAACGGGGCGCCTTCCAAAGGCGCCCCGTTTTTTATCGCGTTCGTTTTGTCCGATTGCCTCGCCCGCAGGTGTCCACGTGTCCAGCTTACCCTCGTCAGGCGTCTTCGATCTCGCCGCTCCGCTTGCGCTTCCTGCCGCTATCCGGCGGGGGCTCGTCCTCGACCGGGATGGCGGATTCGATCTGCTTGCGCAGGATGCCGAAGACCTTGCGCAGCCGCATCTTGGGCAGCGGACCGAAGCCGAACGTATAGCCGTGCAACTCGACCAGGGTTTCGCGCTTGCCGTTCTCGCGGAACAGCACGGCCCAGCGGGTTGGATTGTTCATCAGCATGTTGGCGATGCCCATGCGCTCGCGCAGATACACGCCGGTCACGTCGTCGCGCATGATGCGCCAGCCGTACGCCATGAACGCGTGGCGGCAGACTTCGCCGGTTTTTTCGTAATCGAGCGGGACGATGAAGGATTCGGCGTGACGGGCCATGGCCTGCAAAAGGGTGGACGACGACGACAGAGGGACACTCGATCATCGGCATAGCTTCATGTTAGACAAACTGCAATCGAGGAATTGAAGGTGGATCATGGCTAAATCGGCCAATCGGATCAGGGTCGCGGTGCTGGGCGCCAGCGGCTACACGGGCGCCGAGCTGCTGCGTTTGCTCGCCGGCCACAAGGATACGGAAATTCGACTGCTGACCGCGGACCGCCAGGCCGGCAAGTCGATGGCCGACGTGTTCCCGCATCTGGGCGGCTTGAACTTGCCGAATCTGGTCAAGATCGACGACGCGGACTGGTCCGGCATCGATGTCGTCTATTGCTGCCTGCCGCACGGCACGACGCAGGAAATCATCGCGGCGCTGCCGCAGCATTTGAAGATCGTCGACCTGTCGGCCGATTTCCGGCTGCACGATGTCGCCGAATACGCCAAATGGTACGGCCATGAGCACAGAGCGCCGGAACTTCAGAAGCAGGCCGTGTACGGCCTGACCGAGCATGCGCGCGATGCGGTCAAGCGGGCGCGGCTGGTGGCCAACCCGGGCTGCTATCCGACCTCGGCGCAACTGCCGCTGATGCCGTTGCTCAAGGACAAGTCGATCTCGAGCGACGATATCATCGTCGACGCGAAGTCGGGCGTCACGGGCGCCGGGCGGGCGGCGAAAGAGGCAAATCTGTACGCCGAGGTCAGCGAAGGCATTCACGCCTACAGCGTCGCCAACCATCGCCACGCGCCGGAAATCGAGCAGGGCCTGTCGCAGGCCGCCGGCAAGCCGGTCGTGGTCAACTTCACGCCGCACCTGATGCCGATGAATCGCGGCATCTTGGCGACGATTTACGTCAGGCTGCAGAACGGCGCCACGCCGGACAGCCTGCGCGACTCGCTGTCGAAGGCCTACAAGGACGAGCCGTTCGTGCGCGTCGTGCCGAAGGGCGTCTCGCCGCATACGCGGCACGTGCGCGGCTCGAACCATTGCCTGATCGGCGTGTTCCCGGACCGTTTGCCCGGCCGCGCGATCATCTGTTCGGTGATCGACAATCTGGTCAAGGGCGCGTCGGGCCAGGCGATCCAGAACATGAACCTGATGTGCGGTCTGCCGGAAACCGCGTCGCTCGAGCAGCAGCCGCTGTTCCCGTGAGGTGCGTCCTGCAATGAAACCTTTGCTGGTTCCCTACAACGGCAAGTCGCCGGTCATCGCTGCGGATGCGTTCATCGCGCCCAACGCGGTGCTGATCGGCGACATCGTCGTTGGGCAGGGCAGTTCGGTCTGGTACGGCTGCACGGTCCGCGGCGACGTCAATTTCATTCGCATCGGTGACCGTTCCAATATTCAGGATAATTCGGTGGTCCATGTCGATTCCGGGAAATACGCGACCTTGATCGGCAACGATGTGCTGGTCGGCCATATGTGCATCATTCACGGCTGCGAATTGCAGGACGGCAGCTTCGTCGGCATGAAATCCTGCGTCATGGACGGCGTCGTTGTGGAAAGCCAGGCCATGGTCGCGGCCGGCGCGCTGATCACGCCGGGCAAGATCGTGCGCCGCGGCCAGTTGTGGGCCGGCAGTCCGGCCAAGCACCTGCGCGACCTCTCGGAAAAGGAAATGGCCTATTTCCCGGTCGCCACGCAATTGTATGCCCAGTATGCGCAAAACCACCGCCGCGAGATTGCGTCGCTGGGGTAGAAGAGTGGTGCGATGACGAGCGAGGGGGAGCCGCCGCAATGAACAAACTGAAGCCGATCGATTTCTCGCGCTTGGCGCCGGCCAAGGGCACGCGCATGGTGGTGACCGGCGGGTGCGGCGGCATCGGCCGCGATCTGGTCAAGGTTTCGCTCAAGCTCGGCCTCGAAGTCGCCGTGCTCGACTTGCCCGGCTCGCTCAAGCGGCATCCGGTGCCCAAGGGCGTGCTCGGCGTGCCGTACGATGCCAACAAGAAAGGCGACGCCGAAAAAGCCTTCGCCAAGGTCGCCAAAGCATGGGGGGCGATCGATTCGTTCGTGCATCTGCCCGGCTTCATGTCGCGCAAGTCGACCATCGAGGATCTGCCCGAGGCGGATTGGGACGAAACCCAGAACGTCAACCTGCGGTCCGCGTTCATCGCGGTGAAATCGGCGCTGCCGTTGCTGCGCAAGGCGGGCGGCGGCACCATCGTGTTCGCGGCCTCGGGCCTCGCCACCATGGTCGAGCGGACCACCGGACCCTACTCGGCGGCGAAGGCCGGGCTGGTGGCGCTGGCCAAAGGTCTCGCCAAGGAGAATGCGCCGAACATTCGGGTCAATTCGATTGCGCCGGCCGCGGTCGATACCGATTTTCTGCGCGGCGGCACCGGCCGCGGCGGCGACGAACCGAAAGCGGCCAAGGTCGATACCAGCCAGGTGTTCAAGAACATGGGCATGGACGAGGCCATGATGTTGCGCTCGATCCCGCTTGGGCGCATCGCGGTGACGGAAGACGTCGTCGGGCCGATATTGTTCCTGGCCGGCGATGCCTCGCGCTTCATGACCGGCCAGACTTTGTACATCAACGGCGGCCGAATCATGGTGCCATGATTTCATGAGCTATTTCCGCCAGTACGACCGCGACGGACTCGACCGGCAATATCGCCTGCGCGACATCGTGCCGGATGCGCTCACGCTGATGGACGAAGGCACCCGCATCAGCGCGAAAATTCGCGCCGCGCGGACCTGCCAGCTCGATGTGCCGTATGGGCCGACCGCCGGGCAGAAGCTGAACATTTTCCCGTCTACCAAAAGGCGCGCGCCGATCCATGTGTTCATCCACGGCGGCTATTGGCACCGGCTGGACAAGAATGATTTCGATTACCTGGCCGACGGGCTGGTGCCGCTCGGCTGCCATTTCGTCAACGTGAATTACGATCTGGCGCCGCTCGTCACGGTGCCGGAGATCGTCCGTCAGGTGCGCTCGGCCCTGGCATACGTATGGGAACATGCCGCCGAGTTCGGCGGCGACCGCGATCACATTTATGTTTCGGGCCATTCCGCCGGCGGCCACCTGACAGCGAGCGTCGCGATCACCGATTGGCCCCAGTTCAAGCCGGGCCTGCCGCCGAATCTCGTCAAAGGCGCGACGCCGATCTCCGGCATCTACGATCTCGAGCCGATCCGGCTGTGCTATTTGAACGAACAGGTGCGGCTCGACGAAAAGCAGGTCGCCGACGCCAGTCCGATGCGCCACGTGCCGGCGCGCGCGCTGCCGACCGTCGCGTTATGCGTGGGCGGCGACGAAACCGACGAGTACAAGCGCCTGCAGGCGGAATTCCTCGCCGCGCTCAAATCGAAAGGCCATTCGGCGTCGGAAATCCCGGCCCCGGGGCTGCATCATTTCAACGTGGTGATGACGCTCGGCGAACTCGGCAGTACGCTCAATTCGGCGGTAAAGCGGCAGATGGGCCTGTAGCGCCTAGCGCAGACAGTCGATCAGCACCGTGTAGGCGCGCGCCTGTTCGCCGATGTCCGCGGCGGTCATCACGCGGTTCGGCGTTGCGCGCTCGAAATTGATCTGGCTCTGCTCCATAAATCGTTGTGCAATACCGGCTTTGACCGCGAAGTTCACATTCTGGATGCGCAGGCCGACATATTGCGCGCGGATGATGCCGACAATGCTGCCG
>JBFWYO010000091.1:0-17307 GCA_050186335.1 Alphaproteobacteria bacterium | reverse complement strand
CCCGCTCCGAAATCCTGTCGACCGTGTACGGCCCGAACAATACGCCGTTCACGCGCGTCCACCCCTCCTCCTGACCATCGACGGCCGGCCCCTCCCCGC
The DNA here is from genome assembly GCA_050186335.1 of Alphaproteobacteria bacterium. Classification (GTDB taxonomy): domain Bacteria; phylum Pseudomonadota; class Alphaproteobacteria; order Bin65; family Bin65; genus JBFWYO01. The sequence continues at coordinate 17,208 of JBFWYO010000091.1, read as the reverse complement.
CGCGCCGGGGGCGGGCTTCGCTCCCCACGAAGCCCGCCCCGCCTCCCCCGCCTCCCCATCGTCTCAACGCCGAACCTAGAGGTTTTATTATGCAAACATCATACAGCTATCACGACACGCTGGCCGCCTCCGAACGCGTCGATTGGCGCATCGAGGACATCATCGGCGGCGACAAGCGCCTGGACCTCGCCAAACCGTTCATGCCGGAGTCCCTCGCGCGCACCGATTCCCTGCATTTCCTCACACCCGCTGAACGCCGCACGCTCAATCAGATTCGCGGCCACGCCTATCTGTCCATCTTCGGCCTGGTCGAGGAATTCATCCTTCCGTTCGTGCTCGACCACGCGCGACCGCAATTGCGCGGCGACGACTGGCAGGTGCGCGCGCTGCTCAACTTCGCCGCCGAGGAAGCCAAGCACATCCATCTGTTCAAGGTATTCCGCGAGGAATTCGAACAGACCTTCGGCAGCCGCTGCGAGGTGATCGGCCCGCCCGAAACGATCGCCAAGGCGGTGCTCGCCCATCATCCGCTCGCCGTGGCGTTGGCGATCCTGCACATCGAATGGATGACGCAGCGCCACTATGTCGACAGCATCAAGAACGACGCCGAGCTCGACGCGCAGTTCAAGAGCCTGTTGCGCCATCACTGGATGGAAGAGGCGCAGCACGCCAAGCTGGATACGCTGATGGTCGAAACCATCGCGGCCAAATGCACGCCGGCCGAGATCGAGCACGCGGTCGGCGATTACCTGAAGATCGGCATGCTGCTCGACGGCGGCCTGGAGCAGCAAACGCGCTTCGACCTGGAAGCCTTCACCCGCGCCACCGGTCGGCGGTTCAAGACCGACGAGTGGGAACTGACCTTCGACCGCCAGCGCCAGGCCAATCGCTGGACCTATCTTGGCTCCGGCATGACGCACCCGAATTTCCTGGCGACGCTGCAGGCGATTTCGCCCGCGGCACGCACCAAGATCGAGGAGGTCGCCAAGGCATTCTGCTGACAACCCGCCCATCCGAACCGCTTCAACTGCAATTCAAGGAGACAGAGATGAACATGACCAATACCAAGAAGCCGACGCCGCTGGTGAATGGCATCGACGTCGCGGCGCTCACCGAGGTAATCGACCAGATCAACGCCGATCCGTCCAATGGCGTGGTGGCGTTCAGCGTGAAATCGGCCTGGAAGGGCCAAACGCTTTCCGAGCATCGCGTCGATTCGTTCGTGGTCGGCGGCACGAAAGTGCCACGGTCGTTCACGATGCAGATCGACGAGCCGCTCGAACTGCTGGGCCAGAACACGGCGGCGAATCCGCAGGAAGTGCTGATGTCGGCGCTGAACGCGTGCGTCATGGTCGGCTACGTCGCGGGTGCCGCGGTGCGCGGCATCGAGCTCGAAAGCCTCGAGCTGGAGACCGCCGGCGAACTCGACCTGCGGGGCTTTCTCGGCCTCGATCCGAACGTACGGCCCGGCTACGAAAGCCTACGCTATACGGTGAAGATCAAGGGCAACGGCACGCCGGAGCAGTTTCAGGAGATTCACGAGAATGTCCTGCGAACTTCGCCCAACTACTTCAACATCACGAAGCCGGTACGCATCGACGCGACGTTGAAAGTGATCGCCTGAACCGGTGCATGGCGCTATCGCGATGGAAGGGCGGCCCGGCTTGGGTCGCCCTTTCGCGCATCCGGCACCATCGGCGCGCGACGTCCGGAGCGTGAACATCGCACTCTCGGGCGTGGGCAGCCGGCGGAACGCGCGCTAGGGTTCGTTAGTCAAAGTGCGCGGAGCCGGCCGACATGATCCTGCGGAATTACTGGTACGTGGCGGCCCGCGCCGACGAAATCGGGCGCGCGCCGCTGGCCCGAATCATCTGCAACGAGCTGATCGTGCTGTACCGCACGCAAGCCGGGCAGGCGGTGGCATTGCGCGATCTGTGTTCGCACCGGCGCGCGCCCTTGTCCAAAGGCAAGCTCGTGGGCGACGCGATCGAATGCGCGTATCACGGGCTGGTGTTCGGCGCAGGCGGCCGCTGCGTCAAAATTCCAAGCCAGGACGACATTCCCGCACAGGCGCATATCGACGCCTTCCCGGCGATCGATCGCTGGGGCCTGGTTTGGCTGTGGATGGGTGCGGCGCAGGACGCCGATAGTGATTTGATTCCGGCCAAGCCTTGGCGCGCGGATGCGGCGTGGAACGCCGACAGCACGCATTATTACCACGTCAAGGCCAGCCATATGCTGATGACCGACAATCTGCTCGATCTCGGCCACGTCGCGTACATCCATGCCGATACGATCGGCTTCAATGCCGCGGCGTTGAAAGCGGATCCGCTGGTCACCGACGTCGAGGGAACGACGGTGCGCAACACGCGCATCCTGAAGAATCTCGATCCGGCGCCGGCGGTCAAATCGTGGGGCAACTTCACCGGCAAAGTCGACCGGCACTCGATTTCCGAATGGACGCCGCCCTGTTTTACCTCGATCGAGTTCGCCAACCGCAACAACGAAGCCACGGTCGAGTTCCGCATCGATCATCTGATCACGCCGGAGACCGACGCGACGCATCATTACTGGGTTTTGGTATCGCGCAACTTCCGCATCGACGACCACGATCTCACCAAACGCATCCATGCCGACAACGACCGCGTGGCGGCGCAGGACATGGATATCGTCGAGGCGCAGCAGCGTATGATCGAATTGTCGCCGAACTATCGCGACATGCCGATCCGCCAGGACAAGGGCCTGATGGCCGCGCATCGGATCCTGGAGCGTCTCTATCGTGCCGAACGGTCGCGCGCGGCCGAGGCGGAGGAAGCGCGGCACGCGGCCGCGGTCAGCGTCGGGGATTGAGCGTCCACCTCGTGCGCACGGTGCGTCCCTGGAGGCGCGCCAAACAGGTGCGAGCCTCGGGACCGGATCGAAAGCAAATGGAAATCCTCATGGCGAGGCGCGCGAGCGCCTCGGCCATGAGATCGAGATCAATGCGCTATGCCGCCAAGCCCAGCATCGGCTTCACTTCTTTGGTCAGGCGCTCCATCGTTTCCATCGCCTGCGTGTTCGTGATGTTGCCGTAGCGCACCATGAACGACAATTCCGTGAAACCTTCCTTGATATAGAATTGCAGGCGTTCGGCGGCCTGTTCCGCGGTGCAGATCATCGTGCGCTTGCGGAACACGTCGCGGTAGTCGTTGCCCTCGCACATGTCGAGCAGCACCGAAATATCGCCCTGCCAGTTGGTGTTGAATTCGTCGTGGCTGCGGCAGCGCAGGAACGCCGTGGCGTGCTCCTGCATGGCCAGTTTGGCGGCTTCGATCGCCTCTTCTTCGGTATCGGCGATGTAGGCCGCGAAGCACATCATGCTCTTGCGCTTCTTCGGATCGTGGCCGGCCTTGGCGTAAGCATCCTTGAACGTGTTGTGCTTTTCCAGCATCGACGCAACGTTCATCGGGTATTGGTTCATCATCAGGCGCAGGCCGGCCTTGCCCGCGCGCTCGAAGCTGGCGAGATCGTTCGACGCGGCGATCCAGATCGGAATTTCCTTCTGGTGGGTCCGCGGCCAGGGCTGCAGTTTACCGAATTTGTAGAATTTGCCGCTGTGTTCAAACGGCTCGCCCTTCCAGAATCGGCGAATGATGTCGATGCCTTCCGCGACGCGTTCGGCGGTTTCGGCCGGCTGCACGCCGAACGGCTCGAATTCGTGCGGCACGAAGCCCCGCGACACGCCCATGTCGAAGCGGCCGTTGGAAATATGATCGACCAGCGCGTAATCCTCGGCAACCTGCAGCGGATGGCGCAGCGGCACCAGCGACACGCCCGCCGACAGCCTGATCTGCTTCGTCTGCGCCGCCCACGCGGCGAGGATCACCGCCGGATTCGGCACCGCGCCGCCGTAGTAGTGGAAATGATGTTCGGTGGTCAGCACGCGCGCCCAGCCCAACTCGTCGGCCCAGCGCACCGTTTGCGCGATCTCGTTGTAGAAATCGTGCAGGCTCGGCGCGAACCCCGGGCGATAGGTCGGCAGATGAAACATCGAATAGTCCATGAATCCCTCCCAAGGGGCGCGCGCGGACACTGGCCGCCCGCCGTTCGTTGCGATGGCGCCAAGCTAACGGGTTTGCCCGGCGGAACAATCCCTGACAGAATGATTCTCAGCATGTGAGAATTCCAGCATGGCCTTATCGGACCGCACGGCGGGCGTCGAAAGTGCCCGCAAAGCCTTGCAAATGCTGCTGTTTTTCGATGAAACGCGGCCGCGGGCGACGATCGCCGAGCTGGCCCGCGCGTTGGCCCTGCCGCTCAGTTCGGCCTATCGGCAAGCGGCGCTGCTGCGCGAGTTGGGGCTGATCGAAGACGACGGGCATGGCGCCTATCACGTTACCGGTCGCGTGCTGCCGATTGCCCGTGCCGCCGATGCGGTCGGCGGCCTGGCGTTCATAGCCAGGCCGATGCTCAACGATCTGGTCAAGGCCACGGGCGAAACGGCGCTGTTGATGCGGCTGTTCGGCGACGCGTGCCTGGCGCTCGACGTGGTCGAATCGCCGAATCCGATCCGGCTGACCGGCGCCTCCGGACGTACGCTGCCGTTGCTGGCGGGCGCGCCGGCCAAATTGCTGCTGGCCGCGCTGCCGGCCTCGGTGCGCGAAACGCATCTGCGCCGCGCGGCCCAGGGCAACCCCGCGTTCGCCGCGCGGCGCGTCGCGTTCGAAGCGGAACTGGCGACGATTCGCAAGCAAGGCTGGGCGGTCAGTTTCGGCGAGGTCGATCCCGGCCTGTGCGCCTTCGCAGCGCCGGTGACGCAACGCGGCTCGGTGATCGCGGCACTCATGCTCGGCGCCCCGCAACGCCGCCTGACCGCCAAACGCCGCGGATATCTATTGGCGATGGTCAAGCATTTCGCCGGCGAAATCTCCAAGACGCTGGATGCGCAGGCGTCCGAAACGGGCACGCCGTCACGCGGCGCGCGGCGCGAACGGCTTGGCAAACACGCAGGTGAGCAGCAGCGATAGTGCGGTGCCGATGGCAACCGTGAGACCGATCGAATGCAGCACCGGCAGCGCCGAGAACGCCAAGACCGCGAAGACCACGAAAGTGGACGCGGCGCACAGCAGGATCGAGGCGAAGGTTTGCGCGCGTTCGGCTGCATCTGCGAACGGTCGGGCGAAGAACACGCGGTAATCCATCCCCACCCCTTCGACGATCAGCAGCGCCATCAGGTTGAAGATCGACAGCGGCTCGCCGAGCAGATGCAGGATCGCGCCGGTGAGCAGTGCCGCCATCGTAATCGGCCCGGCCACGCGCAGCACGTCGCGCCAATTGCGCAGGCCGATCGCGAGCACGACGATGGCCAGCACGGCGCCCGCGATCAGCCATTGCAGCGCTTCGTTGCGGTATGAGGCGACCAGGGCGTCGCTTTCCCGCTTGAGATCGAGGAACACGATGTTCGGATCGGCATGCGCCCGTACCGAAGCGGCGAGCGGCGCGGCATCCTGCGTGCCGTTGAGCAGCACCATGCCGATCCAGCCGCCGTCGGCCTCGAACAGCAAGGCGCCGATGCGCAAGGCCAGCTGCGTGCCGGCAAAATCCGCCGGCGTCACCGGGGGCGCTACGCGCGCGGCTTCCACGTCGCGCAGGAACGGCGCGAACGTATCCGGCTTGAAGGGCATGTCCCTGAGCGCGGCATTGAGCGAAGCTTTCAGGGATTCGGCCGCGGGCAGCGCGGCTTTGCGCGCCTGCTGGCTGCGCGCGCTGGGCAGATAGCGCGTCGGCGCATCGTAGCTTTCGATCTGCTTGGCCGCCGTTGCCCGGTCCAGATCGGGCGTCAGGGTCTCGAGCCGTTCGAGCACCTGATCGGCGCTGGCGCCGCGCACGACGATCAGCGACCGCGCGTCGGCGGCCTGCATCTCGGCACGCAGCTGTCGATCGATCTGCAGCATCTCCGGCGCCAGCGGACTCAGGCGGGCAAGATCGTCCTGCCAGGGCGACCGCGGCGAGGCGACAAAATAAACCAAAGCTGCCGCAACCAGGATGACCGACGGCACCTGCAATCGCCGCAGCGCCGGCAGGATGGCGACGGTCCCGGCGAGCGCCGCCTGGCCTCGCGACGGCGGCCGGGTTGCCAGCAGCGACGGCAAGACGATGCGCGTGAGAATCGCCGCCACGAACAGGCCGACCATGCAGATCAGGCCAAGCTGCGACAGGCCCGGAAAGCTCGAAACGGTGAGCGGAAAGAAGCCCGCCATGGCGGTCAGCACGCTGATCAGCAGCGGCGTCTGAATCTGCCGGGCGGCCTCGCGCGGCGCGGCGCGGCCGGCGGCGTGCATAGCCAGGTAGATCGGGTAATCGATGGCGAGGCCGACCAGCGTCGAACCGAAGGTAAGCGTCAACCCATGAATATGCCCGTAAACCAGCTGCACCGCCGCCGCGCCCGCGATCAGCCCGCCCAGCAGCGGCACGCCGAGCGCCACCAGATGGCCGAACGACCGAAACACCAATAGAAGCAGAACGACCACTGCAACGGATGACAGCGTGCTGAGTACGAACATCTCGTTCTTGATGCGCGCGCGAATATCGACCGCAAAAATGCTCGGCCCGCTCATGCGCAGGCGCATGCCCGGCGATCCGCGCACGCTTTCGAAGCCGGTCTTGAGCGCGTCGACCGCTGCGGCCTGGCCGTTGAGATCGAACGGCGCCGCGCGGGTGCGCACCAGCAGCAGCGCCTCCTTGCCGTCGCGCGACAGCCACACGCCTTGGCTGCGATCGGGCCCGCTCTCGCCGAACCATGCATTGGCCAGGATCATCAATCGGCCGGTGGGATCGGCCGGGAAAATATCCTTCAACGCCAGACCGAGCGACGTGCCGAGCGTTGCCAGCAGGCGCTGCAGCGCCGCGCGCAACCCCGCTTCGGTGAACGCAGATGGATCGACCGGCGGGTTGAGCATGTAGCGGTGGCGCAGGACGGCCGCGAGATCGGCTTCCGGCAGGCTGAAGCGGCCGTTGAGCGCAAAGGTGAACCTGCCGCTTGCCGTCAGTTGCGCGACATAGGCGTCGCTGGCCTTGACCAGCGCCGCCGGTTCGGCGCCGCTGATGCCGATCATGATGAGATTTGCCGCCGGCCCATCGCGCAGGCGGTCGACCAGGAACTGGCTGTCGGGCGTCGCCGCGCGCGGCAGGAAGAAGCTCATGTCGGTGCGCATGTCGAGCGACCGGAACAGACCCCAGCCGGCCAAGCCGATGAACACGACGGCGAGCGCCAGACGCGCCAGGCGAGAAGCGATCACGGGAACTCACGCATGAAAGGTTGCGGCGGCGAGGACGGCATCTGTGAATTATGCCACGATCCGCATGGCTTGCGGCAATCCTGTGACCGGCGCGACGGCGAGTGCGACTCGGCGGGCTTGCCCCTGCGCCGCCAACGCGGCAACGTAGCGCCCGCCTAAAGCGCTTACTTGGAGAGGACGGATGACGAATCATCGAATCGATGTGCATCACCACATCCTGCCGCCGGAGTATGTCAGCATCGTCGGCGATGCGCGCATCGGACCGCTGATTCTGGCCGGCAAGACCCCGCAATGGAGCGCTGCGCAATCGATCGAAGCCATGGACCGCAACGGCATCGCCACCGCGATCACCTCGATCTCCGCGCCCGGCCTGTGGTTCGGCGATGTCGCCTCGACGCGCAATCTGTGCCGGCACTGCAACGAGTTCGCGGCCAGGATCAAAAGCGATCACAAAGGCCGGTTCGGCATTTTCGCTAGCCTGCCGTTGCCGGATGTCGAAGCCAGCCTCAGGGAAATTTCCTACGCGCTGGACGACCTCAACGCCGACGGCATCGGCCTGTTGACGAGCTACGGCAACCAGTACCCCGGCGATCCGGCCTTCGCGCCGGTGTTCGACGAACTCAATCGGCGCGGCGCCGTGGTGTACTTCCACCCGACCGCGGCTGCCTGCAGCCAATGCCTGACCGAAATTCCCGCCGCGACGCTGGATTTTCCGTTCGATACGTCGCGCGCCATCGTAAGTCTCCTGTACAACGGCACTTTCGCGCGCTGCCAAAACATCAAGTTCATCTTTTCGCACGCCGGCGGCACGGTGCCGTTCATGGCCGAACGCATCGCGCGCCTCGCGGTGAAACCCGAATTCAAGAAGCATGTGCCGAACGGCGTGATTCCGGAGCTGCAGCGTCTGTATTACGACACCGCGCTCTCGGCCAATAAGTATGCCTTCGCGGCGCTGCTTGAGCTGGTCGCCCCGGGGCAAGTGCTGTTCGGCAGCGACTACCCGTTTGCGCCGGAGGCCACGATGGTCGCAACGGTCAAAGGGCTGACCGAATTAGGCCTCAGCGCCGCGGACCTGGCCGGCATCGAGCGCGAGAATGCGCTGAAAATCCTGCCGCGGCTGAAATCCGCCTAGCCCGAGAAGCGCACGCTTTCCGCGGCTTTTGCGCCCCGGCCTAGGCATTGCCGACATTAATATCAAATGATATTATTTGGGCCGTGGGTGGCTTTTGCCGCGACTCGGCCGATACAGCCGGCGCATGCTTGAGCGCATCCCGAGGGAGAGATCATGCGACTGTACTCGAACAAGCACCGGCCGTTTCATCTGGGCCCGTGGCCGCTGGAAAAGCTGCCGCGCACCGAAACGATCGCAGATGGCGCGACGCCAAGGCAGCCGGGCGAGACCGGCGCCGCGACGGTCGTTTCGTTGGCGCCGGCTTTCCCGGAATATTTCGAGTTGTTCCGCAAATCGCTGCGCGGCACGCCTGCCCCGGCGCCCGCCCCGGTGCCGAACGACGTCGCCGTGCGCGCGAACAATCTCAAGTCGCACGCCTACTTTCTCGATGCCTCGCTGGTCGGCACATGCGAACTCGAAGACCGCGATTGGATCGATACCCCAGTCGCCAACCATCGCTATGCGCTGGTGTTCCTGATCGAGTTCGGCCGCGAGCCGAACGCGGGCGAACCGGGTGCCGCATGGATCGCCGGCAGCAATGTCGCGCGCACCGATCTCCGCGCAACCGAGTTGGCGGTCGTGCTGTCCGGCTATATCCGCGCCATGGGCTTTGCCGCGCAGGGCCATGCGGCAGGCGCCACGGCGGTCCATCTCGAGCGCCTGGCGATCAAAGCCGGGCTGGCGCGCCGCAACGGCGACGCGCTGGCCGCGCCCTTCCTGCGGCGCGGTTTCCGCATCGGCGTGGTGACGACCGAATATGCGCTGGCCGCCGATGCGCCGCTGGCGACCGATGCGCCGCTCGCCGCGACCGACAACGAGAGCTTCATGGGGACCGAAGGCACCCTGCCCGGCTGGTGGTACGACGAGGAAGCGAGCCGCCCGCTCCATATGGGCCGTTACGCCATGGAAAAGATCAAGCGCGTGGACACGCCGACAACGCTGCTGGTGCCGGACGAAATCAAGCGCGTACCGAAACGCGGGGATTTCTTCAAGCGCGCGCAATCGGGCGACCTCGGCGAGCGGCCGAAGCAGGAACGCATGCGCTTCGCCATGAAGCATCCGTTCGCGCTCGGCATGCAGCCGCTGATTCAGGGCATGGTGGCGCTGCAAGGCACCCGTGAGAAGCTTCCGCCATCGGCCATCGGCGACGACCTCGGCGATCGGCGCCGCAACGCCGATGCGATGAAGGCGTTGGGCTACTACCTGGGCGCCGATTTCGTCGGCATTTGCCGGACCGAACCGTGGATGTTCTATTCCCACGACGACGCCACTGGCGTGCCGATCGAGCGGTATCACGACTATGCGGTGGTCATGCTGATCGACCAGGGTTTCGAGACCATGGAGGGCGCCTCGGGCGACGATTGGATTTCCGCCTCGCAATCGATGCGCGCCTATATGCGCGGCGCCGAGATCGCCGGGCTGATGGCGGCGCAGAGCCGCCGCCTGGGTTACTCCGCGCGCGCGCATTCCAACGCGCATTCGGAGGTCATTCACAACCCTTGCATCCTGATGGCCGGACTCGGCGAGGTCAGCCGGATCGGCGATACGATCCTGAATCCGTTCATCGGACCGCGCTCGAAATCCGTCGTCTTCACCACCGACCTGCCGATGGAGGTGGATCTGCCGATCGATTTCGGCCTGCAGAATTTCTGCGATTCCTGCCGCAAATGCGCGCGCGAATGCCCGTGCAACGCGATCCCGTTCGGCCCCAAGGTGATGTTCAACGGTTACGAGATCTGGAAGGCCGACGTCGAGAAATGCACCAAGTACCGGGTCACCAACAGCAAGGGCTCGGCCTGCGGCCGGTGCATGAAGATGTGCCCGTGGAACCGCGAGGATCTGATGCAGAGCGAGCAGCTGATGTGGCTGTCGATCAACAATCCCGCGGCGGCGGCGGCGATCGCCCTGCAGGACGACGCCGACGGCAACGGCATGCGCAACCCGATCAAGCGCTGGTGGTTCGATCTGGAAGTCGTCGACGGCACCGCGATCGCGCCGCGCGCCGGGGTCAACGAACGGGACATGGATGTCGGCCGCGTCCACCTGGCGGAGAAGCAGCGGCTGGCCATGTTCCCGCCCTCGCTGCAGCCGCCGCCGGGTTCGACGCTCAAGGATGTGCATCCGGTCGATCGGATTGCCGGGCAGAAACTATATGAGGCTGCGGAATCGCCCGAAGCCGCGCGCAAACGCCTGGGCGCGGATCGGGCCTAGTGCCGGTTCGATTCGTGGCCGACGTCGGCGGTCAGCCGCCTTACCCGGCGGAGCTGGGGGTAACGCGCCGCCCATAGCACGGCTACCGCCATGGTGCCGATGCCGCCGATGACGACTGCCGGGATGGTGCCGATCCACGAAGCGGATACGCCGGCGCGGAATTCGCCGAGCTCGTTCGACGCGCCGACGAACACCATGTTCACCGCATTCACACGGCCGCGCATGTTGTCGGGCGTCACCAATTGCACCAGCGTCTGGCGCACATAGACGCTGATCATGTCCGCGGCGCCCATCAGGGCGAGCGCCGCGATCGACAACCAGGGCGCCGTCGATATGCCGAAGATGATCGTCAACAGACCGAACAGCCCGACGGCGAAGAACATCTTCATGCCGGCATGGTTCTCGATCGGCCGCACGGCCAGATACAGGCCCATGACGATGGCGCCGATACCCGGCGCCGAACGCAGGAGACCGAGCCCCCACGGCCCGACGTCCAGAATATCGCGGGCATAAACCGGCAGCAGCGCCGTGGCGCCGCCGAGCAGGACGGCGAACAGATCCAGCGTGATGGCGCCGAACACGATCTGCTGCTTCCAGATGAAACGAAAACCGGCGCTGAGCACTGCCCAGGAGGTCGGCTCGCGGACAATTTTTTGCGCCGGTTGCGGAACCGCGATCGCGCACAGCGCGCCGATGGCGAACATCGCGATAGCCGTGCCGTAGGCGGCTTCGGCCGAGATGCCGTACAGCAGCCCGCCGATCACCGGGCCCAGAATCGTCGCCGCCTGCCAGGACGAAGAGTTGAGCGCAATGGCATTGGGCAGATCCTCGGCGCTGACGATGTTCGGCAGCAGCGAGAGCGCCGCCGGGCCCATGAAGGCGCGCGCGCAGCCGAAGGCGGTCAGGACCACGAAGATCGGCCAGATGGCGTGTCCGGGCTGGAATGCGAAGTACAACAGCGTGGCGGCACAGCCGGCTTCCAGCGCCATGCACAATGCCATGATGCGGCGCCGATTGAAGCGGTCCGCCGCCTGGCCGGTGAACAGCACGAGCACGAGCGCCGGCAGGAACTGCGCCAGGCCGACGAAACCGAGATCGAGCGGATCGCGCGTGACGTCGTACACGTACCAGCCGACCGCAACGCTGGTAACCTGCATCGACAGATTGGACAGCACGCGCGCCGTCCAATACAGCACGAACCCGCGTTGCTTGAGCAGCAGATAGGGCGAGCGGCGGGTATCGCTCACGCGCTGGCCCGGTCGAGCGTCGCGATCGCGTCGGCGTCCAGCTTTACTGTCGGCGCCGCGATCAAGTCCTGCATCTGCGCCAGGCTGGTGGCGCTGACGATCGGCGACGTCACACCCGGGCGCGCGATCAGCCAGGCGAGCGAAATTTGCGTCGGATTGGATTTGTAGCGCGCCGCCACCTGATCGAGCGCCGCCAGGATTCGGAAGCCGCGTTCGTTGACGTATTTGGCCGCCCCTCGCTGCCCGCGCACGCTCTTGCCGAGATCGGCCTGCGAACGGTACTTGCCCGAGAGAAATCCGCTGGCCAGCGAATAATAACCGATCACCCCGATTTCCTGGGCGCGGCACAGCGGCTCGAGTTCCGCTTCATACCCGGCGCGTTCGCAAAGGTTATATTCCGGTTGCAGGCTCTCGTAGCGCGGCCAGCTGTTGCGCGCGCTGACGGCCAGCGATTCCATCATGCGCGATGCGGTAAAATTCGACGCGCCGATGGCGCGGACCTTGCCCTGCTTGACAAGATCCGCGTAGGCGCCGAGCGTCGCCTCGATCGGCGTGCCCGGATCGTCGCGGTGCGACTGATAAAGATCGATATAGTCGGTCTGCAGCCGGCGGAGCGAATCCTCGACTGCGGTGCGCATATAGGCCGGCGACAAGCCCTTCTTGTCGGGCCCCATGGGCGAGCCGAATTTGGTCGCGATGATGACCTTGTCACGCTTGCCGGTGCGCTTCAGCCACTTGCCGATGATGGTTTCGGATTCGCCGCCGACATGTCCGGGAATCCAGATCGAATACGTATCCGCCGTATCGATGAAATTGAAGCCGGCGTCGACGAACGCGTCGAGCAGCGCGAACGAGGTTGCCTCGTCGGCGGTCCAGCCGAACACATTGCCGCCGAAACAAAGCGGCGAAACCAGGAGATTGGACCGGCCGAGACGTCGCATCTGCATGTTGGGCTCCCCAAAAGGCCCCGTCACTTACGCCCGCCGGGTCGACAGCGTCAATTGCCCGCACCGCCGGCCTGCGCAGGGCGGGCATCGGGCCGCCGCATGGCCGCCGCTTGGTTCAGAACACCTTGCCGGGATTGAGGATATTGTGCGGATCGAGCGCCCGCTTGAGCGTGCGCATCAGCGCGATTTCGGCCGGGCTGCGCGAGTACGCGAGATACTCCTTTTTCAGCAGCCCGATGCCGTGCTCGGCCGATATCGCGCCGCCATAGAAGCGGACGATGGCGTAGATCGCCTGATCGATCTCATGCTGCGGCTGCGGATCGGACGACGGCACGTTGACGACCACATGCAGGTTGCCGTCGCCGATATGGCCGTACGGCAGCACATGCGCATCGGGCCAGCTTTCCAGCAGCCGCTTTTCGATGGCGTCGGTCACCTCGCCCATGATGCCGATCGGGAAGCTGATGTCGAACGAAGTGAAGCCGTTGAAGATGCGGCTGTACTCGGCGACAGCGTCGCGGATCGCCCACAGCGCGCGGGATTCCTTTTCGGAGCGCGAGACGGCGGCGTCGAGAATGATCCCCGCCTCCAGCATGCGGCCGAGGAAAGCCTCGAAGCGTTCCTGATCGGCCTCCACGTCCGAGCCCGCGGCCTCGATCAACACGTACATTCCGCAGCGCGTTTCCATCGGCCGGCGCAGGTACGAAACACGCTCGAGCATGCGTTCGTAATAACCCGGCCACATGACTTCGAACGAGGACAAGGTGCCGCCGAGCGACGCCTTGGCTTCGTTCAGCAATTTGACCACGGAGGCGTAGTCCGCACAGCCGCAGAGCGCGTTTGAAACCGAGCGCGGCTTGGGATGCAGCCGGAGCACGGCGCGCGTGATGACGCCGAGCGTGCCTTCGGAGCCGATGAACAGGTGCTTCAGATCGAAGCCGGTATTGTTCTTCAGCATCTTGTTGAGCGCGCTGATGATGGTTCCATCCGGCAGCACGGCTTCGAGGCCGAGCACCAGCTCGCGCGCCATGCCGTAGCGGATGACCCGGTTGCCGCCGGCATTGGTCGAGATGTTTCCGGCAATCGTGCAGGAGCCGCGCGCGCCCAGATCGAGTGCGAAGAAATAGCCCGCCTCGTCGGCGGCCTGCTGCACGATTTCGAGCGGCGTGCCCCCAAGCACGGTCGCGGCCCCCGTCGCCGTATCGATCTCCTCGATGCCGCGCATGCGCTCGAGCGACAGCGCGACGCCGCCTTCGACGGGCCTGGCGCCACCGACCAGCCCGGTCAAGCCGCCTTGGGCCGTCACCGGCACTCTGCGTGCGTGGCAGATGCGCATGATCGCAGCGACCTCTTCGGTCGAGCGCGGGAGCGCCAGCACGGAAGGCGGCTGCGCCGGCAAGCCGCTCCAATCCGCGCCGTGGCGCGCCGGGATCTCGGCGCCGGTCAGGACCGAGCCGGACGGCAAAGCGGCCCGGAGTTCGGCAATCGTTTCTTGAAGCATGCGCGCGGCACCCGTTTTGTCTTCACTATCGCAGAGCAAGGTTAAGCGGTGGCGGAATTATCGCAAGTGGGCTGTCGGGGCGGCCGCAGCGGTGTCCGAACCGATAAACCGCTTTGCCTGACCGATCCGGCTTCGCTACGATCGGCGGCGGATTCGGGGGAGAGGCATCATGGCGATCGGAGACCTGGTACGCGCGGATCGCGTACACAGCCGCGTCTATACCGATGCCGACTTGTTCGCGGCGGAACGCCGGCTGCTGTTTTCGCGCACTTGGTTGTTCTTGTGTCACGAAAGCCAGATACCCCAACCGGGCGATTTCGTGCTCGGCCGTTTGGCCGGCCGCTCGGTCATCGCTGCGCGCCAGCGCGACGGTTCGGTTGCGGCCATGTTCAACCGCTGCGGCCACCGCGGCGCTCAGGTGTGCCAGCAGGAACAGGGCCGTACCGCGCGCTTTCGCTGTCCCTATCATGGCTGGAGTTACGCCCTGGACGGCACGCTGGCCGGCATTCCGATGCGTGCAGGTTACGCCGAGGATTTCGACCTGCACGATCCCGAACTGGCCCTGCAAAGGGTGCCGCGCATCGACACGTACCGCGGTTTCGTGTTCGCCAGCCTTGCGGCGGAAGGGCCGGACCTGAGATCCTTTCTGGGTTTCATGGCGTCGGCGATCGACGACATGGTCGACCGCGCGCCCGACGGCGAGCTCGAAATGGCCGGCGGCGTGCACAAGCACGTGTTCGCCGCCAACTGGAAATTGCAGGTCGAAAACCTGCAGGATTACATCCACCCGACCTTCGCCCATGAATCTTCGAACGCCGCGCCCAAGACCAAGGACCCTTCGGGCAAGGAGTTGCGCACCGACGACATCATGACGGCCAACGCGGGCGCCGATTTCGAGTGGATCGAGCGCGCCGGCGTGTGGGCGTACCCGGGCGGCCATAGCTGCATCGGCGGCCTGCCGGTCAAGCAGGGGTTCCCGCCCGAGGCCGAAGCGCGCTATCGCGCGGCATTGATTGCGCGCAACGGCGAAGCGCGGGCATCGGAAATACTCGCGGTCAGCCGGCATCAGGCGATCGTCTACCCGACGCTATCGGTGCAGGCCGCGTATCAGATGCTCAAGGTCATTCAGCCGGTCAGCGTCGATCACACGGAAATCCTGGTCTATCCGTTCCGGCTGAAGGGCGCTCCAGCGGAATATCACCGCGCGTCGGTAACCTTCACCAACGCCGCGAACGCGCCGGCCTCGCCGATCCTGACCGACGATCTGGCGATCTACGAGCGCGCGCAGCGGCAGATGCGCGAGTCGCCGGGCTGGATCAGGTTCGCCAACGGGCTTGGCCGCGACGCGCCCGACAATCGCGGCGGCATGCACGGGCCCGGCTACAGCGAGCTGGCAATGCGCAACCAGTTCAAGGCCTGGGCGCAATACATGGGCGCCGACGCGGCGCCGGGCGCCGCATGAGCGACCCAGCGTTGCGCGCCGAGATCGAGAATTTCCTGTACCGCGAGGCGCGGCTGCTCGACGAGCGCCGGTTCGAAGACTGGCGCGAGCTGTTCGCCGATGATGGCGTTTACTGGGTGCCGGTGCGGCCGGAACAGACCGACCCGCTGCACGAGGTATCCATTTTCTACGACGACCGCACGGCGATGGCGGCGCGCATCCGGCGCCTGCGGCACCCGCGCGCGCACGCCGAATTGCCGCCCACCCGCGCGATCCGTGCGGTATCCAATATCGAGATCGCAAGCGAATCGGGGACCGAGATCGGCGCGCGGTCGGTCTTGACCATGACCGAGTTTCGCGACCAGATCGTCACGGTCTACATGGCGCGCGTGCGCTGGATTCTCGCGCACGACGGCGGCTACCGCATCCGCCTGAAACGCGTCGACCTGGTCAACGCGGACGGCATGCATCATCTCATCACGGTGCCGTTCTAGCCGAACGGCACCGTGCCCACGCGGGAACGACGCGCCCGTTACGCGTCGCGGACCTTGACTTGGATCGAGCCGATGCGGTCGATCTCGGCGGTCATCACATCGCCCGCCTTGACCGGACCCACGCCGGCCGGCGTGCCGGTGTAAATCAAGTCCCCCGGATGCAGCGTGTAGAAGCTGGATGCGAATTCGATCAGCTTCGCCACGTCGTAGATCAGATGCTTGGTGTTGGATTCCTGACGCGGCTCGTTGTTGACGGAAATCCTCAGCGCCACATCGTCCGGCTTTCCGAATTCGTCGGACGTGACCAGCCACGGCCCGAGCACCGCGTAGGTATCGATCGACTTGCGGAAGCCGGCGAATTGCGGACCGCGCAACGTCATATCGAGCCCGATCGAGTAGCCGGCGACGTATTTCAGGGCGTCTTCGTACTTGATCTTGTTGCCGCGCTTGCCGATCACCGCGACCAGCTCGATTTCGTGGTCGTTGCGGTTTTCCATGGCCGTATAGGGCTTGCGGATCGCAACCGTGTCGCTCACACCGATCAAGGCCGAGCCGGCCTTGAGGAACAGGCCCCACTTGTAGATTTCCGCATTCTTCATGTCGCGGCCGTGGGACAGTTGCGCGTCGTGATTGGCTTCGGCCAGGTGATCCTTGTAGTTGATCGGCGCGCCGATGATCTTGCCCGGGTTGGCGACCGGCGGCAGCAGCCTGACCTTGGACAGCTTGACGCGCTTCGCGCGCTTCGCCAGCCGCAGGACTTCCTTGCGGATCTTCGGCAGGTTCTCGATCAGGACGTCGTGCTTCGGAAACGGGTAGCTCGCCTTCGGCAGCAGCTTGAGCGCGCCGCTGACATCGGCCACCTCGCCGGCGGCAAGATCGACCAGGCCCAGTCGGTTATCGTTGTAGCGGCACAGCTTCA
>JBFWYO010000090.1:0-17802 GCA_050186335.1 Alphaproteobacteria bacterium | reverse complement strand
CGTCGGAGCCGGGCTTCAGCCGCAAGGTGTGGGCCCAGTTCGCCGAATTGGGCTGGCTCGGCATGGCGTTCCCGGAAAGCGCGGGCGGCTTCGGCGGCTCGGCGGTCGAGGTCGCCGTGCTCATGGAAGCGATCGGCAAGGGCATCGTGGTCGAGCCGTTCCTGTCGACCGTCGTGCTCGGCGGCGGCGCGCTGCTCGCGGGCGGCGGCCGGCACGAAGTGCTCGAAGGCGTGATCGCCGGAACGACGCTGCTGGCGCTGGCGTATGCCGAGCCGAAATCGCGCTATAATTTGGCCGATGTTTCGACCAAGGCGGCCAGGCAAGGTGCCGGCTTTGTTCTCGACGGGCACAAATCGGTCGTGCTGCACGGCGGCTCGGCCGACCGGCTGGTGGTGTCCGCGCGCACCGGCGGCGGCCAGCGCGACGAGGACGGCATCACGCTGTTCCTGGTCGACGCAAACGCCAAGGGCGTTTCGCGGCGCGACTATCGCACGGTGGACGGCCACCGCGCGGCCGAAATCAAGTTCGAGCACGTGGCGGTCGGCGCGGACGCGGCGGTCGGACCGGTCGATGGCGGGTTCGCGCTGCTCGACCGTACGATCGAGCGCGGCATGGCGGCGGTCGCGGCCGAAGCGGTCGGCCTGATGCAGGTGATGACCAAGATGACGCAGGAATATCTGAAAACGCGCGTGCAGTTCGGCGCGCCGATCGGCGTGAACCAGGTGCTGCAGCACCGTCTGGTCGAGATGTTCATGGCCCAGGAACTGTCCCAGTCGATGGCCTACATGGCCGCGATCAAGCTCGATGACGAGGATTCGATCGAGCGCACGAAGGCGGTCACCGCCGCGAAGGCGCAGATCGGCCAGGCCGGTCGCAAGCTCGGTCAGGAAGCGATCCAGATGCACGGCGGCATCGGCATGACCGACGAGCTGGCGCTCGGCCATTATTTCAAGCGCCTGACGATGATCGACACCATGTTCGGCAACGCCGATTACCATTTGCGGCGGTTCGCGGACCTGGCCGCGTCCGCGCGGGCGGCCTGAGCCATGGCCATACCTTACAAATTCCTGGCGCTCGATCATGTGGTCCTGCGGGTGCGCGACGTCGCCAAGGTGCAAAAATTCTATTGCGACGCGCTCGGCTGCACGGTCGACAAGATCCAGGCGCAGTTCGGGTTGACGCAGCTGCGCGCCGGCCGTTCGCTGATCGACCTGATCGACATCGAAGGCCCGATCGGCAAGCGGGGCGGGGCGCCGCCGGGCGCGGAGGCGCGCAACATGGAGCATTTCTGTCTGCGCGTCGAACCGTTCGACGAAGCGGCGATCGTCGCGCATCTGCAGAAGCACGGCGTCGAAATCGGCCAGTCCGGCCGGCGCTACGGCGCCGACGGCTACGGGCCGTCGATCTATGTCAGCGACCCGGAAGGCAATGTGGTCGAGCTGAAGGGTCCGCCGGAAACCTAGGCGTGACATTCGCGCGTACCGGCCCGTCGGAAAATACGCTTGCGGGCCTGCCCTCCGACTGCGCACGATCCGCCGCGGTCGAGGGGTAAGTCCGAGTGGAAGACAATGTTCCGTTGCCGGTTCGCACGCGCACCGGGCCCGTCTGGTCGGGCATCTGGATGTCGCTGGCGTGCGCGCTCTTCGTGGTCATGGCGGTTTTCGTCCGCCTGCTGTCGGAAACGCAATCGGCCTACGAAATCACCTTCTATCGCGGGATCATCGGCGCTCTGTTCATCGCGCCGCTGGTCATGCGACCGGGCGGAGTCGCGCTCGGCGGGCCGGTCAGGTGGGTCGGCTATTTCAAGCGCGTGATCTTTCTCTATCTCGCCATGCTGACCTACTTCGTGGCGCTCGGCGCCATGAACATGGCCGACGCGATCGCGCTCAATTCGGCGATCCCGATATTCACCGTGCTGTTCGCCGGCATCATCCTGGGCGAAATGATGACCGTCAGGCGATGGGGCGCGATCCTGTTCGGTTTCGTGGGCGTGCTTATCATCATCCGGCCGGGCTTCGCGGAGTTCGGCTGGCCGGCGATCCTGGCGCTCGCGTCGGCCGCGTTCTATGCGATGTCGGGCATCGAGTTGAAAATTCTCGCGCGCAGCGAGCCGGCGAATCGCATCATCTTCTATCAGAACGTCGTGATGACGCCGCTGGCACTGATTCCGGCGCTGTTCTTCTGGCACACGCCGAGTTGGGCGCAAGTGCCGGAAATCATCGGCCTCGGCGTGAGCGGCGCCCTCGCGCATATGTGTTCGACGCGCGCCTATGCCGCCGCCGACATCAGCTTTGCCTCGGTGTTCGATTCGGTGCGCTTGCCGCTGGCGGCGATCGTCGGCGCGGTTTTGTTCGGCGATCGGCTCGAGGTCTGGGTCGCCGTTGGCGGCGTGATCATCATCGCCAGCTCGGTGTATCTGGCGCAGCACGAAGCGAGAAACAAATCCCCCGAGACAAAACGACCGGGCACGGCGGGCAAATAGAGTCGCGTGGGAAGGGCGAGGTCGAGTGAGAGATAGCAATTCGTCGCTCTCGCGCAGACGCGTCGGGCCCATCTGGGCCGGCATTTGGATGACGCTCGCCTGCGTCTTTTTCACCGGCATGTCGGTGTTCGTGCGGTTGCTGGCGGAAACCCAGTCGGCCTATGAGATCACGTTCTACCGCGCGCTGGTCGGGGCCCTGTTTATCGCGCCCATCGTCATGCGGCCAGGCGGCGTCGCACTGGGCGGCCCGGTCAAATGGTTCGGCTATTTCAAGCGCGTGTTCTTTCTGTATCTGGGCATGCTGACTTTCTTCATTGCGCTCGGCGCCATGAATCTGGCCGACGCCGTCGCGCTCAACTCCTCGATCCCGCTGTTCGCGGTGCTGTTCGCGGGCATCTTCCTGGGCGAGGCGATGACGACGCGGCGGTGGGGCGCGGTCGCGATCGGTTTCATCGGCGTGCTCATCGTCGTGCGCCCCGGCTTCGCCGACTTCGGCTGGCCGACCATTCTCGCGCTCTCGTCGGCCGCGCTCTACGCGATGTCCTACGTCGAACTGAAAATCCTCTCGCGCAGCGAACCGGCCAACCGGATCATTTTTTATCAAAACGTGATCTTGACGCCGGTCACCCTGGTGCCGGCGCTGTTCTTCTGGCACACGCCGTCATGGGCGGAAGTCCCGGCGATTCTCGGCGTCGGCGTGGCCGGCGCGCTGGCCCATATGTGCTCGACGCGCGCCTACGCCGCGGCCGACATCAGCGTTGCCTCGGTATTCGACTCGCTTCGCCTGCCGATGGCGGCAATCATGGGGGCGATCGTCTTCGGCGACCGGCTCGAGATTTGGGTTGCCGTGGGTGGCTTGATCATTATCGCCAGTTCGGTATATCTGACGCAGCACGAGGCACGAAAGAAAGCTTCGACGGAAAAAGGGTAGCTACGGGGCCATCACGTGACTGGACGACGAGGGGGGTGGGCCGTAACGCTGGCGGGGCTGTTGCTGGCGGCGGTCTGGAGTGCCGGGGCGCACGCGCAGGGCTGGTGGACCGAGTTCCGCGAGCCGTCGCGCGAGCCGCCGCGTATCATCGGCACTTATTCGAACGGCTGCATCGCCGGCGCGGTCCAGTTGCCGCCCGACGGCGAGGGCTACCAGGCGATCCGCGTGCTGCGCAACCGGCACTGGGGCCATCCGACCACCATCAAACTCATTCAATCGATCGCCGCCGCGGCCAAGGAGCGCGGCCTGCCGGCGCTGTATATCGGCGACATCGCCCAGCCGCGCGGCGGGCCGGTGTTTGCCAGCCACGTCAGCCATCAGATCGGCCTGGACGTGGACATCTGGTTCAACCTGCATCCGAAGCGCCAGCTGGCGCACAACGAACGCGAGTTCGTGCCGCTGCCGGCGCTGGTGCCCGATGACGAACGCAGCATCGATCGCCGCGAGTTCACGCCCCATCACGCCTGGCTGCTGGAAACGGCGGCGCGGCGGCCGGAGGTCGACCGCATCCTGGTCAACGCCCTGATCAAGAAGGAACTCTGCGAAACCGCGCAGGGCGACCGCGCCTGGCTGAGCAAGGTCCGGCCCTGGTGGGACCACCGCCGGCATTTCCATGTGCGGCTGAAATGTCCGGATGACAGCCCGGATTGCGTCGCGCAAACGCCGCTGCCAGCCGACGACGGGTGCGGCGACGAACTGGCCTGGTGGCTGGAACGTTCGTGGGCGTCGGCCAAGACCACGGTGCCGGCCGCGACCGCCGCCAGCGCCATGCCGCGTCCGGCAAGGCTGCCGGCGCTTTGCGAAGCGGTGCGCAACGCCAGATAGCGCCGGCGCGAACCGGAGCGGGATCAGCCGGCCTGCGCGAACAGCGCTTTGAGCATCCGCTTGGCCATCACGTTCGCCACCCGCCGCCGGTACATGCCCTGCGTGAAGGTCGTCTTCATGGCCATGATCTGGTCGCGCACCAGATCGTCCAATTGAATCAACAAATCCTCGGACAACGGCTTGCCGCAGAGCGCCTCGATGCCGGCCAAGCGGACCGGCCGCGGATTGGTGCCGGTGAAGGCCACCTGCACGGCGGCCAAGGTGTCGCCCGAACGCTTCACGGCGACGGCGATGCCGGCGACCGGGTAGTCGATCGATTGGCGCACGCGCACCTTGCCGTAATCCGAGCGCCAGCCGGGGCCGGGCTTGGCGTGCACGGCGGTGACGATCTCGCCGGGTCGCAGCGTCAGGTAGCTGCGGCCGTCGCCGGTATAAAGCTCGCTCAGTTCGAGCGTGCGCTTGCCCGACGGGCCGACGATATCGACCTGCCCGCCGAGCACCAGGAAGGCCGGCGCGAGGTCGCCGCTGAATGTGGCGAAGCAGACTTTGCTTTTGGGCGCGACGTGGCACATCGTGCCAACGGTTTTCAGGCAGTGGTTGTTGGCGGCGCGCCACCAGTCGCTCTGATTGTAGAAGATGCAGCGCGTATCGAGGCAGATGTTGCCGCCGACCGTGCCCATCAGCCGATGCGTCGGGCCGGCGATCGATCCCGCCGCTGCGGCGACGACCGGGAAATGTTTGCGCACCGCCGGGTGCTCGGCAAGCTCGGCCAGCGTTACCGACGCCCCGACGCGGATCGAGCCGGCGTCGCACTCGATGCGGCGCAGCTCGTCGATCCCGTTCATATCGATCAGCACCGGCGGCGCCTCGATGCCGCGCCGGATATTGACGATCAAATCGGTGCCGCCGCCGACCATCCGGCTGTTCGGATGGGTCGCGCGGGCCTTTAAAGCGTCATCGAGGGTAACCGGCCGAACCACTTGAAAAGCGGGCAAAATATCCATGGCTAGGCGGCTCCCCGGGCGTTCGCGCGCTTGTCCTTGCGCAGCTTTTCGAGCGCCGCGTAGACGCGGTCCGGCGTGGCCGGCAACTCGGTGATGCGCAGGCCGGTGGCGTCGGCGATCGCGTTCACCAACGCCGGCAGGAACCCGGCCAACGAGCCTTCGCCGGCCTCCTTGGCGCCGAACGGACCGTGCGGATCGATGCTCTCGACGATGTGCACCTCGATCGGCGGCGAATCCAACATGGTCGGCACGCGGTAATCGAGCATGTTCGGCGCCAGGGGCAGCCCGTGGTAGTAGCCGGTCTCCTCGCTCAACGCCTGGCCCAGTCCCATCCAGACCGAGCCTTGGACCTGGCCCTCGACGGTCAGCCGGTTGAGCGCCTTGCCGCAATCGTGGGCGACCCAGACTTTATCGATCGTGACTTGGCCGGTTTCATCGTCCACCGTCACTTCCACCGCTTGCGCCGCGTAGGAGAATCCCATCGTGCCGCCGATCGCGGCACCGCGGTATTTCTTGCCGCCCCAGGATTCGGGAATGGTCGAGAAATTGCCTTTGACGGTCAGCGTGCCGGAATCTTTCAGCGCTTCGACGACGACCTCGTCGAACGTGATGCCCTTGTCCTGGCTGGCGGCGCGATAGACCTCGCCGAGCACTTCGATATCCTCCGGGCGCGCCTCCAATTTGCGTGCGGCCGCCGCGACCAGAACCTTCTTGAGGTTGTTGGCCGCGTCGATGGCGGCGTTGCCGACCATGAACGTGACGCGCGAGGAATACGAGCCGTTGTCCTTCGGCGTCACCTCGCTGTCGCTGGCGACGATGCGGATGCGCGACATGTCGAGGCCGAGCACGTCGGCCACGCATTGCACCAGGATGGTCGACGAGCCCTGGCCGATCTCGGCCGCCCCGGTCAGCACCACGATCGAGGCGTCGAAATCGAGCTTCAGGTGAATGGTCGCGTGCGGCTCGCCGGTCCAATTGACCGGTTTGGACGCGCCGGAAATGTAATGCGAGCAGGCCATGCCGATGCCGCGTTTTCTGCCGTCGGCGGTCGGTTTCAGCTTGCCGACTTTCTGCTTCCAGCCGCTGGCCTGTTCGACCCAATCGAGACACTCGGGCAGGCCGTAGGAATTCACCATCAGATCGTTCTGGGTGAAGGTCGGCGCCTTGAGCAGATTCTTGCGCCTCACCTCGAACGGGTCGAGCCCGAGTTCGGCGGCCATTTCGTCGAGCAGCGCCTCGAACGCGAAGCGCGTATTGACCGTGCCGTGGCCGCGAAACGCGCCGCACGGCGGCGTATTGGTCATCACGCGCCGGCCGACATATTTGACGTTGTTCAGGTCGTAGATCGCGTACAGCAGCGAGCCGGCGTACAGAATGGTCACGATGCCGTAGCTGCTGTGCGCGCCGCCGCGCTGGTCGGCTTCGTACTCGACGCCGGTGATCTTGCCGTCCCGGGTCATGCCGATCTTGAGCCGGATATCGGTTTCCGGCCGGCCGCGGTGGGTGATGAAAGTTTCCTCGCGGTTGACGACGAGGCGGACCTTGCCGCCGGCCTTGCGCGCCAGCAGCGCGGCGATCACTTCGACATTCAGCGTTTCGGTGCGGCAGCCGAAGCCGCCGCCGATATGCGGTTTGACGACGCGGATTTTCGATTTGTCCATGCCCAGCGTGCGCGCCAGCATGATGTGGACGTAAAACGGCACCTGCGTGCTGCAATGCACGGTCATGCGGTCGCGCAGCGGATCGTAATCGGCCACGGCGGCATGCATTTCCATCTGCGCCTGGCACACTTCGGCCGCGAAATAGGATTTCAAGCGCACCAGATCGGAATTCTTGAACGCATCCTCGACATTGCCGAGTTCGAAGAACACGTCGCGCTCGATATTGCCGGCGCGGTGCTGATGGATCACCACGGCGTCTTTCGCCAGCGCGTCCTTGGCATGGTAATAGGCCGGCAGTTCCTTGACCTTGAGCTTGATCAGGCCGAGCGCGCGTTGCGCGGTTTCCTCATCGATGGCGGCCACGGCGGCGAGCGGCTCGCCCTTGTAGCGAACCTTGTCGCGCGCCATCGGATGCTCGCTGTAGGCGATCGGCAGCACGCCGAAGGTCTTGTCGCAGTCGGCGCCGGTAACGACGGCTTTGACGCCGGGCAGGCGCGCGGCTTCCGATACGTCGACTTCGACGATCTCCGCGTGCGCATACGGGCTGCGGAAGATCGCGGCGCTCAGCGCCGTTGGATCGGCGAAGTCGGCGGTGTACTTGGCGCGGCCGGTGACCTTGTCCGGCCCGTCGACCATCGGGATGTATTTGCCGATCGACTGGATCGGCTCGGCGACGGGAGCGGGTTTGACGATCTCGTTCATGCCGCCTTCTCCTTCATTTTCGCCGCCGCGAACTGCACGGCCTCGATGATTTTGACGTAGCCGGTGCAGCGGCAGATGTTGCTCGCCAGCGCCGCCTTGATTTCATCGACCGTGGGATCGGGGTTGCTGCGCAACAGGCCCTCGGAGGCCATGATGTAGCCAGGCGTGCAGTAGCCGCACTGCGAGCCGAGCTTTTCGTGGAAGCCTTGCTGGATTGCCGCCAGGCGGCCGCCTTGGGCGAGCGATTCGATGGTTTCGACGCGCTTGCCTTCCGCCATGACCGCGAGCAGCAGGCACGACAAGACCGGCTTGTCGTTGATCAGGACCGTGCAGGCGCCGCATTCGCCGCCGTCGCAACCGGTCTTGGTGCCGGTCAGGCCGACCGTTTCGCGCAGATAATCGAGCAGCAGGATATTGTCGGGCGCCAGGCCTTCGTGCCGGCGGCCATTCAGCGTGAACGTCACGACGCGCATCGGCTTACTGGGCGACGCCATCGAACTCCCTCCCTGGTAACCGACGAGGATAATTAGTTTGCGACACAAACAATTTGTATCGTAGATTAATTTCGCCGTGCCGGCAAGTTGGTATAAGCCTCTGATCGATAAATAATTTTTGCAGCGGATCGGTGGCCTGGCGCGGCCGCCGTGTGTCTTTTTGTCCCGCGTCGCCAAGCGCCCATTTCCGCATTCTGCCGTATAAACGCGACTGTCGCAGCGTCAGACCCGGGCCGACATGACAATTTCACCGCCGTTCGAATCGCCGTCCCGCGCCGCGCGCGCGATCGCCGCATGGCTGTGGGCGGTCGCCGCCATGATTTTCCTGATGGTCGTGATCGGCGGCATGACGCGGCTGACCGAATCGGGCCTGTCGATCGTCGAATGGCAGCCGTTCACCGGCTGGATCCCGCCATTAAATCAAGCCGATTGGCTCGCCTTGTTCGAAAAATACAAGGCGACGCCGCAGTTTCTCGCCGTCAACGCGACGATGTCGCTCGACGGATTCAAAGGCATCTTCTGGCTCGAATACATCCATCGCGTTTGGGGGCGGCTGATCGGCCTCGCGTTCTTCGTGCCGTTCCTCGTGTTCCTGTTGCGCGGCTGGGTGCGCGGCCGGCTGCTGCGCCGCCTGCTGTTCATTTTCGCGCTCGGCGGATTGCAGGGCGCGGTCGGCTGGTTCATGGTCGCCAGCGGCCTTAACCACCGGCCTTCGGTCAGCCAGTATCGGCTCGCGATTCATCTCGATCTGGCTCTGATCATCCTTGGGTTCGTCGTCTGGACCGCGCTCGATCTGACGCGGCGCACCGGCGCGCGCGCCGGTGCCGCAGACCAATCTTTCGGCCGCAAGCGGCTCGTCGCGGTTCTGGCGCTGCTGTCGGTCACGATCACGATCGGCGCATTCGTGGCCGGGCTGCGCGCCGGCAAGATCTTCAATACCTTCCCGCTCATGGGCGACAGCTGGCTGCCGCCCGAGGCGTTCCGGCTGACACCGCTGATCGTCAATTTTTTCGAAGACCCGACCACCGTGCAGTTCAGCCACCGCGTCCTGGCGGTCGTCACGTTGGTCGCGGTTTGGGCGGCGATGCTGGCGTCGCTGGGCAAGCGCTGGCCGCGCGAGGTGGTTGCACCCTTGCATGCGGCGGCGATTGCCGCGCTCGTGCAGTTCGTGCTCGGCGTTGCGACCCTGCTGACGTTCGTGCCGGTTTGGCTGGGCACGCTGCATCAGGCGGGCGCCGTGGTGCTGCTCACCGCGCTGGTCTTCGCGCTGCACGGCACCTATCGCAACCGCTCGCCGATCGCGCCCGCGATTCCGGCATGACCCGGCGCGCGAACAGCCGCATCGCGGCTTTCGCGGCGTCGAACGGCATGTCGCGGAAATCGACCGGCGGCAACGCGGTGTCGCAGCCGCCGACCTGCTGGTCGTAGGCACTGATCGGTTTTGCGATCGTGTCCGGCGTTCCGAATCCGCGCGTTCGTGCGGATGCCGGGTTCAGTCGTTGCCGGCGACGCCGATCAGTTTTTCGAGCAGCGCGGGATCGTCCTGCAACTGCTTGCTGGCGCCGTCGAACACCACGTGGCCGCGATCCATGACGATCGTCCGTTCCGAATAGTCCAAGGCCACGCGGATATTCTGCTCGACCAGGATGATGGCAAAGCCGCCGTCGGCGCGCAAACGCTTCATCACGCGCACCAGATCCTCGACGATGACGGGCGCGAGACCCTCGGACGGCTCGTCCATCAGCAGGACCTTGGGATTGGTCATCAAGGCCCGTGCGATCGACAGCATCTGCTGCTCGCCGCCGGAGAGCTGGTTGCCGCGATTGTTGATGCGGGCCTTCAAGTTGGCGAACAGCTCGCATACGGCGTCGAGCGTCCAGCGCCCCGGCTTCGCGCCGACCAGCAGGTTTTCCTTGACCGTGAGCGACGGAAAAATGTCGCGCTCCTGCGGCACATAGCCGATTCCGGCCAGCGCGCGCCGATACGGCGGCCAGGCGCCGATCGCCCGATCGCCGAGCCGGATCTCGCCGCCGTGCAGCGTCGTGTGGCCCATGATCGTCGACAGCAGCGTGGTCTTGCCGACGCCGTTGCGGCCGATGATCGAAATGCTTTCGCCCTGGCCGAGCGTCAGCGAAATATTCTCCAGCACCACGGTTTCGCCGTAGCCCGCATTGACCGCGCGCATGGCCAGAGCTTCAGACATGCACCGATTCTCCAAGGTACACCGCGCGCACTTCCGCGTTGTTGGCGATTTCCGGCGGCGTCCCCGCGGCCAGAATCCCGCCGCTGACCAGGACCGTGATGCGCTTGGCGAAGCGAAACACCACGTCCATGTCGTGTTCGATGATCAGCACGGCGATGTCCTTGGGCAAGCCGTCGATGGCATCGAGAATGATATGGCTTTCCGTGGTCGGCACGCCGGCGGCCGGCTCGTCGAGCAGCAGCACCTTGGGATTGAGGCCGAGCGCGATCGCGATTTCCACCAGGCGTTGGCGCCCGTAGGGCAGTTCGCTGATCCGCGTGCCCGCGTCCGGCTCGAGCTTGAGCGTGCGCAGCAGCTGCATCGCTTCGTCGATCACTTCGGTGCGCTTGCCGGCCGGCCGCCACATGCGCGGCGCCACGCCCAGGCGTTCGGCGACCGAAATGTAGACATTGTCGAGCACCGTCAAGCCGCGGAACAGGCGATTGATCTGGAACGTGCGCGCGATGCCGAGCTTGACGCGCTCGGCCTGAGAGACGCGGGTGATGTCCTTGTCGCCGAGCAGAATGTGGCCGCTCGACGGCGCCAATACGCCGGTCAGCAGGTTGACGAACGTCGTCTTGCCGGCGCCGTTCGGCCCGATCAGCGCGTGCCGCGCGCCGGGCTCAAGGCGAAAATTGATGTCGCGCGCCACCACCAGCGCCCCGAAACTCTTGTTGAGATTCTTGGTCTCGAGCGCGGCGCCGGTCATGGCGAACTCTTATCCGCCTTGCGGCGGAACAGCTTGTCGGCCATGCCGATCAGGCCGGATTGGGCGTACAGCGCGACCAGGATCAGCGTCATGCCGACGCCGAGCTGCCAATAGGTCGGCCAGCGCTTGGACAGGATGTCCTCCAGCACCGTGAACGCGACGACGCCGATAAAGGCGCCGTACAGCCGGCCGTAGCCGCCCAGAATCAGCATGATCAGGATGCCGGCCGAACGATCCAGGCCGAGCGTGGACAGATTGACGTAACTGTTGGCCTGCGCGAACAGCCCGCCGGCGACGCCCGCCATGGCCGCTGAAATGGCGTAGACCGTCACCTGCCGGACCTGGACCGGCGCGCCGACCGCATGCATGCGCAGCAGGTTCTCGCGCACGCCGGTCAGGCTCTGCCCGAACGGCGAATGGACGATCGCGCGCGCGATCAGGAAGATGATGAACAGCACGATCAGCGCGTACCAATATTGCGTGGTCGAGTAGACCGGATCGAACTTGAAGACGCCGAAGATCGGATCGAAGCTCAGGCTCGGCATGCCGTCGAAGCCGCCGGTGACCGACGACATCTGGTTGGAGAACTCCTCGAGCATCGCCGCGGTCGACAGCGTCAGCATCAGCAGCGTGAGTCCGTGCGTGCGCAGCAGCACCCAGCCGGACAGCAGGCCGATGATTCCGGCGACCAGCGCCGCCACGAGCAGGCCCGAGATCGGCTCGCCCCAGTCGAACTGCATGTTGAGGATGCCGACCGTGTACGCGCCGGCACCGAAGAACGCCGCGTGCCCGAGCGTCACGATGCCGGCATAGCCGAGCACCAGATCGAGCGACAGGGCGAACAGGACCAGGACCAGGATCTGCGTGCCGATCGCCGCATGGGTCGGCAGCGCGAAGTACGCCGCGATCGCGATCAGCCAGGGCAGCGCTTCGGCCCATTTGAGCTTGTGGCGGGCCGCGAAGGCGACCGCGGCGGACCGGGCTTGCGGGGCGATGGGGGCTGCTTCGGTCATCTATTTCTTCCCGAACAGGCCTTGCGGCCGGATCAGCAGGAAAACGATCGTGAACGCGTAGATGAAGAACGCGCCGCCCTTGGGAAACGGCACCTTGAGCGCGAAATCCAGGATGCCGATCAGATTTGCCGCGATGAACACGCCGGTGATCCGGCCCAAGCCGCCGATCGAGACCACGATCAGGAAATAGGCGAGATATTTGAGCGGGTATTGCGGATCCAGCCCGAGCACTTCGGCGCCGAGGCCGCCACCGATCGCCGCCAGGCCGCTGCCGACCGCGAAGGTCACGGTGAACAGCAGGTTGACGTTGATGCCGAGCGATTCGGCCATGCGCCGATTGTCGACCGCGGCGCGGATCTTGGCGCCGAATTGGGTGCGCTCGAAGCCGAGCCAGAGCCCGATCATGAGCACGACGCCGATGACGATCAGCAGCAGGCGATAGGTCGGATAGACGACGAACCCGAGATCCATCTGGCCGCGCAGCGCTTCGGGCAATTGCCGCGGCAGCGCGGCCGGGCCGGCGATCAGCGTGATGATCGCGATCATGGCGAACACCAGGCCGATCGTCAGCAGCACCTGATACAGCTCCGCCGCCTTGTACAGGCGCGCGTAGAGCACGCGCTCGAAGACGATGCTGCCGAGCGCGGTCGCCAGAAAACCGAGCACCAGCGAAGGCACGAAGCCGAGCCCCCACTGGTTCATGCCCGAGATGATGAAGTAGCCGCCCATCATGGCGAAGGCGCCGTGGGCGAGGTTGATGAAACCCATCAGGCCCATCGTCACGGACAGGCCGACCGAGACGATGAACAGCACCATGCCGGCGGCCAAGCCGCCCATCAACATGCTCGCGATGTCGATACTGCCGAACAAATTTGCGCGCCGGGTGTGGGGCTATCAAGGAACCGCCGCGCCGAACATTCGGCGCGGCGGCAACACTGGTATTAGAATCGACTTGTCGTCGCGGTCGAGCCTACTTGCCGCAGCGGTCGACCTTCATTTCCTTGCACATGTCCTTGACGCTGTTGATCGTGCCAAGTTTCTTCTGCACCAGGCGGCCGTTCACTTTGACCACTTCCGACAGATACTCGTTCATGACGATGTCGCGGGTGACCGGATCGATCATGATCGGGCCGCGCGGGCTGTCGGCATACTTCCAGCCCTTGAGCGCTTCCATCGCCTTGGCGGAGTCGATCTTACCGTTCAAGGTCTTGACGATGTGGGCGATCGCCGCCATGCCGTCATAGCCGCCGACGGCGACGAAATCCGGCACGCTCTCGGCGCCGTAATCCTTCTTCCACTGGGCGACGAACTTCTTGTTGGCCGGGTTGTCGAGGTCGGCGTTGTAATGGTGCGAGGTGATCA
Source organism: Alphaproteobacteria bacterium (assembly GCA_050186335.1). Taxonomy (GTDB): domain Bacteria; phylum Pseudomonadota; class Alphaproteobacteria; order Bin65; family Bin65; genus JBFWYO01. The sequence continues at coordinate 4,317 of JBFWYO010000090.1, read as the reverse complement.
GGCCGACGGCCGCATCGCCCATGCCTTGCAACTTGCTGTCCTGCGTGATGTCGCCGGGTCCGACCAGGCGGATGCCGGCCGCGCGCAGGCCCAAGGCACCGTAAGTTTTCACCACCGCCGTGGTGTGATCGCCGCCGGGCACGAAGACGAACATGACGTCCGGCTTCTTATCCTTGGCGCGTTGCATGAAGGGCGTGAAATCCGGCACCTGGCCGGCGCTGCCCATCGGAATTTCGTCGATCACCTTGCCGCCGGCCTTTTCGAAGCCCGCCTTGAACGCCGCCAGGCTGTCCTTGCCCGGCGGGAAGTCGGTGTAGCCGACCACCGCGGTCTTGGCCTTGAGAATCTTTGCGGCCGCGTCGCCCATGGCGAATCCGGCATGCCACATGCTGAACGAAACGCGCGCGATCATCGGCGACAGGTTGGTGATCCAGGCCGTGCCGGCGTTCATGATGATTAGCGGCACCTTCGCCGCATCGACGATCGGCGCCACGGCGATGGCGTTCGGCGAATAAATGAATCCGGTGATGAGCTGGACCTTTTCCTGCGCGATCAATTCCTGGACCACGACCTTCGCGGTGACGCCGTCCGGCGCCTTATAGTCGCGCTTGATGAGCTCGATTTTGTGCGGGCCGAACGCGTTCGGGTTCATTTTCATGAACACGGTCATGCCGCGATCGACATATTGGCCCAGTTCGGCGCCCACGCCGGTGTACGGCAGGGCCACGCCGACTTTGACCGTTTCCGCGTAGCCGGCCGACGATGCGAACGCAATCGTCGCCGCGGCCATCATTCCATATAGTTTCTTCATCGTGTCTCCTCCCGTAACAATCGCTTAATGCGATTCGGAAAATCTATACCACGACCGAATAGGGGCGTTCTACCGAGAATCCGGCGGTTTCAACGGGTGCGCCGCAACCGCTGGTGTGCGCTCGCGCGTGGGGGCGAGCGGCAGGGTGCCGCCTATTCGGCGACCGGCAGCCGGTGTTTGGTCTGCGGGATCGCCAGTTTATAGGCCGGGCGCGCCTTCAGTCGGGCGATCCAGTCCTTGACCGCCGGCTTATCGTCCCACAGGCCGAAAAACGCCAATTCCTCGAGCCGGTCGATGAACGGCGCCGCCGCCACGTCGGCCAGGGAATAGGTAGAACCTGCAAGCCATTTCGTTTCGGTCAGCCGCCGCTCGAGCTTCGCCAGCGCGCCGTTCATCTGCGCGCGCGCGCCCTCGACCGCGGCGCGATCGAACGGCTGCGTGCCGGCGGCGCGATAATTCGCGGCGCGTGCGGGCGTCGGGTGATGGGCGAGCATCTTGTCCAGATAGTCGCGCGGCAATTTGCTGACCGCGTGCCGGATCATCAGGTTGAACGTCGCCGGCCGCACCGCGGGATGCAGCACGTCGTCCTCGAACTTGACCCAATAGCGCATGGTCGCCCGTTCGACCGGATCCTGCGGCGATAGTTTCACTTCGGGAAACACCTCGTCGAGATATTCGTTGATGATCGTCGATTCGAGCACGATCTTGCCGTCGTGCACGAGCGTCGGCACCAGCGCGTTCGGATTGAGCTTCAGGTAGGCCGGCTCGAGATGCTGCAGCTTCATCAATTCGACGTAGCGGCTTTCCCATGGCAGGTTTTTCTCCGCCAGGCACAGCCGCACCTTGATCGAACAGAACGAAATCCAGTCGTGATAAAGCTCCAACATGCGCAGTCACCCGGGTGAGAAGTTTTATTCGGCGGCCTTGGGCTGCGCCAGGCGGCCTTCGAGCCCGAGGAATTTGAGCGCGTTGCCGCCGAGCAGCGCGCGTTTTTGCGGCGCCGACAGGAACGCCGCCTCGCGCACCAGCTTGCCGATCTTCTGTTCGCCGAGCGGGAACGGATAATCCGATCCCAGCATGACGCGCTCCGGGCTCATCACCTTGGTCAACAGCTGCAGCGCACCCTCGTCGAACACCGCGCCGTCGACATAAAAACGATCCGTATAATGCGACGGCGGGTGCTTGCTGTTGCCGCGCGCGATATCGCGGTTGAGCCAGGCGTTCTGCAGGCGGCCCAACAGGAACGCGAAACTGCCGCCGCCGTGCGCGAAGCAGACGCGCAGGCTGTTCGGCAGGCGATCGAAGGCGCCGCCGAGAATCATCGAAACGATGGCCAGCTGCGTCTCCGCCGGCATGCCGACGGTCCAGCCCATCATGTATTTCGCCGTGCGCTCCTTCGCCATCATGTCCCACGGATGCACGAACACCGCGGCGCCCTCGGCCGCGCAGTGCTGCAGGAACGCGACCACGCCGTCGTCGTCCATGTTGCGCAGGCCGACATGGTTGCCGATCTGGACGCCGAGATGCCCGGCCTTCATGGCGCGCGACAATTCCTTGCAGGCAAGGTCGATGTCCTGCAGCGGCACCTGGCACAGCGCGAACAGGCGATCCGGCGCCTGCGCGCACATCTCGAGCGCGGCGTCGTTGAAGAACTTCGCCACCTCCAAAGCCTGGTCGGCCGGGCGCGCGTAAGCGAACAGCACCGGCGTCGCGCACATGACCTGAACGTCGATGCCGTCCCGGTCCATGTCCTCCAGCCGGCGCGTCACGCTCCAGCACGCATCGGTGATCGGCCGGAATTGCACGTCGCCGAGCATGATCATGGCCTTGCCGTTGCCCTGATGCCGAATGCTCGGCCACGGCTCGCCGCCGAACTTGGCGTCGTAGTCGGGCCATGCTTCGGGAAAGAAATGGCTGTGCAGGTCGATGACCGGAGTTTTCTCGGCGGCTTGCTGCATGTCAGGATTTATACTGATTTTTGTGGCCGCAGCTCTTGCAGGTATGGACCGCGGTATTGGCGTAATAGGCTTTGAAGAAGCCGGGCATTTCGTCGAGCCCGCCCATGTCGATTTCGCCGCGGTACAGCTTCGCGTTGCACTTGCCGCAATACCATTCGAACGCTTCCAGCACGCCTTTCTTGCGCGGCAGTTCGATGATCAGGCCGATTGTGCCCGCCGGCCGTTGCGGCGAATGCGGCACGTGGCGCGGCAACAGGAACATCTCGCCTTCCTTGAGCGGAATGTCGCGAATCTTGCCGTGCTCCTGGATGCGGATATTCACCTCGCCCTTGAGCTGGTAAAAAATCTCCTCGAATGGATCGTCGTGATAGTCGGTGCGCTGATTCGGGCCGCCGATCACCGAGACGAGGAAATCGCCGGTATCGAAGACCTGTGCGTTGCCGACCGGCGGCTTGAGCAGGTGCGCATGCTCGTCGATCCATTTGCTGAGCGGGAAGGGCGGGGCGAGGGCCATTTGTTTCTCTCCGAAGTCGGTAATTACGGCCAAGTTTACGCCAGTTTCCGCCCGGCACCAGTGCCGCAAACCATGCCGACGGTGAACCGGCAAAACGCTAGAGACCGGCAAAACCGCGCAGATAGTCCATCGCGGCAACCGCCCGGCTGCCGTACCACGACGCATATTCGCCGTCGATCAGGCGCAGCTTGCCGCGCGCCGCGGGATGGGCCAGCGCGAACGCGGCCAGGTGCGCCTCGGTGAATGCGAACGGCTCGGTGCTGAACAGGATCTCGTCGAGCCCGGCGATCAGCGCCGGCGTGAAGCTGATTTCCGGGTAACGCGTGTCGCCGGGCGGCGCCTGGTTGCGGTAATTGATCAAGGCCAGCGCGCGCGCAATATAGGTATCCGCCGAAACCGTCATCCACGGATCCTGCCAGATCAAATAGACCACGCGGCGGGGCGGCAGTTGCTTCGCCGCTTCGACCAGCGCGCCCAACGAAGCCTCGAATCGCAAGGCGAGCCTGCTTGCCTCCGCCGCTTTGCCGAACACGCCGCCGATCAGCGCATAGAGCGCGGGGTTGTCGCCCGGCGCCAGCGGGTGCGTGACGATGACGTGCGGCACGAACTGCCGCAATGCGTCGACCATCTCGCGGGTGTTTTCGTCGATGTTGACGATGGCGTGGGTCGGCGCCAGCGCGCGTGCCTTCGCCATGTTGATCTTCTTGGTGCCGCCGATGGCCGGGATCGAGGAGACGGTCTCGGCCGGATGGATGCAGTACTGGGTCCGTCCGACCAGATGCCCGGCCAGGCCCAAATCGACGACCAGTTCGGTGATGCTCGGCACCAAGGACAGAATGCGCGGCGCGCCGTCGGCCGGCCGGTGCAGCGTGCCGACGGCGTCAACCAGCGCATTCATGGTCGAACCCCGCGCGTCTCAGATCTTGACGCAGACGTTGCGCAGCTCGGTATAGAACTCCAGCGAGTGAACGCCGCCTTCGCGGCCGATGCCGGATTGTTTGGAGCCGCCGAACGGCGTGCGCAGATCGCGCAGG
>JBFWYO010000089.1:0-18312 GCA_050186335.1 Alphaproteobacteria bacterium | reverse complement strand
GACAAGGCCAAGCGAAGTGGAAAGGAATACGGCGAGCCCGGCCGCGCGCACTACGGCGCTTTTCATAGGCGCTCCTCCCGCATATCGCCGCGCATCGACGCAAGGTGCCGCAAAACGAATCGAGGGCCGCGTGGCCGGGCCCCCGATCGACGCAGCTTCACGCCGTATTGCGCGGCATTACATCCCTTTGGCCTTCATCTTGCTTGCGCCTGAGACCAGCGCCACGCCGAGCATGACCCAGACTGCGATCAAGATCAGCACGACGATGATGCCGACGATCGCCACCAGGATGAACAAGGCCGGCGCAACCGCGCCAAGGATGGAGACCACGATCATGCCGATCAGGCTCCAGCAGACGATCAGCAGCAGAATTGCATAGCCGCGCACCGCCCCGTCCTGATTCGCCTTGGCATAGGCCGACAGTTTGAACGCCTTGATGAAATAAAGAATGTACAGGACCAGCATGATGATCAGCATCAGGATGCCCATGATGCCGCCCAGCACGCCGGCCTGCTGCGGGTTGCCGCCCATCGTGGCGAAGGCGAAAATGACGTAGATCACCAGCAGCGCCGCGAAGGTCCAGATGATCGCGCTGATAATGCCGTTAGCGCCCGTATAGTTGGCGTATTTGGTGAGATACGATTTCAGCGCCGACATGGCGAGAAAGAACACCACCAGCGCGAAAATGCCGACGATGATCGAAATGATGCCCGCGCCGGTCATCATGCCGGTCAGCGCCGCCATGGGATTAGGGTTGTCGCCGGTCATCATCGCGCCCATCGTCGCAAAGGCCACGATGTTGGCGACGACCGACAGCGCCAACGAAACGAACACCAAGATTCCCGCAACACGAATGCCGCCGCTCGACATGTACCCCTCCATAAATTCGCCGGATCGCCCTAGCGCCCTAACCGGGCCCCATCGTCCGATCGGCATGCTAGCAAAGTCGACCGCGCCCCGAAAGTTCGGCAACGCACGCGCGCAAATCGACAGCACGCCGATCGCAAACGACGAGGGCCCCGTCGCCGGGGCCCTCGCGTTTTCGCCTGAGTCGGATTGCGACTTAGGCCGTGACTTTCTTGGCTTCGCCGCTGAGCGCGACGCCGAGGCAGATCGAGTAAGCGATCGCGAGGAACGGCGCCAGGAAGATCAGCAAGATGACCGCGGTGCAGGCACCGGCGATGATGTAGAGGATCGCGAAGCCTTTCATTGCCCCCGAGTCCTTGATCGCACCCATGACCTGCACGCCGACGATGATCATCAGCACGCCCTTGGCGATGGTCAGAACCAGCGAGATGATGGCGCCGACGCCGATGGCCGAGAAGCTCGCTACGCCGCCGAGCCCGGCGATGCCGAGGATAATCTGCACCAGTTCGATCGCGATGATGATGTAGATCAGCATCTGCGACTTGGTGTGCTTGCGGACGTTCACGAGGTACTTATTGAACAGATAAAGCATCGCGATATACACGATGGCCTGGATCCAGCCGAGGATCGACGTGATCCCGAAGCTGCCCGGCGTGACTGTCTTGCCTTTTGCCGCATCGGAAATCATCGACGCCGCAAATACGAATCCTAAGATAAGGACGAGCACGATGACGGCCGCGTGGATATACGCGACCAGTCCGGCCGTGCGCACTTGACTGCTATTCATTTTGTTCCCCTCGTTTATTCGTTGTCAGTAACTGACCACGTTTAACTATTTAATATTTTGCCTCGATTCACCTGTTAAGACAACTAGAGTTTGTTATGCTATTCTTAGAATACGCTATTATTGCGTTGCACAAGCGTTCTTTGAACGGCTTGCGCTGATGGTTGCCCGGACATCCGATTTGACCCCGCATCATCGTCAGGCATCGAAGAATGCGCGCACGAACGGCACAGTGATGCCGCGCTGACCGCGTAACGCCGCTTGATCGATGCGATCGACGACCGCGCGCGCCGCTTCGAACGAGCGCTCGATGCGATCGGCGATATAGCGCACCACCTCCTCGCCGACCCGCAATTGCTTGTCCGCGAACAGTTTGACCAGCAGGGCCCTGATCAGCATGTCGTCTGGAGGCGCGATGCCGATCGCCGGCACGGCGCCAAGCCGCGAACGCAGATCGGCCAGCGCCACGGGCCAGCGCGCCGGGGCCGAGCGCGCGACGAGCAACAGACTCCCGCGACGCTCGGCGACCAAATTCATAAGATGAAACAGCGCTCGCTCCTGCGCCGCATCGGTGCAACCGGCTTCGCCGCCCAGATCAAGCACGGCCGCCGGGGCGACCGCCGTCAACTCGCCAATGCCCATCGCACCGAGGCGAGCGATCGAGAGCGCCCGCGCGCCACTGCGCGATTGGAAAACGGCGGCCAAATGCGACTTGCCCGATCCCGCGGGACCGAACACGGCTATGGTCGGCGCGGGCCAATCCGGCCAAAGATCGATCCAGGCAACAGCCGCCTCGTTTGGCGGCGCGACCAAAAAATCTTCGCGCCCGAGCGCCGGCCGGCCGCCGAGATCAAATACCAGTTGGCGCGCGCCGATGTCTCCGCCCGGGGGATTCATTGCGCGTCCTCCATCTTGGACGCGTGCCGCACCCAGGCGACGGCGTACAGCCCGCCGGATGCGGTCGTGGTGACCGCCACGATGTAGACCAGGACCTCCGCCAGGGTGGCGAACGGCAGGTTGAGCCCGAACTCGGCCAACACCACGCCGGCCAAAACGATCTGCGCCAAAGTATTGAGTTTACTGATGCGCGACGGCTTGGCCTCGAACGATCCGAACAATACGAACGAGAGCAGCGCCGCGCCGACGATCATGACGTCGCGCGAGACGACCAGAATGACGATCCAATCGTCGAGCTTGCCGACATAACCGAGCGCCACGAACACGCTGACGAGCAGCGCCTTGTCGGCCAGCGGATCGAGAAAGCTGCCGAGCGTCGTGCGCGCGTCGAATTTCTTCGCGATGAAGCCGTCCAGTGCGTCGGTCGCGCCCGCCGCAGTGAACAGCCAGAACGCAAAATCGTAGCGCTCCTTGAGAATCAGCCACACCGCCACCGGCACGGCGAACAGCCGCGCGAGCGAAATCAGGTTGGGCACGTTGACCCACATTACGGCCGCCTTGGTTCGCCGGGCGAACCCGGCGCGGGGGGCGAACCCGGCGCGGGCGGCGTGCCCGGTGTGTTCTGTGCCGGGGGCTCGGGCGTGCGCGGCGACGCGTCGACCAGCCGGACGGACCATTGATCGTCGCCGCTGTCGCTGCGACCGAGCGCCAGCCCGGCTTGTTGGAACGCGCGCTGCAAATAGACAAGCTCGCCGCTGAACGCGATTTCGATGCGCGCCGCCTCGCGGCCAAGTTCAATCACGCGATAGGACTTGATGCCTTGCACCATATCGATTTGGCCGCGTAGCTTGATCCAATGCTCGAAGCTGGATATCGGCGCAATCGCCACGATCGTCTGCTCATTGCCGGGCAACGGCTGGTTCCGCTTCAGACCTTCCTCGTACGCGGCGACGATTTGGCGCGCGGCCGCCTGCAGGCCGGCTTCGTCGACTGTGGCCACGCGCACCGTCCCGACCGCGACCATTTCCTGCCGCACCGTGTCGTATTTGCGCGCGGCGACCACGGCCGCGCCGGCGCCGGTCGCCAGCGTGGCAATCAGCACGTCGGTCGCATTGTAGCGTCGGGCGATCTTTTCGAGCGCATCCTTGGCCGCGGCCTGCGCCTGCCGCGCGTCGATGTCGTTGATATCGGCGACGTCGCCCTTGGGGGCGATCACGGTGGCGATGCCGCTGCCATCGACCTTGCTCCACGCCGGCCGCCAGGGGTTCGGCTCGTCCCACAAGGTCAATTGTTGACCGGCGCGATAGACCGCGAGCACCAGCACCGTGCGACGCGTCGTCTCGACGATCTCGATGCCCGCCTCCTGGAGAATCTGGCGCACGTCGGCGGCGCGAAACCGGTAGCTGAGCTCGGCGATATAGCGGACGGCGGAGGTTTTTTCGGTATCGACCTCGAAACCCTCGATCATTTCCGTGATGCGCATGTCGTCCGGCTTGGGCAGGCGCGCGGCATCCTCGGCCCGGCTCAACCGGCGCATGAGCTGCTCGAACGCCTTGCGCTCGCCCTGGCGCAGCGCGAGCTTCTTGGCCGCATCCGCCGTGGCCGCGGTAACGTCGACCGAGATGCCGCGCACAAGGAACGATTCCGCGCGCGCGGGCGACGGCACGGCAGCCAGCGCCAAGAGCACGAGACCGGCCAGCAGCCAGCCGCGCCGAAGCGCTGCGGTCAATTCACGCATTGCATTGCACCCGATTCGCGGTCGATAAATGAGAGTGGTAAAGCGGCGGTCGGCATGGTTATAGAGGCGGCAATTCTGGCGTAAAAAAGGCCGCAGCGAAACGCCGTCGCGGCCCGTTCGGGAGGGCGATATTAGCAGCACAACGTACAAAGAGGCGGGTGTCGATATCGACGCAGGCGCCGCCCTGGTCGAAGCCATCAAGCCGATGGCCAAGTCGACCCTGCGGCCGGGTACGATGGGTGGCCTGGGCGGCTTCGGCGCACTGTTCGACCTCAAAGCGGCCGGCTTCAAGGATCCGGTGCTGGTTGCGACGACCGACGGCGTCGGCACCAAGCTCAAGATTGCCATCGAGTGCGACCGCCACAATACGATCGGCATCGATCTGGTCGCCATGTGCGTCAACGATCTGGTCGTGCAGGGCGCCGCGCCGCTGTTCTTCCTGGATTATTTCGCGACCGGCGCGTTGAAGGTGGCGCACGGCGCCGCGATCGTCGGCGGCATCGCCGAAGGCTGCCGGCAGGCCAATTGCGCGCTGATCGGCGGCGAGACGGCCGAAATGCCCGGCATGTACGCCGCCAAGGATTACGATCTGGCCGGTTTCGCGGTCGGCGCCGTCGAACGCGGCGCGGTGCTGCCGCGCGCCGATATCGCCGAAGGCGATGTCGTTCTCGGGCTGGCGTCGAGCGGCGTGCATTCCAACGGCTATTCCCTGGTGCGCCGCGTGGCGGCAAAAGCCGGCGTCGCGTACGACGCGCCGGCGCCTTTCGAACCGGGCGTCTCGCTCGGCGAGGCGCTGTTGCGGCCGACGAAAATTTACGTGCGATCGTGCCTGGCAGCGGTGGCGGCTGGCGGCGTCAAGGCGATGGCGCACATCACCGGCGGCGGCCTGTACGAGAATATTCCGCGCGTGCTGCCGCACACCTTATCGGCCGAACTCGATCTGAACGCCTGGACCCCGACGCCGGTGTTCCGCTGGCTGGCGCAAGCCGGCAACGTCGCGCGCGACGAGATGGCGCGGACTTTCAATTGCGGCATCGGCATGATGATGGTGACGGCGGCGCAAGACGCGGCGCAGGTCACCGCCGTGCTCGCCCGCGAAGGCGAAACCGTACATCGGATCGGCCGCATCGTGCGGCGAGACTCCGATCACGGCGCCGTCCTGGTCGGCGGCACGGCTGCATGGCCGCGCTGAGCGTCATGGCGCAGGACAGTTCACGCAGGAAAGTCGGCGTGCTGATCTCCGGCCGCGGCTCGAATCTGCAATCGCTGATCGACGCCTGCGCGAAACCGGATTTCCCGGCGCGAATTGCGCTGGTGATTTCGAACAAGGCCGATGCATACGGGCTCGAACGCGCGAAGCAAGCCGGTATCGCGACCCTCGTCATCGACCATAAGAAATTTTCCGGCCGCGAATCGTTCGATGCCGCGATCGACGCGGCGCTGCGCGACGCCGGCTGCGAGTTCGTCTGCCTAGCCGGGTTCATGCGCCTGCTCACCGCGCATTTCAATGCGCAGTGGCACGATCGCATGTTGAATATCCACCCGTCGCTGCTGCCCGCCTTCAAGGGACTGTACACGCACGAACGCGCGCTCGACTCGGGCGTGCGGGTGACCGGTTGCACAGTGCACGTCGTGCGCGCCGACATGGATGCCGGGCCGATCGTCATTCAGGCCGCGGTGCCTGTGCTGCCGGACGATACGGCGGAGACGCTGGCCGCGCGCGTGCTGGCGGCCGAGCATCGGATTTACCCGGAAGCGCTCCGCCTCCTCGCCGAGGGTCGCATCCGCGTGACGGGCGATATCGCCATCGTCGACCGCGCGCCTGTGCCGGCGGTAACGCCTCTGATCAATCCCCCGCCGCGCGACTGAACTCTCCGGCCGCCAGCCTCCTCCGGATTGCTCCCGATTCACGGCTGCGCTATAAATTTAGGTAATCGGATCGCGAATTCCGACCGGTATCAGGGGGAGCAGAATGGCTGTCGAACACGATATGCGTCCGCATCAGGAAATGTGGACCAACTTCACCAAGCTGGTGGTCAAGAGCATCATCGGGATCATTGCGCTGCTGGTCTTCATGGCGCTGTTGCTGCTGTAGGCGCTGGATCGAGCCACGAAGATTCTTTCCGGTAGACGTGGCTGACGCCCCTGCTGCCGGCTTAGGGTGGGTAACACGTGGGCGTACCGTTCGTCGCATCCCGACCTGAGCCTGTTTGACATCCCCAGCCTAGGCGGTGTTTACAAAGTGATCGACGCGTGACTCGGGTTATGATTCACGATTGCAGATTCGGTGGCGGCCGTCTTGAGCCGCGGCGACCTGACGGAAGCAGAGTGGCGGCTTCTCAAGGATCTGCTGCCGCCGGAGCGGGGGCGCAAGAGCCGACCGGCGCACGACAATTGGACGGTCGTCAACGGTATTCTCTGGCGCATCCGGACGGGCGCGCCGCTGCGCGATCTGCCCGAGAAGTACGGCAAGCGGATGAAGGTGTATCAGCGCTTCCGGCGCGGGAGCGCGGCCGGTATCTGGGAGGCCGTGGCCACGACATTGGCGCAAGCGAAGTCCGACAACACCCGCCACAGGATCAACAGCATGATGGTCCGGGGTCATGTATCGGCTGCCGGCACAAAAGGGGGACCAGCGAACAGGCTCTTGGCCGCTCGCGGGGCGGGTTTACCTGTAAAGTTCATTGTCTCAGTGATGCCCGCGGCCTCCCGCTCGCCTTCCGCCTCACGCCCGGCGAAGCTGCGGACTGCACGGTGTTCGGTCCGATGATGGCGCTCGCCGACGCGCGACCCGCCTATTTCCTCGCCGACAAAGGCTACGACAGCGACGCCATCCGCAACGCACTGCGGGCCGACGGCATCCGTCCCACCATCCCGCCGCGATCCAATCGCAAAGCTGTCATCCAATGGAACAAGCGCATCTACCGCGAGCGCGATCGCCACCCGCTACGACAAACTCGCCCGTTCCTTCCTCGACGCCCTTCATCTCGCCGCCATTCGCAAATGCCTACGCACCGCGACTTTGTAAACATGGCCTAGAAATTCAGACAACAGCCATCGGAGCGTTCAATGCCGTATCGGACTGTAAATGCGCCCGGGACCCCTACACCGCCGAAAGATACTTGGTCGCAAATGAAGGTTCACAGCAACGGCCATTTCTATGTCTCGGGAATGGCGGCTGAAGGCGACAGTATGTACGAGCAGGCCAAAGCGACTTTCGAATGTATCCGCAAGACGATCGAGCACGCGGGTGGATGCATGGACGACATCATGAGCATGCAGATCTTCGTCATAAATCTCGACGAAAACAAAGAGGTCTGGCGCGCTCGTCGCGAATTCTTCTCTGGCGATTATCCCGCCTCAACGCTCGTGCAGGTCACCCGCGTCGGCGATACGAGGTCATTTCCGCCAATGAGAGTAGAGATCAACTGCACGGGATATATCAATGGCAGTCGTTGAGGCCCGATAGAGTCGGTCGCTCCGAACAATTCTAGCTGTCACTATCGGAAACTCATCCGCGGATAGGTGGACGGGGCAGATAAGGCAGATGGAGCAGACCTCGTAGGGTTGTCCCCGCTGCGCTTTGAAGCCAGCGCAGACGAACCGACTCTGCGCGCTAGGTCCTGTTGACGAAGTGGATTCCCGGTCGGGGAGGTACGTGATTCAAGACTGCTTTTGGGGAGGCAGTGTTGGTTCGCGGATTGATGTCGGACGAGGAGTGGTCGTTTTTCGCCCCGTTTGTCGTGGCGTCGGGAGGCAAGTGCGGGCGGCCGCCCGAGGAACACCGGAGGGTTCTCAACGGCATCTGCTGGATCGCCCGAACCGGGGCGCCGTGGCGGTATCTGCATGAGGATTTCGGCAATTGGAACTCGGTCTTTCAGCAGTTCCATCGTTGGGCGAAGGCCGGCATCTTCGAACTGGTGCTAGGCGCCTTGAGCACGCGAGAGGGGCCGCCGGCCACGGCGCAGATGATCGCTTCGACGATCGTGCGTGCCCACCATCAGGCGGCCCGCGCAAAAGGGGGACTCAAAAGGAAGGTTTCGGCCGCTCGAAGGGTGGCTTCACCACGAAAATACATCTCAGGACCAACGCCGAAGCCGCAATTTCCGCATCGCCATCGTCGGCCTTCATCTATGCACTGCGCAACCGCATCGAGCGTTGCATCAACAGGCTTAAAAACGCCCGGCGTCTCGCCACCCGATACGACAAAACCGCCGCAAGCTATCTCGCCTTCATTCACATCGCCTCACTGGGACACTGGACAAAGCACTTCGTCAACAGGCCTAGCGATTGTTCTACCGCGTGAACTTGACAAGTTTTCACCTGCCCTATATTTAACCCGTGAGTTAATTAACCAACCGGTACACAAGACCATGGCCACAGACCGATTGAGCGCGACCTTCGCGGCGCTGGCCGATCCGACGCGGCGGGCGATCCTGGCGCGGCTTGCGCTGGGCGAAACGTCGGTTACCGAACTCGCCGAGCCGTTTGAGATGAGCCTTCCGGCGGTCTCGAAGCACCTCAAGGTGCTCGAACGCGCGGGGCTGATCGCGCGCGGGCGCGAGGCGCAGTGGCGCCCCTGCCGTATCGAGACCGCGGCGCTCGAAGACGTCGACGCATGGCTCGAGGAATACCGCCGCCTGTGGGAAGCGCGCTTCGACCGACTGGAGGATTATCTGCGCGAACTGCAGGCCAAAGGAACCAAGGAGAAGAAGCGTGGCCCAAGGCAAAAGTAACGTCGCCGAGCTGCCGAACGATCGCGTCATTGTGCTGACGCGCATTTTCGATGCGCCGTGCGACCTGGTCTTCAAAGTTTGGACTCAACCCGAGCACATGGTGCAATGGTTCGGGCCGCGCGATTTCACGGCACACGACGTGAAAGTGGATTTGCGCCAAGGCGGCGCATGGCGCGTGCGCATCCGTTCGCCCGAAGGCCGCGATTACCGCATGCACGGTGTCTATCGCGAGATCGCCCCGCCGCGTCGTCTGGTGTTCACGCATATCTGGGAAGCCGGCCACGATTCACCGGACCACGAAACACTGATCACGCTGAATTTCGAGGAGCTCGACGGCAAAACCAAGATGATCTTCCATAAGGCGATCCTCGAATCCGCCAGCGAACGCGCGTCGCAACAGAACGGCTGGAGCGAATGCATGCAGCGGTTGAACGATTACCTCCGCAAGCTGCTCCATCTGCCGGCGACGGTATCGGCGCTGGGCACCAGATCGACCGGACGCACGACGACGCTGACGCATACGTTCAACGCACCGCGCGCGTTAGTGTTTCGGGCGTGGATCGAACCCGAACATATCCTGCACTGGTTCTACGCCAGCGAAGGCTGGACCACGCCGTTCGCCGAAACCGACCCAAGCCCCGGCGGCCGGTTCCGCATCGGCTTCTGATCGCCCGACGGGAAGGACGATTTCACCTTCGCGGGCATCTACGACGAAGTCGCATTTCCCGACCGGCTCGTCTTCTCCATCGACGACGGTCGGCCGGTGTGGCTGACCTTTACCGAGCATGGCGGCAAAACCACGCTGCATCTCGAACTTACGCTGGAGGCCACGCACGGCGAAGAACTGCAACGCCACGGCTGGGGCGAGATGCTCGTGCATCTCGAGGAACACCTCGCGCGCGCATGAGCTTCAATCGGGAAGGTAAAGATTCATGATCGACAAAACCGTCAGTCCCAGCCCTGAATTCGTCATCTCGCGCGTGTTCGAAGCGCCACGCGAACTGGTGTGGCGCGCGTTTACCGAGGCCGATCGACTGAAGCACTGGTGGGGGCCGAAGGGCTTCAAAATGATCGAATGCAGGATGGATCTGCGGCCGGGCGGCACGTTCGTCTACGGTATGCGCGCCGACGGCGGATTCGAGATGAGGGCCCGATGGACGTTCCGCGACATCCTCGCGCCTGAGACGCTTAATTTCGATATGTCGTTCATCGACCTGAACGGCAATCCCGCGCGGCATCCATCGAGCGCCACCTGGCCGATGAAGATGCTGAGCCGCGTCACGTTCGCCGACCAGGACGGTAAGACGCTTCTGACAACGCGCGTGACCGCGATCAATCCGACCGACGTAGAGCGAAAGACGTTCGAAGCCGGTTTCGAAAGCATGAAACAAGGCTACGGCGGCACGTGGGATCAGCTCGCTGCATACCTGGCAAAATTGTGACGGAGAAGAAAAACATGGCAACCGCGACACGCACCGCAAGCGGCATGGAACACGGCATGGCCCAAAGCTTCGAACAACTCGCCAAGGTCATCGACACTTTGTGATCGCACGGCGAAACCGTCTCAGGGCCATCGTCACGCGTGCCGGCAAAATTTATTTTTCAGGCACGGCACATCGAAAGGAGCACGTCGTGCAAGTCAGCCCCTATCTTTTCTTCAATGGCACCTGCGAAGCGGCGTTCAAGTTCTATGCCCAAACGATGGGCGGCAGAATCGAAGCCATGATGACGCATGCCGGCACGCCAGCCGAAAGTCAGGTGCCGCCCGAGTGGAAAGACAAGGTCATGCATGCGCGTTTGGCACTCGGCGACAGGATTATCATGGCGTCCGATGCGCCGCCGGGCATGTATCAAACGCCGCAGGGGTTTTCCATCTCCTATGGCGCGAAAGACCCTGCCGACGCAGAGCGCGTCTTCCGCGCGCTGGCCGAAAACGGCACAATCCGCATGCCGTTGGAGGAAACGTTCTGGGCGCTGCGTTTCGGCATGTGTGTGGATCGCTTCGGAATTCCCTGGATGGTGAACTGCGATCGTCCGACCTGAGCTATCGCACGGCGCCAATCGTCGTTTCGTCTTTGAGCGGAGCCAATCATGTGGACAACAATCGTTATCATCGTCGTCATCGCGATCGCCGGCATACTCATCCTCGCCGCGACCAAGCCGAGCATATTTCGCGTCGAGCGCGCCGCGCGCATCGCAGCGCCGCCGGAAAAAATCTTCCCTCTGATCGACGATTTTCGTAACTGGACCCAATGGTCGCCGTGGGAAGAACGCGATCCGGCGTTGAAGCGCACCTATAGCGGTGCCGCCAAGGGCGTCGGCACGGTCTACGCCTGGGAGGGCAACCGGAAGGTCGGCGCCGGCCGCATGGAGATCACCGAATCCGTGCCGGTATCGAAGATCGTGCTCAAGCACGATTTCTTGAAGCCGATGAAGGCGCACCACACGACCGAATTCGTCCTGCAGCCGGACGGCAACGCAACCAACGTCACATGGTCCATGTATGGCCCGGCGGCCTTCATGACGAAAATCATGCAGGTGTTCATGGATATGGACCGCATGGTCGGCAAGGATTTCGACACCGGCCTCGCCAATATGAAAGCCGCAGCGGAGAAATAGTCCGTTCGGCCGGCACGCGGTCGACGGATACAGGATTTCGGAGCGTCATATGAACGTTACGATCGCACCCAAGACCTCGTCCGATCTCGAATTGGTCATTACGCGAGTATTCGATGCGCCGCGCCACTTGGTCTGGAAAGTCTGGACCGATCCAGCCCACGCCGAACACTGGATGGGCCCGCGCGGCTTCGCCGCGCCGCACATCGAGCAGGACGCCCGCGTCGGCGGCTCGTGGCGCTTATGCCTGCGGCCCGACGGCGGCGGCGAATATCTGTGGCAAGGCGGCGTGTTCCGCGAAATCAAGGCGCCGGAGCGGATCGTGTTCACGTTCGCATGGGACGGACCCGGCGGCAGACGCGGCCACGAGTCGCTCGTCACGGTGACGCTCGAAGAACAAGGCAACAAGACCAAGCTGACGTTCCGGCAGGCGTTCTTCGAGTCGGTTGAACAACGCGACGGACATCGC
Organism: Alphaproteobacteria bacterium; assembly: GCA_050186335.1. Taxonomy (GTDB): domain Bacteria; phylum Pseudomonadota; class Alphaproteobacteria; order Bin65; family Bin65; genus JBFWYO01. The sequence continues at coordinate 6,205 of JBFWYO010000089.1, read as the reverse complement.
GTCGGCTGGAGCAGCAGTTTCGATCGCCTGGCGGATTACGCGTTGGCGCAGGTCATGCGCCCGCCCCTCATGCTCACGCGCAGCTTCGATGCGCCGCGCGCGCTGGTGTGGAAAGCCTGGTGCGATCCGAAGCAGATGGCGATCTGGTGGGGCCCGAAAGGCTTCACCAATCCGGTGTGCGAGATGGACGTGCGGCCGGGTGGCAAGATCCATATCGACATGACCGGGCCGGACGGCACGGTCTACCCGATGGGCGGCACGTTCCACGAAGTGGTGGCGCCCGAGCGCCTCGTGTTCACCGCAACGGCGTTCGACAGCGGCGGCGATCTGCCGGACCTGGTCGACATCACCACCGTCACGTTCGTCGAACGCGACGGCAAGACCGTCGTCACCGTGCACGCGGTCGTGGTGCGCGCCTCACCGGCGATGGCCGGGCCGCTGTCCGGCATGGAGCAAGGCTGGAGCGAAAGCCTGGATCGCCTCGACGATCTCGTAAAGCCGCGGTGACGCCCCCGCTCAGCCGACGATTTCGTCCGGCTTGAAGAAGAACGCGATTTCGTTCTTCGCCGTTTCGGCGGCGTCCGAGCCGTGCACCGAATTGGCCTCGACCGATTCGGCGAACGTCTTGCGGATCGTACCGGGAACGGCATTGGCCGGGTTGGTAGCGCCCATGACGTCGCGGTAATGCAGCACGGCGTTCTCGCCTTCGAGCACCTGCACGACGACCGGGCCCGAGGTCATGAACTTGCAGAGATCCTTGAAGAACGGCCGCTCTTTGTGCACGCCGTAGAATCCCTCCGCCTGCGCCTGGGTCATGCGAATGCGCTTCTGCGCAATGATGCGCAGGCCCGCGTCCTCGATCATCGCGTTGACGCGGCCGGTCAGATTGCGGCGCGTCGCGTCGGGCTTGAGAATGGAAAACGTGCGTTCGATGGCCATGAACTGAATCTCCGGGATCGCGGCTGCGGTGGGGTGAATTTGAGGCGCGCGTTATAGCCGACGCGGCCGGGGGCGGCAAGCGCCCGCGAGCCTGCGGGGTCAGACCTTCTTCTCCCAGCCGCCCCGGTCGTTCTGCTGCCAATACGTGACTGCGTGGCCGGCGCCCTTGTACTCGCTCCAGCGCGCGCGGGCGGCTTCGAGGGCGGTTTCGTCGTTGCCGTCGAACATGTCCAGGCAGCGTTCGTACTGGCCGACCCGGGTCGACCGGGCGCCATCGGTCAGCACCAGAATTTGCGCGCCGTTCGGGTTTTCGTCGTCGACGGTGAGCCAGACGGGCTGCTGTTCGGCAAATCCGTCCTTGCGGCTGCCGTGCGGCAGGAAGCCGCGATCGTCGTAGACCCAGAGCAGATTGTTGAGTGCCTCGATCCGCTCCTCGGAGCCGGCCATGACGACGGCCCGCTTGCCGGCCTGCAGGACTTTCTCCAGCAGCTTCGGCAACGCCGCCTCGAGCGGCGATTTCTGCAAATGATAGAAGCCGATGTCGGTCATGGCCAAAATATCAATTCCTCATGCCGGGCCCGACGAAGCATGAGAACTACATGTGAGACGGACGAAACAGGCAAGCAGCTTATCCTTCGACAGGCTCAGGATGAGGCCTGTGCTTTTACTTTCCCTCGTAAAAATCGGCGACCAATTGGTTCAGCAGGCGCACGCCGAACGCGGTCGCGCCCTTCGGGGTCAGCGCGGAATCCTTCTTGGTCCATGCCGTGCCGGCGATATCCAAGTGCACCCACGGCACCTCGTTGACGAAGCGCTGCAGGAAATTCGCCGCCGAACTGGAACCGCCTTCGCGCCCGGCTGCGTTCTTCATGTCGGCGGCGTCGCTGTTCATCATCTTGTCGTAGGCCTCGCCGATCGGCATGCGCCAGCATTGCTCGCCGACCGTCTTGCCGGCGGAGATGATTCGGTCGGCCAATTCGTCGTTGTTGGCAAAAAGACCGGCATACTCGTGGCCGAGTGCGACGACGATAGCGCCGGTCAGCGTCGCCAGGTCGATCATGAATTTCGGCTTGAAGCGCTCCTGCGTGTACCAGAGCGCGTCCGCAAGTACGAGCCGCCCTTCGGCGTCGGTATTGATGACTTCGATGGTCTGGCCCGACATCGAGGTGACGATGTCGCCCGGCCGCTGCGCGTTGCCCGAGGGCATGTTCTCGACCAGCCCGCAGACGCCGACGACGTTGATCTTGGCCTTGCGCCCGGCCAGCGCCTTGATCAGGCCGATCACTGCCGCGGCGCCGCCCATGTCCCACTTCATCTCTTCCATGCCGCCGGCCGGCTTGATCGAGATGCCGCCGGTATCAAAGGTCACGCCCTTGCCGATGAACGAAAGCGGCTGGTCGCCCTTGGCGCCGCCCTTCCATTGCATCACGACCAGGCGCGGTTCCTTGACGCTGCCCTGCCCGACGCCGAGCAGCGAGCCCATACCGAGCTTTTTCATCGCCGGAACGTCGAGTACTTCGACTTCGACACCGAGATCGGCCAGCTTCAGGCATTCTTCGGCCAGCGATTCCGGGTAGATGACATTCGCCGGCTCGGAAACCAGATTGCGGGTGAAGAAGACCGCATCGGCAACCTTGTCCAAGCTCACGTAGGCTTTCTTGGTGTCGGCCAAACCGACCGACATCACGGACAGTTCGGTCAGCGACGGTTTCTGATCTTCCTTTTCCTTGGTGCGGTACTTGTCGAACCGATAGGCGCGCAACTTGGCGCCGAATGCGATATGGGCGGACGCCGTCGCGGCCGGAATCGACGAACTGGCCGGCTGATCGATCGACACCGCGGCCTTCTTGGCGCCGACGCCGTTCAGATGCGCGACAATGGCGCCGCCTATCTCCTGCAGCTTAAGCGCGTCGCGGTCCTTGGTCTTGCCGAGTCCGACCAGCACGATGCGCTCGACGTCGAGGCCGGCCGGCCCCAAAATATCCAACTTTTCGCCCTTGCGGCCCTTGAAGCGGCTGGCAGCCATGGCGCGCTTGACCGCCCCTTTGGTGCGATTGTCGAGTTCCACCGCCGACGGCGTCAGCTCGCGTTCCTCGTTCACGCCGACGACCAGCGTGCCGCCGGTCGGCTGAAACGGCTCGACGAAAGTGATGGCAAGTTGCGTCATTCTATTCCCCGGCAAACGTGATCCGATATGCGTGAGCGCCCGGTGCGCGGGCGGCAGGAACTCCACTAGGTACGGCAACCCGACTGACGGCGCAACTGGGCCCGGCTTGTCGCTGCCATGCGCCGATCCCATGGATCGTCCCATCGGATCGCACGCCGACGAGCCGCGCGTCTGCTCCGTCGCCCGGGCGGCGCGGTGAATGACTCGCGCAGCGGGAAAAAGCCGGCACCTGACCGGGCCGTCGGTGCCGGCTTTGAATGTCGGCCCGGCGCCAAGCTGGCCGCGCGCGCCTTGCGTAATGCGCGCCACGCCTCGCAAAGGGCTCCCGGACGGTCCGAGTATCGTCCAAATTCCGCCTAGGACCGGGCCGGGATCGGCGTTATAAATCGCCGGATGAAGGGCATCCAGCGCTACATCATGCGCCACTCGGTGGTCGGCTTGCTGTTCGTGGTGGCAAGCCTGACCCTGGCCATCTGGCTGAGCCAGTCGCTGCAGTTCATCAAATTCATCCTGAACAAGGGCCTGTCGATCGGCGTGTTCTTCGAACTTACGCTGCTCCTGTTGCCCTCCTTCATGCTGATCATCCTGCCGATCGGCCTGTTCCTGACCGTGCTGTTCTCGTTCAATAAGATGTCGAACGATCGCGAGTTGGTCGTCATCCGGTCGAGCGGCGTGAGCAATTGGGCCATGGCGTCGCCAGTCCTGATCGTGGCGCTGGTGGTCACCGGCATCGGCTATTTCATCAGCCTGTATCTGCTGCCGGTGTCGTTTCAGAAATTCCGCGAAATGCAGCTCTCGATCCGCAACGATTTCTCGGCGCTCCTGCTGCAAGAAGGCCAGTTCATCACCGTGACGGACGGCATCACCGTCTATCTGCGCGCGCGCCAGGACAAGGAACTGTATGGGCTCCTGGTGCAGGACAACCGGGAGAGAAACAAGGCCGTGACCTTGATGGCCGAGCGCGGGGCGATGGTCGTCGAGCCTGGCGTGCCGCCGAAGATCGCCATGTTCAACGGTCACCGACAGGAACTCGACCGCACCACCGGTAAGGTGACGATGCTGTCGTTCGAGCGATACAGTTTCGACTTTACCTGGATGCAGCGCAACCGGGGCACCACGTGGCGCGAACCCAACGAGCGATTCTTGCACGAACTGCTTTATCCCGACAATTCGAGCGGCGACAAAGCGTATCGCGGCAAGCTGATCGCCGAAGGACATAACCGCCTCACCGCACCGTTCTATACGTTTACATTCATCATCGTCGCCCTGGCGATTCTGCTGTCCGGCAGTTTCAACAAGCGCGGACAGGCCGGCCGGGTTGCGGTCATTGTCGTCGTCGTGGTGATCCTGCAGGGCATCGGCATTGCGCTCGTGCAGCTGGCGTCGAAGACGCCGACGCTGATCCCGGTCATGTACGCGAACGCGCTCGTGCCGTGCCTGATCGGGCTTTACGTCCTGGTCTTCGGGCCGATCAAATTCGGCCGGCGGCGCACGAAACTGATGTCGGCGCCGGGAGCGGCGGAATGACCGGCGCGCTCGCGACGCCATCGCTTCCGGGCGAGGCCGCGCGGCGGGCCATGTCGTGGCGCTTGTCGCAGACGATTTCGTGGTATCTGACGAAGCAATTCCTGGCCGCGTTCGTGCTCGTGCTCGGGCTGTTCGTCTTCGTGATTTTCGTGGCCGACCTGATCGAATTGCTCCGCCGCGCGTCGGGCAAAGAGGCGGCGACGTTCTGGGTGGTGGTCGAAATGGCCGTCTTTAAGCTGCCGCAAACCGGGCAGAAGACGATGCCGTTCGCGATTCTGTTCGGCACCATGTTGTGCTTCTGGAAATTGAACCGGAACAGCGAACTTGTCGTCATGCGTGCGGCGGGCATTTCGGTCTGGCAATTTCTCATCCCGGTGCTCGCATGCGCGGTGCTGATCGCCGGCATCAAGGTGATGGCGGTGAATCCGGCCGCCGCCGTGATGATCGGCGAATTCGAGAAGCTCGAAGCAAAATTTCTGCGCGGACGCGCGAGTCTGATGGCGACTACGTCGAACGGAGTCTGGTTGCGCCAGGTCGACGAGACCGGACCGGTCGTGATTCATGCGCCGAGTTCCAAGCTGTCCGAAAATCGGCTCGAATTGGCGCCGGTGACAGTGCTCTATTATGCCGGCCAAGACAAATTCGCGTCGCGCGTTGATGCCGACCGGGCGCTGCTGGAAAGCGGCCAGTGGGTCCTGAGTAACGCGCGCATCAACGCGGTCGGCAAACCGCCGCGGGTGGAAAAGGAATTCCGCATCAAAACAGACCTGACGATCGACAGGATCCAGGAGAGCTTTTCGTCGCCGTCGTCGGTCTCCTTCTGGGATATGCCGGCTTTCATCGGGGCGCTGGACGCAACCGGCTTTTCCACCCTGGCGCATCGCCTGCATTATCATTCCCTGTTGGCCGAGCCTTTGCTGTACGCCGCAATGGTTCTGGTTGCCGCAATCTTCTCGCTCAGGCACAATCGGCGTTCCGGGGCGCTGATCGCCGTCGCGGGAGGGGTGGTTACGGGCTTCGTCCTGTTTTTCCTGTCCGACCTGGTCTTGGCCCTCGGCTATTCGACCAACCTTCCCACACTGTTGGCCGCGTGGACTCCGGCTTGTGCCAGCACGTTGCTGGCGCTCGCAGCACTGATGCACTTAGAAGACGGTTGAGCGGCGCCATGAGGGGGATTTTACTGCTGGGGGTCGCCGCGCTGACATTGTTGTGGGAAACCGCGGCAACGGCGCAGCAGCAAACGCAGGCCAATCGCGTCTCCAGCCTGCTGGGTCCCGCCGCCCGGCAGGACCGGAAGTTGCAGTTCAACCGCAACCAGCCGGTCATCATCACCGCCGACCAGTTCGATTACGACCGCGAAAAAGGCATCGTCACCGCGCGCGGCAAGGTCGAAATCTCGCAGGGCAGCCGCGTGCTGACCGCCGACCGCGTACATTACGACCAGCGCAATAAGATCGTGCGCGCGTTCGGCAACGTCGCGGTATCCGATCCGTCCGGTCCGACCGTATTCGCCGAGATGGTCGAACTGACCGATGACCTGTAGGACGGCGTTATCAGGCAGTACGGCATCCT
>JBFWYO010000088.1:0-18336 GCA_050186335.1 Alphaproteobacteria bacterium | reverse complement strand
CCAATGCCGAAGTGTTCATGGCGCTGCTCCAGCCGGGCGATACGTTCATGGGCCTGTCGCTCGCGGCGGGCGGCCATCTCACGCATGGCTCGCCCGTAAACATGTCGGGCAAATGGTTCAAGGTCGTACCCTACGGCGTGCGCCCGGATACGCACCGCATCGACTACGACGAGGTCGAGCGCATCGCGATCGAGAACAAGCCGAAATTGATCGTCGCCGGCGGCTCGGCCTATCCGCGCACGATCGACTTTGCGCGCTTCCGCAGCATCGCAGACAAGGTCGGCGCGCTGTTCATGGTCGACATGGCGCATTTCGCCGGGTTGGTCGCCGGCGGCGCGCATCCGAGCCCGATCCCGCACGCGCACGTCGTGACCACGACCACGCACAAGACGCTGCGCGGTCCGCGCGGCGGCATGATTCTCTCGAACGATCTCGAACTCGGCAAGAAGTTCAATTCGGCGGTGTTCCCGGGCATGCAGGGCGGCCCGCTGATGCATGTGATCGCCGCCAAAGCAGTGTGTTTCCACGAGGCGCTGCAGCCTGAATTCGCCGCCTACGCGCGCGCTGTCGTGGCCAATGCCAAGACGCTCAGCGACGAGTTGAAGAAGACCGGCCTGAACATCATCTCGGACGGGACCGACACCCATTTAATGCTGGTCGATTTGCGACCGAAGAAGTTGACCGGCAAGGCGGCGTCCGAAAGCCTCGAGCGCGCCGGCATCACCTGCAACAAGAACGCGATTCCATTCGATCCGGAAAAGCCGATGGTTACTTCGGGCGTGCGGCTCGGCTCGCCCGCCGGCACCTCGCGCGGTTTCGGCGTCGAGGAGTTTCGCCTGATCGGCCGGCTGATCGGCGAGACGCTCGACGGTTTGGCGGCGAACGGCGAAAACAACGCGTCGGTCGAATCGCGCGTGCGTGCGCGCGTGAAGGAGTTGTGCGATCGCTTCCCGGTCTATTCGGGCGAGTGACGGGTTCGCCAATGGGGCGTTAGGGGGCTTGGGGGGACGATATGCGGTGTCCGTTTTGCGGCAACGACGATACGCAGGTGAAGGATTCGCGTCCGACCGAGGACAACTCGGCGATTCGGCGCAGGCGCTTTTGTCCGGCGTGCGGCTCGCGCTTCACCACGTTCGAGCGCGTGCAGCTGCGCGATCTGATCGTGATCAAAAAGAACAGCCAGCGCGTGCCGTTCGACCGCGACAAGCTGCATCGTTCGATCATGATCGCGGTGCGCAAGCGGCCGGTCGACGAACAACGGGTCGACCGCATCGTCAACTCGATCGTGCGGCGCCTGGAAAGTTCGGGCGAGTCGGAAATCCCGTCCGAGCATATCGGCCAGCTGGTGATGGATTCGCTGGCCGGCTTGGATCAGGTCGCCTATGTGCGCTTCGCCTCGGTGTACAAGAATTTCCGCGAAGCGAAGGATTTCGAGGATTTCCTCGGCAACTTGGGCACTCACGAGAGTGACCGCGGTAACGGCAAAGATTGACGCGCGCGACGACGCGCACATGGCGTCCGCGCTGGGTCTGGCCCGGCGCGGCGTCGGCAACGTGTGGCCGAATCCGGCGGTCGGTTGCCTGATCGTGCAGCCGGCCACGTCCGCCGGGGCGGCACGCATCGTCGGCCGCGGCTGGACCCAACCCGGCGGACGGCCGCACGCCGAAACCGAGGCGCTCGCGCGCGCCGGCGCTGCTGCGACCGACGCCACCGCGTATGTGACGCTCGAGCCGTGCTGCCATCACGGCCGCACGCCGCCGTGCGCCGAGGCGCTGATCGCGGCCGGTATCGGGCGTGTCGTCGTGGCCTGCGAAGACCCGGATCCGCGCGTGGCGGGCAAGGGAATCGCGGCGCTTCGCGCAGCCGGCATCGAGGTCGGTGTCGGGGTGGGGGCACTCGAAGCGCGCCGCATCAACGAAGGGTTCTTCTCGCGCATCGAGCGCCGGCGCCCGTTCGTGACGCTGAAGATCGCCAGCACGCTCGACGCCCGTATCGCGGCGCGCGACGGGTCGAGTCAATGGATCACCGGCGAGGCGGCGCGGGCGCGCGGACATCTATTGCGCGGCCAGCACGACGCGGTGCTGGTCGGTATCGGCACGGCGATCGCCGATCGGCCGCGCTTGACCTGCCGCCTGCCCGGCATGGCGCTGCGCCAGCCGGTCCGCGTGGTGATGGCCAATCGGCGCGTCGATACGGCGATCGAAGGCTTGGATCGGAAGCGCGAGGGTGGACCGATCTGGTACGTGGTCGGCGCGGGCGCCTCGATCGCTGCGCCCGTCGTGCGCGACGAGACGTTGATCGTGGCCGATGGCGCCGACGGCCGCCCGGATCCGCACGCGGTCTTGCGCGCCTTGGCCGAAAAAGGCATCACGCGTCTGCTGATCGAAGGCGGGCGCGCGATCGCCACCGCATTTCTGCGCGCCGGATTGGTCGACCGCATCGTCTGGTTCCGCGCGCCAAGTGCCATCGGCGAGGACGGATTGCCGGCGCTCGGCGCCTTGGGGGTTGCGGATATCGCGCATCGTCTTAAGTTTTCCCGCGTCTCACTGACCGATTGCGGCGACGACGTCATCGAAGAGTTGCGGCCGACGGATTGATCATGTTCACCGGAATCATCACCGACCTGGGTACCGTGCGCGCCGTCAAGCCGGGCGCGAAATCCGCCGACACGCGATTCGAAATCGCCAGCGCGTACGATATGGCGAAGGTCGATCTCGGGGCCTCGATCTGCTGCGGCGGCGCGTGCCTGACGGTGACCGAGAAGGGTCCGCGCTGGTTCGCGGTCGAGGTGTCGGGCGAGACTTTGTCGCGCACCACGCTCGGCAATTGGCGCGTCGGGACGCGCATCAACCTGGAGCGTTCCCTGACGCTCGGCCAGGAACTTGGCGGCCACATCGTCACCGGCCACGTCGATGCGGTGGCGAAAATCGTCAAGCTGGCCGACGAGGGCGGCAGCACGCGCTTTACCGTCGAAGTGCCGCCGAAGCTCGCCAAGTTTATCGCCGAAAAAGGCTCGGTCGCGGTCGAGGGCGTGTCGCTGACCGTCAACGAGGTCGACGGCAACCGTTTCGGGCTCAATATCATCCGCCATACCAAGGAAGCGACCTCGTTCGGCGCGCTCAAGGCGGGCGACAACGTTAATGTGGAAGTCGACGTGCTGGCGCGCTACGTTGCCAGAATGTTGAATTCCCAGGCATAACGCCGCACGCAAAGGTTTCCGGTGTCGATCCGTCAGTTCCGCAACTACCTGTCCAGCATCGAAGAAGTGGTCGAAGAGGCCCGCAACGGGCGCATGTTCATTCTGGTCGACGACGAGGATCGCGAGAACGAAGGCGATCTCATCATTCCGGCCCAGATGGCGACCCCCGATGCGATCAATTTCATGGCCCGGTTCGGCCGCGGGCTGATCTGCCTGGCCATGCCGGGCCAGCGCGTCGAGGAACTCGGGCTGCCGCTCATGGCCGGACGCAACGAAACCCGCCACGCGACCGCCTTTACGGTTTCGATCGAGGCGCGCGAAGGGGTCACCACCGGGATCTCGGCGGCTGACCGCGCGCGCACGATCGCGGTCGCCATCGATCCCAGCAAAGGCCGCAAGGACATCATCATTCCGGGCCACGTGTTTCCGCTCGTCGCGCGCGACGGCGGCGTGCTCGTGCGCGCCGGCCACACCGAAGCCGCGGTCGATATCGCGCGGCTCGCCGGACTCAATCCGTCGGGCGTGATCTGCGAGATCATGAACGAAGACGGCTCGATGGCGCGCATGCCCGATCTCGTCAAGTTCGCGCAATTCCACAATCTGAAGATCGGCACCATCGCCGATCTGATCGCCTACCGCCGCCGCAACGACCGCATCGTCGAACGTATCATCGAAACCACGTTTGAGAGCCGGTTCGGCGGCGCATTCCGCATGTACATCTACGTCAATCGCGCCGCGTATGCCGAGCATCTGGCCCTGGTCAAGGGCGATATCCGGGTCGGCGGCCCGGCGCTGGTCCGCATGCATCGATTGAGCGTGTTTCATGACGTGCTCGGCGACAAGAAGGGCACCCGCATCGACGAATTGCACAAGTCGATGGAACTCATCGAGCGCGAAGGGCGTGGCGCCATCGTGTTGATCCGCGAGCCATGGGCCAATTCGGTGTCGCAGTTGCTGCGCGACCGCGAGACCAATCCCGGCAACGCGCCGCCAACCGGCGAACAGCACGATCCGGCGCTGCGCGATTACGGCGTCGGCGCCCAGATCCTGCTCGATCTCGGCGTGCGCGATCTCATCCTGTTGACCAATTCCCACCGCGCGATCGTCGGCCTCGAAGGCTACGGCCTGACGGTGGTCGATCGCCGGCCGTTGCCCGTCGACGAACGCAAATAATCATAGGTAAGCCGAGTGGCCGCCAAAAAACCCGTCCGTGTGCTGATCGTCGAGGCGCGCTTTTATGAAGCTATCGCCGATGAAATGGCGAACGGCGCCATCGCGACGCTGCGGGAGCACGGCGCCGCGTTCGAGCGCCTTGCGGTGCCGGGCGCGTTCGAAATTCCCGGCGCCATCAAGCTGGCGCTCGACAAGTTCGACGGTTTCGTCGCGCTCGGCTGCGTCATGCGCGGCGAGACCACGCATTACGACTATGTGTGCGGGGAAAGTGCGCGCGGTCTGCAGGATTTGGCGGTGCACTACGACGCCTGCTTGGGCTACGGCATCCTGACCACCGAAACCGAAGACCAGGCCTGGGCGCGCGCCCGGATCGGCGAGGGCAACAAAGGCCGCGACGCGGCGCTCGCGTGCCTGCGTATGGTCGAACTGAAGCGCCGGTTTTCGGCCAAGCGGGCGACCGTCCGACGGCACCGTCGATGAGCGGCGGCGACAGCAACAATTTTCGTCCCAAGCCGCGCCGCGCGCTCAGCCGCGGAGCCGCCCGGGTCTCCGCCGTTCAGGCGCTGTACCAGATCGAACTCAGCGGCACCGCGGTCGATACGGTGGTGCGCGAGTTCGTTCAGTTCCGTCTGACCGCGACCGACGAATCCGGCGTCGAAGGCGATAAGGATCGCGGCCTGTTCATCGAAATCGTGCGCGGCGCATCGCAGCGGCGCAAGGAACTCGACGAGATGATTGCGGCCGTGCTCGCCAAAGGCTGGTCGATCGAACGCATGGACCGCGTGCTGCTGCAAATCCTGCGCGCCGCCGCGTACGAACTGATGGCGCGCAAGGACATTCCGCCCCGCGTGACGATCACGCAATACGTCGACGTCGCGCGCGCGTTTTTCGACGGCAAGGAGCCGGGCTTCGTCAACGGCGCGCTCGACAAGCTCGCCCATATATTGCGCGCCGACGAATTGCAGCGCGGCGAACCGCGCCCGCCGGCCGGCTCCGATCCGCCGGCGCAATAAACCGCAACGAGTCGTCCGATGGCCCTGCGTCTCGGCGAATTCCAGTTGATCGAAAAATATTTCGCGCCGCTTGCGGCCGGCGAACGGGGCGCTCTTGGCCTCAAGGACGATGTGGCGCTGCTGCAGCCGCCGGCGGGTCAGGACCTGGTGCTGACCACCGACATGTTGATCGGCGGCGTGCATTTTCTCGACGATCCGCCCGACACGATCGCGCGCAAGGCGTTGCGCGTGAATCTTTCCGACCTCAATGCCAAGGGTGCCATCGCGCGCGGCTATCTGCTGGCGCTCGGATTGACCGACGCGATCGACGAAACCTGGATCGCGCAGTTCTGCGGCGGCCTGGCGAGCGATCAGAAGCATTACGACGTCGCGCTGTTCGGCGGCGATACCGCCTCGGGTCCCGGTCCGCTGACGATCTCGATCACCGCATTCGGGTTCGTGCCGACCGGCCGCGCGTTGCTGCGTTCGGCGGCGCGTCCGGGCGACGCGATTTTCGTCACCGGCGAGATCGGCAACGGTTGGCTCGGATTGCAGGCGCGGCGCGGAAAATTCGTCTCTTCCGCGGTTCCGGGGTTGGCCGGTCTTTATCTCTTGCCGGATCCGCCCGTCGGTTTCGGCGCGCGACTTATTGGTCTGGCCCGTGCCGCGATGGACGTGTCCGACGGCCTGCTCGGCGATCTTGCCCATATCTGCGAAACCTCGAGGGTCGCCGCCGTCGTCGATGCCGCGCGCGTGCCGCTGCTGCCGGCGCTGGAACAGCAAATTCGCGCCGACGCCGATTTGTTTATGGGCGCGGTGACGGGCGGCGACGATTACCAGGTGCTGTTCACCGCTCCCGTCGAACGCGAAGCCGAATTGACGCGGCTGGCGGGCGCGGCCCGCGTCAAGGTCACGCGGATCGGCCGCATCGAGGCCGGTGCGGGCGTGCGTCTGGTCGCCGCGGACGGTCGCCCGATACCGGTCAAAAGCCCAGGATTCCGGCATTTTTGAGCCGGTTTTGCGCGGCGACGGACGCATTGCGCGACCGGCGCGTTTCTGGCATGGTCCGCGCCGTTTTTGCCGTACAGCCCGGGGTTCGTTGGGGGGTTGAAGGCGAAAGGCCGTGCGCGGCTGTTGAGGACGTAGAAAAGGGGATCGATACCCATGGGTTTCATTGAGATTTTCATCATCGTGTGCGGACTGATCGCGATCCTTTATGGGATCGTGACCGCACGCCAGGTGCTGGCATCGAGCGCCGGCACACCGAAGATGCAGGAGATCGCCGCGGCGATTCAGGAAGGCGCTCGCGCCTACCTGAACCGCCAATACGCGACCATTGCGGTTGCCGGCGTGGTCGTCCTGGTCATCCTGTCCTGGCTGCTCGGCTGGCGGGTCGGCCTGGGCTTCCTGATCGGCGCCGTGCTGTCGGGCGCCGCGGGCTATATCGGTATGAACGTCTCGGTGCGCGCCAACGTGCGCACCGCCGTCGCCGCCCAGGAGAGTCTCGGCAAGGGTCTCAGCATGGCGTTCCGCTCGGGCGCGGTCACCGGCATGCTGGTCGCCGGTCTCGCGCTGCTCGGCGTCTCGGTCTATTTCTTCGTCTTGACCGGTCCAATGGGCTTCAAGCCGTTCGACCGTACCGTCATCGACTCGCTCGTGGCGCTCGGCTTCGGCGCATCGCTGATCTCGATCTTCGCCCGTCTCGGCGGCGGCATCTTCACCAAGGGTGCCGACGTCGGCGCCGATCTGGTCGGCAAGGTCGAAGCCGGCATTCCCGAGGACGATCCCCGCAACCCCGCCGTCATCGCGGACAATGTCGGCGACAACGTCGGCGACTGCGCCGGTATGGCGGCCGACCTGTTCGAAACCTACGCCGTGACCTCGGTCGCGACCATGGTCCTGGCGGCGATCTTCTTCGCCGGCGATCCGGCCCTGGTCTCGAAAATGATGCTGTTCCCGCTGGTCATCGGCGCCGTGTGCATCGTGACCTCGGTGATCGGCACCTACTTCGTCCGCTTGGGCTCCGACAACGGCATCATGTGGGCGATGTACAAGGGCTTGATCGTCGCCACCGTGCTGTCGGCGTTGGCGTTCATTCCGGTCACGCACTTCATGGTCGGCTTCGGCACGCAGCTTAAAGTCGGCACGACGGTGTTTACCGGCACCAGCCTGTTCTTCTGCGCGCTGGTCGGATTGGTCGTCACCGGCCTGCTGATCTGGATCACCGAATATTACACCGGCACCAACTATCGCCCGGTGCGGTCGGTGGCCAAGGCCTCGGTCACCGGTCACGGCACCAACGTGATCCAGGGCCTCGCCGTGTCGATGGAAGCAACCGCACTGCCGGCGCTCGTCATCTGCGCGGGCATCATTGGCTGTTACCTGCTCGCCGGCCTGTTCGGCATCGCGATTGCGGTGACCGCCATGCTGGCGCTCACGGGCATGGTGGTGGCGCTCGACGCCTACGGCCCGGTCACCGACAATGCCGGCGGCATTGCCGAAATGGCCGGCCTGCCGGCGGATGTGCGCAAGAACACCGACGCGCTCGACGCGGTCGGCAACACGACCAAAGCGGTCACCAAAGGCTACGCGATCGGCTCGGCCGGTCTCGGCGCCCTGGTGCTGTTCGCGGCCTACACGTCGGACCTCACGTACTTCATCCAGCAGGGCAAGTTGAAGATCCAGGCGGTCAACTTCTCGCTGGAAAATCCCTACGTCGTGGTCGGCCTCTTGATCGGCGGCTTGCTGCCGTATCTGTTCGGCGCCATGGGCATGACCGCCGTCGGCCGCGCGGCCGGCTCGGTGGTCGTCGAAGTGCGCCGGCAGTTCAAGGAGATCCCGGGCATCATGGCGGGCACGGCCAAGCCGGATTATGGCAAGGCGGTCGACATGCTGACCAAGGCGGCGATCAAGGAAATGGTCATTCCGTCGATGCTGCCGGTGCTGTCGCCGATCGTGCTGTACTTCGTGATCACCTGGATCGGCGGTCAGGCCAACGGCCTGGCTTCGCTCGGCGCCATGCTGCTCGGCGTGATCGTGACCGGCGTGTTCGTCGCCATCTCGATGACGGCGGGCGGCGGCGCCTGGGACAACGCCAAGAAGTACATCGAGGAAGGCCATCACGGCGGCAAAGGCTCGGACGCGCATAAAGCGGCCGTGACCGGCGACACCGTTGGCGACCCGTACAAGGATACGGCGGGCCCCGCGGTCAACCCGATGATCAAGATCACCAACATCGTGGCGCTCCTGCTGCTGGCGATTTTGGCGCACTGAAAAACGTCGCAAGGCGTTCCGGAAAAGCCCCGGCGGGTTGTCCTGCCGGGGCTTTTTCTTTGTCCGGAAATCGTTCGCATGCGTGCGAAAGCCGCGGCTTTCCTGGGATGTTACGTTTGTTACGGATTTTCACCCCCGCCCCTTAGGGTGACATCAGGGTAGAAACCGGCCCGCGCGGACACAATTCGCCGCCGTCCGATCGCGCCGCCGCCAAGTTTCTTCACGCTGGGAAAAAGCGCGTCGGCCGCGCGCGGCTTGAGGTTGCGGCGGGGTCGGCCGCGCGCATTTTCGCGAGGTGGTATCGCCCGCGCGGAATTCAAGTGCGCGTTACGCTTGTTACGCTTTTACGGTACGTAGAAACTGCATTTTCGCTGCATAATCGAGCCGCGCGGACAAAATCCGCGCGGACAAATTCAGACAGTTGGGGCGGGATGCCGGCGCGACCCGTGCTTGGCCGCCGCGCACGGCAGCGCGCGCGGCGGGGCGGTCCGAGTCTTAGGCGGTTAGGAAAGCGCGGCGGCGGTCTTAGCGCTCGAAGCCGCGGCCGGTCGCGCCGCTGCCGAGCGCGCCGACCGGGCCGGAGACGACGGTCTGGTACAGCGACCGAAGCAGGCCGGGTTCCTTGGCGCGGGTCGGGGTTTCCTTATCGGCCATGGCGGTCTTGCCGGCGTCCTGCAACGTCAGTTCCTTGACCTCGGTAACCACGTTCTGCTGGTTGAAGCGCAGCATGACGACGTTCTGGTCGACCGTGCGCGGCGCCATGAACGCGAACTGATCGGTGCGCTTGCTGATGTAGTACCAGGTGTTCGGATCGAACGCGGCGACGCTGGACGGGGTCCCGAGCACGCCGAGCACCTGCTGCTTGGTCGATTTGCCGGCTTGAATCTGCGCCAGCCGGTCCTTGTCGAGATTGTAGCCGTAGGAGACTTCCTGCATGCCGAGGTTCGGGCCCGCACAGGCGGCGACGCCGCCGGTCACCACGATCGCGGCTGCGAGGACGGTCAAACGTTGACGCCAGGACCGATCGATCGTCATGCACAAGCTCCTTGGGCCTTGATGGGCGGCGGCCGAGAAAACGGTGGGTGCCGGCCGGCGCGCCGGGCGGCGATTAACTATTGCCGCCCGCGAATCGCCTCTGTATGTAGCGCCGGCAGGGCAGCGGCCGGCACAATCGCATCGGCCCCCCGGCAAGTCAACCGCGGCAACCTGCCGAAAACCGCCGGCACCGGCCATGATCCTTCGCTCGCTTTTTCGCTCCCGCAAGCGCACCGCGCTGGCCGACCGGCTGTACGTCGCCGCAGTCGAGCGCGCGCGTGCGCCGGCGCTCTACCAGGCGGGCGGCGTACCGGATACGCTGGACGGGCGGTTCGATCTGGTTGTCATGCACGTCCACTTGATCTGCCGCCGGCTGCGCGGCGAGGGGGCCGACGGCCAGGCCTTGGCGCAGTACCTGTTCGACACCATGTTCGACGATATGGATCGCAGCCTGCGCGAAATGGGCATCGGCGATATGGGCGTTGGCAAGCGCGTCAAGCAGATGGGGCGCGCCTATTTCGGCCGCGCCAAGGCTTATGACGACGGGCTTGCGGCCGACGATGCGGCGCTCAAGGACGCGCTCAAACGCAACCTGTTCGGTACGGCTGCGCCGACCGACGCACACTTGGCGTACATGGCAAGCTATGTCCGGGCGGTCGACCGGCATCTGACCGACCTGCCGGCCGCCGGCCTGCTCGACGGCGGCGTTTCGTTTCCCCCGGTTTGACGTGTGCGAACGCGTCGCGCGCCGAGAACAGTAATCCAATGACCCATTCGCATCCGCATCTGCACGACGGACCCGCACCGGAACTCAGCCGCATCGTCAACTGCGCCGAACTCGGCACGCACGTCCACCGCGAGCATATTGTCGCATCGGCGGCGGAATGCGCCGCTTTGGCGAAGCGTTTCGACCTCCTGTCGGTGGATCGGCTGCGGGCCGAAATCACGGTCAGCCGCCAGGCGGGCGCGCTAGTGCGCGTCGAAGGACGGCTCGAAGCGGCCTATCGGCAGGCCTGTGTGGTCACGCTGGAGCCGATCGAGACCGAGGTTGCCGAACCGTTTACGCTTTTATATTCTCCGCGCCCCGACGCCGCCGCGACGGGCGAAATCGTCCTCGAACCGGACGCCGAAGACTGGCCCGAGCCGATCCTGGCGGACCGGATCGATCTTGGCGAAGCGGTGGCGCAGCAATTGGCGCTGACGATCGATCCCTATCCGCGCAAGGCGGGCGCGGCGCTGCCGGCTTCGGCCGCCGCCGCGCCGGACCGCGCGGACGGTCCCGCGAGCGCGCCGGTCGCGACCATCAAGTCCTTGATGGAAAAGGCTTTTCAGGAGGCCGGCAGGAAGCCGGCAAAGAAGCGCTAGGCGCTCGGCCTAACGCATTGCCCCGGCAGGGGTTTTTGGCTAAACATCCGGCGCTGCGCGGGGCTTTCCCGGGCGCCCCAACAGGTTAGGTGAGATTCCATGGCCGTTCCAAAACAGAAGAAATCCCGCTCGCGGCGTGACAAGCGCCGTTCGCACGACGCGCTCACTGCCGTCGGCTCGTACGAATGCCCGAATTGCGGCGAGAACAAGCTGCCGCATCATGTGTGCCGCGCCTGCGGTCACTACAACGAACGCGAAGTCGTAGCGACGAAGGCGGCGTAATCCGTCGCGCTAGCAAGTATACCGGCACGGGTGCGCGGCGGTGACGAATCCTGTCGTCATAGCGGTCGATACCATGGGCGGCGATAACGCCCCGCGTGCGATTTTGCGGGGCGCGAACATCGCGCGTAAGCGCATGCCGGGCGTCGAATTCCTGTTGTTCGGCGACGAAAACAAGATCAAGCCGCTGATGCGCCGCCTGCCGCGCCTGCGCCGGGCCAGCACCATCGTGCATGCGCCCGACGTCGTGCCGACCGACGCCAAACCGGTGCAGGCGCTGCGCCAGGGCCGCCATTCCAGCATGCGCATGGCCATCGAAGCGGTCCGCGACGGCAAAGCGCGCGCGGTAGTTTCGGCCGGCAACACGGGTGCGTTGATGGCGATGGCCAAAGTCGTCCTGCGTATGCAGGGCGGCATCGATCGGCCCGCCATGACGTCGTTCATTCCGACGCTCAAGGGCGAGAGCGCGATGCTCGATCTCGGCGCCAACGTCGAATGCGACGAGAAGAACCTCTATCAGTTTGCCGTCATGGGCGAATTGTTCGCGCGCACCGTTCTGGGCATGCCGCGGCCGAGCATCGGGCTGTTGAATGTCGGCTCGGAAGAGGTCAAGGGCAACGATACCGTGCGCGGCGGCGCTACGCTCATCAAAGCCAGCCCGCTCGGCGCCCAGTTTCACGGCTTCATCGAAGGCAACGATATCGCGGCCGGCACGGTCGATGTCATCGTCGCCGACGGGTTCAGCGGGAATATCGCGCTGAAGACGGCGGAGGGCACGGTCGCGCTGTACACGGAATTCCTGCGCCAATCGTTCCGCAACTCGTTTTTCGCCAGTCTCGGTTATTTGTTGGCGCGCCGCGCGCTGACGAAATTGAAGACACGGCTCGATCCGCGCCGCTATAACGGTGCGGTGTTTCTCGGCCTCAACGGCGTGGTCGTCAAAAGCCACGGCGGTACGGACGCGCTCGGGTTCGCAACCGCCGTCGGCGTCGCCGTCGACATGGTGGTCAATGGATTTATCGACAAGATGAAGGCCGCTTTCGACATGCCCGCATTGCCGAGTCCGGAACCGGCGCCCGTTCAAGCCGCCGCGGTGTAATATGAACCAGCGCGCGATCGTCGTCGGCAGCGGTTCGTACCTGCCGGAAAAAATCCTGAGCAACGTCGACCTCGCCAATGTGGTCGACACGACGGACGCCTGGATCACCGAGCGGACCGGGATCAAGCGCCGGCACGTCGCCGCCGAGGGCGAGTTCACCTCGCATCTGGCGATCCATGCGGCCACCGAGGCGCTGCAGCGCGCCGGGATGACGGGCGAGGATATCGACCTGATTGTGCTGGCGACGACGACGCCCGATTCGACCTTCCCGGCGACCGCGACCCGGGTTCAGGCTGCGCTCGGCTGCAAGGGCGGCGCGGCGTTCGACGTGCAAGCGGTCTGCTCGGGCTTCGTCTACGGCCTGAGCGTGGCGAACAACGCGCTGATGCTCGGCCAGGCCAAGAATGCCCTGGTGATCGGCGCGGAAACCTTCACGCGACTGCTGGACTGGTCGGACCGGTCGACCAGCGTTCTGTTCGGCGACGGCGCCGGCGCCATCGTGCTGCGCGCGGAAAAGGTCAACGGCGAACCCAACCAGCGCGGCGTGCTGTCGACCCAACTGCACAGCGACGGGCGGCTGTACGACCTGCTGTACGTGGACGGCGGTCCGTCGACCACGCGCACGACCGGCCATGTGCGCATGTCCGGCCAGGAAGTTTTCAAGCACGCGGTCACGAAGCTGGCCGAGACGGTCAACGTCGCGCTTGCCGCCAATAATCTGACCGCCAAGGACGTCGATTGGTTCGTGCCGCACCAGGCAAACAAGCGAATCATCGATTCGACGGCGCGCAAATTGGGCCTCGATCCGAACAAGGTGATCCTGACCGTCGCCGAACACGCCAACACCTCGGCCGCGTCGATTCCGCTGGCGCTGCATCAGGGCGTGAAGGACGGTCGCATCAAGCAGGGCGACGTGCTTGTGCTCGAAGCCATGGGCGGCGGGCTTTCCTGGGGCTCCAGCGTGATCCGCTGGTAGGGGTTTACCCCTTGTCAAGGTTGGAAAATTCGCCCTTTTGGGTGCATTGACCGGGTGCCCGGCGAAGGGTACGGTTTTGGGTCAAAAAAATTGCGGCCGACTGGAGCGACATTCATGACCGAACACACCGTCACGCGCGCCCAGTTGGGCGAGGCCGTCTATCAAGAGGTCGGTTTGTCGCGCAACGAGTCGGCGCAATTGGTCGAACTCGTGCTGGAAGAAATTTCCGGCGCCCTGGTGCGCGGCGACGGGGTGAAGATATCCTCGTTCGGCAGTTTTCTCGTGCGCAGCAAGGGCCAGCGCACCGGCCGCAATCCGAAGACCGGCGAGGAAGTGCCTATCCTGCCGCGCCGCGTCCTGGTGTTCCGCGCTTCGAACATCCTGAAAGACCGCATCAACCGTTCGGTGCCGTCGACCTCGCCGCCGGGCGAAACCGCCAGCGCGCAGCCGAAACCGTAGCGGTCGCCGGGCGCCGAACGCGCTTTTGAGCACCGACCGCGAGCGAGGGCTCCATGGACGACAATCGACCCGCCGACAATTCTGCCCGGCCAGCTATGAAATCGCCGGAGGCGTTCCGCACCATCAGCGAGGCGGCGATCGAACTCGACGTGCCGCAGCACGTGCTGCGCTTCTGGGAGTCTCGCTTTCCGCAGGTCAAGCCGCTCAAGCGCGGCGGCGGGCGGCGCTATTACCGGCCGGAGGATATCGGCCTGCTGAAGCGCATCCGCGCCATGCTGTACGACGAAGGCTATACGATCAAAGGCGTACAGAAGATCCTGATCGCGGGCCTGGACCGGCTCGACCGCAAGGGTCGGCGCGAGGCCGCGACCCCGGCGCCGCCGCCGACGGTTTCGGCGCCGCCGCCCATCGTTGCGCCCGCGCCGCCGCCGACGGTTTTGCCGCCGGCCAAGAAGGCCGAGCTGGCCGCCGTCCTGCGCGAGCTGGTCGAGCTGAAAAAGCTGCTCGATCTGCCGGCCCCGTAATCCGGCGCGCCGGCGGAAACGGACACGCCGGGCGCCGCTGTTTTCGCGTTGCTTGCCCGGAGGGGGGCGGTTACATTGCGCCCGCCTCAAAACCCCCGATAGAGAACTCGCCGTCCGCGTCGGAGCGTAGCGCAGCCTGGTAGCGCATCAGACTGGGGGTCTGGGGGTCGCGGGTTCAAATCCCGCCGCTCCGACCAATTTTTCCCTGCCGTCGAAAACCGCGACAAAATGCGGCGATCCCACGCCTGAACCGGAATGAGTCGGCAGGAAAGCGCGCGGCCCGTTCGCTGCGCCGATAACGGCGTCGTGAAACTGTCCGCCGACTTCGACATGGTATGCTCCCGCCAGTCCAGGGAGAACGATAATGCATAAAATGCGAACCTATTTTGCGGCGTTGGCTGCGCTTGCTGCGCTGGCGGTTTCCGCCGCGCCTGCCTGGTCGCAAACCAAATCCGGCATTGAAAAACTCTACATCCTCAATTGCGGCGAGGGCGTCGCCGGCGACATTTCGCGCTGGTCGCCCGGCGTCAATGTCGGCAAGTCGATGGATTTCGTCGACAATTGCTACCTGATCAAGCACGCGCAGGGTTGGATGATCTGGGATACCGGCATCACCGATGCCATCGCCGCGATGCCCGAGGGTCAGAAACCCGCCGATCCGCGCATGACGCATTGGCGGCGGCCGAAGACACTGATTGCGGAACTCGCGACGCTCGGCCTGAAGCCAGCCGACATCAAATATCTTGCGGTTTCGCATACCCATCCGGACCACGCCGGCAACGTCAACTTGTTCCCGCAATCGATGCTGCTGGTGCAGAAGGCGGAGTACGAATGGCCGACGCCCTTGGGCACGATCGGGCGCTTCAAGCCGGAGCATCCGGTCACCAAGCTCGAAGGCGATCACGACGTGTTCGGCGACGGCAGCGTGGTCATCATCGCTACGCCCGGCCACACGCCCGGCCATCAATCGTTGCTGGTGCGCCTGCCGAAGACCGGCGCGCTCGTGCTTTCGGGCGATGCCGTTCACTTCCGCAGCAATTGGGACAACCGCGGCGTGCCGGCCAACAACGTCGACAAGGACAAATCGCTGGCGTCGATGCAGCGCATTGCCGACATCCTGGCGAAGGAGAAGGGCACACTCTGGATCAACCACGACAAGGCGCAGCGCGACACGCTGAAGATGTCGCCCGCGTTCTACGAATGAGTCGGTGGCGGCGACCTTCATTGCCGGCACCCGAAGGCACGGCTAACTTTTATTTTTACGGATCCGGCTCGCGGTCCGGGAAATTTCGTCGGGCTTCGTTCGGGCTCGTGGTTAAGCCAGCCACGCGGGCGACCGGAAATAACGGGAGATGTCGATGACCCAGAGCGAATTCGAAGCCGATCTGCGGCGCGAGGGCTATCAGGTGTTTTACGGCGGTTCCCGCGCCAACGAAGTGCTGCCCGAACATGGGCACGCCTGGGACGCCCGCCTCATGGTGATCGGTGGCGAGATCACGCTGACCCGCGACGGCAAGGCCGAGACGTTCCGCGCCGGGGATACCTGCATGGTTCCGGCGAATTACCCGCACGCCGAGCATACCGGTCGGCAGGGCGTCGCCTTGATCATCGGCCGCAGACAGATCTGATCGCGCCGAGTCCACGGCGGCCGGCGAGAACTACATCGCGACCAACGGCATTTTGTCGGCCGACGGCCGCGCCGCCTCCAGCTGGCCGGCGAGGCGGAACAACGTGTCCTCGCGGCCGTATGCGGCGCCCAGTTGCACGCCGATCGGAATGCCGGACTCGCTCCAGTACAGCGGCACCGACAGAGCAGGGCAGCCGGAGACGTTGTACAGCGGCGTGAACGGAATCTGCCGGTATAGATCGCCGAGGAATTTCGTCAGGTCGCCTTCTGCCATGTTCGGCCGCGCGCCGATCGGCAAGGCCGGATTTGCGGTCACCGGCGACAGCGTCACGTCGAATTTGTTGAAGAACGAGGCCATCTGGCGGCCGATCGCGTGCGCCGTCGTCAATGCCTTCACGTACAGATAGATCGGATCCGATTTGCCGCGCCGATAGGATGCCATCGTCATCGGTTCGAGATCGTCGTCGCGCAATGCGCGGCCGAGTTGCGCCAGGCGGATTTCGACCGCGTTGGTCACGGCGGCACCGGCCAGCACCCAAAGCGACTCGAACATGGCGTCGAAATCGTACTCGGGTGGGGCGATATCGACATGGTGGCCGAGTTCCGCACAAAGCTTGGCGACGCTCTCGGTCGCCGCCACGCATTCCGGGTCGACCGCAACGCCGTTGCGCGCCCCGGTCTGCACGGCGATCCGCAGCTTGCCCGGATCGCGCCCGACCTCGGTGGCGAACGAGCGCAGCGGGGCGGGGGCCAGATACGGATCGCCCTCGGCCGGGCCCGACGTGACGTCGAGAACGGCCGCGCAATCGCGCACCGAGCGCGAAACGATGTGCGCGGCGGAAAGTCCGCTCCAGCCTTCACCGACCAGCGGACCGGCCGGGTTGCGCGCACGCGTGGGCTTCAGGCCGACCAGCCCGCAATTGGACGCCGGGATGCGGATCGAGCCGCCGCCGTCGGTCGCGTGCGCGACCGGCACAAGGCGCGCCGCCACCGCGGCGGCCGAGCCGCCCGACGAGCCGCCGGCCGAGCGATCCAGCTTCCACGGATTGCGCGTGACGCCGAAGGCGACAGGATCGCTCGCCATGTTGAGGCCGAATTCGGGCGAGGCGGTTCTGCCGCAAAACACGAAACCGGCAGCGCGGAACCGTTCGGCCAGCGTCATATCGATCGGGCATACGTAGTCGCGGAACAATCTGCTGCCGTTGACCAGCGGCGTGTCCTTCACCAGCAGATACAGGTCCTTCAGCATCAGCGGCACGCCGTGGAACGGCCCGTAGGGCAGGCCCGCCGCGATCTGCCGGCGCGCGTAGTCGTCCATGCGAATGACCACGCAGCCGAGCTGCGGATTGATCTTCTCCGTGCGCTCGATGACCGCGGCCAGCACTTCTTCCGGCTTGATCTGCTTGGCGCGAATCAGCTCGGCCAGGCCGACGGCGTCGTAGCGGGTAAATTCGCGAAACGGGGTCATGCGGAAACTCCGGTAGGTGAAATCCGGCGACGCCGCCCGGGCACCGCCGCCATTAGCGCTTGCGTGTACGGCTCGCGCGGATCGCTGAAGATCCGCGCGGTGACGTCGTGTTCGACGATGCGTCCATTGTGCATGACGGCGATCCGGTCGCACAGGCGCGCGGCCACTCGCAGATCGTGCGTAATGAACAGCATGGCCAGATTGAACCGGTCGCGGATATTTTCCAACAGGGTCAGCACCTGCGCCTGCACCGAGACGTCGAGCGCCGAGACGGGTTCGTCGGCGATCAGCAATTCCGGCTCCATGGCGAGCGCACGCGCAATGCACAGACGCTGGCGCTGGCCGCCCGAAAATTGGTGCGGATAGCGGTCCAATGCGGCGGCCGGGATGCCGACCGTCTCGACCAGCTCGCGCGCCCTGCGCCACGCTTCGTCGCGGGACATGCCGTAATTCATCGGGCCTTCGACGATCGAGAGCCCGACCTTGCGGCGCGGGTTGAGCGAGCGATACGGGTCCTGGAAGATCATCTGCACGCGGCGGCGCACCGAATGTAACTCATGGCGCGAGGCGGTGGCGATTTCGATGCCGTCCAGGCGAATGCTGCCGGCGCTGGGGTCGATCAACCGGGCTATGCAGCGCGCCACGGTCGATTTGCCGGACCCGGATTCGCCGACCACGCCGAGCGTTTCGCCGCGATGCACGTCGAGGCTGACATCGTCGACGGCGGCAACGTCGCGCTTGATCTGAAGCCAACCGCCGCCGCGAAACACTTTCGAGACGCCTTTGGCTTGCAGCACGGGTACGGTCTTGGCTTCCGGCCCGTCGCGCGGCGGGCGGGGTACCAGCGTCGGTACGGCGTCGATCAGC
>JBFWYO010000087.1:0-19197 GCA_050186335.1 Alphaproteobacteria bacterium | reverse complement strand
CGAGCGGCTCAAATCGTTCATGGAACAAAGACTGCGCAGCCTGCTCGCGCGTGGCACCAGGTTCCGGATTCTTATCACCGCCGAACGCGCCCTGCCGCCGGAATTGCTCCGCCGCCATGTCACGGCAATGCGGCAGGTGTTCGAAGAGTATGTTTCGATCATTCGCGAGGGAGTCGTCTCCGGCGAATTTCGGAACGTCGACGAGCATATTGCCGCCTTCGCCCTCATTGGCATCGTTAACTGGACCGCATGGTGGTACAATCCCGAGAAGAACAAGGATCCGCAGCGGATCATCGAACAGCTTTCGGAAATGACCGTTCGCGCGCTTGTAAGGCAAGAGACGCTCGATCGCGCTGCGCCCACGATTGACTCGCTATTCGATGTCGTGCGGTCGGATATCGAGCACCTTGAAATCTTCGTCAAGAGCAAGGTGAAGGGCGGTGACGTGAAGCTATCGTCCCAAAGCCGGTCGCGCGGGCTCAAGCAGACGTAATTCGGACCTCGTCCCTGCCGTATTCGGCGATACGGCCCTCGATCCCGCCGGAAAAGCACGAGTACCACAGGGCCGGCTTGAAGCCGAGTTCGCGGCGCCGAAACACCAAATCCTGCGCGCTCTCGACGATGTAATAACCGAGTGCCGTCGGTGTCACGGCAACGTTCGGCTGGGTCGCCGCGATTCGTGCGACGGCGTCGAACTCGGGCAGCATGGGCACATAGATCCGGGGCATGTCATATGTCCTTCTGCTCAAGCCGGCGACGCACGAGCGTCGCTTTCTGTCGCCAGATCGATTCCATATCGGCGATACCGGCACCTTGCCCGCGCGCCTGATACTCGAGCTCCATGGCGGCCTCGATCGATAGACCGGCGTCGACCTCGTCCACCATTCCGAACGGCCGACGCTGCCACGTCACCTCGACCATGTAGCCGTTGGGATCATTAACGTAGACCGAGTCGATCACCTCGTGTGCGACGCGCCGCACCGGGACTCCGCGCGATTCGAACCGTGCATACCAGCGATCCAGTTCTTCGACGGTTTCGACCCTCCAGGACGTGTGTGTCGAGCGCCACAGCCAGGAATCGTAAGGCTCCAGACTCGCCGGCTTCGGCTGTTGCAGATAGTAGAAAAATGCGATCGTGCTGCCTTGTCCGGATTCGAAGAAGAAATGGAGGAAGTCCGGATGACCGGCGGGGCCCCAGCCGCGCGCCGCGATCGCGTGGACGAGCCGCAGCCCCATGATGTCGCGATAGAACCGCACCGTCTCGCACAGCTTCCACGTCGGCCGCGCGGTATGATGCACGCCGGCAAGCCGCAATTCGCCCGCGCCGTCACTGTGGCGCGTTTCTTCTGGCTCGCCGGAGCGCTGCTTCCCAGACGTTCCGTTCGGATCCGGCATGCTGCACCTCATTTCGTATCTGCTTCAGACCGTCAATATTTGACGATGTCGATGATTTTTCTACGATAATGTATATATTGTCAAGGTCCCAGCCGCATTCAATTGCCGCACAAAATCATACGCGAACACGGCCCGCCCGCGCGCCCGGGCTCAGGCCGATTTATTCATCAACGGAAAATTATTGACGCATATGAATAAGTTTGCCAGTTTGGCCGTGCCCCAAGCTATCGATCAGGAGTCCGCGAAATGGTTGGCGCAAAATTGCGTATGCCCGGTGTCGTTTATCCGCTTCAAGCCGATGCCGAGCGGTATGCGCAGGCAAGCATACTCGGCACCGAGACGCTCGACCAGGCGTTCGGGCGAATCGCCCGGACCTTTCCGGATCGGGTCGCGATTTCGGAGCCCGGCCTGACGATCAGTTATCGCGAATTGGACGAGCTCACCGATCGGGTCGCGGCCGGCCTGTTGGCGCTTGGCCTGGAGCCGCTTGATCGGGTCGTGTTCCAGCTGGCAAACAGCAAGGAATTGATCATCAGCTTCATCGCCTGCTTCAAGGCGAACCTGATCCCGATCTGTACGCTTGCCGCGCATCGCAAGTTGGAAATCGGCTTCTTGGCGGCCCATGCCAAGGCGCGCGCGCACATCATCGCGAACGACGATCCGAAGTTCGACTACGTGGAATTCGCCCGCACGATCCAGCGCGAAGTTCCGAGTATGAAGCATATCGTTGTCGCGAAAGGTTCGGTCGCGGACACGCAGGCGGACGTGGTCCCGTTCGCCCGATTGATCGAGCGTAACGACGTACAGTCCGCGCGGCAGCGCCTCGCCGGTGTGGAACGCGACCCATACCAGGTCGGCGTATTTCAGCTTTCGGGCGGCACGTCGGGCGTGCCCAAGATCATTCCGCGCTTCCATAACGAGTATCTGAACCAGATTCTCGATGTGGTGCGGTTTCATGGCCTCGACGAGAATACCATCGCGTTCACGCCTAACCCGCTGCTGCATAATGCGCCGATTATCTGCTATTGGGGCCCAGCATTGTGGAACGGCGGCGAAGTGGCGGTCTGCCCTTCGCGCCAACCGGAAGACATCGCGCGGTTCCTGCGCGAGCGACGTCCCAACTGGTTATGCATTCCGATGCCGATCCTGGCGGGGCTGAACGCCGCTGGCGTAGTCGATGCATCGTTGTTCCGACACGTCAAGGCATTCACGGTGCCGAGCGCCGCGGGGGTCGTGAACAAGATCACTGGCGCCGTAGCCTTGCCGTTGTTCGGCATGACCGAAGGCTTTATCGCCTACAATCGTGCGGGCGATTCGGCCGCCGCGATTGCCGGCACGGTCGGCCGTCCGATAGGGCCGATGGACGAATATCGGATCGTCAAACCTGAAACGAACGAACCGGTCGCCGTCGGCGAGGCCGGTGAATTCTGCTGCCGCGGCCCGTCCGTTATTCGCGGGTACTACGATTCCGAAGAGCGCAACCGGGAGGCCTTCACCAGCGACGGGTTCTATCGCTCGGGCGATCTGATGCGCGAGCGACTGATCGACGGTAAGCGCTATCTCGTCTTCGAAGGACGCATCAAGGACGTCGTCAGCCGCGGCGGCGAAAAGATCAACTGCCAGGAAGTCGAACGGGTCGCGATCCAGCACCCCAAGATTGCGGCGGTATCCATCGTTCCCATGCCGGACCCGATCTACGGCGAGCGCGCCTGCGCCTTCGTCATTCCGAAGGGTACCGCGCCGACCGTGCGGGAACTGGGCGACTTTCTGGTGGAGGCGGGCCTTGCCAAGTTCAAATGCCCGGAACGCATCGAAGCGATCTCCGAACTTCCCCTGACATCCGCCGGCAAGATCTCGAAGCCGCGGTTGAAAGAAATTCTTGCCGGCATCATGGCGTCCGAGGTCAAACCGGCGGACAAAGCCACCGGCTAGCCGACGGCCGGGTCAGCGAGTTCCCGGCCGGCGCCGCGTCGCTATTGGCTGTCGCCGGGCAGCGGAAACCCCGGCACGTCGACCTCGATGCGGAAGATTTCGGCGACGCAGTCATCGGCGGCCATGCGCTCGAGCGTATAGTCCGCGGCGACGACGAACAGATCCTTGCGCTCGTGCCCGCCGAGGCAGCAGGCGACCGGCTTGCGGTGCTCGGGAAACTGGATCGTTTCCGTGATCTGCCCGCCGTCCACGACGCGATTGACCTGACGAAGATAGGGGCTGCATTCCCATACAGCGCCCTTAACATCGATCGTCAGCCCATCCAGGACGTGGCCCTTCAGGTGGGCAAACACGCGCTTGTCCGATAGCCCGCCTTCGGCGCCGATCCGGTAGCTGAAGATGGTCTCGTTGCGCCCCTCGGCAAAGATCAGCCGATCGCCGTCGGGTGTGATCCACAGCCCGTTGGGGAATTGCAGATTTCGCTCGAGCACGACCGCCGTGCCGTCAGGATCGACGCGCAACAGCGCGCCCGGCCTGCGCTCATCTTTCTCGAACACGCGGAAGCCGACATCGTCCACGTAGGCCCGACCGCGGGCGTCGACAGCCAAGTCACCCATATAACCGGTCATGAGCTTGCTGAGATCCGCGTGCACTGAAATCGACCCATTGTGCTCCCGGCGCAGCACCTTCTGATCCGCCATCGAAGCGATCAGCAATCTTCCATCGGGCAGGAACCCAAGGCCATTAGGTCGCGGCGGCACATGCGCTACGACTTCACGTTTCCCGTCGAAATCGAATGCGATGATCTTGCGGCCCAGCATATCGGCTATCCACAGGCGGTTCTTGAACCACCTGATTCCCTCGCCGAAGACGAGGCCGTCGGCGAACGGAATGAGCTCTCTCTTGGACATGGGGTTCTCTCCAGCCGGATTGAACGAATTTTGACTTCGGCACCGATCAGAGGGCGTCGCGCAGCCATTCGACGATCATCCGCCCGGCGATGAATCGACCCGGCTCTTCGCCGGCCGCCAGCGGCCTGCCGTGATGATCGCCGCGGATCCGCTCATGGGTCATGTTCGAACTGCCCACAGCCGCGACGATCCCTTTGATGTCGCCCGGAAAGACGGTCTGATCGCCCGTGTATTCGATCACCAAGGTCGGCTGCGTGATCGAGGATCCGGTCTTGGCGATGGCCGCATTAGAACTCAAGCCCGACCATGTGGAGAGCCACGCTTCCGGCAGGCAGAACCGCGCGAATCCAAGCGCGCCATAGTTCGCGGCATAGGGATTGGCGCCCCACACGGTCCCGAACTTGCGGTCCGACGGATCGAGGCTGAGGTCGAAGCAACGCAGATCGGCTGACGTACGCCAGATCGTCATGACCGGGGTATGCGCGGCACGAACCCGGTCCGCCGCGGTGCCGCCGGCCTTGACCCGCGCTTGGGCGTCACGACGTTCGCGGATCAGCGTGCGCGCGGTTGCATCGAGTCGTTCGACTCTGGCGCGCTGCGCCGCAGCGTAGCGCGCGACGAATTCACGCGCGTAGCGAGCGCCGCCCTCTTCCGACGGCCGAAATCCGTTTTGTGGATCGAGCGGGTTGAGCGCCGGATCGACCGACAGCGCATCATGTTCGTTCGCTACGGACGGGTCGATGCATGCCTGCAGCAGGACGCCCTGGCCCGGATGCGGGGCAACGAAGACGACGGCGTCGGGAACCGGCATTTCGGCCGCAGCGAGTTTCGTGCGGCCGCCCGCCGGCGTGCGTTCGATGCGATGCTCGGGCGCGAGCTGCGCCTGCTGTATGTAGAATGCGTGAAGGCTGGCGCCACCGGAATTACCCAGCATGACGATCCGCCGATAGCCGAGGCTACGGACGCGGCTGATGCCAGAAGCCAGATCGAGCAGCGCCTGTTCGTGCTCCAGCCTCAGGTCCACCCCCACCGACCGCGGCGATTGCACCCACGCGGCGTAGCCGGCGCCGACCAGATCCGGAACCAAATAATGATTCGGCGTGAACTCCCGCGGGTGCATGATGATGGCAACCGTATCCGCACCGGGCGGCGCATAGAGAATGCCCTTTGCCGCAGCTCCGTCCGCAGTACGTAGCGGCAGCGAAGTAACCTTCACATCGGGCGGCAAGGCGCGATCGGCCCAATCCGCACCCTGGAACCCGGCCTGAACGTCGCTTCCGCGGTCACTTTTGGCAGTGGTCACTGAGATATCTCCTGACTCGCCGCCTACCGGGTGGGCGGCACGGCGCGCTAACCTAGAAGTATCGGAAACGAATGGCCGGCCCAGCGCGGCACGGGCCGGCCAATCCGCCATCAGGGCTTTTCGGCCTTGGCGATTTCCTCACGGAATGCCTTGACGAGCGCCGGACCATTTTCAATTCCCGCGGCCCATTCCTCGGCAAGCCCGGACACGCGCTTGCGCCAGACTTCGAGCTCGGCCGCAGACACCGGAACGATTTTCGTGCCGGGCGCGGTACGGACGATTTCGCGCCCTTCCGTTTCCACTTCGTCCCAGAATTTGCCTGTCTCGCGCACGTACGCTTCGCCGGAATTGTCCATGATCGCCTTCTTGGCGGGCGCCGGCAGCGAATCGAAGAAGCGCTTGCTCATGAAGGTCATGCCGGGTGAACCGCCGAGCGGCACGTCGATGTAGTATTTCGCCACTTCCTGTATCCGGAAAGGTTGAACCGCCGTCCAGGGGAACGCGGCGCCGTCGACGACGCCGCGGCTAAGCGCCTGGTAGGTTTCCGCCGACAGGACCGAGATCGGCGTCGCCCCCAGCTTCTGGACCATTAGGCTGCGCAACTTGCCGCCCGTGCCAAGTTTCATGCCCTTGAGGCCGTCGATGCCGCCATCGAACGATTGACGCATCATCAGGCGCACATTGGAGAACGCAAAGAAGGAGAGCGGAACCAGGTCGTCATACTCCTTCATCAAACCCTTCTCGTAGAGCCGCCAAAACGCCAGCGAAGAAACTGCAGACTTCTCCCACTCGAACGGCAGGGAGAGCACCTCCGACTTTGGGAACTTGGACGGATAATAGGCTTGCAGATCGAAGCCGATCCCGGCCACGCCGGACATGATGCGATCAACGATCTGCCCGTTCTTGCCTAGGACACCGCCGGCCACCAGCGTGATCTTGATGGTTCCTTGCGATGCGCGCGTGACGCGCTCGGCCCAGGGCGCGAAGACCCGGACGTTTATGTGCGCCTGTGGCGCAACGAACGACGCGAACTTGATCTCGATCGGTTCCGCCCAAGCGGATGGCACCGCCATCGTCGCGCCGATAAGCGCAGCGATGCCGTACGCAGCATATTTTCGATGACTCACGTTGACCTCCCTTGTTGACCTTTTAAGACGGCTTGGTTTTCCATGACGAAAGAGAAGAATTGCCGATCCTGCGTCATGCCTCGGTCGCTTGACGCACGCCGGTCTTGTCGAGAAACGCTCTGTATTGGCGCATGAAAGCTGGATAGTCGCGTTCGAGCCGCGTGGCATCGACGCGCCCGGTGCGAGTCAGGTAATCGAGAACGAATTCCTCCGGCGCCATGTCCAGTTTTTCGTCGATCGCCTCGTACCAGCGGTAGCTTCGCGCCATGGCGTCGTTGAGCTTGGCACGCGAGGCTTGCCGCGATTCCTGGTAGGCCGCGAGCGCGACCGACAGATCGCCCGGCTGCTGAACCAGCGCTTCGTAAAGCGCGATGGCGTCATCCATGGCCAGGCGCGTGCCGGAACCGATCGACGGGTGCGCCGGACGCAGCGCATCGCCGATGAGCACACAGTTCCCGAAGAACCATTTTTTGTTGAACGCCGTTACCAAGCGGCGCCAGATCGACTTGTTGTCGATCAGCGAATGGCCCTTTAGTTCCTCGGCAAAGATACTCTCGGCCATGCTCGTGCGGTCGTCTTGCGAAAGCCGTTCGACGGTCCTGCGCCACGTGATCTCGTCGCATTCCACGACGAAGGTACTGCGTTCCGGCGAATAGGGATAATAATGCGCGATGAAATTACCCTCCTTCGCGCGCCGGAACGACAATCCCGAATGTCCGAACACTCTCGATGTTCCGTACCAAGCGAGCGGATTGCGCACGGTGCCGGATTCTGTCTGCAGCTCGTCGCGCAATGCTTCACGCACGACCGAGTTCGCCCCGTCGGCGCCGATGAGTAAATCGAAGCGACTGGCAAGCTCGTCGATTTTCTCGATGCGTTTGCCGAACACGAGCTCGACCCCGCAGTTCCGCGCGGTTTCCTGAAGGCTTGCGAGCATCTTCAGACGCTCGATGCTGGCCGATTGGTCGGCGTAATCGACGCGAATCGGCTGCCCATTGAGCGAAATGATTTGGTGATCGTAGGTCACCAGG
The DNA here is from genome assembly GCA_050186335.1 of Alphaproteobacteria bacterium. Taxonomy (GTDB): domain Bacteria; phylum Pseudomonadota; class Alphaproteobacteria; order Bin65; family Bin65; genus JBFWYO01. The sequence continues at coordinate 11,498 of JBFWYO010000087.1, read as the reverse complement.
TGCGGACGCATGCGTTCGATCGACTCGGCATCGTAGCGTGCGAAACGATCGAGGATGCGTCGCTTGATCGCAATCCCGAACCCGTAGGTTGCATCCGGCGTATTCTGCTCGTAGACGGCCACGCGAAGGTCGGGACGCCACTTACGCATCAGCACGGCCAGGAAGAGGCCGGCCGGTCCGCCACCGATTATTGCAATGTTGCGAAGCATCGAAGAGGCGTTTTCATTGTTGTGGTGGGTTCATACGCTACGGCATGCGCTCGACGCGCTTTGTATGTTCGGGCCCGGATTGGCATCTGCGCTGTCCAGACGGGCCGGTGCATAATTTGCTACGTTCGTTGATTTTTTGACACTATTGGCAAAATATCCGCGCCCGGCGAGCCTGTCAAGCGCCGCCGATCGCACTTCATTTAGCGAGTCCCTTCGCCTCGCAAGCCAGTCCACCGTCAGCCGGCGTCGCGGTCGCGGACGCCGGGTCAGCCGAGTTTTACGAACGGCCCTACGCCATGACATACGGCGATGTCGAAATTTTTGACGCTTCCGGCATAAGCTTGTAGCGTGCCGTCCGTTGATCAGAGCGTCCGGCCGCATGAGCAAGTGATCATGGGAAAACAAGGCGATAACGGCGTTCGCGCCATGCGCAAGCCGAGGTACAGGGCGCCGCCCGGCGCCTGCGATACGCACGTCCACGTCTTCAACCGCAGCGCTGAGGAACTGCCCGCTTCAGTCATGGCGAACATGCCCTATGGCATTCCCCGAGCTGCGGGCCTGGTCGATCTTGCTGCGATGCACGGTCAAATCGGCATCGAGCGGGTCGTCATCGTACAGACCGGCGCTAACGGAACACTCGATCAGTTTGCCGATTTTGTCGCCGCCGTCGGCCCACACGCCCGAGGCGTGGCCCGGATCGACGACTCGGTGACCGACGCCCAACTCGACCTCCTGGAACGGGCCGGCGTGCGCGGCTGCCGGTTCAATTTCGTGAAGTTCCTCAGGATGCGTCCGCCGCTGGATATCGTCGAACGGGTCGCGCGTCGCCTGGCCGAACGCGGCTGGCATATGTGCGCTCATCTTGAACCAGAGGATCTGCTCGAAGTCGCCGACTTCCTCGAAACGCTGCCGATCGCCCTCGTGATCGACCATCTCGCCCATCCACGATGCGAGCAAGGCACGAAGCATCCCGCCTTCCGCCGGATCGTGGCCTGGCTCGAGCAGGGCCGCGTGTGGGCCAAGATCGGCAATCTCGATCGCTGGTCGAAGGTGGGCCCGCCCGATTATGCTGACGCCGTGCCGTTCATCCGGGAAACCGTCCATGCCAATCCCGAGCAGGTGATCTGGTGCACCGACTGGCCGAATCTGCTCTACAAGAACCCGTACTCACCTGACGGGACACTGCCCGATTGCGGACCGCTGATCGATCTGCTCGCACGCGCGATCGACGACGAGCGGCTATTGCAGGCAATCTTGGTCGACAACCCGAAGCGTCTCTACGGCTTCTGAACTCGCCTGCGGCCCAGTGGCGCGGAATCCCGACCGCGCGGGTGTCGTGCCGCCTATTTGGCCGATCCACCCCGGCGCGCGTTTGTGGCTTCTTGCTTGGCGCATGACAGTGAAGGCGCTGCAGTGCTTGACGCGTGCGCCCGGCACAGATTATTCTATATCGTCAAAAATTTGATGCAAATATCGAATTCACTACTTCGCGCGGCGGAATGCTGACCTTGCCCGCGACGCGCGGATACGCCTGTTGCAGCCGCGGCAGGCCGGCAACTCGGCCGGAGAACCCAGCATGACTCCCAAGATCTATCGCTTCAGCCAGATTGTGCCGAGCTCGAATACGAGTCTCATGACGGAATGGCCCGAGTTGCCGCATCGATATTCGAACGCAAGGCATGATGCGGACTTGATCCTTCATACCTCACGCACGCGCACGAACCATACGAGCTCGGCGAAGCTCACGGAAATGGATCCGGAAGCGCACCGTCCCTACAGATCTCGGCGCCCGTCAGTGACGCCGGGCCGGTAGGGAGCCGCAGCGATGAAAATTGCCGTCATAGGCGGTGGGCCGGCAGGGCTTTTCTTTGCGCGCCTCATGAAACGAAGCCATCTCGGGGTCGAAATCCGGATTTTCGAACAGAATCCCGCCGATGCCACATACGGATTCGGCGTGACGTTAGCCGGTCCAGCGCGCGACCGCCTGCACCGGGCGGATCCGGAACTGCACGACCAGCTCGTGGCAAACATGGTTCTGAACAATCGGCAGGACATCGAGCTGAACGGTGAACGAATCCCCTTGGAGTATGCGGCGAGCGGCGGCGCGATTGCGCGCCTTGCGCTGCTCGGCATCCTCGAGAACTTGTGCCGCCAAGCGGGCCTCGAAGTCGATCACAATCGACGTGTCGACATGCCCCGCGAGCTCGGCTCATATGACCTGATCGTCGGCGCGGACGGAGCCAACTCGGCCGTCCGGAACGCATTTTCCGACGAATTCGGCGTGCGCGCGCGAACGCTCAATAATCGCTTTGCTTGGTACGGCGTACGCAAGGCGCTCAAGCCCAATGCGCTCGTATTCCGTACGTTCGAGGGCGGCTGTTACGTTGCGCATTATTATGCCTACGCGCCGACGATGAGCACGTTCGTGGCGGAATGCGACGGCGCGACGTGGGATCGGTGCGGGCTGTCGCAATTGACCGATGCCCAGCGCAAGGCCCAGATCGAACACGTGTTTGCCGACGTGCTCGAAGGTGAGCCGCTGGTCGAGAACAAATCCCTCTGGCGCGCCTTTGTCGCGACCACGACGGAACGCTGGACAACGAGCAACGTTGCCTTGATCGGCGATGCACTCCGGGTCGCCCATTTCTCTATAGGCTCCGGGACTCGCCTGGCAATGGACGATGCGCTGGCGCTGCACGAGGCGCTCTGCGAACCAGGCATCTCATTGCCATCCGCGCTCAATCGCTACGTCGAACGGCGCAAACCGGTGCGGGATCTGTTTACCGAGGCGACCGTTCGTAGCTTCGAGTGGTACGAAGAGATGCGCAGTGCCATGCAGTCAAACCCGATAGACTTCGCACATGGCTTCCTCACTCGCACTGGTCGCATCAAGGATGATCGGTTAATGACATACGTGCCGACATTTTATGAACGGCTCGTTGCCCATCGCAGTGCTGCCGACGGGAATATCACCGAGCCATCTTAGATGCCGCATAACCGGCAAAATTCATGCCGATCAATTTTCAGATGATGGAATGATCATGGAAGGCGGTTCCAGAACAGGTCCGATCGAAAACGTTCCGACGGCGAAGCGGATATGCATATACGGCGCAGGCGCAGTCGGCACGATACTCGGCACCTGGCTTGCGCGCGCCGGTCACGATGTCTCGCTGATTGCGAGAGGCGCCCAACTCGAAGCGCTCCGAACTGTCGGTGCCGTAGTCTCGACCGCAAACGAAGACTTAACGGCGTCGCCCCGTTGCACCGCGAACCCGGAGGAATTGGGGCCGCAAGATCTGGTCTTTATCACAGCCAAAGCGCCGTCGCTTCCAGGCATTTTACCCCGTTTACCCCCGCTGCTGTGGGCCGAAACCGTGGTCTTGACCGTCATGAACGGCCTGCCCTGGTGGATGTTCCAGGCGCCGGACGCTTCGGATGACGATCGTTTGCAAATCGATTGCCTGGATCCGGACGGCGCCCTCTCGCGTTCGCTGCCGCTCGAGCGCATCCTGGGCTGCGTCGTCAATATCGGCGCCACCATGCTGCGCGCCGGCCATGTCCGTCAGTCGCCCTCACATCTGCTGGTGGTCGGAGAACCGGATGGTCGATCGACCCCGAGACTCGAGATGGTGGTGGACTTGCTCAAACGGTCGGGGCTCAACGCGCGCGCGACGAACAAAATCCGCGACGCCTACTGGAAAAAGCTGCTCGGAAATATCTCGTTCGGCCCGGTCAGCGTGCTGACCGGCGCGACCAACGGCCAGATCGGCGATGATCCTGGACTGCATCGCCTGTGCCGGACAATCATTGATGAAGTCACGAAAGTCGGCGAGAAGCTGGGGGTGCCGCCCGATGCCGACCCCGAAGAGCGAATCCGCATCGGCTCGTTGCTGCGCGATCACCGAACGTCGATGCTTCAAGACTTCATCGCTGGTCGACCGCTGGAAATAGATGCGATCGTAACCGCCGTCATTCAACTCGCCCGACATTACGGAGTCGCCGTCCCCGCAACGACCGCAGTGTGGGCGCTGCTCCGCGGTAGGTTGAAGGAGAGAGATCGAACATAGACAATGAAAGCTGGGACGAACATTGGCGACAAGGCAAATCTGCGTCAGTTTGGATTTACCTTGGCGGAAAGCAGAACAGAAGGATGAGGTTCCCATGCCGTTGAAATTGAAAGAGCCGGTCGAACTCAGGCAATGGGTCGGCAAGGCCCTCGGGCGATCCGAGCCGCTTTTGATCGATCAATCCGTGATATCGAGATTTGCCGTCGCGACCGGCGACGATCAGTGGATACACGTCGACACGGCACGCGCGCTCCGCGACATGCCGAGCGGCAAGACCATCGCGCATGGATATCTCGTACTTGCGCTCTTGCCGGTACTCATGCGTGAAATCCTCGACGTCGGCGGCTGCCGTCAGCGTATCAACTACGGCTCGAATCGCGTCCGATTCATCACGCCGGTAACTGAGGGCAGCCGTGTCCGCCTGGCGGTGTCGTTGCTAGACGTCAACGCGCGCTCCTCCGATTCGATTTTGGCAACGTTCGAGAACAGGATGAACATCGAAGGAGCCGAGAAGCCCGCTATGATTGCCGAAACAATGACGCTGTTTCAAATCTGATACGGTCTATCGCAGCGGCTGCGCGCGGCACGCTCAAGCCGAGCCAATGCGTGAGAACATACTGAAAATCCCAAAATTCCCTGCGCCTCGGAACAGGGAATATTTTGCGCCGAACAGGGATTCAATTCGATGGATCAGGGAATTTTCACCTGCATCAACTTGCCAATACTTCCGTTCGTGCATTTATCCCGCATGCTGCGCGAACGAGCCCGACACGGGCGAAGCAAACGATTGGCCTGATGGTTGCCCTGTATCAGAATTCACTAATGCTGGCGACGTTTGCGCCGGTATCAGCGAGGCAGGCCTGCCACCTCGTGAACGGGCGGCGTGGTGTCGCCGAGGTAATGAATATCGATAGCGGCGGCTCGCTCGGTCACCGATCTCCGCCCCAGAGCTTCGTGTTCTGACAACGCGGCGACAACCTAGCCCTTTATCGACCTGCTATGTTTGATCGTTCCCCGACGGGGAGGCGCGAATGCCGACTCCCCGTGAGAGATGCCTCAGTATAATGTCTAGGCAGTTCGAAGTTTGACCCACTAGATTGTTCGCGCTAGCTTTTAATTTTAGGTGAGCCGACATGACTATTCACCGACTTGGTCGTGCGAAACGGTCGACGCTTCAGAATCAAGTATATCGCCGGATCCGGCATGGGCTGATGAGTGGCCTTTTCCCGCCTGGCAGCAATCTCACCTATCGAACTCTTGCGGCGACGCTCGGCACTAGCGCCATGCCAGTGCGAGAGGCGGTCAATCGGCTTGCGGCGGAGCAAGCACTCGAGGTTCGTCCCAATCGGAGTGTGTTGGTGCCGCATATGTCGCGACGGCAGTTCCTGGATGTGTTTGAATTGCGCTGCATGCTCGAAGGGCATGCAGCAGCTGCGGCTGCCAGTGCGGCCAACGACAAGCTGATTGCCCAACTTCGTGAACTTTCAGACGCCGCAAAGCGCAGCGGAGTGACCGACCATGCCGCCGCGACGCTTAACCGCAATCAGGAATTCCATTTCGCGATTTACCGTGCAGCCGATAAGGAACTTGTCTTGCGGATGATCGAAATGTTGTGGCTTCAGGCGGGACCGCTGCTTCATGTCTCGTTGCGCGCTTCACCAATGCATTGGAGTTGGGCCGCGCACGACGATATTCTCGACGCATTTGAACGCCATCATGCGGACGACGCGCGTCAAGCGATGGAGCGCGATATCCAGAAGACCGCGCAGCACATCCTGTCCTGCGCCAATTTTTCTGAGGAATCCGTGTCCAGGAACGCGACAGCGGCATCGGAGCCGAATCAGGCGCAAATCGCGAAATAGTCGCTTCTGAGCGGGTAAGTCAGAAGGCAAGCAACAGGTCTCCTGTCACATCGTCGCTTGCAGCCCATCCCCGCCTTGCTGCCACCCGGCCATGACCACCCGCTCAGCCAGAACAACTATTAGAAACATCAGGATACCGAGGACGCTCAAAACGATGATCGCGGCGAACATGAGTTCGGTGTCCAGCGCGATATTGGCGGCGTTGATGACGTAGCCCAGGCCTTCGCCAGCGGCGATAAATTCGCCGACCACAGCGCCGACGATCGCAAGCGTGATCGATATCTTGAGGGCCGCGAAGATATATGGAAGGGCCCAGGGCAGGCTGATCTTGAAGAATTTTTCGTGAGCCTTTGCGCCGAGCGAATCCATATATTGCAACAACTCGACCTCGACGGAACTCAATCCCTTTGCGGTATTAATAACAATCGGAAAAAACGCGATCAGCGCAGCGATCACGATCTTCGGCGTCAGGCCGAAGCCGAACCAGATCAGAAACAGTGGTGCGAATGCCACCTTTGGGAGTATCTGGGCAGTCACCAGGAATGGATAGGTCAAATCGCGCACAGTACGCGAATATGCGATGCCGACGGCGATAATGAATCCTGAAAGTACGGCCGCGAGAAACCCCAGTCCGATAGCAACGCATGTCGGCCAGGTATTAATGATCAGCGTCTCGCGCTGCTCCCACATCTTCTCGAACACGATTGAAGGCGCGGGCAGGATAACCGGGCGAATCGCCAAAGCTCGCACCGCGAGCTCCCAAAAGCCGAAAAACGCAGCGAATACCAAGAATTGACCGGCCGATATCGTCGCGCGGCGTTTCCACATGGCTCAGTTCCTTTCGCTATCGGCGCGGCCCGCGCGAAGATGGCGGCGGATTTGGTCGGTGAGTTCAGCAAAACGCGGCAGACCACGGATCGTTTCGGATCGCGGCCGCTCGAAGGGGACCTTAATGGTTTCAATGACACGGCCCGGCCGTGCCGACATGACGAGGATTTCCTCGGACAACAGCACCGCTTCGGAAATGCTGTGGGTGATGAAGATTACCGTCGTATCGATCGCCGACCACAAACTAAGCAGTTGGTCCTGCATTGTCTCGCGCGTGATTTCGTCGAGCGCGGCGAACGGCTCGTCCATAAGCAGGATCTGCGGCTGAAACACGAGCGCGCGTGAAATTGAAACACGCTGCTGCATGCCGCCCGACAATTCGTGCGGATGGCGATCTTCGAAGCCCTTAAGGCCCACAATGTCGAGCCAGCGGCGCGCTTCCTGCTCGCGTTCCCGCTTGCTCGTTTCCTTCCGCGCCACCTCCATGGTCAACATTACGTTGTCCAGTGCGGTACGCCAGGGCAGAAGCATCGGGCGCTGAAACACATATCCAATCCGCCCGGTCATTTCCGCTTTTGCCAACGGCCGGTCGTCGAAGAACACTTCGCCGCCACTCGGAGTCAGGACGCCCGAAAGGACCTTGAGCAGAGTCGTCTTACCGCAGCCCGAGGGGCCTACGACGGTAAGAAACGAGCGGGGTGCGATGGTAGCGCTGACATTCTCGATCGCGGTCAGCGGACCTTCGGGCGTGCGGAAGCGGACCGTGATGTCGCGAATATCGATCGTCGGGAGTTTTTTCACGCGCTCACTCAACCACGATAAGGCGATCGGTGTTGCAATAGTCGGACAAGAGTTCGCATCCCTTTTCGGTCACCAGAACCAGGTCCTTATTCTGCATGCCAAAGCCGTACCCAGTCTCATAGACGAGAGGTTCGATGCCGAGCACCATGCCAGCTTCAAGCAAGGCGTCAGCGTCGCTTCCAATCATCGGATGTGTCCCAAGGTAGGGGTCTTCATGCAAATGAAGCCCGATGCCATGGCCGACGAAGGATATTGGCGGCAGATCGATCTCTCTTAGCTTGGCCAGGAACAAATCATAGATTGCACGGCAGCTTATCCCTGGCTTCATGCGTTCGAGCAAAAGATATTTACATTCGGTCAAATTGGCCCAAATACGTTCGGCATGCGGCGGTGCTTGCTGCACCACCGCCGTGCGGCAGATGCCGGCGTAGTAGCCCTGGATTTTCGGAAACACCTCGACGCGGCACACGTCGCCGCGCTTCAGAATGCGCTCGCTCGGCCCGACATTCGGCAATACCGAGCGCTCCCCAGTCGCCACGATCAGCAGGCGGTAATCCTCGCCGCCCCCAGCAAGAACGTTGTGAGTGACCGCGGCGGCGATATCCATCTCGCTCATGCCGGCCCGCACCGATCGGAAAGCTTCAGTGATTGCGCGATCCGCAAGCCGGGAAAGTCGCCGCAGAACTTCGATTTCGCGTGGGGATTTGATTTGGCGAACCCGAGCAAGCTCGCCGTGCACCGCGATAAACCGCGCGTGCGGCAGGGCCGTCTGGAGCGCCTCATAATCGCTCGCGGGAAGATAATCCAACTCAAGGCCGATCTTGTCCTGCGCATAACCGAGATTGCTGAGTGCCGCCGCCAGTACTTTCATCGCGCTGTCGCTGAATTCGCGCCATACATGAAGCTTGGCGTTGGTCAGACGCTTGCGAACCGTGGTTTGTTCCATATCCACGATCACCAGTTCGGGATCCCCCTGGCGAGGTACGATCACCATGGCATGGCGCCAGCGCATGAGAATTTGCGAGGGTAGTTGGAACCCGGCGACATGTGCGAAGTTCTCCGGCGAACCGGCGATGATGGCAGCCAGCCCGAGCCGGTCCATGACCGCCCGATAACGCTCGATGATGTCTAGGTTCAAGATCGTTCTCTTCCTTGGATCAACCGCGCTCGACGAAAGCGCGTACGCGTGCCACATCGGCACCTGCGAGGCCCAGGCGCACCAGAGTCAGACCATTGGTGCGGTAGTCAATTCCATTTGCCGCCGCGCCAAGCTCGATCAGGCAGTCGATTACCGGTGTCGGCACACCGCACAGGCGGCCCAATTCCGACATCGGCACCAGCCCGAAGGCGACATCTTCGTCGACGTAACGGTGACGCAGAGCGGGCGGCGCTTTAATCGTCTTATTGGGTTCGCTTTCGACGCAGGCCCGCGAAATCGAGCCAGATTGGCGCGCAGCTTCGCTGGTAAGGCCGGCCGAGTGAAACATATCTACGGTCGGGGGCAGGTTGACGCCCAGCGCCCGGCCAACCGCGATTCGCTCCTCGTCGAGCCGCTCGATCACGCGCCCGACGGCGGGCGTAACACCTTCGCGGTAGAAAAGAAAATTGCCGCCGGTGAATTCAATCCATCCAGCGTTCATGAGCGTGCCGGCGACGTGAAGCACCGCATTGATGTTCATAAAGCCGGTTTCGAGCACATTGGATACCGGTTCGATATTCGGGAAGAAACGGCGAACCAATGCAGCGGCCTTAACGGTATCTATCGCCGGCAACGCGGCGAACCGCAGGCGCGTGGTCGCACTGTAAATGCCGACCGTCGCCGGCCCTTCCATACGGCAAATATAGGTTAGCGTGGTAGTTTCGCACAGCTTCACCGGCTTGCCGCCGGCGTCGCGAAACGATTTCAGAAAATGCAATGCTCCGCCAGTATGCCCCGGATTGAGCATGATGGTGGCGCCGGCCGGAAGCAGTTTGGCGAGCGCCGCAGCGTAATAATCATGGCCCGCCGCCGGCACGACGATCGAAATCAATTCGGCGTCCTTTACCACTGCGGCAAGGTCATCGCTGACCAAGGCAGGCTTTGCAACGCCGGTCGCGATACCCGCGGCTTCGATGCCAGCTGCAAAACGCCGCCGCTTGTCCGCATCGCGCACGTGCATGCGCACTTCGAATCCTTGGAGCGTAAGGTGCGCCGCGACGGCACAGCCGCCGTGACCGGCGCCAAGCACTGCAATGCGGCCGCCTTTAGTGTCGATTGACATTAGTCCACCGTGTATTTCGCGATTTTTTCCACATCGACGATCCCGCCGAAACCCGGCCCATCGGGGATACCGACGGTGCCGTCACTAAAGTCAAGTCCGCGCGTCAGCAGATCGTCCGTATAATAGATGCCAGCGATGCGTCCGCGCTGGGCCTCTGCCGGCGTCGATACCGGCACGACACAGGACAATGTTACCACCTCGGCCGCCGCGGCAAGATGAAGATTGGCAAGATTGCCAACCCCGGTTTCGACCGATCCGTTTACGTTACAAACGAAACCGCAAGCGCGTGCCGTCGCTGCGACCTGCATCGCGCGATACAGGCCGCCGGGTTTGGTAGTATAAATCGAAACGATCTGGCATGCGCGGTGCTCGAATAATTCGATTACGTCTTCGGCCGTCCACGCCGATTCGTCAGCCATAACAGGTGCGTCGATGGCGCGCGCCACTTCGGCCATGCGCCGCGCGCCGGCCACCGGTTGCTCAACATACTTCAGGCGGCAACCTTCCATACGCCGGATCGTTTGCACCGCTTCGCCCGCCGTAGCGAAACCATTGTTGGCATCGACGCAAATATCGGTTCCTGGCCCGACCGCATCGCGCACGCGCCTTACCATTGCGACGTCGCGCTCGGGGTCGACGCCGATCTTGATCTTGAGCGTACGGACACCTTCGCCGACTACTTGTACCGCCTCGCGTTCGGCTTCTTCGATTCCGATCAGTCCGATGGAATGAGTAAGCGGAATTCGAACGCGCGCGCGACCACCCAGCAGCGTTGCGACGGGGACCCCAAGACTTTGCCCGGCGAGGTCGTACGCAGCAAAGTCGAGTGCGGCCTTGGCATACGGATAGCCTTTGATCTGCCGGTCCATTCGCCCGTGCAGATCGACAATGTTGGTTGGATCGGCGCCGATCAATGTCGGGCCTAAATGTTGGTCGATGACCGTACGTACCGTGGCCGCCGACTCGCCGAAGTAGCGGCCGAAGTCACCGGCCCAGTCTTTGAGAGCCGGCGATTCGCCCCAGCCGACGCGGCCATCGCTGTCGCGCATTTCGACCAGTACGTACGCGCCGATGCCCTCGGTAAGACCCGTCCACTTGTGATCTCGCCGCCGGGGCAGCGCGACGCGGCGTGTCCGGATTTCCGTGATAGTCGACATCAGGGCACCGCAATCAAAGGCGAATGGAGCCGACTCGACGTACAGACCAATGAGAGAAAGTGGTACATCGCGCTTGCTATGGATGTGATTTTATATCACAGTAATTGAGCCGCTGAACGCCCGTCAACAACCATGCGATTGAAGATGCGATGAACGATTTTGTTCAAGGCATCTTCTGTCCGGTTGGGCCCATTACCGCGAACACAACCGGCAGGTCAGCCTTGGGTCAATTCACGCAATGCCAGAAGGCTCCGCTTCTGGTCTTCCGGTTCACCCGCCAGGACCAGCACGGGTTCCTCGATTCCTGCGGCAA
>JBFWYO010000086.1:0-20497 GCA_050186335.1 Alphaproteobacteria bacterium | reverse complement strand
CCGGCAGGCGAAAATCGGACCCACCGCATCCCGTTTGCGGGGTCCGCCGACCTCGCCTTACGAGGTCGAATTTCTGGAATTCCATTGCTTGCTCGCGCGCGCGTACGCCTAGCGCGCGATCGGCCGTTTTGACGCTGAGATCTCGACCGGCGCAGGCGTGGATTTCTGCTTGTCGGTCGCCAAGGCCGGCGGTCGCATTGTGGTTCAGCCGGCCGTGCACGTGACGCATCCCGATTTTACCGGCTACGAACTCGGCGACCTTCCCTATCATCTTCGGCAGTGGGATCCGCTTCGCGCACAGATCGCATTGCAGCGCCTGGTCGACAAGTACGGCGTGGCGCGCGATTCGCGCATTGTCATCAGCAAGTCGTCGTTCGTCGCCTGGCGGCGTGCCGCCGTCGGGGTTTTAGCGCGCTCGATCAATCCGCCGCCTGAACTAGCGTCGCTCGAAGGGCATCCGTATGCGCAGACGTGGCCCCAGTTGGCGATGCAACTGCATCGGCTTGGCTTCGGCCCACGGGAAATCGGCTCCGTTCGGCGTTGCCACGAATTCGTGCACCGAAACTTCGCAGGCGTCGCGACGCCCAGTGGTAAGCCGTTGCTTGCGCGCGCGGTCGGCGCTGCGAGCATCCTTGCCGCGCACGGTGCCATGCCAATGCTTATTCGCGCGGCGATGATCGGCGATGTGTATCGGATTGGATCGCTTGCAATGTCGATCAAGCGTGTACCGCCGGACACTCGTCGAAAGCGGATAATCGGCGTGGCCGGCGTGGAGGCGGAAGGAATCTCGTTCATGGCACGAGAGATCGATTGGTCCCGCGCTCCAACCGTCGCGCCGACTTACGATCGCTATACGCTCGCAATGGCGCAGGCGCTGCTCCTGCGCGTCGCCTTCGATATCGATGCGCAGCTCGATCGCGGATTATGTCTCAGCCGCGAAACCTTGCCGGACGTCGATAAAATCGGCGCACACGTCCGCACCATTTTGCCGCGCCTTGGCTTTCCCGCACTGGCCGATGCATGGTCGCGCGCGATAGCGCTGACTGAAGCCGCGCGCGCAGAGATCCCGGATTATTCGGGCGGTCACAGGCGCCGGCCGTATGTGGCGTTCGAACGCAAGCCGGGCAAGTTGAAGGACGCACCGAAACTGATTTCAGCGCGGGAGGGCCTGCGGGGTGGTCTATTCGGCCGGGCTATGGCGGCAATCCTGCCCGGGCACGGTGGCGCCGTCGAAGTGGTTCGGCGACGGCGCAAACGTCTACACCCGCCGCCGCGATGACGAGGCATGGCTAAAGCAGGTTGCCGCGGTTTAGTTTTATTATACGATATGCACAGGGTAGGCGCGGCACCAAGCGGACGAAATCGATGCTTAAGTATGTTTCGACAATTGAGCGAGCCTTGCGCGGCCATTTGCCTAGCCGCGGCGCGCATCGGATGGTTTTGGGGCTAGTTGCCGGAATGACGGTCGGTGGTTGCCAGGGATTGCAGGATATGAATGCACCGGCGCCCGCAATTCAGCCGACCCCGACCGTCTCAGACGATGCATTCTTGGACAGTGTTGCGCCGCAGGACAACGCGGCTGCCGCAGCCTTGTTCGAGGCCGGCGCCCCCGGTGCGACGCGTACGCTCGTCATGACGTCAGGCAAACCCGCCTCCTTGCGCATCGCTGGTGAGCGTTACGTCTCGGCGAATGGAGATGTGTGCCGGCCGGTTATCTTCGTCGTCGCTCGACAAGCGACTTCGACGGCCGCTTGCCGGATCAAGGAACAATGGCGGCTGATCAAGCCGTTGTGACGGCACGTCGTGAAGGCGGCTCGGGGGGACGAAATGCACAGTATCGGACGCGTTCAGTTTGTCCTGGCAATAGCGGTTGCCGCGTTCGTTGCCTGGCAGCCCGCCTTGGCCCAAACGCCGCCGCCCGCGTTGCCGCCCGGCGTGCCACCATCAACCGTCACAGTCACCCCGCCCAACGATCCGGGTCAACCCGGTATCAACGACGTCGAATTACGGCGCAAGTCCACCTTGAGCGACGGCAAAGATCTCGACCTCAGCGCGCTGAAGCTCGATACATTGATGCCATATGGCGCCAACCTGTTTCGCCCGGGCACCGAGCCGGAGAGTGCCACCGGCGTCACGCCGGACTACGAGATCGCGATCGGCGACCGAATCGAAATCTGGCTCTGGGGCGCGGTTGAAGCTCAGTTGACGACACCGGTCGACGGTCAGGGCAATATTTTTCTGCCGAAAATCGGCCCGGTGCGTGTGGCCGGATTGAAATACCGCGATCTCAACCCCAAGGTCGTCGAGGCGGTACGCACGGTCTACACCAGCAACGTCAACGTGTATACCAACCTGCCGCAGGCACAAGCCATCGGCGTGTTCGTGACCGGGTTTGTACAAGCGCCGGGGCGTCATCTCGGCCGCTCGATCGACTCGATCATCCATTATCTTCGGCGCGCTGGGGGCATCGATCCGGTGCGCGGTTCATATCGGTATATATATGTGCGGCGCGACAACAAGATCGTTCAGACGGTAGATTTGTATCCGTTCTTGACCGCCGGTGTGTTGCCGAAATTCCAGTTCATGGAAGGGGATACGATCGTCGTCGCGCCGCGTGGGCCGGTTGCGCGTGTTGGCGGCGCGGTTCAGAATCCAGCCGTGTTCGAACTTGGCGCGCGGGGGTTGCCTGGCCGTCAGATCGTCGCCTGGGCAGGGCCGGAAAGTGCCGTCAGCCACGTCTACGTGCGGATGACGCGCACGGGACGGACGTCGCAAATCTATGTGCCGCTGGCTAATTTTTTGGCCAGTTCGGTTGCGCCCGACGACGAAGTGGTCTTCTTCAAGGATGCGGTTCGCCCGTCGGTCACCGTATCGGTCGACGGCGCGGTGGTCGGCCAATCGGTGTATTCGGCGACGCGCGGCGCGCGCTTGTCGCAGGTTCTGAATTTCGTTCGCGTCGATCCCAAGCTGGCCGATCTTGATTCGATTTATATCCGCCGCAAGAGCGTCGCCGAGCAGCAGCGCCGCTTGCTCGACGAGAATCTGCGCCGCGTGCAGGAGGAGTTGTTCAAAGCGGAAAAGCTCAGCCGCGGCGAGATCGAGATTCGTGTCCGCGAGGCGGATTTGCTCAAGCGCGTGGTCGAGACGTTGCAGAACGTCAAAGCTTCGGGCATCGTCGTGCTGCACAAGAATGGCGTACGCCAGGATATCATTCTTGAGCACGAAGACGTCATTGTCATCCCGCCGCGCAACGACATCGTTTCCGTGGCGGGTGAAGTGGTGGCGCCGCAGACGTTTCGGTACGACCCGAGCCGTACGGTCAGCGAATATATCCGCCTTACCGGCGGAGTTACCGAATTGGGCCGTGCCGACAAGTTCCTGATCTACCATCGCAACGGCGAGGTCTCGATCGGGGGCGTTCAAACTGTACGGCCCGGCGACCAGATAATGCTATTGCCTTACATTCGCACCAATCTTTTGCAGGTTGCGATCGACGTGGCGGAAGTGGTGTCGCGTGCGCTTGTACTCGGACGACTGGCCGGCGCTTTCTAGTGACGGGGCGTTGCTTCCCGAAACGACGGCAGGCCGGCGGCGCGACACAAGACTTGGCCGAGCTGCGGCGCAGACAGCGCGCGCGAGGGTAATGGCACAGATTGCGCCGGGTCGGTCACGATCAAGTAGTCGGTGACGTCGGCGGCGAACCCGAGCCGCGACCTCAGGCCGGCGATCGGTGGCAGGTGATCGCCATAAAGGCAAAACACGCCGGGTCGTGTCTGCATCGTCGTTTGTGCCGCCAACGCACCGAGCATTCGATCGGTGTTACGCGTATGATAAAGATAATGCGCTAGCTGCATCGAACCGAGTTGGGACGGCGATAATCCCGCTTCGGCCAGCGCGACTTCCGATACGCGGGTCGGATGCCACGGGCCGTGCGCTTCCATGGTAATCACAAAGATAAACGTTGGCCGGTCGTCGCCCATCTCTGCGCGCAGCCGTTCGACCTCGCTGCCAAGTGCTATGTCGCCGACAAATGGTCCGCAGCGCGGTAAATGGCCGAGCGCGTCGATGTCGATAAAGCGTTCGAACCCCAAGTGCGCATAGACCTGATTGCGCCAGAAGAAGTCGCCGCTGTACGGATGCACGGCAATGGTGCGGTAGCCCAGCGCACGCAGATGCCACGCCAAGCTCCACACTTTTTCGCGTGCCAGGCGATGGTATGGGTTGAGTGCGTGCACGCCGCTTTCCGTCGCCGACATCCCACTCAGCACGGCGAACTCCGAACGAAGCGAGTTGCCTCCGCTGGAGAGGACGTCGAGCGTGCCATGGGCAAATGCCGAACGCTGCAGCCGAGCATAATTAACCAGCGCATCGTCGATGCCCGGCTGTGCGAGCCCGAGCCGGCGCGCATCGAAGAACGATTCCGCTTGCACCAATACAATATCGGGCAGCTTCGCGCCGGTACCGAGCCCAAGCGGGTCCGCCGCCTGCCGATTGCCGGTTTGCGCCGCCAGGCTCGTCGCTCGCACCCGCGCTAGATGCGGTCGGTCACCCGACGCCAGATCGTATACCGCCATGGTCGGCAACAGGCCAAACCGACGTACATCGGCGCCCGGATCGAACACGAAGCCGCACCGACGAGCCCAATCGGCAATGCCGATCAATCCGGCCAGCCGATGCCGCAAGAGCCACGCAAACAATCCGGCAAGCACCAGCGCACCGCGCGTCCACGTCGACGATATCCGTGCAGGCTCACCCCAGACATATTCGGCCGCCGCGGGTACGCCGGCAACGAACGCCACACCGCCGGCGATTGCGCACGCCGTGGCCGGCTTCAGGAACCCGAAATAAAGCGAGGGAAACCGGAACGCATGCCCTAGAAGGGTGAAATCCATCGGTAGGATCGGTTCGCCGAGCAATGAATGTTTGAGGCGATTGATCGCGAAAAATCCGCCCGCGAGCAGCAGCACGGCGACGATGCCGAATACCGCGAAGCCTCCAACGCCGATCAGGATCGCGCCGAGCGCCGCGCCATAGATCGCGGCCAGGCTGATTGCGCTGATCCGTCCGGTGAGCGCAGCGCGATCATGAATACGCGCGCCCGTCGTTGCCCCGACAGTCGCGGCATCTTGTGCAGTGTCCAATTGGTTGATTCCCTCCGGCATTCCGCTCATATTTGCCAATTCGCCGATTTCGATTGCCGCACCCGTTTCGTCGACACGCCGTCGCGTGAATTCGGGGAACCATTCAAGTGCCGTAAGTCCGTTTCGCGCCAACTTCTCGCAGGTGCTTGGGCTTACCTGGAGATCGTCGCAATTCTGGCCGGTGGGCCTGCCGCGTAATGCGCCCAACCGATCTAAAAACCTACGCTATCGTCGGCATCGCGGCAATCGCGGACGCTAAGGCCTGCGCGACGATATTGACCTGCCTAGTGCGTTCGATGTCACGCCCGGCTTGATCGCAGCGCATAACGCATTGCTACGTTAACCCGCATTCAATAGGCTTACCTACGGAGGCTGGGGGCTTCACGCATCGGTAAATCATAGCAATGGCCACGTCGGGTATCGTCCTGGATTTGGGTCGCTCGCCGTCGCCCGACGATGTGGCTCGGCGCCGCGCCGCCGCAGACCGCTGCCTGCCCGACAAAAACTGGATCGGTGTCGCAGAATTCTTGGCCGATAAATTGCCGATCGGCGGGTTCGTCCTGGCGCCGAACGGATTCTTGCATGTGTTCCGCGGCACCGTCGCGGATCATGTGCGGCGCGACACGCTGCCTAGTGCGACATTTTCCTTTTACGTCCTGCATAAGGGTGCATATCTCGACCGCATCGACCCCGCCTTCATCCGCGAAGCAACGGCGGGCACGCCGGTTTTCGCTAATGACGTCTTCGTCGTCTTCGCGCCGGCCGGCGTCGCATCGCGGGCGGCTGCGCGCGAGCACGTAGCACCGCTGATGGAGCAGGTGTTGCGGCGCGCGCTAGCGCCGCCGGCCGACCGCGTGGCAATGGTGGTGGCATCGTTCAATCGTGCCTGGGCATTGCGCCGGACCTTGCGGTCGCTGCGACGCTGCGGCGTACCGATCATCGCGGTCGACGACGGATCGACCGGCATCGATCGCCTGCGCAACCGGCTCGCCGCGCATCGGGCGCGAGCTTATTACCTGCCGCTGCCCCATAACGAAGGGCTGCCGCACGCACTCAATGTCGGCATCTGCCAGGCCTTGGCTACGCCGGAAACGCAGTGGATTTCAGTTACCAACGATGATGTCGAGATACATCCGGGCGCGCTCGATGTGTTGGTTCAAGTCGCGCGTGCGGCGCCCGGCGGTATCACCGGGACGATTTTGACCGGATACGATAGTCCGTTGCATCCGGTCTATGCGACGTCGATGATCGCCGGCCATGCGGTGCGTTTCGCGCGCTCGCTGTCCGGCCAGCACGCGTTCGCGCATCGCACCTATTGGCAGGAGATATTACCGATCCCGACCTACTATCGCGGCGCGCCGCGGCGCGATGCTGGATTGTTCGAGGGGCACGGCTCGGATGAGGATTGGTGGTTTGGCTCGTGGTCGCCTGCGTCCGGCGTCAAGCGCGGCATCGACGTCGTCGTAGTGCCTGGCCTGGTGACCACATTCGGCGACGGCCGCTCCACCTGGGGCAGCCCCGGTCGATAACACACGGATATGTTCTGCTAACTGGCCAAAGTCGCTTTTGGCACTGTTTCCGGGGTCGTGACCAGCACCGCAAAATCGTCCGCCAGCGCGCCGTAACCCAACACAGGCAAAACGGCGCGCGCATGCTGGGCGACGGCGGCAAGCTCGCGCGTGCGCGGCGGCGGCGGGGCGCCGATCATTCCTTGGGCGACTGCATCGGCAACACGGATAAGCAGCGCTGTCGCTCGGTTTGAGTCATAGGCGCTCAGCGTCGCCTGATCGGTCGGCGCCGGCGTGCCGGCCCAGGACGCTAAGCTGCAATCGACTGCAAGTGCCTCGAACCGCCAGTCGATGCGCCGCGAAACTTCATAACGTTGGCGCCAATGCGGCCGGCGTCGCCACAGCCGTCGCAAGATACGCCTATCCGCGAAGCGGCCGACATCGTAGGTCGCATGCGCCAGCGCGCCGAGGATCGGTGTCAGCGGTGCGCCATGCGCCAGCAGTAGACTGGCCGCGCGGATCGAGCGATGCAGCGTCGGCACGCTGCCCGGCAGCCCGGCCGGGGTCAGAAAGTCTGCGGCCATATGGGCGTAGTGCACGATGCGCGTGTGCGCCATGCCGGAGAAGCCGGCCGCACGCGCCTGTGCGTCGAGCAGTTCGGCGACATGGACCAGCTCCGTGGCGGCGATCAGGTTGCGCGGCGGCACGTCCGCCGCGGGGCGCCGGCGGATGTCGGCAATCTCCGCGTGATAATCCATCCAAGCCAACTTATCGCGCATGAACCGGCTAAGCGGATCGATTCCGTACTTGCGTGCAAACCGCCCAACTGGATCGCGCGCCTTGATGGCGGCCCAGCGGTCGATGTGTTCGGCCATGTCGGCCAGATCGTAGTCGGCATGCTCAAGGTATGTCACTGTGGCCGACGGCGCGAACAGCAGTCTCCCGCCCTGCCTCGCGATGCTTTGTCCGGCGTCCATATGGTCGCAGACTTCGGAGGCGGCGTCGAAACCGCCCAAGCTGCGGAAACGCGACTCCCGCAGGAGGAAACAATGAAACTCGACGTCCGACAGAAAATCCTCGCGCACTTTTTCGCGCGCAATGCGTAGCGGCTTACCGACTGCGCGATGACGTTCGATTGCGCCGATTCGTCCGTCTCCGTCCGGCCCCAATTCGAACTCGTTGCCGCCACTATGCACGATATTCTCGCCGACCCTCCCCGACAGCACGAGCGGCCCGACCAGATCGGCACCAGTTGCGTCGGCCCGCGCCACCAATCGTTCCAGCCAGCGCCGCGTTACGATCGTGTCGTTTTCGACGAACACAAGATACTCCACGGCCGGAACGTGCTGCGCGCCCAGATTGCGATCGGCGTTGTGGGTGTTGGCGCCGTCGCCGGCGACGATTCGGATCGCGCGGCGCACGGCCAATGCATCGATCCGGCCGCGGATTCGATCGCCGCCCGGCGGCATGACGAGGACGATCGGCACGTTGCGCGGCGTATGCGCGATCAATGGCTCAAGGCACCGCACGGTCGTTCCGAAGCGTTCCCGCACGGTTACAATAATCGCAACGCGTCCGGCTAGTTTCATGGTTGAGCAGGCCTTTGTCTCTTTTGGATGGAACGCCGTCGGACAATGAAAGAAGATTGCGAGCCCTTGCGCAACCGCTCATTCGGATGTCGACGTGACCAAGCCGTTGGCGGGGCGGGGAGCGCGAACCGCGCGGCGGGGTTTCAAGCATTCTTGCGTGCGCGCAGAAACATTGTGTAGGCGTGGTGCGGGCCGATCTGTTCGCCCATGGTTCCCAGAATTTCGACCAGTTCGGAATCGTCATCGGTCAGGTGCCGCACCAGATGGTCGATTCCAGGAATACCCCAATAAGGATAGAAACCGATGCCGGCGCTTTGCTCGACGTCGAAGCCGTGGGTCGCCAGGATCGCCGTCAATTCGTCCAACGTGAACTCGCGAACGTGTTGGTAGTTGGTGACGTATTCTGAATAGCCCAGCTTGCGCGCCATGATCTGGTTCAGGCTGTTGCGGTTCTGCGCAGTCAGCAGCAGCGCGCCGCCCGGTTCAATGACGCGCGCCGCCTCGCCGAGTACGATCTCGGGCCGGTGGAAATGCTCGATCGCATCGATGATAGCGACGATGTCGAAACTGGCCCCCGGCAGCGCCAATCGATGCGCGTCCATCTGGGCGAAGCGCCTGTCTGGACGCCCGTTCGCGCCTGCCGCCGCGATGCGGAGCGCGGTTTCGGATAGGTCGACATGCAGTATATCGGTTCCGTCCGGCGCCAATCGGCCAAGCCGGCCGGCGCCGCAGCCGATATCCAGCACGCGCTGGCCGGTGCTATCGCCCAGCAGACGCCGCGTGCATTTGTCCAAATCCGCATCGTACCGTTTGTCGCGCAGGGTTTCGTAAAGATAACCGCCGTTGGTGAAAAACCGCTCCATCGCGGTTTTCAGTTCGCCGATGCTGAGGTCGCTGAATTTGCGTATCCAGCCGTCGTCCTCCGAAACTTCGTTGTAGGCGACGCCGGTTGCGGTCACCTTCGGCGGCGGGGCATGCCGCGTCACCTTGGCGGCGCTGTCGAACAGGGCCGCCAGATGCCGTGCATTTGGCGGGAGCCGGGGCAGTCCACCCTCGCGCGCCCAGACGACGAACACTTCGTTGGCGAATACCGGCGCCATGGTCTTTGCCAGCCCATCAACGAACCCGGCCGGAAGATCGCCCAAGCGGCCCTTATGAACGATCGCCCATTCGTAGGCGAAACTCGGCCGCTGCCACGCGTTGGTGTATCGATAGATCTGCTCAAACCGCCACCAAAAAATATCAGGCGCCAAAACCGGCGCGGGCGGCACGCGATGTCGCTCCACAAACTCGGCGGCGGCAACCCAGTAGGGATCGTGAACGGGGAAGGACAAAGGCCGAAGCGTTCCATCGCGGTGAATAGATGTCGATGGAGAGTATAATACTTGGATCATTTGCGGTACGCCGAGATCCAATCCGCACCGCTTTACTTCACATGAATTGAATCTCGAACGAGGCGACGTCCCTTCTCGTTTGGAGCGCGACCGAAAAGCTGAAACTTAGGTGCCGTGCGATCCTTGAACGTCAATCCGATCAACGCAAACCCACGTGTCGCACCTTTGTTGTGATCGGCTTTAGTCAGCGGCATCGGTTTGGATACGCGAAACTCGAGATTCACGTCGGCTTTCCATCCCGCTCGAAAAACGATGCGATATATGCCGCCGCGTGCGATGGGGCCGTAGGGCCGCTCGGCGCGACACCGCAATCGGCGCCCATTGGCATAAACCTTGAATCCACGGGCCTGTTCCGGGGCCACGAATCGGAAGATCGAAAGCCGAAGTTCATACTTGTGAAATGGCCGCAGGCGTAACTGAATGCTACTTTTTGCGCCGGGGATCGACCAGCGATGGGGCTGCGCCTCCACAGCTCGAAGGCCCTGAATGTCGGACCAACCCCTCCCAAAAAACGCATTCGTCGACTGCCATTCGACGAGGACGTGGTCGGTCAGATCGATGGGCGGCGATATTGCCTTGCGCGAATTCTGACTCCGCGAACCCGATGCGGATACGCTTTTCGTCGTCCTGCGTCCCGACTTCTCCAAGGCAAAGCGATAGAGTTCCGTATCTGCCAAATTAAACCGCTCAATCCGACGGCGTAACGCCGGCTCCAGCCTAAAATCTCTGGGCCTATAGCTGCGCGCGCGATGAAGTGCCTGTGGAAACAGGTCCAGGCGTTCGCTCAATGAGGCCATAAGCAGATCCAATCGATCGGTCGTCCCGACGAAATCCGCACTCTCAATGAAAGCACACGCCTGCCGAAAGCACTCGTTCGATGAAGCGTTCATGATCAACGCTCGTTCGAGAGACTCCATCTTCGTATCGGCTGTGAGATCGAAACCAAGGTTTGCCGTTTGGTAGTTCGACCAGATTATACGTTCGTTTTCGTTTTCCAAGAACTCGCCGATCGACTGGTCAGCGGATGGAGGCGCGATGGCGCGCTGGCCGCGCGCCTTCCTCCGATGCCAATAGTGCGACACAACACGCTCGACCGGATCCCGTAGCAGCACAAGCCGAAAAAACCCAGCTTCCTTGGTGTGGTATCGGCAGATCAGGCTGCCGAAGTGTCCGCGTATGAACCGTTTTTCATCCCGCACTTTTTGCGGCACGTCGAAATACTGGGACCACGTCGAAGCTCGGTGAAGAACGTCTTCGATGTCATAATGCTGTTGAAGCCAATGAATAAGCGATGTCCCTCCCGTCTTCATGATGTGAGGGAACACCAGTTTGGGTGCTCGATACTGCTTCGCCATGGCCAAGCGTACCAGTTGACGGTTCGACTGCACAAACACATCATGCATTCGATCGGGAACCAATTTGGCCGATAATGAGCCTTAGAGTCCAAATAGCAAATCTTCTCCGGGCGAGGAAGTCGGCCGCGCTCAAGCTTGCGGGTATCGGACTCAAGGAACGCGATAGGTACGCGACGGCGGCCGAGAAATTGCATCAGCTTCTCGTGGCGGAGAAAGTCGGCGGCTTTTATAGGCGCGCGGAAAAGCTCGCCGCCAAATTCCCGAAACGATTCGGCGTCATCTTCTTCGATCTGGTCGAGCGCGTCGGACCGCGATCGAACGACGAAAGGACCAACGCGATCCTGGAGCACGCGGCCAAGCGAACGGCGCCGCTGCTGCAGACGGAATTTCGTTGCCTTCCGGCGACCGCGGGCAAACGTATCGACATACCGGAATTCCAACGGCGAAAGGCGGCGGGCAGACTTGCGGCACGACCGCAGCGGTTTCTCCAGATCCCGTTTCGGCGGCCGAAAGTATCCGGGCGCGACGGGCGTTGGACATCGCTGATGCGGCCAGCGTTCGATCGTGTGGTCATCGTACCAAAGGTAGTGTTTGCGGGCCGCGGCACGCCCAGCCATCTCGGCGGACCGACTCCGTTTTCGTTGTCGGGATATTGGATCGAGCAATATGCCCAAGGGCGCGGTCCGCCCGGCTTCGATCGGCTGATCCCTGCGCTCCAATCGCAAACCATCGCCCGGCCCCCGGGTGAGAACGCGGGGACCGGGCTTTTTTGCGCGTCCGGCAGCGGCGACAATCGCTACTACCATTTCATCGTCAGCACGCTTCCGTCGCTGCGATGGTATCGCGATCTGCAGCTCGACGAACCCATCCTGCTGCCACATCTGCACGACGGATTGCAGCAAGTTTCGGCCGAGGCGACGGCGCTTGTTCTGGAAGCGTTGGAGATACCGCCGGAGCGAGTTTTGCGGCGGCGGGATGTCGAGAGCAAAGTCTTCCCATATGCCATTCTGACGCCGGTCTTATACAACAGCGAACGCACGGTGGAATTCTATCGCTCGGTCCTGTTGGACCGGCTGGAACGGCAGCGCCAATTGGCCAATTTTCCGTCCGATCGCCGCTTTGTCTACATCAGCCGGCGGAACGCGGTGCGGCGAAAAATCGAGAACGAGGAGGAAATCATTGCCTCCATCCAGGCGCTGGGCTTTTACGTCGCATACTGCGAGGAAATGTCGTTCATCGATCAGGTGTCGCTGTTCTCCCAGGCGCGGGTCATTGTCGGCGCTCACGGCGCCGGCTTCGTCAATGCCGCATTCGCGAAGCCGGGCGCTTCGCTGATCGAGATGTTCACACAGGGGTCCGAAGAGTTCAGATGGCTCGCCGCAAATGCGGGCCATTCGTTCAGTCGCGTGCCGGTGGAATTGCGGACTGGAAGCGCGGGCCAGAGGGAATGGTTCCTTGGCGATATCGGCGCCGTGAAATCGCTGTGCGTCCAAGCGATGAAAAAGGTCGAACGCGAACCGAAATAGTACCAACGTCCATCATTCGGGAACAACGGAATCGGAATCGTGCGCCGGGCGGCAATCACACTCATCATGACGTTCGTCGTTTTCGGCGCATTCACGGTCCGTGCGGAAGAGGATTTGAACTGGACAATTGTCCGCGATTTCATGACGCAGAATATTTGCGTCGATGATGCGGGCCGCCCGGTCGTCGGCGTTAGCCCGGTCGATCGGGCGGGATGCCTCGCGCATCGCGATCACCGGCCCGGCGAAATGCTGACTTACCATAAGCACGATTACGCGAACTCGGCTTCTCGCGCTTCGCTTCCTGCCGGTTATCAGCGCAGCGATTCCGTCGCGGTGCGTTCCGAAAAGCTCGGCGTCGTTGTTGTTCAAACATTCGATTTCGGATCGCAAAGGCGACGCTTCGGACAGTTCGACGCCGGACGGGGCGATGGGGGCCAATTCGTGATTTTTTCGCGCGGGTCCGTCGCGATCGGCGGTACAGAGGATGCGGACGGCCTCAAGCTGTTTGTCGGCACCGGGTGCGCCGGCCGGCCGGGCCCCGCGTCGACCTTCGACTCATGGATTCTCGTCGACGCCACGTTTCGACCGGGTGCATTTCGGGCCGGTCATACGGTCGCGCGCTTGCGGCTCCATGCAGATCCGACCTCCTGTCCGCAGAATTACGATCTTGCGCTGACCCGCTGGTACTTGGGTTCGTATCGGTTTCGTGCCGACTTCGGGCGGGCGCGCACCTATTCTATGTCGGTACTTGTGTCCGAGCATTTCGGCGGTGCCAGTATCGCGCGCGCCGATCATCTGGAGCGGTTTTACTTCACGCGCGAACTCGGCTGGACGCGCTGGGAGCGGTGGGAGCAGCTCGGCCGCACGCGGCTGGTCGACGTTCAGGCGCGCGCCGCGCGGCTCGAACGGTCCCGTCGGTGCGACGATCTCGCGGCGGCACCGGCCGCATCGTGGCGCATGGTCGATTGCCGGGAATGGACCAACATCGTCGGACCGGTCAATCCCGCCGGCGACGTGCCCGATTTCTGGCTGGCGCGACTGTCCGAATCGATGTTGATCGCGCCTGTTCTGGGACGCCTGAAATGACCGCTGCGAATCGGAATGCTAACGCGAGCGATCTCGCGTTGCGGTAATCATCAGCGCGCCGATGCCGAACATCAGCAGGCTGCCCGCGAACACGGAAACCACCGTGATCCAGCTGCGCCACCAATCGGGCCGTTGCGGCTCGTTGGGCGATACCACGCGTACGATGAACATCTGCTGGCGTTGCGCTTCGATGCGCGCAGTTTCCAGCGACGCCAGAGCCGAGGCCAACCCCTTGTCGGCGAAGTCGCGCTGCAATTGCAGTTTTTCGTATTCGGCCACGATCGGCGCGAGCGCGCCGTCGGTACCGGTCAGCCGCGATTTCTCCCGGTCGATCTCCGCCTCCAGCGCCGCGATCCGCGTTTTCAGCGCGATAATCTGCTGGCTATCCGGCGCCAAATAGGTTTTCGCTTCGGCAAATTCGGTGCGTGCGTTGGCAAGACGAAGCTCCAACGCGCCGATGTTGCTCAGCACCGTTGCCGTGGACTGGCTCGGATCGATGGCGCGAGCGCGGTCACGAAAGGTCGTCAATTCCTGACGGATCCGCGCGACTCGTTCTTCGGCGACGCGCACTTCTTCGCGGCCGACGCGTAACGCGTCCTGCAATGCGCGCTCGTTGAAGCGGTTGATCAGTTCCTCGGCCATCTGCAGCAACGCCGTACTCAGCGCCAGCGCCTCCTTCCCGCCGTATGCAGCCACGCGCATCGTCATGATGCCGGACTGGAGATTATGGCCCAGTTCGATCATCTCGCGGTGATAGCTGACCAGCCGCTCCGCGCTGGCGTCGGCCGACAAACGGTTGAAGTAATCGATGTCGGAATTGCCGTAAACGCGGCGCAGATCGACGCGCTTTTCCAGCAGCGCAACGGCGTCGTTGGACAGGATGAAATCCCGCACCGCCAAAGTTTCTTCAAGTGTCGCGCTGCTGCTCGGCGCGCCCAACATGGTGCCGATCACGTTCGGCTGTGCGGCCTTCTGTCCGCGCACCCAGAACCGCGTTTCGGATACGTATTGGTCCGACGCGAACAGCAAGGTGTAAAGTGCAACCACCAGGGTCGGCAGGATGACCAGCGCCAGAAAGGCGTTGCGTGTGTGCGGCTTCCGCTTCGGCCGAGCCATTACCCGTGCCGCCTGACGCGTCTCTCGCACGCGTCGCGCGGCTTGCCGATCCGCCAAACTGCGTGGCGGCGCGTCCGAACGCAACCGGTCGGCTGCCGGCCGCTCGCCTTTCGGTTGATCGCGTGTTGGAATATCGTCCCGCGCGCGATCTTGCGGCGCACGTTCGGTTCCGTCGTTCCGCGGACGGGCCGGTGGCTGGTCGTCGATCGGTCGTCCGTCGTCCATCGTCTACACCAGTTCGTGGGCGCGATATGCGGCGCGCGCCCGGTCCAGATCGGCATAAACCGTCAGTTTGCCGTCGTGCAAAACCGCGCCTCGGTCGAATTGCAGCTTCAAGTCTCCCGGCTTTGCTTCGACGCCGACGATCCATGCCCGGCGACGTCGTTCCGCTGCCAAGGCGCGAAACCGTCGTTGTGTTTCGCCATCGGGCAACTGCGGCAAGCGATCGATCAGATAGCAATCATAATCCAGGGCCAGCCAAAGGCCGATCATTAACTTCTGCCGTTGCGGCCCAGCATAGCGCGAAAACGGCTCGTCCAAAAGCCGGCCAAACTCGCCGAATTGGTCGGTTTCCGCCAGCACCCGGCGGGCATCCGTGCCGTTGATACGGCATAGGAAGCGGACATTGTCGCGCACCGTCTGCGCGCCTACGAACGGCAGCATTGTGCCCAATGGCCAGGAAATCCGCCCGTCACGGAGGACCATACCGCGATCGGATTTTTCCGTGCCGGCAAACAGCCGTAGCAGTGTGGACTTCCCGGTTCCCGGCGCGCCGTAAATGACGAGGCCGCCGCCTTCCGGCAGCACCGCCGAAGCGCGGTCAAGCACCATCTCGCGGCCCTCGCGACGGTCATACCATTTCGAGACCCGGTCCAGTGCGATCATAGCGGGGCCGCTCGTTGGCGCACCGCACGCTCGGCGATCAATCCCACGAACAGTAGGCCGGCGATCCACCAGATAACGTAAGACAGCGACGCATATTTGTCGGTGAAATTCGCGAAATGACTGGAGCGCGCGAATTCGGTGACATGCAGGACCGGATTATAGAGCAGTATCTCACGATACGGATCCGGCAGCAGTGCCGGAATGAAGAACACGCCGGAGAAGATAAACATCACGCGCATTGCCACGCTTACGAACTGTTCTACCCAACTTACGAACGCGGTCAGCGCGCGCACCAATATGCCCAATGAAACGCCCAGCAAAGTGGCGAGCGCCAAATCGCAAAACAGGCCAAGCCATGAATGCGGCCAGTTGCCTAGATTGAAGGCGCGGATGACGGCTAGGATCGACACCAGCACGATGACATAGGTCAGATAGTTCAACAATGCACGCGCGATAATCAGGTCGAGTTCGGCAACTTGCGGGTAGCTGGTAACGCCGTGCCGGCCGTGTATACGTCGGCCCTGAGTAGCGTTGCGTGAGAAGCACTGGAATGCCAGTACGCCGGTGGCGAAGAAGGGGGCGGTGTCCATGCCGAGCGGGGCGGTGTGACGGAATGTGCTGAACGCAATCACCAGCAGGCTGATGACGACGATCGGCTCCAGGACCACCCATGCGTAGCCGAAACTGCGGCCGCGCAGGCGCGTGTTCATCTCGTTGAGCATAAGCGCCCAGATTACGCGGCCCTGTACCCGCGCGGCAGCGCGCAACGGCGGCATGTGGGAGGGCATGGGGCGCTTAGGCACCGGGCGAATCGTCCATTGCTTCTGGGCGGGCGTTTTTACAAAGTGTTGGATACTCTAGCGAACCTGGGGGCTGCGCGCCAATCCACGATTGCAGGTATTCATGAACCGAGTTTGCGTGGCAGGGATATTTTCCTGTTAATGCATGATGTTATGTTACCGCGCGACGGGAGCGCAGATGGCTAAGAGCATACTTGTAGACGGCTACAATTTGGCGCTCGAGAAGGGCACCGGCGTTGCGACCTATGCCCGCAATCTCAGCTTCATGCTGCACGAGATCGGCGCTCGGGTGGAAATTCTGTACGGTGCGCGCATATCCTCGAGCCGGGACTCCTTGCTGCGCGAGATCAGCTTCTTTGATCCGCGGCCGAAAACCGAACAATATTGGCATGAGATCGTCCGCTACGTCGCCAAAGCCTTTGCAGCCCCTGTCGGATCGACCGCACGTGAGGTGCCCGTCACCGGCGACGTAATCGCGACGCCGTTCCGCTCGCGTTTGCCGCATTTCGATAGAATCTGGAACGTGCCCGAGCTTTTTACGCTAGGCAGGAACGGTTTTCGTGCTTGGGGCAAGCCGCTGACCGTAACCGTGCCATCCCGCCCATCAATCGCGCACTGGACGTATCCGCTGCCGCTGAAAGTGGCGGGTGCCAAGAACATCTATACGCTGCACGATTTGATACCACTGCGTTTGCCGTATACGACGCTCGACAACAAAAGCTATTATCTTAGACTGATGAAGAGTCTGGTACGCGATGCCGATCACATCGTCACAGTTTCCGAGAATTCCAAGCGCGATATCGTCAATCTTCTCGGCGCGTCACCGGACAAAATCACCAACACGTTTCAAGCCGTCGAAATTCCGGCCGCACTTGCGACACGGCCGATCGATGCCGTGACGCGCGAAATCAAAGGGATTTTCGGACTCGAGTACGGCGCATATTTTCTCTATTTCGGCGCGCTTGAGCCGAAAAAAAATGTCGGCCGGCTGATCGAGGCCTATCTCGCCGCCGGGATCGACACGCCGCTGGTGATCGTGGCGGCCGAAGGCTGGAAATCGGATCAGGAGCTGCGCTTGCTCAACGAGGACCACATCCGTTACGAACGCAGCATCGGCGACCTGACGCTGGTGCGACGCAAAGTCATGCGCTTCGAATATGCGCCGTTCCCGGTGCTCGTCAGCCTCATCCGCGGAGCTAAGGCGGTGCTGTTTCCGTCGTTGTACGAGGGTTTCGGTTTGCCGGTGCTAGAAGCCATGCAGCTCGAAACGCCCGTTCTGACGTCCGACCAAGGATCGCTGCCGGAGGTGGCCGGCGATGCGGCGCTGATCGTCGACCCATACAATGTGCGGAAGATGGCCGAGGGCATCCGCGAGCTCGACGGCAATGGTGAGTTGCGGGGCAACTTGCGCGCGCGCGGCCTGAAGCAGGTCGAGAATTTCACGACCGAGCGTTACAAGGCGCGCCTGCAAGAGATGTATCGGCGGATCGACCCATGAATGAAGTGCTGTTCGATCTTAGCCGCACCTTCTTTCGTGCCGCGGCCTCTACGCCGACCGGGATCGATCGGGTTGAGTTGGCATATGCGCGGCATTTCCTTTCCCACGAGCGGTTCAAGACCCGTTACGTGATCAGCCGGTTCGGCCAATTGGTGCAGATGCCCGATCAGACCATGCAGCGTTTGATCGGTTCGGTCGGGGCGCGGTGGCAAGGGCCGTCGGTCGATGAAACGTCGGCGCCGCCAGCCGCGGCCGTTCTGCGCGGCCGGGGCGCTGAACGTACGCCGGCGCCGGTCCGCGCCGCGCCGCTAGGGCTATGGCTCGACATGCTGCCGACTGTGGCGGCGTGGCGCGGCCGGCGAGCGGATGGCAGAAGCACTTACATAAAGATATCGCACCAGGGTCTGGAGAATCCGCTGCGGTACCGGCGATTGAAGAAGAGGGCCGGCAGCCGATTTGTGGTTTTCCTGCACGACCTGATTCCGATCCGATTTCCCGAATACGCGCGGCCGGGGGCGGCGGCACGACATCGCCAGCGCGTGCGCACAATTGCGTCGTTGGCCGATTTGGTAGTGGTCAATTCGGCATCGACGGCGCGCGACTTTGCCGATTACTGCCAGGCGCACCGATTGCGCCAGCCGGAAACCGCAACGGTCGAACTGGCCGTGGAGCCCGCTTTCATGGAGCGTACGGCGATTGCCTCTAATGCAGAGAATTATTTTGTCTGCGTCGGTACGATCGAGCCGCGCAAGAACCACTTGCTGCTGCTGAATATCTGGCGCGATATGATCCTGCGCCATGGCACGGCGGCGCCCAAGCTGGTCCTGATCGGACGGCGCGGTTGGGAGAACGAAAATATTTTCGATATGCTCAATCGCTGCGCTGCGTTCCCTGGTCATGTGATGTGGCTGCGAACCGCGTCCGATGAGGATATTCGGCGCTCATTGCGCGGGGCCCGCGCGCTGTTGATGCCGTCCTTTGCAGAGGGCTTTGGTTTACCGGTGGCCGAAGCGCTGGCCCTGGGCGTGCCGGTACTCAGTTCCGATTTGCCCAGTTTGCGCGAAGCCGGGCAGGGCGTACCGGATTATCTCGATCCGCTTGACGGTCTTGGCTGGATGCGCGCAATCATGGATTACGCCGCCGAGCCGTCGCCGGCGCGGATCGCGCAGTTGCAGCGCCTCGATCGCTTTCGCCCGATTTCCTGGAGTGATCATTTTAGCGCCTTCGAACGGCTGGCATTCAGCGCCTAATTGATCGGTTTGCGGCCGGTGCGCGATCGGATCGTCCGCGAGGCGTACGCCAACCAGCCCGGATCGCAACGTCCTTACCGGCGTACCACGTTGCTGCCGCAGGGTTACTTGGCTACTCTTGTTTTAGGCACCGCTTTTGTCTTGGGAATATCGACTAAGAGTTCAATTCGAGACCTGTTCAGTGTGTCAGTTCGAGCGCGATGCGTGGCCAAAGCTCGCGCTGTGAGCTTGGAGACCCGCAACATGGACGAAGCCATTGTGAGCCATGCCCAGAAGCGGAGGCTTGCGGAAATAATCACCGCAATTATGACCAGCCGGTTCGATAACGCGACCGCTGCTGACCGGCAGCGGTGCAATCGCAAACTATCTCTGTGGATTGCTAGCCTTGCGATTGTCGTGCTGCTGGCGCTGCCTGCGACGCCGCTCTCGGCAATGACTTTGGCCGATGCCCGCCATTTTGCGCAACGGATCGGCTTTGCGGCGACACCCGACGAGGTGATGCGTCTGTTGCCGATGACGCGCGATCAGGCGATCGCCGACATACTCGAGCGAACCAGGGTACAACCCGTCACAGCGGCACCGACCTGGGCGGGCGGAACGATCGATCTGCGCGTGCCGAAAGGCACACCCGAGCAGCGGCGGGAGTTCCTGCGCCAACAACGACTCGAAACACTGGAGTTGCGCGCCTGGTGGTATCGGGAAATGCTGACGACGCCATCGCCGCTGACTGAGCGTATGACGTTGTTCTGGCACAATCACTTCGCAACGTCGGTGCGCAAGGTGCGCTCGGCGGCGCTCATGTATCGCCAAAATCAATTGCTGCGCAGCCACGCGGTCGGCAGTTTCCGATCGTTGCTAGCTGCGATACCGCGCGATCCGGCGATGATCTTGTGGTTGGATGGCGTCGCCAATAGGAGGGACCGGCCCAACGAGAATTTTGCCCGCGAGTTGCTGGAACTATTCGCACTCGGCGAAGGTAAGATATATACCGAACAGGATATCAAAGAGGCCGCGCGCGCATTCACGGGCTGGAGCATCGATCGGGCAAACGGCGAATTTCGCTTCCGCAGGTTGGCGCATGACGACGGCGCCAAAAAGTTTCTCGGCAAGCGCGGACCATTCAACGGCGACGATATCATCGACGTTCTGCTCGATCATCCGCGTACCGCCGAATACATCGTCGAAAAACTATGGCGGGAATTCGTCTCCGAGACGCCGGATCCGATCGAAGTCAGACGTATCGCGGCGCGTTTCAAGGCGCGCAACTACGATATCAAAACCGCCCTCGGCGAGTTGTTCGGCGTGCCTGCTTTCTGGGCGCCGGAAAGCCGCGGCAGGCTGGTGCGCTC
>JBFWYO010000085.1:0-20590 GCA_050186335.1 Alphaproteobacteria bacterium | reverse complement strand
GGCCGCCAGGAAGTTCAAGCGGAGATCACCAAGGAAGAGAACGATGCAGCCAAACGCATGGAAGGCGCTCGCGAGAAGTTTCGCGATCGCGTCGGCTCTGACGGCACTGACGGCGTGCTCAAGCGCGGTGACTTTTAAGACCCGCTGCCCGCAGATCGTCGAGTACGCGAAACAGCTTCAGGAGGCGGCCGGCGACGAATACGCCGCGCTGCGCACGAAGGGCGAGGCGGCCAATCTGCGCCGGCTCGTGGACGATTACGGTGAACTGCGGGCGCAATGCCGCGCCCTGAACAAGGAGAACTGACATGCTTGAATACCTCAAAGCGAACATCCTGCCGCTGCTGATCGGTGCCGTTGTCGGCTTCGTCGTCGGCCGGTTCGCGGGCGCGTTGTTCGGGCTGTGACGTTCCCGCTCTGCGAAGGCATCGGGCTTTGTGACGCGGCGGGCATCGCCGTCGCGCTGGCTTCCGCCGCAGCCGGTGCCCTGTTCCGGCGCTGGTTCGGCGGCGACCACGACTCGCCACGGTGGTTCAGGGTTTGTTCTGGGCTAGCTCTGGCGTGGTTGGTAGCCTGTATATCGACAGGCTCAATCTGGGGCGCTCTGGCGGGCTTGCTGGCGGCGGTGACGTGGGTTCTGGGCCATGGAAGCTACATGGACATGGGCCGTATGAACCGGCCGGACAACGAGTTTCTCAAGCCGCTGCTGGATCGCATCTTCGGCCCCGAGCCCTATGCCGCGCCGAGCCGCCAGACCGCGCGCGACTTCACCGGCCACACGATCATCTATTCGATCTTCACGCTGCCGGCCGGCATCGCGCTGATCTGGCTCGGCCATGCCGGCTGGTTCCTGCTGCCCGTGGGCGTGCTGGTCGCCGGCGCGTACTGGCTCGGCTGGGGCCTGATGCCGCCGCGCGACGGTATCGACCGGCCTACGATCTTTGGCGAGTACGCTTCCGGCGCGATCATTTACGGGGCGCTCGCGCTGGCTTGAGTGTGCAAGTAATTTTGTTGCTCAGTTACGCACAGGCGGAACGCGATATATAGTGTCGAACGGGGCGGCAACGGGTGCGAACGGACCTAAGACGAAATTTAATTATCGGCTGTAGGTCTTTGATCGGGCGGCGGGTTATAAAATGTCATTATAAATCAATCGCATAATATATATTATGGTAAATAATATCCCGATATGCGGCTATATCGCCTCGGAGAGGCTTTAGCGATCACTTGATCTTATTGCTCTATATCTTTGTTTCAAAATGCAGTGTGTCCGAATGGGATGCTTACGTCTGCCCGCCACGGTGGCGCCGTAACGGATCGCGAATTAGCGGTGTCTGCCCCGGCTTTCGGTGCCCATGTTGCCATCGGTCGCCAAACAGTGAATTATGACTGTCATAATGCGTTATAAATGGAGGAATGCCGATGCCCGCTCAGGTCGCTTCCGAATCGACCAACCCGGCACTGACTAACCCGGTCTTCACCGCGCCGCCGATTTCCGATCGTCCCTGGCGCACGCGCGAGCCGCAGCCGCTCACGGCGGAGAATCTGCGCCTCCTGTTCAACAATGAGATCCCGCTCATCCATGTGCCCAACTTCGCCACCCAGGCGGAAGTCGATGCCGTGGTCAAAGCCTATGACAAGGTCGTCGAAAAGGCCGGTATGTTCCAGGTGCCGACCGAGGATATTTCCTATACCAAGTCACGTTTTATCGGCATGCCGCAGTTCCAATATGCGTCGCGTCCCAAGGCCGAGTATTTCGCCGATGTGCCGGGCTGCTACGCGCTGCAGAAACAGGTGTTCGACCACTCGTTCCACGTCGTCAACCGCATGATGGACACGGTGCGCAGGAACTGGCCCGGCCGGGTCGATATCGGCGACGAAGGCCCGCCCTTCGGCAAGTATTACGCGGGCATCTTCCGCGAAGTGACCATGGGCGGTCCGGTGCATTGCGGCTTCGGACCGTTTACCGCGCCCGGCTACGCCAAGCTCGGCTCGATCGACGCCGACGTGTCGTGGAACCTCTATCTGCTGCGGCCCGCGCAAGGCGGCGAGACCACGGTCTATAACCGGCCGTGGCAGAGCAAGCGCAACGTCAGCACGCCGGAAATCTTCATGAAGCCGGAGGTCTACCAGGACGCCGAAAGCGTGACGTTTGAACCGATCATCGGCGACGTGATCATGTTCAACAACCGCAACCCGCACGGTTGGACACCAACGGCCAATCCGAAGGACGGCACGCGGCGCCTCGGCACCGGCAGCTTCCTCGGCCGCCTGCCGAACGGCGACATCATGCTGTATTCCTGAAGATCAGCCGAGTTCAACGACCATGCCGTCGAAGGCCGGCTCGACGCCCGGCGGACATTTCGCGCGCAGGGTTTCGTAATCGACGCTTTCGTCCATGTGCGTGAGGATCGCGCGTTTCGGGTTGACGCGCGCGATCCACTCGAGGGTCTGGGCGAAATGCGAATGGGTCGGATGCGGCGCCTCGCGCAGGCAGTCGACGATCCACAGTTCGATGCCTTCCAGCATCCCAAATGCCGCTTCATCCAATTTATGAACGTCGGTCGAGTAGGCCATTGATCCGATTCGATACCCGATCGATCTCATATCCAGCCCGTGATCCTGCTCGAACGGCCGAATTTCGAGCCCGCCGACGGTAAAGCGCGCGTTCAGTTCGTGGCCGGTCAGAATCGGCGGGTAACTGCTTTCGGCGTTTCGCACGAATGCGTAGGCAAAACGCTGGGACAGCAGCTTCAGGGTGCGTGGATCGGCGTACACGTCGAGGCGCTTGTCGGCAAGTTTCGAGAGCCGCCGCAACTCGTGCAGCCCATGGCTGTGGTCGGCATGCTCATGGGTGTAAAGCACCGCGGACAGCGAGTCCGCGCCGGCATCGAGCAATTGTTCGCGCAGATCCGGCGAGGTGTCGACGAGCAGGCGGGTCGGCCCCTCTTCCACCAGGATGCCCACGCGCCGCCTACGGTTCTTCGGATTGGTCGGATCGCACCGGCCCCAGTCGCCGCGTCCGCCGGCGCCGCCCAATGCCGGCACGCCGTTCGAGCCGCCGCAGCCGAGGATGGTGACGCGCATCGGCGCGCCTCAGGCGGTTGCCGTTGCCGCCGGGCGTTTGGCCTTGCGGAACAGGTTGAAGAAATTGTCGGTCGTGTCCCGCGCCAGCGCGTCGGCCGAAATACCCTTGAGCTCGGCCAGGAAGCGCGCGGTATGGCTGACGAAAGACGGCTCGTTGCGCTTGCCGCGGTTGGGCACCGGCGCCAGGTACGGCGCATCGGTTTCGACCAGGATCCGATCCAACGGCACGGCGCGCGCGGTGTCCTGGATGTCCTTGGCGTTCCTGAACGTCACGATGCCGGAAAAAGAGATGCAGAAGCCGAGCGCCAGCGCGCGTTCGGCAAAGCTGCGCGAGGCGGTAAAGCAATGGATCACGCCGGGATACGCGCCGTTGCGGTATTCGGCCTCCATGATCGCCATGGCGTCCTCGTCGGCGTCGCGCGCGTGCACGATCAGCGGCAGTTTCGATTCGCGGGCAGCTTCGATGTGCGCGACGAAACTGGTTTTCTGCGCATCGCGCGCGCTGTGCTCGTAGAAGTAATCCAGCCCGGTCTCGCCGATGCCGACGACTTTCGGATGATTTGCCAGTTCGAGCAGCGGCGCGGGCGAGGCGACGCCTTCCCGCCCCGCTTCGTGCGGATGCACGCCGACCGAGCAATAAACATGCTCGTGCGCCTCGGCGATCGCACGCACGGTGGAAAATTTGCTCAGCGTCGTGCCGATGGTCAGCATGGTGCCGATGTTGGCCGAACTCGCGCGCGCCATCACGTCGCCGAAATCCTTGGCAAAGTCCGGAAAATCCAGATGGCAATGGCTGTCGACCAGCATCATTTGCCCTTCCGGGACGGCATTGGCTCGGCGTCGGGATCGACATAGCGCGGGAACACGCCCTGCGGCGCCGGCAATGCGGCGCCGGCGACCAGTCTGCCTGCCTCGCCGAACGATTCGAAATTGCGCTGGCCCGCCGGAATCGCCAATTGGTCGAGAATCTTGTTCGACGTGGTCGGCATGATCGGCTGGGTCAGCAGCGCCACTTTGCGGATGGTTTCGATCAGCACGTACAGCACCGTGTTCATGCGCGCGGGATCTTCCTTGCGCAGTTTCCACGGCGCCTGATGATCGACATAGCCGTTGGCCGCGCGGATGACGCGCCAGATCGTTTCGATCATCTCATGGAAGGATTGCGCCAAAACCTGCACGCGGCAAATCGTCAGCATCGCTTCGGCCGCGCCGAGCATTTCGCGATCGGCTTCCGTGTACGCGCCCGGTTGCGGCACCGCGGCGCCGCCGTTCTTGTTGATGAACGACAGCACGCGCTGCACGAGGTTGCCGTAATCGTTGGCCAGTTCGCCGTTCATGCGCTGGACCATCGCCTTGCGCGAAAAATCGCCGTCGTTGCCGAACGGCACTTCGCGCACGAGGAAGTAACGCACCTGATCGAGACCATAGGTTTTCACCAGCTCGATCGGGTCGATCACGTTGCCAAGCGATTTCGAGATCTTCTGGCCTTCGTTGGTCCACCAGCCGTGTGCGAACACGCGCCGGGGTGGCGACAGGCCGGCGCCCATCAGGAACGCGGGCCAGTAGACGGCGTGAAAGCGCAGAATGTCCTTGCCGACCATGTG
The DNA here is from genome assembly GCA_050186335.1 of Alphaproteobacteria bacterium. GTDB lineage: Bacteria > Pseudomonadota > Alphaproteobacteria > Bin65 > Bin65 > JBFWYO01. Next base: position 15,902 of record JBFWYO010000085.1, on the reverse strand, counting down.
CAGGTCGGCCGGCCAAAACTTCTTGAATTGCGCGCTTTCGGTGTTCGGGTAGTCGACCGCGGTCAGGTAATTGGTCAGCGCGTCGAGCCAGACATACATGATGTGCGCGTCGTCGCCCGGCACCGGCACGCCCCATTTGAACGTGGTGCGCGACACCGACAGATCCTGCAGACCGCCCTTGACGAAGCTGATGACCTCGTTGCGGCGCGACGGGGGAGCTATGAAATCCGGGTTGTCGTCGTAGAATTTCAGCAGCTTGTCGCCCCATTGCGAGAGCTTGAAGAAATAGCTCGACTCCTCGACCCAATCGACCTCGGCGCCCGACGGCGCGATCTTCCTGCCGTCCGGCCGGGTCGTCAGTTCGTCCTCGCCGTAGAACGCTTCGTCGCGCACTGCGTACCAGCCGGCATACTTGCCGAGATAGATTTCGCCGCGCTTGATCAGCTCGTTCCAGATGCCCTTGCTGGCCTCGTAATGGCGCGGCTCGGTGGTGCGGATGAATTCGTCGTGGCTGAAGCCCATGAACTGGGCCAGGTCGCGGAAATTCTGCGACACCTTGTCGGTGAACGGTTTGGGCGCCATGCCGGCGGCCTGGGCGGATTTTTCGACTTTCTGCCCGTGCTCGTCGGTGCCGGTCAGGAATTTCACGTCGTAGCCGTCGAGGCGCAGGAACCGCGCCAGCACGTCGCACGACAGCGTCGTGTAGGCGTGGCCGATGTGCGGCGAATCGTTGACGTAATAGATCGGCGTGGTGACGTAGTAACGTTTCGCCGGCGGCGACATGACGGTGCTCCAATAGGCGCCGACCGGAACGGATGCCGTGACCTTGCCTCGCGGCTCAGGCGCGCGCGGTCCGCTGGATGGCGAAGAACGCCTCGAGCAATGCCTGCTTGCGATCCAAATTCACCGCATCGGCACGGGCGAAAAGGCGGGCGCTCTTGTCCCATAGCTCGGCCCAGCGATCAAGCCCGCCGCGGCCCGAAAGCCGCACTGCCAGCTCCGCCTCGCCGGGGGCAAGCGTCGCCCAATGCGCGCCTTCCTTCGGGCCTTGCTGCCCGGCCATGCGGCGGACGAGGCGCGCCAACCACCAGGACAGGAGGTTTTTGAGTGTCTCGTATTCGTCGGCTGCGGTCGCGCGCGCGAACGTGTCGGCGAAGCCGATCACGGCCTGATCGTCGAGCTGCGGCAGGTTGCGCAACAGCTCGATCAGTTTGCCGTAAAGTTCCAGCCCGCCCGCCTCGGCCAGCGCGAGCGCGCGGCCGGGGCTGCCGTCCGACAATTCGGCCAGGCCGCGCAATTCCGTCTCATCCGACTCGGGCAGGCGCGTGCGCAGCAGCCCAAACATCGTCTCGGGCTCCAGCGGCGACAAATGCAGCGTCTGGCAGCGCGAACGGATCGTCGGCAGCAGCCGGCCGGGCGCGTGGCACACCAGCAGCAGCAGCACGCGCGCCGGCGGTTCTTCGAGAATCTTCAACACTGCGTTGGCGGCGTCTCGGTTCATTTCGTCAATCGCATCGACGACGACAACCCGCCAGCCCGATTCCCAGGCCGTCAGCCGCAAAAAAGGTGCAATCCCGCGCGCGTCGTCGACGCCGATCTCGTCGCGCATCTTGCCGGTCTTCGGATGCGGCGTACATTCGACGGTGAGCAAATCGGGGTGTCCGGCCGACGCGACGCGCCGAAAGATCGGATGGCTCGGCGACAACGCCAGGTTGTCCGCCGCCGCAGGGGCAATTTGCGGCGCGGGCGCCGCATCGCCGAACAGGCTCGGCGCGGTTTCGGCTGGCGCACTCGCTTTGCTGCCGGCGGCAAGCACATAGCGCGCGAAGCGGTACGCGAGCGTCGCCTTGCCGATGCCGCGCGGCCCGGCAATCAACCAGGCGTGCGGCATGCGCCCCGACGCGAAGCTCTTGGCCAGCAAGGCGCACGCGGCATCGTGCCCGACCAGATCCGGATTCTGCCGTGGCGCGATCGTATCGTCGGCCGAAATGAAGGTGCCGGCGGCGCTCATAGCGGCACGCCTAGGCGCGCCGACGCGGCTTCGAGCACCCGCGCGGCGACCTCGTCCTCGCTGCCCTGCCCGTCGACGACGACGCAACGATTCGACGCGCCTGCGGCGACTTCCAGAAATCCGGCCCGGACGCGTTCGTGAAACGCGCGATCGAACCGCTCGTAGCGGTCTTCCGCGCCGGGCGCGGCGGCGGCGCGCTTCTTGGCACGACCGAGCCCGATCTCGACCGGAATGTCGATGACCACCGTCAGGTCCGGCACGAACGCGCCGATCGCGGCTTTCGCCAGGTCCTTGATCGCGGCGGCGCCGAGTTGGTGGCCGTAGCCTTGATAGGCGATCGTCGAGTCGGCGAACCGGTCGGAGATCACCCATTTGCCGGCGGCGAGCGCGGGTTTCACCAGCCGCTCGACATGGTCGCGACGGGCCGCGAAATGCAGCAGCGCCTCGGTGAATGCGTCCCAGCGCCCCGGTTCGCCTTCGACCAGCAATTTGCGGATCGACTCTCCACCCGGCGTGCCGCCCGGCTCGCGCGTCGGTACGACGGCCAGGCCGCCGCTTTGCAGGCGCGCCACGAAGCGGCGCAGCTGGGTCGACTTCCCGCTGCCCTCGCCGCCTTCGAAACTGATGAATTTGCCGCGTGCCACGTCGCTCTCCGGTGCGCCTTTATAGCCGTTTTACGTCACCGGGAATCCGCTTTTTGCGCTAATTCGCTTTCGCCTGTTCCGCCACGAAGCGCCGGATGAAGGTTCGGTAATCGTTCGGCGCGCGGCCCAGGATCGCGGTCAACTGCACCTCGTTGCCGTATTTGTAGCCGTGGTCGTTGTAGTGCTTGCACATGGCGACGTAAGTCTTGATCGAGTAATCGGCCCAGCCGCGGGCGCGCGCCCAGCCTTCCCATTCGGACAGATCGCGCTTGACCGCCTTGACCGGGCGCCCGAGCTCCTCGGAAATGATCGCAGCCATCTGGTTGTGCGTGATCGGCCCCGGCCCGTTGAGTTCGTATGTCGCGCCCTGCAGGCGCCGCTGCGTGAGAATGTTCGCGAATGCCTCGCCCAGATTGTCCGTGTCGATCACGCTCATCAAACTGTCGGGCGAATAGGGTCGCGCGTAGATCCCCTCGCCCGCCACCTTGGCCCATTCGACGCGAATGTTCTGCATGAACATCGACGGCTGCACCACGGTGTAGAGCAGATCGGAATCGATCAAATATTCCTCGGTCTCCAGTTTCTGCCAATGATGGCCGAGCGCGCGCATCGGCGAATGATAGGCCGAGCAGAAGCAGAAATGCTCGACGCGCGCCGCGCGCGCGGCATCGATCACGCGCCGGCTGATCGCGCCCTCGTCCTCGGTGAAACGCGGCGGGATGTGCAGCACCGATTTCATGCCGGCCACGGCGCGCGCGACGTCTTCGTTGCGGCGAAAATCGCCGACGATGGTCTCGGTGACGCCGAGCGATTTGAGTCTCGCCGCCGACTGGTCGCTCGAAGTCAGCGCGCGCACACGCTCGCCCTTGGCGACGAGATGCTTGATGGTCGGAACCCCGACGGCGCCCGAGGCGCCCACGATCAGATGCATGGCAGTATCCCCTTCTTATGATTTCCACTTATGATTTCGCCGCAACCGGCATGATCAGCGTCGAGATCGAGCGTGGATCGCGCGGTCGCCACGCGCCGCGTTCGACCTGGCCGAAGAAATCCTGCACCGCACGGTTGAAGGCGGACGGTTCTTCGAGGTTGATGGCGTGGCCGGTTCTCGGCGCCACCCATAAGCCCGATGTCGAGATCGCACGCTTGAGAAACAGGTTGGTTTCCAGGCACGGATCGTCCTCGTCGCCGACCGCGAGCAGCGTCGGAACCTTGAGCGCCGTCAATTCGGTTTTGAAATCCTCCAGCGACGGCCGCTTGGCCTGATAGTTGCGCAATGTCTTGGCCGACCCGATCGACGAATGCTCGCCGAGATGGCGCACGAAATCGGCCCAGCCGCGCGGATCCTTGTTCTGCAACTGCACGCGCGTGGGACCGAGGCCGTAATCCATGGCGACCCGATCTGCACCATCGGTCGCGAATTGATCGGCGGCCGCCACGGACTGCGTTTTCCAGTCGGCGCGGTGCGCGCGCGGCGAACCCGAACCGCACCCGGCGACCACCAGCGCGCTCGCCAGGGACCGATGACACAGGCCGAAATGCAGCGTCGCATACCCGCCCATGCTGAGCCCGACGATGTGCGCCTTGGCTATATTCAAATGGCGCAGCAATGCCGCGATGTCGTCGGCGAAATGCGTATACGAATAGGCTTCGTCCGCTTCCGGCACGTCTGACGGCGGATAGCCGCGCGCATTGTATGTAATGCAGCGGTAGTCGCGCGAAAACCAGCGCACCTGTTGTTCCCAACTGCGGTGATCGCCGGCAAATTCGTGGACGAACACGATCGGATGACCGGCGCCGGTTTCCTCGTAATACAGGTTTGCCCCCTCGGCCGGCGCAAACGGCATGCAACCCTCCCCGTTCTCGAATCTCAAATCGATCCGTTTCGGCGTATCGATTTTTATAGCACGTTCGGTCGGCCGCCGGTTCAGCGGACCGATTGCGCGAAACCCCACTCGAACGCCCGCCTCGCGTCGTCCGCGCGCGCCTGCTCGCTCGGCGCGCCCCCGAGCACGAGGATGAGTCGGCGGCCGTCGCGCACGGCCGAGCCGGCCAAGACGTAGCCGGCTTGCCGCAGTTGCCCGGTCTTGACGCCGTCCGCGCCGGCGACCGTGGCGAGGATCGGATTTCGGTTGGCGTATGTCACGCCATTGAAGACAAATTGCGGCTGCGCGAAGATGCGATAGCGATCGGGATATTCCCGCAGGATCGCGCTCACCAGCAGGGCTACGGCGCGCGCGCTGATCGTTTGGTGCCGGTCGTGATGCCCGGTGGCGTTGGCGAATCGCGCGGCCAGGCCGAGCGATTTGGCGCGCGCATTCATGCGCGCGACGAACGCCCGCTCGCTGCCGGCAATCGCCTCGGCGAGCGCGTGGGCGGCATCGTTGGCCGATGCGACCGCGGTGGCGTCAATCGCATGGCGGATCGACAAATTGTCGCCGGGGCGGAGCTTCAAGCCGGCGCCGGGCTGCCGCGCGGCGATCGCGCTGACTCGGATGATCTGATCCGGCCGAACCTCGCCGCGCTTCAGCGCGTCGAAAGCAACCAGCAGCGTCATGAGCTTGGCGAGCGACGCCGGTACCATCGGCGCGTCGGCCTGCTTGGCGAGTAGTTCCCGGCCGTTCGGATAGTCGATCAGCAGCGCGTACGGCGAACCGACGGTTTCGGCGCGCGTGCCGGGCGCCAACAACAATGCGACGACGCCGACGACTCCGGCGCAGCGCCGCACGATCAATCCGTCACGATGCGCGCGGCGGCGTAGCCTTTGGCGATGACGCGCTGGCGATGGCGCTCGGTTTCGTCGGCCGAAGCGTATGGGCCCAGGCGTACCCGATAGAACACGCCTTTCTTTTCGGCCGCCTGGACCGTGTGCACTTTGCCGATCGCCGCCAGGTTGCGTTCGGCCTGCGTGGCGGTGCCCCGCGAGGCGAAGGACCCCGCCTGCACATAGAATTTTTGACCGACATTCGGCTGCGGATTCCACGCCGCCTTGGCGGGCGGCGTGCGGACCGATGGTTGGATCGGCGGTTGCACGGATGGCTGGACCGTCGGCCGTACCGGCGGCGGCTCGATTGTCCGGGTTGGGATCTGGGTCGTCAGCCGGGTCGGCGCCGGCCGCAGCGACGTGTCGGGCGGGACATAGGCACGATCGCCCTCGTCGTCGCTCCGATCGGCGTACGGTTCGTCCTGCTGATTGCGCGTCCGCGCGGTATCCGGCGGCGCCAGCGCGACCGGTTGGCGGCGGTCGATCGGCCGCACATCGCTCGGGCGCAGTGGCGCGGCGAGACGCGGCGGTTGCGTCGTCGACGGCCGCATGTTGGCGGGTGGCGGCAGCTCTTCGACCTTGACCGCGTTGGTGTTGGTCGACGGTTCGTTGGCCGCGGACTGCGACACCGTCATGCGTGGGGCGGGCGTGGTCGGTTCGGCCGCGACGCTGGTGGTCGGCGGCGGCAATGGCGGCGGCGACAAGGGCTGGGTGACGACGGCCAGCGGCGACGGTTGCGATTTCGCGGTTTCCGGCGGCGCGTGGGCGGACAGGGTCGGACTGCGGCTCGGCATCTTGCCCAGCGCGATCTGTTTCATCGACTGGCTTTCGCCGGCCAGCACGCGCACACGCACGCGCGCGATCCCCCGGTCGGCGAAGCCGAGTTCTTCGGCCGCGCGCTTGGATAGATCGATGATGCGATCGTCGTGGTACGGCCCGCGATCGTTCAGCCGGACCACCGCCTTGCGGCCGTTTTCCAGGTTGGTCACCTCGACCATCGCCGGCATCTGCAGCGTCGTGTGCGCCGCCGTCATGTCGTCCTGGTTATAGGTTTCGCCGCTGGCGGTGCGCTTGCCGTGAAAGCCCGGGCCGTACCAGGACGCGATGCCGGTGCGGTCGTAATCGAACTCTTCTTTCGGGTAATAGCGTTTGCCGTAGATCGTATAGGGCTGGCCGACGACGTAGCCGTAGGTGCCCGGCGGCAGCGAAAACGTTGTGTTCCGGGACGGCTCGGGCGTGGTGCCGCAGGCCGCCAATTGCGCCGCCACGGCGCCGAACGCGAGCCACCGCAAAACGCGCGGCGCGCGGGCAAAGCTGGTCGATGCGATCAAGGGAGCCCCTCCTCTGTCTCGTCAGGTGGCTACGCCCCCGCGTGGCTACGATATCCCCTATCGTTACACATGATTTCGCCGCCAATCAATCCCAAGTGTTCGACAATGATAAATCTACCTAGGCGAGTAATACCCTCAACTGCCGATCCGATCGGCCAATAGTCCGATCGACAAGGCGAAGTGATTCGAGCGGTTCCATTTGAGGATCACTTCGTAATTCGGCAGCACGAGATAGGCACCCTGGCCGGCGCCGTCGGGCTCCAGAAATCGCAGTTTTGCCGGGCCGTGCGGCGCGGCGTTCGCAACCGCAATGCCCCGCGCGCGCCATTCGGCGAGCGTGCGGTCGGCCGTGGTGAGGTCGGCATCGCGCTGGAACTGTTTGCCGAGGGTGGCGCGGAAGCCCCACGGCTGCCCGGTCGTCCATCCATGCCCGACCAAGTAGTTGGCCGCCGAGGCAAGCGCATCGGGCACGGATTGCCAGATGTCGCGCTTGCCGTTGGCATCGTAATCGACGGCGTAATTCAGGTAGCTGGTCGGCAGGAACTGGACCTGCCCCATGGCGCCGGCCCAGGAGCCGAGCAGCTTGTCGGCGGCGATATCGCCGGCATCGAGAATCTTGAGCGCGGCGATGAACTGGGCCTTGAACAGGGTCGGCCGGCGCCCGGCATGGGCCAGCGTGGCGGTGGCCGACAGCACGGGCGTGCGGCCCTGGTTGCGCCCGAAATAGGTTTCGGCGCTCCACAGGGCGACGACGATATCGGCCGGCACGCCGTAGCGCTTCGCGATATCTACTAGTAGAGCGGCGTATTTGCGCTTCTGCTGCTTGGCATCGGCAAGGCGTTTCGCGGTGACCACCGCCGCCAGATAACGCGCGATGGTCATCGTCGATTCCGGTTGCTGGCTGTCCAGGGCAAGCACCGAGGCGATCGGCTGAACCAGCGGCAGGGCGCGATCGAGGGTCGTTTTCGAAACCCCTTCCCGCTCCGCCTCGATGCGCATGGCGGCGAGCCACTCGGCAAAACCGGGTTTGGCTTGCGCTCGGCTGCCGGACCCCGGCAGGAGACACACTGTGGTGGCGGCGGAAATGCCGATGCAAACCCGGCGCCGGGACCAAAGCCGTTTGTCCAATGCCCGCTCCAAACTAGATGTAGTCAATAGAATATACGAATAAACTAGGATGTTTCACGTGGGGCGCGGCAGCAGCGAATCGATGCGGCCGGAAAGGTAATATGCCGCCAGCCCGGCCCACTCTCGGAGCGCCTGGGTCAGCCCGTATAAACCGCCTGCGAAGTCGAAATTCAAATCAAACGTGCGCCCAGGCGGACCGGTGCGGAAATCGACCGGATAGGCGATCACCGGCCAGCCGGCCTTGCGAAACGCGCCGATCGACCGGGGCATGTGAGCCGCCGAGGTCACCAACAACCATACTTCGCCCGGTTTCGGCTCAACCAGCCGTTTGGAGAACCGGGCATTCTCGGACGTATCGCGGGAATCGCGTTCGAAGCGCACTCGGTCCGGTGGCACGCCGAGCTGCGCCAAGTACGGCGCAACCAGATCCGCCTCCCGTGTCGTCTGGTCCCACAGATCGCCTGACCCGCCGGTATAAACCAGGGCGGCCGCGGGATATCGCCGCGCCAGGTCGGCGAACGCATGCACGCGTTCGGCACTCTGGTTCAGCACCACCTGACCGCGCTCGCGGCTCAGCCGAAGGTTCACGGCGCCGCCCAGAACCACGATGCCGTCGATCTTTGCCGGCAACGAGCTCGGTGCAGGAAAGCTTCGTTCCAGCGGTGCCAAAAGCCAGGCGCCCGCCGGCAAAATTGCGACAAGGAGGCCGATACCGCCAAGGTACGCCAGCAGCCGACGCCCGAACTTGCGCCACCGCGTAAACAGACATGCGATGCCGGCGAGTGCCAGCAACAGAAAGAGATTGCCCGGGTTGAGCAGGCCCCAGCCGATTTTCGACAGCTCGAAACCCATCGCTATCCCCGTCTCAGGCTTTGGCCGCCGGTGGGCGCGCCGTGCCGCCGATGATGTCGGCGGCCGCGGCAAGGTCGCGCTTAAGCACCGAGAGCGAGCCGCCGGCACCGAGACCGAACACAAGTTGCTGCGGCCGGTCGCGCCCTAAAGGTCCGCTCAAACCGCCATCCAAACTGTATGCGGCAGGCTCTCCGATAGACAAACCGGTCTTGCGAAGGCGCGTGACCGCGAGATCGCCCGACCAACCGTTGGGTAATTTCACAGCGCATTGATAACCGGCGGCACTGCCGTTTAACGCCGATCCGAACACGGCGGCGGCGATCGCCGCTCGCTGATGCGTTTCATGTTTGTGCCAGGTTGCGAGTTCCCGGTGCAACCCAGCCGCAAAGCACTCCGCCACGAGAAACCGGTCGACGAAATTTGGTTGATCGATCAACGAGGTAGCAGATAAGGGACCAAACAGCGCATTGCCTTCGCCGAACACCAGGAAGCTCGGATTGAGAAAGCGCGACAGGCCCACTGAGAGGCCGGCGAGGAATACGACGTGCTGAGCGTTGAATGAAAACAGACTGGGTGCCGCGCGGTCGCGCAGCATGCCGGGCGCACCGTCTTCGAGCACCGTGACATCGAATTTCCGCGCGATTTCAGCGATCTGTTGCCGACGGCGAGCGGGCATGACGGCGCCCGTTCCGAACGCGCCATCCGGCTGTACGATCAACGCGCGGAGCGGCCGTGACCAGCACGCCAATTCGACCGATTCGGGCAACAAACCGTGCTCGTCGCTGTGCAGGCCAATCACCTCCAGGTTTAAGTCATTGGCAATGCGCAGGAAACTCGGCGAGACGAGCGTCGCGGCGGCGATTCGATCACCGGCTTTGGCGCACGCCCCGAGTACCGCAGCGATCGCCGTGTCGAACGAATAGTAGGTCAGCACATGATCGCGGCTTATCCGCGCCGACGCAAGTTCGGAGAGATACCGAGACACATGATGGAAGTCCTCCATCATATTGAATGGATTTCGATTCTCCGCGGGGTCTTCGGACCAGAGTTCATATGCCGCGGCGCTTTGGCGCTGCATCCACGCGCGCTCAGGGCCGACCGGCAATCTGAAAAAGCTCAGATCGGCGGCACGACCGGACGCCCCAGCACGGCCGGCATCCGGACTTGCCAGGGTCGCAAATCCAGCTCCATTTTCGAACGGTTGAACCGTCGTCTGGTGCGCCGCCGAGCGGGTCTTCGGCGCATAGATGGACAAGGCAATTGTTCCACTGCCGACCGTGCCACGGATCCAGCCACGCCGCGCAGCTTCGGCATAAGCCTTTGCAATAGTGCCGATATTCAGATTGAGGCGGCGCGCGAGCTGACGCTGCGTCGGCAGCCGCGCGCCAGGCGTCAATTTGCCGTCGACGATCGCGGTCGCAATCGAGTTCGCCAGAGCCAAGTAGCGAGGGCCGGCAAATCCCGCCAAATCCGGCGTCCAAGATGGAGTTTGCATGTTCAACGGCGAAACCTCCATTTTCAAATTAGCCCAGGCAGAACATGCTGGCAACCTAAATTGGCATAGTTCATTTTAAATTACACGATTTAAAATAATAAAGCACAATAATATTATGAAATAACGATAAAATTTATTCTGTATAAGTGTTTTGTGCTGTTTCATAACCTGTTCCGGGACATGGCCCGTGCGGTTTGCTTGGCAGAATGCTAGGAATTTCTTCGCCAGGCCGCTAAAATACCAATGTAAACACGTTTCCAAGGGGATGGGTGACCGAGCGGTTTAAGGTACCGGTCTTGAAAACCGGCGTGCCGGCAACGGCACCGTGGGTTCGAATCCCACCCCATCCGCCAATTAATTATATAAAATCAAGTTATTATATTATCTTTCTTATGATCTAAATTAGTCTGTCATGTGGTTTCAATGTCTCTGCTGCTGGGCAATTTCGTGGTGCGCATTGTTTTAAGTAAGCTGATCGTTCTAGAATGTTTTTCGTCGTATAAACATTTGAAAATACGTGCTTTATTTTCAAATTCACTTCCAGTTATGACAATTACTAGAAACGCATCGTCCAATTTCGCGCCGATTTGCGGCATTTTCCGGAATTTTGCCGCTTTTTGCCAACACGCTGACCGTTGATCGGCTGGATCGACATGGCTCTCTCGGCCATAAGAATTACACGAATCGGTATGGCGGTTTTGACCCTGAAATGCGCAAATGATCCGTAAATTTGTCATCTACCCCCTCCTCGCGCTCTGTCTATTCGCCTGTGCCGCGGTCGCTTGGCTACTTGCGTCGAATGCCGGGCTAGCCTTCTTGTTGGTCGAGGATGTGGCAAAAAATGGACAATCCAGTCTATTGAGTTCATGGCGACCTGAACCGAATCGCCAGACTATTTTGCTCCCTGTCGGAACACGGCGTGTGACCGTGGACGTTTTCGTGCCCGCAAGTTCGGGTCGAACCGCAATCGTCCTGGTGCCTGGACTTTCGCCGCAAGGCAAAGACGACCCGCGCTTGGGCACTTACGCGCGCAGTCTGGCACGCGCCGGATTTCGCGTTTTCGTGCCCGATATTGAGAGTTTTCGCGAGCTACGGATTGGGCCCGACGACGCCGACCAGGTCGCCGATCTGGTGGCCAAACTATTAGAAAATAAAGATAAACTGGGATTCCAGACGCTCGGTCTGCAGGCTGTTTCCTATGCGGTGGGCCCGACGGTGATCGCCGCGACGCGGGTCGATATCAGGGATCGGATCAAATTCATCGTCGGCATTGGCGGCTATTATGAAACAGTTGGAATGATTAGGTATTTTACCACTGGCAAGCACCGCGAAATGGATGGCCAGGCATGGCTGACCGGCCTGCCGGATCCGCGTGCCAAATGGGTCTTCGCGCAAACCAACGCAACCTATCTGGCGGACCCGCGGCAGAGCGCGGCGCTGCAAGCGATCGCTCTGATAAAGCGGGATAATCTGCCCGACTCGACGGATCGCTGGGAAGCCGATCTCGGTCCCGAAGGGGATGCGATTCTGCGTCTGATGCTGAATACGGATCCGGACCGGGTCGCCGCTTATTTAGCCGCTTTGCCCGCTAACATGCGAGGCGCCCTCACTGCCCTCGATCTATCAGGTCGCGATCTTGCGACTCAATTGAAGGCACGGCTGATTCTGATTCATGGCAGCGATGATCCGGTGATCCCGTCGAGCGAAAGCAAGAAGCTCGTTCGATCGGTCAGGAATGGTGACCTGTATCTCGTCGATAATTTATTTCACGCGGATTTAGGGGAAATCAGTTTTCGCGACGGAGTCCAATTGTGGTTGTCGGCGCGCGCCGTCCTCGACCAGATTGACGAGTAAGAAAGTTACGCAAACCATTTTTGAATGAAAGGTCTATTATTAACCGCTCTGCGGCGCGTTTATTTTCGTGTTTTGCGGTTCTGTCGAAGGTGCCGCCGCCGCCATAACGGACTCCAGCAAATCCGCCATTTTCTCATTTCCAGCGCCAGAAGTCGGAACCCTCAGCAAGCAGGTTGTTGGCCAGCACCATCTTGTGAACTTCCGACGCTCCATCGACGAGCCGTGCCTGGCGTGCATATCGATACATCCAATCGAGGAGCGTGTCCTTTGAATATCCTTTCGCGCCGAGTAATTGGATCGACGTATCAATGCACTGGTGTAATAGCTCGGAAACGGCAACCTTGGCCATCGAAACCTCCTTCCGGGCAAAATCGCCCTGATCGAGGCGCCAGGCGGCGTGCATGGTCAGCAGGCGGCCGATGTTGATCTGCATGGCGCACTCGCCGAGCATCCATTGCACGCCCTCATGGGCCGCCAGCTTGCTGCCGAACGCTTCCCGCTCCCGGACGTGCGCCGATGCGATCTCCAAAGCCCGCTTGGCCATGCCCAGCCAGCGCATGCAATGGGTCAACCGGGCGGTGCCCAGGCGGATCTGCGTCGCCTTCAGCCCGTCGCCGATATCCATCAGCACGTCGTCCGGGCCGATCTCGAGATCGTGGAACATCAGTTCGCAATGACCGCCATGTTCCTCCGGGCCCATGATCGGAATCCGGCGCACGATCTCCCAGCCGGGCTGGTCGCGATGAAACAGGAACGCGCTCAGGCCCTTCCTTGGGTCGTCCGAGGTGCGCGCCAGAACGATGAAGTGCTCCGCAATGCCGGCGCCGGTGATGAACCATTTATGGCCCTTGATCACCCACTTGTTGCCCCGCTTTTCCGCCCTGGTGCGCATCATGCCGGCCGGATCCGAACCCGAGCCCGGGTGCGGCTCGGTCATCACAAACGCCGAGCGCACTGCGCCGTCGACGATCGGTTGCAGCCAGCGCTTCTTCTGCTCGGCGGTTCCGACCCGGTTGAGCAGAATCATGTTGCCATCGTCGGGCGCCGCGCAATTGAAGCTCACCGGACCGAAAATCGAGCGCCCCATTTCCTCGTAGCAGGCCGCCATGCCGACCACCGGCAACCCCTGCCCACCCCGCTCTTTGGGCATTTGGAACGCCCATAGCCCCGCTGCGCGCGCCTTGGCCTGAACCTGCTTAAGGATATCGATGCGGATGTTCTCGTGCTCGTCGTAGGCCTCCGTCTGGCCCTCCAACGGCATCACGGTCTCGTCCAGAAAGGCGCGGATTCGCAGGCGATAGGCGTCGATCTCGGCAGGCAATGTGAAGTCCACGGTCGCGGCTCCTTAGAAGTTCAAACAAGACAAATCGGGCAAGCGGCTTAACGTTTGCGCGCTGGCAATTCGCGGGCCGGCGGCGTCGGTGTCTCGCGCGGCTGGGGGGGTGGCCGAACCGCGTCTTCCGGTTCCGACGGCATCCATTGCCGGTGCAGATCGATCAAATCGTTGCCGCTGAGCAAACGCTTGCTCTTATGCGGATCGCGGCTGCGAAATAGCACCAGCGTCAGCGTCAGCGTCGAAACCGCAACCACCAGGGCGGGTTTCCACTGGTCGGCGGCTATGACGATCGCCAGCCCCCAGGACAGGATGAAACCGATCGAGAACACCTGGTTGAGGATCAGGCAGATCAGGCGGACCCACGATTTCTGCGAGCGCCACAAGGCAATCGTGGTGAAGATGTAGATTACCAGCCATGCGTAAAAAATGATCTTGTTGCCCGTGTTCAGCGGGTCGAGCTGATTGATGATGCCCCGTACCGATTCGAGCAGCGAATCCAAACTCGGCTCCTTCTGGCGTCCGGCGATGAACCGCGGGCGACCCTCCGCTTTTAGCAATTGGGGGCCGTCCGTCTCCACAGTATAGTTCAATTCGTGCACAATTCGGAGCCAACATGACCCCTCCCGACACCAACGCGCTCGACGCCGCGTCGACTGCGACCAACAAGATCATCACCATCGATATCGTGTCCGACACTGTGTGTCCGTGGTGTTTCGTCGGCAAACGCCGACTCGAACGCGCGCTCGCGCAGGTGCCCGCCGGCATCGAAGTGCGCATCGGCTGGCGGCCGTTTCAGCTCAATCCGGACATGCCGCGCGAAGGTGCCGAGCGGCGTGAACATCTGGCCAAGAAGTTCGGCGACGGCGATCGCGCCAAGGAAATCTACAAGCAGGTCCAGGCAGCCGGCGAAAGCGTCGATCTCGCCTTCAATTTCGCCGGCATCGCGCGTCAGCCCAATACCGTCGATTCGCATCGTCTGATCGACCGCGCCGGTCGCGAAGGCAAACAGGACGCCGTGGTCGAAACGCTGTTCCAGGCCTATTTCATGGATGGCAAGGATATCGGCAATATCGACACGCTGGTCGCCATCGCCGCCCAGGCTGGCATGGACGCCCAGGCCGTGCGCGCCTATCTCGCGTCCGACGAAGATCGCGAGCGCATCGGCGCCGAGGACCAGATGGCCCGACGCATGGGCGTGCAGGGCGTGCCCTGCTTCATCCTCAACCGGCAGTTCGCGATCTCGGGCGCGCAGGACAGCGAGGTGTTCCTGCAGGCGTTCGATTACGTGCTGTCCGACAAGGCGCAGGCCGATCTCGCGCACGACCACGACCACGTGCACGGGCCGGGCTGCAATCACTGATCCCGTTGCCGCCTCGGCGAAGGTCGATCGATGTCAGATGCACAAGCTGCAGCACAAACGCCGGAGGTGCCCAATTGGCGGCTGATCGGCGATTGGTGGGATTTATGCAACTGCGCGATCGGCTGCCCGTGCAATTTCGGCTCGGATCCGACGCTCGGCTATTGCGAAGGCGTGCTGACCTGGCTGATTCGCGAAGGTCATTACGGCGAGCTGAAGATCACCAATGACCTTGCCGTCGTCCTGATCATCCATTGGGCCGGCAACGTCATGGAGAAGAACCGGGAGTTCGGCTTCCTGATCGACGACCGCGCGAATGCCGCAGAGCGCACGGCGCTGCAAAAGATCTTTACCGGCTACGCCGGCGGTGCGTTCGCGGCGTGGCGCGACCTTACGCTCAGTCTGGACGGCGTCGAGTTCGTGAAGATGAAGGTCACGCACGACGCGGAGAATTGGCGCGTCGAAGTGCCCGGGATGGTGGAAGGTCTGGGCGGCCCGTACCGCAAATACATGGTGCCGGAAAACGACACGTGTCGGATCTATAACGCCCCGCGGCCCGAAGTCGTGCCCGGATTTCTGACCGTCGGCCAGGCCAAGCGCAATGTCGTCACCGGCGCCTTCGGGCGGAACTGGGATTGGTCGATGCGTTCGTCCAAGCACATCTCGTTCGACCTGCGCGGGCCGAAAACGTTTACCTGGCGGCAATCCCTCCAGAAACAATGACTCGAGATAATATCGAGGGGGGCGCGGCGCCCCGGCGCGATCGATTTATCGTCGCAGCGCTGCTCGTCGTCGTTTGCGCGCTGGCTTGGGCCTACACGGTTCATCAAGTCCGGCTGATGGACAAGATGGAAGCTGCGATGTGGCGCGACATGAACATGTCGATGAACGGCATGCAGGCATCTTGGACGCCGGTCAGTACGTTCTTGGTGTTCGTCATGTGGACCGTCATGATGGCGGCGATGATGGTGCCCGGCATAGGCCCCATGATCACGGCATTTGCGCTCATCAACCGCCGCCGGCGCAGCCGCGGCGCGCCGCACGTCCCGACCGCGATTTTCTTGCTCGGCTATCTGATCGTCTGGGCCGGCTTCTCGATTGCGGCGACCGTGTTGCAGTGGGCCTTGCAA
>JBFWYO010000084.1:0-20748 GCA_050186335.1 Alphaproteobacteria bacterium | reverse complement strand
AACGACGAAAAAATACAACGCTCTTTAATGTCACTGGAATGTAACGACGCACGTGAAAGGGTGCAAGTGAATCACGCGCGCACCGATCAAAAATTTTCTTGCGCGCACCGACGCAACATTTTCGCCGTGCGCCGAACCGAAGATCGGTTTCTAAGTTATTGATAAGCTTCGTAGCGCATTGTCGTGCCCGCATTTTGTGCGGTGCGTCTGCAATGAACATGTTCGCATCGCGTTCACCATCGATTTATTTTCGGTAAGGGATTCCGCCAAATTTTTGCGCGGGCCGGATTTCGTTCCGCGTCAACGCACCACTTGTGTCCGGTCGCGGAATGGCATCTAGATTTGCGCGAAGCCGTTCTATCGTCACGTGGAATCATGATCGATCGCAGCGCTGCCAAGACTTTGTTTTGTTTCGGGCTCGGATATTCGGCCGAACGTCTCGCGCGCGCATTACGCGCGGAGAATTGGCGCGTGCGCGGAACCGTGCGCGATGCGGCGCGCGCGGAACGGCTGAAAGCCTTGGGATTTGAGATGCATTCGTTCGACGGCACGCGCGCGCTGGCGGACCGCGGCGCGCTCGACGCGGCGACGCACGTTCTGCTTTCGATTCCGCCCGACGCAACCGGCGATCCCGCGTTGAAGTTCCACCGCGATTCGTTTGCGCGCGGTAAGGCCCTCCAATGGCTCGGATATTTTTCGACGACCGGCGTCTACGGCGATCGCGGCGGCGCGTGGGTGGACGAGAACGACGATCTGCGCCCGTCCAGCGCGCGTGCGAGGCAACGCGTCGAGGCCGAACGCGCTTGGCTGGATTTGCAGCGGGAATCGGGAGTCGCGGTCCATATTTTCCGCTTGCCCGGCATTTACGGCCCCGGGCGCAGCGCGTTCGATCAACTTCGTGCCGGCACGGCGAAACGCATCGACAAGCCGGGGCAGTTTTTTTCGCGCATTCACGTCGACGACATTGCCGGCGCGCTGCGCGCATCGATCGCGCGGCCGAACCCCGGCGCCGTCTATAATGTATGCGACGACGAGCCGGCGCCGGCGTCGGACGTGGTGGCGTTTGCGGCCCATCTGCTCGGGGTCGAACCGCCGCCGCTCGAGCCCTACGAGCCGGATCGCCTGACGCCGATGGCGGCGAGTTTCTATCAGGATAATCGCCGGGTCCGTAACGCGCGCTTGAAAGCCGAACTCGGCTATGTGCTGCGTTATCCGACGTATCGCGAAGGTTTACGGGCGATTCTCGCCAGCAGGCACGGCTAACTGCTGCGATTCGCCGCAACCTCGTGCGGTATCGCGCAGACATCGCTCACGGTGCGACACAGGCGCGCCAGGTCCGCCGGCTCGGACAATCGGTGGTCGCCATGCTTGACCAGGGTCACGGCGACATCCCGGCTGGTCAACGTATCGGCCAGCCGCAGCGACAATTGCCACGGCACATCGGAATCGCTGAGGCCGTGGATCAGGCGCACCGGACAGTCGAGTTCGATCGGTGCGCGCAGCACCAGGCGCCGGCGTCCGTCCTCGATCAGCTTCAGCGTGATCGGAGTGGGTTCCGGGCTGTATTGCGACACCTCGTAATAAACGCCCTTTTCGCGCAAGGTCTTGCGCACCGCCTCGGGCACGTCGTTCCAGATCAGGTCTTCGGTGAAGTCCGGCGCCGGCGCCACGCCGACCAGGCCGGCGATCCGGCTTTTGCGCGCCAGCGCCGCCAGGAGCATGATCCAGCCGCCCATGCTCGAGCCGACCAGCACGACCGGGCCGACGATCAGCCGGTCGAGCACGTCGAGCACGTCCTGGGTCCAGGACCCGATCGTGCCGTCCTCGATATGCCCGCTCGATTGACCGTGGCCGGTGTAATCGAAGCGCACGAATGGACGGTTTTCGGCGCGGCACAAAGCCTCCAGCGCCAGCGCCTTGCCGCCCTGCATGTCGGAGCGGAAGCCGGGCAGGAAGACGACGCCGGGCGTTCGCACGCCGGCCAGAAGGTGATACGCAATTGTCGATCCGTCCGCGCGTGCTAAGATATCGGATGTTTTTGCCAGCCGCGCAGCTGCGGCGCTGTCCGTCGTCATGACGCTGTCGCCTCCCAAGGATAATTCCGCCGAGACCAGATCATCGCCCGGCGATGCCGACAAGCGCGCCGCCGGGATTGCCGTGCTGCAGGTTCTGCCGGCGCTGGAAACCGGCGGGGTCGAACGCGGTACGGTCGACGTTGCCGCGGCCATCGTCAAGGCTGGCGGCCGCGCCATCGTCGCCTCGCAGGGCGGCGCCATGGTGCGCGAGATCGAGCGCGCCGGCGCCGCGCACGTGACGCTGCCGCTGGCCAGCAAGAACCCCTTCACCTTGCGCGCCAACGCCAAGCGCCTGGCCGAGTTGATCGAACGCGAAAACATCGACCTCGTGCACGCCCGCTCGCGCGCCCCCGCGTGGAGCGCCCGCGCCGCGGCGCGCCGCACCGGCCGGGTATTCGTCACCACGTTTCACGGCACGTATAATTTCAAAGGCCCCTTCAAGCGCGCCTACAATGCGATCATGACCAAAGGTGTGGCGGTCATCGCGATCTCACAGTTCATCGCCGAGCATATAAAGCAGCACTACCGCGTGCCGGCGGAAAAAATCACCATCATCCCGCGCGGCGTCGATGTCGACATATTCGACCCGGAAAAGGTTCCGGCTGCGCGCATGGTCAGGCTGGCCGAGGAATGGCGCCTGCTCGACGGTTTGCCGGTGGTCATGTTGCCGGGCCGGCTGACCCGCTGGAAAGGCCAGGAACTGTTCCTGCGCGCCGCCGCGCGGCTCAAGGATCGCGCGTTCATCGCCCTCCTGGTCGGCAGCGACCAGGGGCGCAGCGCGTATCGCGCCGAATTGGAAGCGCTGACCGAGCGGCTCGGTCTGCAACGTCACGTCCGCTTCGCCGATCAGTGCCGCGACATGCCGGCCGCGTTCATGCTCGCCGACGTCGTCGTCTCGGCCTCGACCGACCCGGAAGCGTTCGGCCGCACCATCGTCGAAGCGCAAGCCATGGGCCGGCCGGTCATTGCGCCCGATCATGGCGGCGCGCGCGAAACCGTGCGCGAGGGCGAAACCGGCTGGCTGTTCCGCGCGCGCGACGAGGCGTCCCTGGCCGACGCGATCGGCCGCGCGCTGGCGCTCGATGCCGATTCGCGCAAGACCATGGCCGCGGCCGCGATCGCCAACGTGCGTAAGAACTTCACGCGCGACCTCATGTGCGCCGAAACGCTGCGTCTGTATCGCCGCGCGCTGGCGCTGCCGCCGGTCGAACCATGAGCCCGGCCACGAACCGACCCCGAGTTTTGGTGATTCGCCTCGGCGCGCTCGGCGATTTCGTGCTGTCGTTGGGGCCGATGGCGGCGATCCGGCGGCACCACAAGGACGCGCACATCACGCTGCTGACCACGGGCCCGTTCGTCGAACTCGCGCGGGCCAGCGGCTATTTCGACGAGATCTGGACCGACACCCGGCCGAAGCTGTGGCAGCTCGGCGCCTGGCTGGCGCTGCGCCGGCGCATGCGCGACGCCGGTTTCGTCCGCGTCTACGATCTGCAGACCTCGGATCGCAGCGGTTTCTATTTCCGGTTGCTGGGGCGCGGCGTCGAATGGTCCGGCATCGCGCCCGGCTGCTCGCACCCGGACGACAACCCGGAGCGCACCAGGATCCACACCATCGAGCGCCAGCAGGGCCAGTTGCGGCGTGCCGGCATCGATTCGGTCCCCTTGGCCGATCTGGCGTTCCTGCAAGCAGATGTGGGTAAGTTCGGGCTGCCCACACTATATATATGTATGGTTCCGGGCGGTGCGGCCCATCGGCCGGAAAAGCGCTGGCCGGCGGAACGTTACGCGGCGCTGGCCCAGCGCCTGCTGGCCGCGGGCTTGACGCCGGTCGTTCTGGGCGGCGCCGACGAGCGCGCGCTCGCGCAAGCGATCGTTGCCCAGGCGCCCGGCGCGCGCGATCTGACCGGCCAAACCAGCTTCGCGGATCTGGCCAGCCTCGCGCGCGGCGCGCGCGGGGCGGTTGGCAACGACACCGGCCCGATGCACCTGTTGGCGTTGGCCGGCTGTCCGTGTCTGGTCTTGTTCTCCGGCGCGTCCGATCCCGCGCGCACGGCACCGCGCGGCGGCCGCGGCGCCCGCGTCGAGGTGTTGCGCGTCGATGCGCTGGCCGCGCTCGATCTCGAACGCGTCTGGGGTGCCTTGCCGTTTTCCGTGAGTTTCTGAGCCGGGGCTTTCAACCCGCGCCTTGAACCGACAGTTCAACCCCTCTACATTCCGCCGCCCCGCAAACCCACCCCGCGGTCGAACCTCGCCCGCGGCAACCGTTTATGTGAGCTCCATGGTCGCCATCACCTTGCCCGACGGCAGCGTGAGACAATTCCCCGGTCCGGTGACCGGTGCGGAGCTTGCCGCCGCGATCGGCCCCGGGCTGGCCAAGGCGGCGCTGGCGGTGCGCATCGACGGCGCGCTCAAGGATCTTTCGCTGCCGATCGAAGCCGACGCCAAAGTGTCCATCGTCACCTCGAAGGACGCCGAGGCGTTGGACCTCATTCGCCACGACGCGGCGCACGTGCTGGCCGAAGCGGTGCAGGAACTTTATCCCGGCACGCAGATCACCTTCGGCCCGTCGACCGAGGACGGGTTCTATTACGATTTCGTGCGCGATCAGCCGTTCACGCCGGACGATTTTTCCAAGATCGAAGCGCGCATGAAGGAAATCGTCGAGCGCGACGAAAAGATTTCGCGCGAAGTCTGGTCGCGCCAACGGGCGATCGAACATTTCGAATCGATCGGCGAAAAATACAAAGCCGAATGGGTCGGCGAAATTCCGGCCGGCGACGAGATTTCGATCTACCGCCAGGGCAATTGGCTCGACCTGTGCATGGGCCCGCATCTGCCGTCCACCGGCAAGCTGCCGAAGGCGTTCAAGCTGATGAAGGTGGCCGGCGCCTACTGGCGCGGCGACGCGCGCAACCAGCAGCTCCAGCGCATCTACGGCACCGCCTGGGCCGACGAAAAGCAGCTCAAAGCCTACCTCACGCGCCTGGAAGAGGCCGAGAAGCGCGATCATCGCCGCATCGGCCGCGAAATGGACCTGTTCCACCAGCAGGAAGAGGCCGTCGGCAGCGTGTTCTGGCATCCCAAGGGGTGGACGCTCTGGCGCACGCTGGAGCGCTATCTCAGGGCTCGGCTCGAAGCCTCGGACTATGTCGAGGTCAAGACGCCCCAATTGATCGACCGCAAACTGTGGGAAGCGTCCGGCCACTGGGAAAAATTCTACGAAGGCATGTTCCTGGCGGTGCCGCGGTCGGAAACCGCCAAGCAGGACGAGGCGCACCGAATCTATGCGCTCAAGCCGATGAACTGCCCGGGCCACATCCAGATTTTCCGCCAGGGCCAGAAAAGCTATCGCGACCTGCCGCTGCGCTTCGCCGAGTTCGGCTCGTGCCATCGGTACGAACCCTCCGGCGCCATGCACGGCATCATGCGCGTGCGCGCATTCACCCAGGACGATGCGCATATTTTCTGCACCGAAGATCAGATCGTCGCCGAAACCAAATCGTTCTGCGATCTGCTGCGCAAGGTGTACGGCGATCTCGGCTTCGCCGACGTGCGCGTGAAGTTTTCCGATCGCCCGGCCACGCGCGCCGGCAGCGACGCGGTGTGGGACAAGGCCGAACATGCGCTGCGCTCGGCGTCCGAGCAGGCCGGGGTCGAGCTCGAGCTCAATCCGGGCGAGGGCGCGTTCTACGGCCCGAAGCTGGAATTCGTGCTGCGCGATGCGATCGGCCGCGATTGGCAGTGCGGCACGCTGCAGGTCGATTTCGTCATGCCCGACCGGCTGGATGCCAAATATGTCGGCGAGGACGGGCAGTTCCACCGCCCGGTCATGCTGCATCGCGCCATCCTGGGCTCGTTCGAACGCTTCATCGGCGTGCTGATCGAGCACTACGCCGGCAGGTTCCCGCTCTGGCTTGCGCCGGTGCAGGCCGTGGTCGCCTCGATCACCAACGACCACGACGACTACGCCCGCAAGGTCGCCGAACGGCTGCGGCAGGCCGGGCTGCGGGTCGAACTCGACCTGCGCAACGAAAAGATCAACTACAAGGTCCGCGAGCACAGCCTGGCCAAGGTGCCGCTGCTCGCCGTGGTCGGCAAGCGCGAGGCCGAGGAAGGCACGATCGCGCTCCGCCGGCTCGGCTCGCAGGCCCAAGACACGCTTGCCTTGGATGCGGCGGTCGCTACACTTTCGAAGGCAGCAGCCCCGCCGGCTTGACCGGCGCGGCACGCGCTCCACATCAACCGGGCCCCGCACCCGCCCAATCCAGGGTGCCGAACGAAGGAGAGAATAAATCCGTAGACCCACTGGCAATACCGCGCCGCCCCGCGACGGGCCGCGCGTCAACCATCAGATCGATTCGCCGACCGTCCGTCTCGTCGACGAGAATGGGCAGAATGTCGGCGTCGTCAACAAATTGGATGCGATCCGCAGGGCGGAAGAGGTCGGCCTCGATTTGATCGAGGTCTCGCCCAACGCCGACCCGCCTGTGTGCAAGATCCTCGACTTCGGCAAGTTCAAGTACGAAGTCCAGAAAAAGAAGAACGAAGCGCGCAAGAAGCAGAAGGTCATCGAGATCAAAGAGATCAAGATGCGCCCGAACATCGACATTCACGATTACGACGTGAAGATGCGCTCGATCCATCGGTTCCTGGAGGAAGGCGACAAGGTCAAGGTCACGCTGCGGTTTCGTGGCCGCGAACTGGCGCACCAGGATCTGGCGATCAAAGTGCTCGACCGGGTCAAGAACGATCTGATCGAACTCGCCAAGGTCGAACAATATCCGCGCCTCGAAGGCCGCCAGATGACCATGGTCATCGCGCCGAAGTAACCCGCAGGCGACGCAGTTTCGGAGCTCTGCGAGGCTCGGTCCCTGGATCGGGCCTCGTTCGCATCCGAAC
Organism: Alphaproteobacteria bacterium; assembly: GCA_050186335.1. Lineage (GTDB taxonomy): Bacteria > Pseudomonadota > Alphaproteobacteria > Bin65 > Bin65 > JBFWYO01. The sequence goes on along the minus strand of JBFWYO010000084.1, from coordinate 13,774 downwards.
GGCGCAGGCTCGATCGGGTATCCGCCTTTGCCCAGGAATTAACCCTGATGGTTCGTGCGTTAACCGTTGCGGCGTCCGGGTAATCGTTCGGGTATCCGCGAGTCGCCTCTTCACCCAAAATTCAGCGGTATTATGTAAGACACAGCAAGAATATGGCGGGCGCAGTGCAACCGCGCCCAACCTGACGATGGAGCTCGGAGCCATGTCGATTCGTGCGATCGGGACAAAAATTGCCGCGCTGATTTGTCTGGCGGGTGCAGCAATGGCGGCCGATTCGACTCTCGTCGCTTTTCCGGATGGTTATCGCGCCTGGTATCACAATCACTCGACCGCGAAGCCGGAGTCCACGCCGCCCGATCCCGAGTCCGGCATCTCCAACATCTATCTCAATGCCTTGGCATTGGACGGATTCAAAACCGGCACGTTCAAGACCGGCGCCATATTGGTCCTCGATCGCTTTCATATCGTCGAGGACACGCTCAAGATTCAGCGGCAGGGCGCGCGCAAGGTGATTCTGGTCATGGAACGCGATGAGGTCCGATTCAAGGAAACCGGCGGCTGGGGCTGGGAGGCGTTCTTGAATGGCGAGCGCGACCGGCGGCTGGTCACCGACAACGGCAAGGCCTGTTTCGCCTGCCACAAACTGAATGCCGCCAACACTTTCCTGTTCACGAAGCTGCGCGATTAGCCGCCGCGCGCCGGGCCGGTTATCGGGCCGGCCACGGGGTCACTCCTCGGCGGTGATCGGCACGCCCGGCTGCAGCTTCGCCGTGCGAATCACTTGAATGGTTTGCACCGTCGCGACGTGCGGCGCCGACGTCAGGCGCGTCGTCAGTTCGTTTTCGTGCGCGGTGTTCTGCGCCACGATCTTGAGCACGAAATCGCCCGCGCCCCGCACCATGTGGCACTCGCGCACCTCGGGCCAGTCTTCCATTCGCTTCTCGAATCCGGTAAGCACCGCCTCCGATTGGCTGTCGAGTCCGACCACGGCGAAGAACATCACTTCGAAGCCGAGCGCCTCGTGGCTCAGTTCGGCGTGATAGCCGCGGATGTATCCCGCCTCCTCGAGCGCCCGCACGCGGCGCAGGCATGGCGGCGCGGAAATGCCGGCACGTTGCGAGAGTTCCACGTTGGTCATGCGCCCGTTGGCCTGCAGGTCGCGCAGAATTTTCAGGTCGATCTTGTCGAGCTTGACACGCCGCATGGACCGCACCCGTCGCCATCGTTGTGAGGATTGCCGCCGGCCCGGAGCGGGCTCAGCATTGCGCAATTATATTACCGTGCGCAATAATATTTCAATAGTGACGGCAATGCCGGCAGAAAGCTTGCTTTTCCGTGCCGTTGCCGGACCGGCCCTTGCGCGCGCGGCGCGGCGCGGCCAAGACTGACCAGGCATGCAGAAATCGCGTTCCGCTCTACGTTGTTGGGTTCTGACCGAGGGGCACACCGGTACGGTCAATCAGGCCGTCGGCCTGGCCGAAGCGATGGGGTTGCAGCCCGAGATCAAGCGCTTTATGCCGCGCGCGCCGTGGAAATTTGTGCCGCCGCGCCTGTGGCGCCGGCCGCTCGAGCTCGGCGATGCGGCGAGCGATGCGCTGACGCCGCCCTGGCCGGACCTGCTGATCAGTTGCGGCAAGCGCGCGGCGGCGCCCGCGCATGCGATCCGCATGGCGGCGGGCGGCCGCTGCTTTGTCGTGCAGGTGCTGGCGCCGCCGGTCCCGGCTGCGTGGTTCGATATGCTGGTGTTGCCGCGTCATGACGGAAGAGGCGGCGCGAATATTTTCGTCACCGAAGCCGCGATCCATCGCGTGACGCCGGCAAAACTCGCCGCCGCGCGCGCGCGGTTCGCCGATCTGTTCGAGCATTTGCCGCAACCGCGCGTGGCCGTGCTGATCGGCGGCTCGAACAAACGGCATCGTCTGACCGAAGCGGCGATGACGCGGCTTGCCGACCAACTGGCGACGGTCTGCCGGCGCCAGCACACCGGTTTGATGATCACGCCCTCGCGCCGCACCGGCGCCGAGAACACCCGCATCCTGCTCGACAAGCTGCGCGGACTGCCTTCGTATGTCTGGGACGGCGGCGGCGACAACCCGTATTTCGGCATGCTGGCGTGGGCCGACGCGATCGTGGTCACCGTCGATTCGGTTTCCATGACCTCGGAAGCGTGCTCGACCGGCAAGCCGGTCTACGTGGCGGCGTTGGAGGGGCACTCGAAGCGCATTGCCGCTTTTCACCGTCACATGCAGGCGCGCGGCTATACGCGCCCCTTCGACGGACACATCGAAGCTTGGAGCTACGCGCCGCCCGACGATACTTTACGCGCGGCGGCGGAAGTCTGGCGGCGATTGGAACAACGGGGCATCGTTTAGCGCCGCATTGTCGTATAGGGATGAACGCCGACCGCGTATCGCGCGGTCCGGAATTTTCAGGCACGGCGCGCGCTCGGATCGGTTTATGGCACTTAACATCGACACGTTCAGCAATATCCGCGGCGGCAATCCGTTTTACAGCGCAATCGTGCATCCGCGCGCCGCCGCCGGGGCGGCAAAGCTGGTCGCGCGGCTGCGCAAGGCGAAGTCGCTTGCGGTGTACGATCCGCACGGGCTCGCCGAGAGCTTCGATCAGGTGCATCGCTTCGCTGCGGCCCCCGCGGTCTACGTGCAGGACATTCAGGCGCTCGAGCGCGTGGTTTTGGGTGCGCGGGTGCAGCCGATCACCAACCTGGCCGCAAGCGCCGCCGACCTGCTGTTCGTCGCTGCCTTCGATGCCGGGCGGCTGACCGCCCATCTCCGGCACTTGCTGCCGCGCGAATGCGCGGTCGCCACGCTCGACGATATGCGGCTGCCGAACGACGCGCTGACCGAGCCGGCCCGCTATCTGGACCCGATCAATTTCGTGGTCAATTTCGCGTTTTTCCGCGACGCGGGCGGCCGACACACCCGCGTCTCGACCGCAAACTATTGGTCGGGCTACGGCGCCGCGGCGCCGCATCTGTACGCCTGTCTGTTCGGCGGCGACGGCGCCGTGCTCGCCGAATGGACCGAGAAACTGCCGGATGCGATGGGCGGCGTGGTGATCGACAGCGACGCCGTGCGCCGGCGCTTCGGCCTCGGGCCGTTCACGGGTCAATTGTTTCTGCATGTGATCGGTGCGGCTGGCCATCCGATCGTCAAGTACGCGCTCGATACCTACGGCGACGACCCGACGATCCTTTCCTGCACCCACGACGCCAACGCATGGCCGGCCGATCGTTACGCCGGCCTGCCGGCACCGCTGGCCGGCGAAAAAATCGTCCTGTGGCTGCAGAACAGCCATCCGTCGGTCATTCCCGCCGGCGGCATCGGGTTGAATCCGATGGGCAGCGACGAAACCGCGTGGCTGCAAACCGGCATCGCGCCGTTCGCCACGCATGCGCTCGATGTCTCGACGCTGCTGCCCAATGCGCGCTGGCCGCAGCAGATCGAAATCCGCGCCGGCAAGCACTGCGTGCGCCCGCGCTACGAAATCACCGCAGCCAACGGGCGCACGCGCATTGCCCACGTCAATGTCGAACGCGACGACCTTGCGTCCGATCCGCGCATCGCTGAAATGGGCGAGCTGCTCGGCAAGGGGTACATCCTGCCGGCGCCGGTGCTGCCGATCGATCGGTTCCGCACCGAGCTGCTGCCGACGCCGATGGCGACCGCGCAGGCCGATTTGCCGCTTGCCGTCATCGTCTATGATGCCGCCGGCAACGAGATCAAACGCCATCGCCTCGGCCGCCTGCGGCGCGCCGACTGCCAATGGCTCGATGTCACCCGGCTGATCGGCGCCGACGGGTTCGGGCGCGCCGGCGAGTCGCCGGGCGGCTACGGCCATCTCGAACTCGTCTACGATTTCGCCGACGGCGGCGGCGCGGACGGTTGGGCGCATGCGATCTTCCGCTACCAGGACCGCGAAACCGGGCACGTCGCGGAAACCAGCTTCGGCGCACATATTTTCAATACCGTGCTGACCTATCGCCACGAGCCGCAATCCTATGCCGGTCCGGCGCCGGGTCTGAGCACGCGTCTGTTCCTGCGCCTGGCGCCCGCGCCGGCGGAAACGCTGTGCCATCTGATTTACCCTGCATCGACGCCGTGGCACGCCGAGTCGGCGACCGATCTCATTTTGCACGATCATACCGGTGCCGCGATCGCGCGGCGGCGCGTCGCCATTCCGTGCAACGGCTCGCTGCTGTGGCGCGTCTCGGAATTGTTCGACGATGCCGAACGCGTCAAAGCCGGGCGCGATGCGCATATACTGGTGCGCGATCACACCTGCCGTCTGTTCGGCTATCACGGTATCGAGCATCCGGGCGCCGCGTTCAGTCTCGATCACATGTTCGGCTTCTGAGGTCCGGCCTGCAGGGGCGTTTCGGCGCGATACCGGCATCCCTGTGCAGGTGCAGCATGGCTGGGTGCATGCTGGGCATACTTACGGGGGCCGTCAATTAGGGTGTTATTATATTGATATAATTGAATTTTCTCGTATCGGTGCAATAATTTTCGCCGATCCCTTGCTTTGCGCAATTTGCATACTTATGAATACCCATGCAAAGCGGTCATGCCACCCAAAACCTATCGGTGACCGCACCCGGCATCGCATTCCAGATCCTCGCTTCAAACGACCGCACGAAAGATCCATGGCTCAAACCGTTCGCGAAAAGCTGCTGATCATCGGTTCCGGCCCGGCCGGCTATACCGCCGCCATCTATGCCGCGCGCGCCAATCTGTCGCCGCGCATCGTCGCCGGCATGGTGCCGGGCGGCCAGATGACGATCACGACCGACGTCGAGAATTATCCGGGCTTCGCCGATGTCATCCAGGGCCCCTGGCTGATGGAGCAGATGCGTCTGCAGGCCGAGCATGTCGGCGCCAAGATGACCCACGATCTGATCGTCGACGTGGATTTTTCGCAGCGGCCTTTCAAATGCGTCGCCGACAGCGGCGACGTGTATCTCGCCGATGTCGTGATCGTCGCCACCGGCGCCCAGGCGCGCTGGCTCGGCCTGGAAAGCGAAAAGAAATTCCAGGGCGGCGGCGTATCGGCCTGCGCCACGTGCGACGGGTTCTTCTTTCGCGGCAAGGAAGTCGCCGTAGTCGGCGGCGGCAACACGGCGGTCGAAGAGGCGATCTACCTCACCAATCACGCCACCAAGGTTACGTTGATCCACCGTCGCAACACGCTGCGCGCGGAAAAGATCATGCAGGACCGGCTGTTCAAGAACCCCAAGATCAAGATGATTTGGGACAGCGAAGTCGAAGAAGTGCTCGGCGAAAACCAGAAAACCGTGACCGGCGTCCGCTTGCGCAACGTCAGGACCGGCGAGACCAGCGAGCTCAAGGTCGACGGTCTGTTCGTCGCCATCGGCCACACCCCGAACACCGAATTGTTCAAGGGCAAGCTGAAGATGGACAGCGACGGTTATCTGATCGCTAAGCCCGACAGCACCGCGACCGACATTCCTGGCGTGTTCGCCGCCGGCGACGTCAAGGACAAGGTTTTCCGCCAAGCCGTCACCGCCGCCGGATTGGGCTGCATGGCCGCCCTCGAGGCCCAGCGTTTTCTGGCCGAGCATGAACAGGAGCCGCAGGCCGCCGCCGCGGAATAAAGATCGTGATGGATTGGGACAAACTTCGAATCTTCTTTGCCGTGGCCGAAGCCGGCAGCTTCACCCATGCCGGCGAGAACCTGCGGCTCAGCCAGTCGGCAATCAGCCGGCAGATCAGCGCGCTCGAGGAAAGCCTCGCGGCACCGCTGTTCCACCGCCACGCGCGCGGCCTGGTGCTGACCGAGCAGGGCGAAATGCTGTTCCGCGCCGTGCGCGAAATTCAGACCAAGCTCAAATCCACCGAAGCGCTGATCGCCGAAAGCAAGAGCCGGCCGGAAGGCCCGCTGCGCGTGACCACCACCAACGGCTTCGGCGCCACGTGGCTGACGCCGCGCATCCACGAATTCATCGAGCTGTATCCGCAGATCGAGGTCTCGCTCATCGTGGACGACATCGAATTGGATCTGACCATGCGCGAGGCGGACGTCGCCATCCGCATGCAGCCGCCGACCCAGCCGGATCTGATCCGCAAGCAGCTCATGACGATCCATTTTCACGTCTACGGTTCGACCGATTACGTGAAGAAATACGGCATCCCGAAATCCGCCGCCGACCTCGACAAGCACCGTATCGTGGCGTTCGGCGACGAACCTCGGCCGCCGTTCCCCGACATCAACTGGCTGCTGCAGGCCGGGCGCGATCAAAGCACGCCGCGCCAGCCGGTGTTCCGCGTCAACAATGTCTACGGCATCTACCGCGCCGTGCAGAGCGGGTTGGGCCTCGCCCTGCTGCCGGACTACATGGTGCAGACGGACAAGAACCTGGTCCGCGTGCTGCCGGAGCTCGGCGCGCCCGAGCGCGAATCGTATTTCGTCTATCCGGAAGCGCTGCGCAACTCGGCCCGCGTCACCGCGTTCCGCGAATTCCTCGTGCGCAAGATCGCCGAAACCCCGTTCTAAGCCGCAGCCCCGCTTCGGATTCCGTTCCCGCGCGAGTCATGCGGGTGCGACATAGCTTATTTGTCGAACCGGACATAGAAATTCGGGCATCGAAAGCATAGGTACCGAGCGTCACGTTGAACCCGCGTGACGCCCCAGAACGCGACGGTCTCCGGCGCCTTTTGCGGCGGATCGCTTCGGCGCTCCGATCGGGTTTCGGGTCCGCCTTCCCTGGCTGGATCCGACGTCCTCCCAGACGTGAAGCCTCCCTGTTCCCTTTGCCGGGCCTTCGGGCCCGGCTTTTTTTTGCGCCGGATTTCGACCGCGCCGAAATTTCGCTGCCGCGCCGGTCCTGCGCCGGCGCGCCTTGGGTTTGCCACATCGAACCGCGTATAGTGCGCCGCATGTCCCTGTTCTCGCGCCATCCCCAATCGCTCAGCGCCCGCGGCGGCCACGGCTGGATCGGTCCCGCCCTGCTGGCGGCGTTCGTGCTGCTGGTGGCGGCCTGGTTCCTGCCGCTGATGACGATCTCGAAGCTGCTGTTCCTGTCCGAACGGATTTCGATCTCCGGCATCGTCTGGGGGCTGTTCAAGGAGCGCGAAGTGCTCGTGTTCCTCGTCGTGTTCGTATTCTCGATGCTGTTTCCGGCGGTCAAACTGATCAGCGCGTGGCTGATCTGGCGGCGTGTCGATGCGTCCAGCCCGCGCGCGCATTTTTACGTGGGGCTGCTCAACAATCTCGGCAAATGGTCGATGCTCGATGTGTTCGTGGTGGCGCTGACCATCGTCGCGGTCAAGGTCTCGATCGTGAATGACGTCGAAGTGCATGCGGGCATCTATGTGTTCACCGGCGCCATTGTGCTGTCGGTCGCCGCCACGCACCGCATGCAGAAGCTGCTCGGCGCCGCGCAGGCCGAGGCGACGTCCGCATCGGCCGCGGCCAAACCGGCCGGATGAACGCGCCGGCGCCCGACCCGAAGCGGAACCCGCCGGCCCTGGCGGCGCCCGGCACGCCCGCATCCGACGCGAAAGCATCCGGTCAGCCCGGTTCGACTTCGTCCGCGCCGAATGGCCCGCCCGATGCCGCGATGGAACCGCCGCCGCGCGCGCCGCGGCCGCGCGTGCATCTGCCGTCGATCCGCGCCGCGGTCGCCAGGAAACTGCCGCGGGTGGTGCGCGTCACCCGGCTCGGCCAGGACGTCGAAGGCGAACACCCGTCGGTCGTCGTGCACGTCGATCTGCCGATCTTCGGCGGCCTGAGCGTGCTATTCGGCTTCGCCAGTTTCCTGACCAAGCCGTGGCTGTTCGCACCGGTGGCGATTCTGTTCGCGATTCTCGCCCTGTTCCGCGGGCAGACCGGCTTCGCGGTGACCGGCGCGGTGTGCGCCGCGGCCGGACTCGCCTCGTCCTACGTCACCTGGTTCGCGATCGCCTGGGCGTGGCTGTGGGGACTGATTTAAGTTCTCAATTTTTAAGGTCGAACATGGCAAATAGTTCTCTACCTCAAGACGTTGCGGCCAAAATCGATCAATTGAGCATCAATACAATTGGCGTGGTACTAAAGAAGCTGCCAGACGAAATCTTTCACTACACTTCGGCAAACGGACTCCTCGGAATACTTAGCGAGACTCAACTGCGTGCTACGAATATTTCGTTTCTAAACGATTCAACAGAATATCAACATAGCATCGACGGCTTTAGTTTTGTCGCTCGGCATAATTTAAAGCCGGACAACCCAATTCCTTCAAATATACTACTTAATAATATATTAGAGCGGATCTCTCGCGCGAGCGGCGAAAAGTTGATTCCGCCGGTATATGTTTCATGTTTTTCGGAAGTTTCCGACAGTTTGAGTCAATGGCGCGGATATGGGCATGGCGAAGGCGGATTTGCGATCGGTTTCAATGTGCCGAAATTGATTGACGTTGTACTGACTGAAGGTGCCTTACTTTGGCCCTGCATTTATGCCCCCCAAGAACAGGCGCGCCTTTATGAAAAGCTATTGCTGGAGCTTGATAAGATTTTCCAGCAAGCAGTTTTCGCCAATTCCGACCTACAAAATTCGAGCAGCTTTGCGTCTGAATTTGCAAAGTACGCGCTATTGAAGCTTTCAGTATTTGCGCCGCTGATAAAGCATCATGCCTTCAAGGAAGAGAGCGAATGGAGGATCGTGAGAACCTTAGAAGCATGGGACGTTAGGAATTTGAAATTTATCGTTCGAGGTACGACAATTTCCGGCTTTCAACCAATCAGCATGACTTCAAAAGTCGGTTCCAGTGGGCTGATGCCGATTTCTAGTATTATTGTCGGTCCGAGCCGTCACATGGGTCTTTCGAAGGTCGCCTTGGAGGCATTCTTGATGCAATTGGGCTATCCTAATGGATTAGTTCGCCTTTCCACAGTGCCTTTCCGTTCGATCTAAGCTCAAAACCAAGAAGAATCAGTACCTTACCCGCGATTTTGAGCGCCAATTCCGCCTTGCCACCCCGTTCCAACCCCGCTATAACCCCGCGTCCTAATCGGGCGGCATGGCGTACAGGGCATGCCTCGTCGCCCCGAAGCGTTTCCGAACGCGACATCGAAACTTCAAACCCAAGGATCGCAAAATGCCCAAAATGAAGTCCAAAAGCTCGGCCAAGAAGCGGTTCAGCTTCACGGCCACGGGCAAAGTGAAGCGCGGCTTTGCCGGCAAGCGGCACAACCTCGACAACCGCTCCACCGACATGAAGCGCACCAACCGCGGCACGGGCATCATGTCCGAGCACAACGCGCCGTATGTGCGCAAGCACCTCCTGCCGTACGGGGGGCGCTGATCCATGGCACGCGTCAAACGGGGCGTCACCCGGCACGCCCGCCACAAGAAAGTCCTCAAGCAGGCCAAGGGCCGCCGCGGTCGCGCCAAGAACGCGATCAGCGTGGCGATGCCCGCGGTCGACAAGAACTACGTCAACGCCTATCGCGACCGCCGTCGCAAGAAGCGCGATTTCCGCGGTTTGTGGATTCAGCGCATCAATGCCGGCGCGCGCGAACTGGGGCTCAGCTATTCGCAGCTGATCAACGGCTTGAAGCTCGCCGGCGTGGCCTTGGACCGCAAGGTTCTGGCCGACATGGCGGCGCGCGATCCGGACCAGTTCAAGGCCGTCGTCAGCGCGGCCCAGGCGGCGCTTCCGAAGACGGCTTGATCGGCCCAGCCGATCGCGTTCTTTCGAAGACCTACGAAGGGCCGTTTCCGCGGAAACGGCCCTTTTTTATTGCGACGGAATTGTAGCATGGAAAATCTCGATCAATTGCGCGCCGAGTTGCTGGCGTCGATCGACGCGGGGAAGGATCGCGCCGCGCTCGAGGAGCTGCGCGTCGGCACGCTCGGCAAGAAGGGCCGCATCACCGAGTTGCTGAAATCCATCGGCACGCTCGAGCCCGAGGCGCGCAAGACCGCGGGCCAGACCATCAACCGGATCCGCGACGAAATCACTTCGGCGCTGGACGCGCGCAAATCTTCGCTCGAAGGCGACGCGCTCACGCAGCGCCTGGCCGCCGAACAGATCGACGTGACCTTGCCGGCGCGGCCCGAAGCGCGCGGCCGCCTGCACCCGATCGGCCAGACGCTGGACGAGATCGCGGAGATTTTCGGCGCCATGGGCTTCGTCGTCGCCGAAGGCCCGCACATCGAATCCGATTGGCACAATTTCACCGCGCTGAACATCCCGCCCAGCCATCCGGCGCGCCAGATGCACGATACGTTCTATATGAACGCCGATTCAGCGGCCGCCGATGCGCCGCATCTACACGCTGGCGCCATGGTCGGCGAGGGGCCGGACCGCGGCCTGCAGCTGCTGCGCACGCACACCTCGCCGGTGCAGATCCGCACCATGCTGGCCCAGAAGCCGCCGATCCGCATCATCGCGCCGGGCCGCACGTTCCGCAAAGATTCCGATATGACCCATTCGCCGATGTTCCATCAGGTCGAAGGGCTGGTGATCGATGAGACGACCCATATGGGCCACCTCAAGGGCTGCCTGATCGAGTTTTGCCGCGCCTATTTCGAAGTGGCCGACGTGCCCGTGCGCTTCCGCCCGTCGCATTTCCCGTTCACCGAACCATCGGCCGAGGTCGATATCGGCTGCTCGCGCAAGGGCGGCGAGCTCAAGATCGGCGCCGGCGACGATTGGCTGGAAATTCTCGGCTGCGGCATGGTGCATCCCAAGGTCCTAGAGAATTGCGGCATCGATCCGGTGAAATACCAGGGCTTCGCGTTCGGCATGGGCATCGAACGGATCGCCATGCTAAAATACGGCATCCCCGATCTGCGGACGTTCTACGAGGCCGACCTGCGCTGGCTGCGCCACTACGGTTTCGTGCCGATCGACGTGCCCTCGCTGACCGGAGGGCTCAGCCAATGAAGTTCACCCTCAACTGGCTGAAGGACCATCTCGAGACGACCGCGTCGCTCGATCAGATCGTCAAGACGCTGACCGCCATCGGCCTCGAAGTCGAAGCCGTGACCGACCGCGCGAAGGATCTCGCGCCGTTCACGGTCGGCTACGTCGTCTCGGCGGAGAAGCATCCCGATGCCGACCGGCTGCGCGTCTGCGTGGTCGATACCGGCAAGGAGAAGCTGCAGGTCGTGTGCGGCGCGCCGAATGCGCGCGCCGGCATGAAGGGCGTGTTCGCGCCGGTCGGCTCGTACATCCCGGGCACCAAGCTGGAGCTCAAGAAGGGCTTGATCCGTGGCGTCGAATCCAACGGCATGTTGGTGTCCGAACGCGAAATGGGCCTGTCTGACGAGCATGACGGGATTATCGAGCTGCCGGCCGACGCGCCGCTCGGCGCCAAGTTCGCCGACGTCGCCGGGCTCAACGATCCGGTGATCGAAATTGCGATCACGCCGAACCGCCAGGATTGCCTGGGCGTGCGCGGCGTCGCGCGCGATCTCGCGGCGGCCGGTCTGGGCACCATGAAGCAGCTCAACGCGCCCGCGATTCCGGGCACGTTCGACAGCAGGATCAAGTGGCGGCGCGATTTCCCCAACGGCAACGGCGATGCCTGCCCGTATGTCGTCGGCCGCATGTTCCGCAACGTCAAGAACGGGCCCAGCCCGCGCTGGCTGCGCGACCGGCTGACGGCGATCGGGCTACGGCCGATATCGGCGTTGGTCGATATCACCAATTACGTCACCTTCGATCTGGGCCGCCCGCTGCACGTGTTCGATGCCGACAAGGTCAGCGGCGATCTGGTCATGCGCTTCGCCAAGGAGGGCGAAACCTTCGATGCGCTCGACGGCAAGACCTACGCGCTGACCGGGGACATGACCGCGATCGCCGACGCGAATGGCGTCGCGTCCCTGGCCGGCATCATGGGCGGGCGGACGACCGGCTGCTCGGAGTCGACCACCAACGTGTTCGTCGAAGTGGCCCTGTTCGATCCGATCCGCACCGCGCAGACCGGCCGCGCGCTGGATGTGACGTCGGATGCGCGCTACCGCTTCGAGCGCGGCGTCGATCCGGAATCCGCCGATTGGGGCGCCGAGGCCGCGGCGCGGCTGGTGCTCGAATTCTGCGGCGGCGAAGCCAGCCACAATGTCAGCGCCGGCGCGATGCCCGATTGGAAGCGCACGGTGGCGTTCCGGCCGGAACGGCTGGTCTCGTTGGGTGGTCTGGCGGTCGACGACCACGAAGCCAAACGCATCCTGCAGACTTTAGGTTTCACGGTATCGCCCGATGCGGTCGCCTGGTCGGTCGATGTGCCGTCGTGGCGCCGCGACGTGCACGGCGAAGCCGATCTGGTCGAGGAAATTCTGCGCATTCACGGCTACGACAGGGTGCCCGCCGTGCCGATGCAACTGCCGGGCGCGCTGCCGCAGGTGACGGTGACCGCCGATCAGCGCCGTGCGCGCCTGGTGCGCCGCGCGCTCGCGGTGCGCGGGCTGTACGAGGCCGTGACCTTCTCGTTCATGGACAGCAAGCGCGCGCCGCTGTTCGGCGGCGGCAAGGCGAACATGAAGCTCGCCAATCCGATCAGCTCGGATCTCGACGAGATGCGCCCCTCGATCCTGCCGAATCTGATCGCGGCGGCCGGCCGCAATCACGATCGCGGCCAGCCGAACGCAAATCTGTTCGAGGTCGGCCCGCAATACGCCGATCCGACGCCGAAGGGCCAGTCGCAAGTGGCGGCCGGCTTGCGCGCGGGCGTCAACGGCGCGCGTCATTGGGATGTCAAACCGCGCCCGGTCGATGCGTTCGACGCCAAGGCCGATGCGCTGGCGGCGCTCGACGCCGCAGGTGCCCCCGTGGCCTCGCTGCAGGTTACGCGCGATACGCCCGCCTGGTATCACCCCGGCCGCTCCGGCGCGTTGCGCCTGGGGCAGAAGGCGCTGGCCTATTTCGGCGAGCTGCATCCCGCCGTGCTGCGCGCGTTCGATGTGAAGGAAAACATGGTCGGCTTCGAAGTGCTGCTCGACGAATTGCCGCCGCCTAAGGCGCGCGATTCCAAGGCGCGGCCGCTCTTGAAGCCGTCGCCGTTCCAGCCCGTGCAGCGCGATTTCGCATTCCTGGTCGACGCGACCGTGCCGGCGGACAAGGTCGCGCGCGCGGCCGCCGCGGCCGACAAGCAACTGATCGTCGATGTTTCGGTGTTCGATCTCTACCAGGGTGCGGGTGTCGAGCCGGGCAAGAAATCGATCGCGCTGGCGGTCACGCTGCAGCCGGTCGAACGCACGCTGACCGATGCCGAAATCGAACAGATTTCGCTCAAGGTCGTGGCGCAGGTGGCGAAGCAGACCGGTGCGACGTTGCGCGGGTAGGCTTAACCGCGGCGACTAGAAATGGGCGATTGCCGACCACCAGAACGACCAGCGGCGGACGATGTTGCCGTAGCCATCCACCGTCTCGCAGGTCCGATGGTTGGCGATATAGAGCTGGACATCGACCGTGCAGTAGGTGCCGGTTTGGCGTCGGTCCTGGGCGATCGCGCCGCCGGAACCGCCGAAGAAAATCGCGGCTGCAATCGTCAATGCCGCCGCACCCAAATGTAATCGCATGAGAGTTCCCCCCTGTTGCCGCCGCCGGTCGTAGCGCGGCGCAAATGACGTTCGGAATTATTTTGCCGGTCGCGGGGGTAAACAAGGGTCGGCAGCGTCAATTCTGCGCTGCGCTTGGCAGCATTGGCCCGGCGCATGGGTGTTATTCGCGTCTTAGACTCCGTTCATCTTCAAACACGCCTCGCAGCGTTCGGCCCGTTCGGCCGGCTTTTCCTTGCGGACGAGC
>JBFWYO010000083.1:0-21141 GCA_050186335.1 Alphaproteobacteria bacterium | reverse complement strand
TTCTTCGCCCCGAGCAGCGCGGCTTGGCCGACCGCGAGCACCTTGTCCGCATCGCCTTCGGTCTTGAGCACCAGCGTGCCGATCGAATTGTTGTTGGTGCGCAGCATCAGGATCGCATCGTCCAGTTCGCGCGTCATGCGCAGCAGCCACCACTCGGCGCCCTTGGCTTCGATCGCGGCGGCATCGGCCTGCTGATCGGCATCCGGCGCCTTGACCGTGATCGTGGCGTTGCGCTGACCCGAACTGATGACCACGTCGACGAACTTATAGTGATAGCCGTTGTCGTCGATCGCGCGTTCGATCGGCGGCAGCTTGACGCCCTTGGCGCTGGCCGGACGGTCGGAAAGTTTCGCCAGTTCCGCCACGCGCGCCTTCAGCAGGTCCTGGAACTTGGCGGCGGGTGCCGTGTGATCGACCAGCTTCCATTCCTTGGCGCGTTCGGCGCGCACGCCTTCGGACGTCGAGCAGAACACGTCGGCGAGATCGCGGCGCACCTTGCGCTTGTCGGTGACGCGGGTGAGGCCACCGGTGCCGGGGAGGACGCCGAGCAGCGGGACTTCCGGCAGGCTGACGGTGCTCGAGCGATCGTCGATCATCAGAATCTCGTCGCAGGCCAGCGCCATTTCGTAGCCGCCGCCGGCGCACGCGCCGTTGACCGCGGCGATCGACTTGATGCCCGAGTTCGCGCTCATCTCCTCGAGGCCGTTGCGCGTCTCGTTGGTGAATTTGCAGAAATTGACCTTCCACGCATGCGTCGATTGCGACAGCATGGTGATGTTGGCGCCGGCGCAGAACACGCGGTCCTTGCGGCTGGTCAGCACCACGACGCGCACTTCGGGATGCTCGAAGCGCACGCGCTGCAATGCGTCGTGCAGTTCGATGTCGACGCCGAGATCGTAGGAATTGAGCTTCAGGCGATAGCCGGGCTTCAGCCCGCCATCCTCCTGCACGTCGAGCGCCAAGGTGGCGACCGGCCCGTCGTAGGAAACCTTCCAATGCTTGTACCCGTTCGGGTCCGGGTCGTAGGTCACGAGATTGGCCGTCATCGCACTCTCCCTAGGTCTGGACTTGAATTTGCGCGTCCCGCCGACGCGCACGCAATATAATGCATGTTAATTTCACAGCAAGCACTATTTTGCGTGCGCGCCGTTTCCGCTATTCTGCCGTCGAATCAAGGCGGTAAGCTCAACCAATGCCTGTTCGACGCTCTTGCCGGTCGTATTGATGACCGCATCCGCCTTGCTGTAGAGCGCCTGACGGCCATCGAGAATCCGCTGCAAGTCGGCCATGGCTTCGGAATTTCCGGCCATCGGCCGGGTATCGCCCTGCGCCAGCACGCGGTTCATGTGCTCTTCCGGCGAGGCTTGCACCCAAATCGTGAAACAGCCGTTGAGCAGGAGTTCGTAGGTCGCCGGCTCGGAAACCATCGAGCCGCCGCTCGCAATCACCACGCGGCTATGCTGCGCCAACACGCGTTCGAGGGCGCGGCGCTCGTAGCGTCGGTAGCCGGCCTGGCCGGATAGATCGAAAATCTCGTCCAGGCTCATGCCCGAAGCACGCTCGATCTCGCTCGCCATTTCGACGAACGGGACGCCCAGGCGCTCGCCTAAGCCGCGGCCGAGCGTGGTTTTGCCAGCCCCGCGCAAGCCGATCAGCGCGATGCGCGAGGCGCGGAACGGATCGGTTTCGCGGCCGAAACGGGCGGCGATCAACTCGGCCGCGTCCTTCAGCTCGACCGCGGTCATGCGCGCCAGGCGGCGCGTCAGCAACGTGTAGTCGAGCGGCGGCTCGTCGCCTTCGCGCACCAGTTCGACGATCGGCAGGCTCATGGCCTGGGCGACCTGGCGCAGCAGGGCGATCGAGATATTGCCCTGCCCGCTTTCGAGCTGGGCCAGATAGCGTTCCGAGACGCCGGAGTCGCGGGCGAGAATTTTTCGCGTCATGCCGCGGCGCGCACGCGCGCCGCGCACCCGGTCGCCCAACAGCTTAAGATAGTCCGCATGCATTTCGGCAGCGCAAGGATTGCGCCGGGCGGCCGGCTGCGCTAGGGCTGGGTCGTTGGATTTGACGTGCATGGACGGTATCCCCGGGTTTCAAGCAATATATGCATTATATTGCTTGTCAGCAAGTCCCGCCTGCACTATTTTCCGAGCGTCCGCCCAGCCCTACGCCGCGAAGGAGATAACGACCGTGTCCCAGGCCATTACCATTCTTGTCGGCACCATGACCGGAACGGCCGAAATGGTCGCCGAAGAAGTCAGCGACGCGCTCAAGGCAGCAGGCCATACGGTCACCGTCAAGCCGATGGACAATCTGGACGCTTCGGTGTTCCAAGCCGGCGGGCTGTTCCTGATCTGCACCTCGACCTACGGCCAGGGCGATGTGCCGGACAACGCGATGAAGCTGTACGAAGACCTGCAGGCCAAGAAGCCGGATCTGTCGGCGGTCGAGTACGGCGTGTTTTCCTTGGGCGACCGCACCTATGCCGAGACGTTCAATTTCGGCGGCAAGAAATTCGATGCGCTGCTCGGCGAGTTGAAAGCCAAGCGCATCGGCGAGATTTGCATCCACGACGCCAGCGCCGGGACGATCCCCGAAGACGAAGGCGTCAAGTGGGTGAAGGAATGGGCGAAATTGCTTGAGGCGCGCGCCAAGGCGGCGTGAGATTGCGGTCACCAAACTTCAATTGTCATCCCGGGCAAGTGCGACCACGTCGCGCGCGACCCGGGATCCAGCCGCGCAGCCTGGACCCCGGCTCCCCGCTGCGCTGCGGCCGGGGTGACAAACCAAAAGCGGCCGATGCTTAGGGCTCGCGACATCAGGGAGACGAAACCATGAAATTGCAAAATCACGTCGGCGGCAAATGGGTCGAAGGCAAAGGCCAGGGCCAGGCGCTGGTCGATCCGTCGCTGGGCACCATCGTCGCCCACGCCTCGGCCGACGGCATCGACATGAAGGCGGCGGCCGAGTTCGCGCGCAAGGTCGGCGGGTCGGCGTTACGGAAACTCACCTACGGCGAGCGCGCGGCGTTGCTGGCCAAGGCGGCCGACGTGCTGTCGGCCAACCGGGACAAGTATTACGCCACCGCGTTCTCGAACGCCGGCAACACCAAGATCGACGCCGCGATCGATGTCGACGGCGGCATCGGTACGCTGAAATATTTTGCCGGCGTCGGCGCCAAGATGGGCGACAAGCGCGTGCTCAAGGACGGCGTGTTCGAACGCATGGCGAAAGACGAGAACTTCACCGCCGTGCATATCGGCGTGCCGCGCAACGGCGTGGCGGTGCACATCAACGCGTTCAATTTCCCGGGCTGGGGCCTGTGGGGCAAGGCGGCGGTGGCGATCCTGTCGGGCCTGCCGGTGCTGGCCAAGCCGGCCACCTCGACCGCCCTGCTGGCCTACCAGATGGTCAAGGACGTGGCGGACGCGGGCGTGTTCCCGGCCGGCGTGCTGAGCCTGATCTGCGGCAGCGTCGGCGATCTGTTCGATCACCTGACCGGCCAGGACAACATCGCCTTTACCGGCTCGGCCGACACGGCGATGAAACTGCGCGCGCATCCGAGCGTGATGCACAATTCGATCCGCTTCAACGTCGAAGCCGACAGTTTGAACACGAGCCTGCTGGGACCGGACGCGAAACCCGGCACGCCGGAGTTCGATCATTTCGTGCGCGAAGTCAGCCGCGAGATCACCCAGAAAGCCGGCCAGAAATGCACGGCGATCCGCCGCGCCTTCGTGCCGCGCGAGTCGATCGATGCGGTCACCGAGGCGCTCAAGGCGCGCCTCGAAAAGACCGTGGTCGGCAACCCGCGCAACGAAACCGTCACCATGGGGCCGCTGGTCAACAAGGCCCAACAACAGTCTGTGCGCGACGGCATCGCGATGCTGGCGAAAGAGGCAAAACTCGTGACCGGCGGCGAAGCCAAGCCGGTCGACGGCGACGCGGCCAACGGCGCGTTCGTGGCACCTACCCTGTTCCGCTCGGATTCGCCCGGCGACGCGAAAATTCTCCACGAGCTGGAAGTGTTCGGGCCGTGCTCGACCGTGATGGCCTACGACAAGCCGCAGGACGCGTTCGCGCTGTCCGCGCGCGGCGGCGGTTCGCTGGTGGCCTCGGTGTTCACCGGCGACGACGCGTTCGCCGGCGAGGCCATGCTCGGCCTGGCGCCGTCGCACGGCCGCGTTCTGGTGATCGACGATGCGATCGCCAAATCCTCGACCGGCCACGGCATCGTCATGCCGATGTGCGTGCACGGCGGGCCGGGCCGAGCCGGCGGCGGCGAGGAGCTCGGCGGCATGCGCGCGCTGCGCTTCTATCACCAGCGCGTCGCCATGCAGGGCAATGCCACGCGCCTGCGCGCGCTGGCCGACCAAGCCTTCGATCTGACCGTTTAGGCCGCGAGGAGAGCCGACATGAGCGCGCAACAGCAGTTCAACGACATGATGGCGCAGCTGATCGACGAGGTCGCCGGCAAGCCGATCGAGGCTTCGCTCGGCGACGAGCTGAACCGCCGTTTCCCGGTGCATAGTGGGTTCTTCATGTACGTGAAGTACCTGGCCGGCGAGGGCATCAAGGAAGGCTGGCTGTGCCAGCACGAGAACAAGGGCGTGCATTACAGCCGGCCGATCAACGCAACGCCCGAAAGCAAGCACTACAGCGTCGATATCGTGCACATGAAGGACTGCCGGGGGCCGTTCCACGCGCATCCGAACGGCGAAATTTGCATGATCATGCCGACCACGCCCGGGGCAAAATTCGACGGACACGGCGCCGGCTGGTGCGCCTATGCGCCCGGTTCGGCGCACTACCCGGCGATCAGCGACGGCGAAGCCGTGGTGCTGTACTTGCTGCCGCAGGGTGCGATCGATTTCAAGGCGCGGCCGCCGGCGTGAGCCGCGCGGCCGCTTACCAGGGACCTACAATGGCGTTCGTGCAGGCCGGTGGCCACAAGATCGAATTCGAACGGTTCGGCCCGCAAACCGGCCCGGAACGGCCGGTCGTCGTCATGCTGCACGAGGGCCTGGGCTCGGTCGCCATGTGGCGCGATTTTCCGGCCGCCGTCGCCGAGCGCACCGGCCTGCCGGTGGTCGCGTACAGCCGCTGGGGCTACGGCAAGTCGGACCCGATCAAGCAGTTCCCGCACGGCACCGATTACATGCACCGCGAAGCGCAGGTCGATCTGCGCGATCTGCTGCGCACGCTGGACATCCGCAGGCCGATATTATTCGGTCACAGCGACGGCGCCTCGATCGCGCTGATCTACGCCGGCAGCGGCATCGAGCCCGCGCCGCTCGGCGTTGCGGTCATGGCGCCGCACGTGTTCGTCGAAAAGGTCACCACCCTGTCGATCGCCAAGGCGCGCGTGGCCTACGAGGAAACCGATCTGCGCCAGAAGCTGGCGCGCTATCACGCCGACGTCGACAGCGCGTTCTTCGGCTGGAACGTCACCTGGCTGCTGCCGCAATTCGCCGCCTGGAACATCGAGGCGCTGGTGCCGAAGATTGCCTGCCCGATTCTGGTCATCCAGGGCGCGGACGACGAATACGGCACGCCCAAGCAGCTCGAGTCGATCAAATCGCATTCCGGCGGCCGTGCCGAACTGGTACTGCTCCCGGCCTGCGGACATTCGCCGCACCGCGACCAGCGCGAAGCGACCTTAAATACGTTCGGACGCTTTGCCGAAAAACTTACGCCTCAGAAAGCGAGTGCTGCATGAAAACCGCCCTGCGCCCGGCCCCGCGCCTCGAGATTCCGGGCCTGGTATTCCCCTTCGACGGCATGCCCGATCCGGGCGACACGTTCGAAGTGGTGCCCGGCATCCACTGGCTGCGCATGCCGCTGCCGTTCGCGCTCGACCACATCAACCTGTGGCTGCTCGAGGACAACGACAGCTGGACGCTGGTCGACATGGGCCTGGCCAACGCCGAAACCAAAGCCATCTGGGAAAGCATCTTCACGCGCCTGGCGATCGCCAAGCCGGGCGGTAAGCCGGTCAGCAAATTGATCGTCACGCACTTCCACCCGGATCACATGGGCCTGGGCGGCTGGCTGTCGGAACGCTTCGGCGTCGACCTCACCATGCCGCGCATGGAATGGCTGATGGCGCGCATGCTGTTTCTCGACGTCGAGGCGACCAACCACGACGCACAGATTCCGTTCTACATGTCGCACGGGCTGTCGGCGGAGGTCGCCGACAAGATGTTCGCCGGACGCGACACCTATCGCAACCGCGTCACCGCGCCGCCGGTACGCCATTTGCGCATCCGCGCCGGCGACAAGATCGAGATCAACGGCGTCGCGTGGGAGATTCTGATCGGCACCGGCCACTCGCCCGAACATGCCTGCCTCTACTCCGCCGAGCTTAAGGTGCTGATCGCCGGCGATCAGATTCTGCCGAAAATAACGCCCAATATCGGCGTGTGGCCGAACGAGCCCGAGGCCAACCCGCTGGCCGACTATCTGGAGACGTTGCCGCAGTTCAAGCGTCTGCATCCGGACACGCTGGTTCTGCCGTCGCACAATTTTCCGTTCCGCGGGCTGCACGCGCGCGTCGATCAGCTGATCGAGCATCACGAGGTTCGACTGGAGCGGTTGCGCAACGCGGTCAACGACGACGGCAAGACGACGACGGAACTGGTGCCGGCGCTGTTCAACCGGACGCTCGATACATATCAGCTCGGGTTTGCCGTCAGCGAGACGCTGGCGCACTTGTCGCTGCTGGTCGGCCGGCGCGAAATCCGGCGCGCGCGCGATTCGAACGGGACATTGCGGTTCCGCCGCCTGGCGGCCTGACCGAAGCCCCCTCCGGCGCCCATCACTTTGTCGCAAAACGGCGGAATCCGGCCTGTCTCGGCCCCGGCGGCCCGTTCGCGCGCCTTGACCCTAGGACGCAATTTGAGTAGCTAGGACAGGTTGAGCGGGTAATAAAAAAATAAGTACCCGCCGCGGTCTGGGAGGTCGTTCAGAGTTCGTTGCGTCCGGCACTGCCGGCGCGATTTCTGACATGACAAAATTGCTTGCGTCCGCATTTCGATGCCGGTGCCCGCACGGGCGTTCGGCGGAGCGGACGCATCGGGAGGATGTTATGGCCGGAGCGGACACGTTTCCGAAGCTGCTCGACGCGAACGCGCGCACGCGTCCGACGCGGCCGGCGATTCGCGAGAAAGCCTACGGCATCTGGCAGACCCACACTTGGCGCGATGTGCGCCGCGAGGTCGAACTGATCGCCTGCGGTCTGGCGGCGCTCGGCGTCGGGCGCGGCGACAAGATCGCCGTGGTCGGCGACAACCGCCCGCATCTTTACTGGACGGTCGTCGCGGCGCAGGCGCTGGGCGCCGTGCCGGTGCCGATCTACCAGGACGCGCCGGGCCCGGAAATGCTGTTCGTGCTGGATCACGCGGAAACGCGTTTCGCCGTCGTCGAGGACCAGGAACAGGTCGACAAACTGCTCGAGATCAAGAGCAAGTCGAAATGCCTGCAGGAGATCGTGTTCTGCGATCAGCGCGGCATGCGCAATTATGCGCAGCCGTTCCTGCGCAGCATGGAAAAGCTCGAAACCATGGGGCGCGAATTTTCGGCCGCCAATCCGGGCTTCTACGAAAAAAGCGTCGCCGCCGGCGAGGGCGGCGATGCCGCGATCATGCTCTATACGTCGGGCACGACCGGGCAGCCGAAGGGCGTGGTGCTCAGCTTCGACAATCTGATCATCACCGCGCGCAACTCGATCCAGTTCGAGGGCCTGTCGGATAAGGAGGAAATCCTCGCCTACCTGCCGATGGCCTGGGTCGGCGACAATATCTTTTCGATCGCCCAGTCGTACCTGACCGGCTATTGCGTCAATTGCCCGGAAAGCAGCGCCACGGTGATGCAGGATCTGCGCGAAATCGGCCCGACCTTCTTCTTCGCGCCGCCGCGTATCTTCGAAACCATTCTGACCAACGTGATGATCCGGATGGAGGACGCCGGCCGGCTCAAGCGCGCATTATTCAAGAACTACATGGCGCTGGCCAAGCGCGTGGGCCCGAAGCTGCTGGACGGCCGACCGGTGTCGCTGTGGGATCGCGTGCAGTACTGGATCGGCAATGTTCTGGTCTACGGACCGCTCAAGAACACGCTCGGCTTCACGCGCGTGAAACTCGCCTACACCGCCGGCGAGGCGATCGGCCCGGACATTTTCGATTTCTTCCGCTCGCTCGGGATGAACCTGAAGCAGCTGTACGGCCAGACCGAAGCCTCGGTGTTCCTGACCATCCAGCCGAACGGCGAAGTGCGCTCGGATACGGTCGGCAAGGCCGTGCCGATGGTCGAACTGAAGATCGACGAGAACGGCGAGGTGCTGTACCGCAGCCCGGGCGTGTTCAAGGAGTATTTCAAGAACGCCGAAGCGACCGCGGCGACCAAGACCGCCGACGGCTGGGTCAAGACCGGCGACGCGGGCTTCATCGACAAAGAAGGCCACCTGCACATCATCGACCGCGCCAAGGATGTCGGCAAACTCAAGAACGGCTCGCTGTTCGCGCCGAAGTACATCGAAAACAAGCTGAAATTCTTCCCGTCGATCCGCGAAGCGGTGACGTTCGGCCACGAGCGCGATTTCACCACCGCGCTGATTTCGATCGACATGGATGCGGTCGGCAACTGGGCGGAAAAGCGCGGCGTGGCGTATTCTTCGTATCAGGAGTTGGCGAGCAAGGATCTGGTCTACGACCTGGTCCAGGAAAATATCGAACAGGTGAACCGCGATCTGGCCAACGATCCGCAGCTTGCCGGATCGCAGATCAAGCGCTTCGTGCTGCTGCACAAGGAGTTGGACGCCGACGACGGCGAGCTGACCCGGACGCGCAAAGTGCGCCGCGGCTTCATCGCCGAACGCTATAGCGCGATCATCGACGCGCTCTATAGTGGTGCGCAGCACGTCAACGTCGAGGCGCAGGTGAAGTTCGAGGACGGGCGCACCGGCACGATCAAAGCCGACCTCAAGATCAGGGACGCGAAGGCCGATGCCCTGGCAACCGTGCCGGTGAAGCAGGCCGCGTGAGCATGAACGAAGCGCACCAGAAGAAAATCGGCGATGTGCTGCTGAGCGTCGACAATATCAGCCTGTCGTTCGGCGGCGTGAAGGCGCTGACCGAGATCAGCCTGAGCATCCGAGAGCACGAGATATTTTCGATCATCGGCCCGAACGGCGCCGGCAAGACGTCGATGCTGAACGTGATCAACGGATTCTACCACCCGCAGAAGGGGACGATCACCTACCAGGGCGTCGTGCGCACGCAAATGCGGCCGTACCATGCCGCGAAAAGCGGCATCGCGCGGACGTTTCAGAACGTTGCGCTGTTCAAGGGCATGTCGACGCTCGACAACATCATGACCGGCCGGCTGCTGAAAACGCGGGGTCACTTTCTGCTCGATGCGCTCTATTACGGCCCGTCGCAGAACGAAGAGCTGCGTCAGCGCGAGTATGTCGAGCGCATCATCGACTTTCTGGAAATTCAGGCGATCCGCCGCGTGCCGGTCGGCCGCCTGCCCTACGGCCTGCAGAAGCGCGTGGAACTCGGCCGGGCGCTGGCCATGGAGCCGAAGCTGCTGCTGCTCGACGAGCCGATGGCCGGCATGAACGTCGAGGAAAAGGAAGACATGTCGCGTTTCGTGCTCGACGTGAACGAGGAATTCGGCACGACCATCGCGCTGATCGAGCACGATATGGGCGTCGTGATGGATATTTCGGACCGCGTTGTAGTGCTCGATTACGGCCGCAAGATCGCCGACGGTCCGCCGGCCACGGTGCGCGCAAATCAAGAAGTGATCGACGCGTACTTGGGCGTGGCGCACTGAAGGATCGCACGGGCGGAGCCAGAGGGAAGCATGGCGTTTTTCTTCGAAGTGTTGATCGGCGGCATGTTGACCGGCGTGATGTACTCGCTGGTGGCGCTCGGATTCGTGCTGATCTACAAGGCTTCGGGCGTGTTCAATTTCGCCCAGGGCATCATGCTGCTGTTCGCGGCGCTGTTCCTGGCCGGCCTGATGGACGGCGGGCCGATTCACATCCCGTTCGCGGGCAGCTACACGTTCCCGAAATTCTCGTTCTGGCTGGCCTTGCCGATCACCATGCTGGTGATGGTCGTCCTCGCGTTCGCGGTCGAATTCTTCATCCTGCGCCACATGGTGAACCAGGAGCAGATCATCCTGTTCATGGCGACGATCGGACTGACGTTCTTCCTCGAAGGATTCGGCGAGATCCTGTGGGGCGGCAATGTCAAAGCGCTCGACGTCGGCATCCCGACCGGCAATTTCGAGATCGCGGGCGCACAGATTCAGATCTTCGACCTGTTCGCGGCCGGGGTTGCCGGCATCCTGGTGGCCATCTTGGCGATCTTCTTCCAGAAAACGCGGGTCGGCCGCGCGCTCCGCGCGGTCGCCGACGATCATCAGGCGGCGCTGTCGGTCGGCATTTCGCTGCGCGCGATCTGGATCATCGTGTGGGCGGTCGCCGGCTTCGTCGCCCTGGTCGCCGGCGTGATGTGGGGTGCGGCCAGCGGCGTGCAGTTCAGCCTGTCGCTGATCGCGCTCAAGGCGCTGCCGGTGCTGATCCTGGGCGGCTTCACCTCGGTGCCGGGCGCCATCGTCGGCGGCATCATCATCGGCATCGGCGAGAAGCTGTTCGAAGTCTATATCGGCTCGCTGTTCGGCGGTGCGACCGAAAACTGGTTCGCCTATGTCATGGCGTTGGCCTTCCTGCTGTTCCGGCCGCAGGGCCTGTTCGGCGAAAAAATCATCGAGCGGGTGTAGGCGATGCTGTACCGCGAATCCGGCCAGTTCAAGACCAGCTATGCGAAGGACCAGGCGATCTTTCCGATCGCCCAGGATCGGATCGTCGTCGTCTCGCTCGTCATCATCGGCGTGGCGCTGCCGTACCTGTTCGCCGACCAGTATTGGCTGACGCAGATCTTGATCCCGTTCACAGTGTTCTCGATGGCGGCGATCGGCCTGAACATCCTGACCGGCTATTGCGGGCAGATTTCGCTCGGCACGGCGGCGTTCATGGCGGTCGGCGCGTATGCCAGCTTCAAGCTGACGACCGCGTTCCCCGAGGTCAACGTTGTCATCTGGTTTCTCGTGGCCGGACTGATCACGGCGGCGGTCGGCATTCTGTTCGGCCTGCCGAGTTTGCGCATCAAGGGCTTCTACCTCGCGGTCGCGACGCTGGCGGCGCAGTTTTTCCTGACCTGGATGTTCAACAAGATCGGCTGGTTCGCCAACGACGACCCGACCGGCTCGATCACCATGCCGCCGCGCACCTTGTTCGGCGAGATGATCACCGGCCCCGCGGCCAAGCCGCACACGCAGTATCTCGTGTGCGCGGTCCTGCTGATCGTGTTCGCGCTGGCGGCGAAGAATCTGGTGCGCAGCCGGACCGGCCGCGCCTGGATGGCGATCCGCGACATGGATATCGCGGCCGAGATCATCGGCATCCGCCCGCTGCGCACCAAGCTGCTTGCGTTTGCAATAAGTTCTTTTTACAGCGGCGTCGCTGGCGCCATGTTCGTCGGCCTGTATCTCGGCAACGCCGAAACGCTCGCTTTCAGCATTGGCCTGTCGTTCGACATCCTGTTCATGGTCATCATCGGCGGGCTCGGCAGCATCCTGGGCTCGTTCCTGGGCGCCGGCTTCATCGTGCTGGTGCCGATCTTCCTGAAGAACCTGCCGAGCATCCTGGGCGTCGAGATTCCCTCGGAATCGGTCGATCACCTGCGCTTCATGGTGCTCGGCGCGTTGATCGTGTTCTTCCTGATCGTCGAGCCGCACGGCCTGGCGCGCCTGTGGCAGCTGGGCAAGGAAAAGCTGCGGCTGTGGCCGTTCCCGCATTAGACCCGGTCGGCCTTCCACAGGCGGGCCGGAACCGTCAAATTCCCAAGGTTTGCGCGGCTTGGGCGAGGCATGGTAGCGTTAGCGCAGGGCCCCGAAACATGCCGTTTCGGGACACCATAATAGTCTAGGGAGGATAAATCCGATGACTGCATGGAAGAAACTAAGTGCCGGCTTGCTTTCGGCCGCGCTGCTCGCGAGCCCGATCGCGGTCTCGCAAGCTTCGGCGGAAGATGCGTTCATCCCGCTGCTGACCTACCGCACGGGCCCATATGCCCCGAACGGCATCCCGGTCGCCAACTCGATGAACGACTATTTCGCCTTGTTGAATGCGCGCGACGGCGGCGTCGAAGGCGTCAAGCTGGTCTGGGAAGAATGCGAAACCAAGTACGACACCAAGCTCGGCGTCGAATGCTACGAAAAGCTCAAGAGCAAGAACCCGCTGATCGTCAACCCGTACAGCACGGGCATCACCTACGCGCTGATCCCGAAATCCACGGTCGATAAGATTCCGATCCTGTCGATGGGCTACGGCCGCACGGACGCGGGCGATGGGCGCGTGTTCCCGTGGGTGTTCACCACGCCGACCTCGTATTGGAGCCAGGCGAGCGCCTTGGTCAAATACATCGGCGCCAAAGAAGGCGGGATGGATAAGCTGAAGGGCAAGAAGATCACGCTGGTCTATCACAACAGCCCGTACGGCAAGGAACCGATCGCCACGCTGGAGACGCTGAGCAAGAAGCACGGCTATGAATTGCAGCTTCTCGCCGTCGACCATCCGGGCCAGGAGCAGAAGGCGACCTGGCTTCAGATCCGGCAGTCGAAGCCGGATTGGATCCTGATGTGGGGCTGGGGCGTCATGAACCAGGTGGCGGTCAAGGAAGCCGCCGCCATCGGCTTCAAGATGGACCGCTTCATCGGCGGCTGGTGGTCGGGCGCCGAGCCCGACGTCAAGCCGGCCGGCCCGGGCGCCAAGAACTATCTGGCGGCCACGTTCCATGCGCCGGGTGCCAAGTTCAAGGTGCACCAGGATTTGCTGAAGCACGTCATCGGCAAGCCGCAGGGCATGGGCAAGAAAGACGAGATCGGCGAAGTGCTCTACAACCGCGGCCTGGTGAACGCGCTGTTCACCACGGAGGCGATCCGCAATGCCGTCAAGAAGCACGGCAAGAAGATCACCGCCGAGCAGGTGCGCGAAGGCATGGAGAATCTCGACCTGACCGAGGCGCGTCTCGATCAGCTAGGCTTCAAGGGCATGATGAAGCCGGTCAAGAACAGCTGCGCCGACCACGAATCCTTCGGCTCAGTGCTGGTCCAGCAATGGGACGGCAAGGAGTGGAAGGTCGTCTCGGACTGGATCGAACCGATGAAGGACGTGATCCGCCCGATGATCGAGGAATCCGCGGCGAAGTTCGCCAAGGACAACAACATCACGCCGCGCGACTGCAAGTAAGCGCAAGCGCGTAAGCCGAGGCAGGACCTGAAATGAACGCCGCGAGCGATACCAAGCAGGCCCTGCTCAAAGTCAGCAACATCGAGGTGATCTACAATCACGTCATCCTGGTGTTGAAAGGCGTATCGCTCGAGGTTCCCGAGGGGGGCATCGTCGCCCTCCTCGGGGCCAACGGCGCGGGCAAGACCACCACGCTGAAATCGATTTCCAACCTGCTGCGGGCCGAGCGCGGCGACGTCACCAAGGGCCGCATCGAATACAAGGGCGAGCGCATCGACCAGCTCAGCCCGGCCGAACTCGTCAAGCGCGGCGTGATCCAGGTCATGGAAGGCCGGCACTGTTTCCCGCATCTGACGGTCGAAGAAAATCTCCTGACCGGCGCCTACACGCGCACCGACGGCCGCGCCGCAATCGCCCAGGACGTCGAGATGGTCTACACGAATTTCCCGCGCCTGAAGGAACGGCGCGGCTCGCTCGCCGGCTATATTTCCGGCGGCGAGCAGCAGATGACGGCGATCGGCCGCGCGCTGATGTCGCGCCCGAACATGATCCTGCTCGACGAGCCGTCGATGGGCCTGGCGCCGCAACTGGTCGAGGAAATTTTCGAGATCACCAAGCGGCTCAATCAGCAGCAGGGCGTGAGCTTCCTGCTCGCCGAGCAGAACACCAACATGGCGCTGAAATACGCGGATTACGGCTATATCCTCGAGAACGGCCGCATCGTCATGGACGGCGTCGCCAAGACCCTGCGCGAGAACGAAGACGTCAAGGAATTCTATCTCGGCCTGTCGGCCGGCGGCCGCAAGAGCTATCGCGACGTCAAGCATTACAAGCGCCGCAAGCGCTGGCTCGCGTAATGTTCGGCGCGTATTACGATGAGCTTGAAACGCGCGCACCCGAACGGCGCGAGCGCGATAATCTGAAAGCGGTCGCCGAACAGGTCGCGCGCGTCAAGGCGCGGGCGCCGTACTACAAGAAGCTGTTCGCCGGGATCGAGCCCGCCGCCATCGCGTCGCGCGCGGACCTCGCCAGGCTGCCGGTCACCCGCAAGAACAGCCTGATCGAGCTGATGAAGACCGATCCGCCGTTCGGCGGCATCAACGTGGTCGATCCGAAGGATGCCGCGATCATCTTCACCTCGCCCGGGCCGATCTTCGAGTTTTGCACCGCGCGCGACGATTACTATGGCGGTGCGCGCGCGCTTTACGCCGCGGGATTCCGCAAGGGCGACGTGATCCACAATTCGTTCGCGTATCACCTGACGCCGGGCGCCTGGATCATCCATCTGGCCGCCGGCAAGCTGGGCTGTCCGGTCGTGCCGGGCGGCGTCGGCAACACCGAACACCAGGTGCAGGTGATGGCGCAGGTCAAGCCGGTCGGCTATGGCGGCACCCCCGATTTCCTGAAGACGCTGCTGGAGACCGGCGACAAGCTCGGCGTCGATCTGAGTTCGGTGAAGAAGGCGCTGGTCGGCGGCGGCCCGCTGTTTCCGCAGTTGCGCGAGTTCTACAAGCAGCGCGGCATCGCCGTGTTCCAGACGTTCGCGACCGCCGAACTCGGCAACATCGCGTACGAAACCTCCGCGATGGACGGCATGGTCGTCGCCGAGGACAAGATCGTCGAAGTGGTGATTCCGGGCACCGACGAGCCGGTTGCAGAACTCGGCCAGGTTGGCGAGATGGTGGTGACGTCCTTGAATCCCGACTGCCCGCTGATCCGGTTTTCCACCGGCGATTTGACCGCGCTGATGCCGGGCCTGAGCCCGTGCGGCCGAACCAATGCGCGGATCAAGGGCTGGATGGGCCGCGCCGATCAGACCACGAAAGTGCGCGGCATGTTCGTGCATCCGGAACAGGTCGCCGAAGTGATGAAGCGGCACAAGGACGTGCGCCGCGTGCGCCTGGTGGTCGATATGACCGATGGCCGCGATTTCGCGACGCTGAAATGCGAATCGGCGGGTGCGGCCGCGCCGTCGGCGCAGCTGATCGCGCAGTTGGCCGAAACGTTCCAATCGGTATGCAAAGTGCGCGCCGAGATCGAGTTCGTCGCAGGCGTCCTGCCGAACGACGGCAAGCTGATCGACGATGTGCGTAAGTTCACCTGAACTTTGCCGTCCGGTCTCGGCCGAACGCAACCCATAGCGCCCACATACCCGATTTCCACCGCCTATTGATGCGCGCCGCCATGGTTTCGCCGCAATCCGAGCGCGCTGGCGTCATATTCGGGTGGGAGAAATACTGCTCTAAGTAACTTCCCTCTGTACGAGGCTTTCCCCGAGCCTCTTCCAGCACCCCCGGGCTGGAATCCTGGCGGCCAGTGGACCCCCTCCAACTGACCGCCAATTTTTTTGCCTTTTTTCCGGCCCTGCGACGGCGTGACCGGAACCGGCTTTGGGTTTTCCTGTATGCTTTTGCGGCCAGCCGATGCGCCCGCCATGAACCCAACGCCCAGCGCCCTTTCGTTTCGCGATCTCGCCTGCATCCGCGGCGAGCGCGTGCTGTTCGCCGGCCTGACCGGGCAGGTTGCCGCGGGTGACGCATTGCGCCTGATCGGCCCGAACGGCAGCGGCAAAACCAGTTTGCTGCGCCTGCTCGCCGGCCTGGCGCCGCCGGCGCACGGCGATATCGCATGGCACGGCAAGCCGATCCGAACCGACGCGGCCGAACATCGCGCGCGCGTTCTGTTCGTCGGCCATCTCGATGCGGTGAAGCCATATCTGACGGTGCGCGAGAACATCGCGTTCTGGGCCGGGCTTTACGGCCGCGCGACATCAATCGACGCGGCTGTCGCCGCCCTGGACCTAGCCTCGCTTGCCGGTTTGCCGGCGCGCTTCCTGTCGGCGGGCCAGCGGCGCCGCGCGAACCTCGCGCGGTTGTTCGTGACCGACGTGCCGCTCTGGCTGCTCGACGAGCCGACCACCTCGCTCGACGAGCGCTCGATCGGCGCGGTCGAAGCTGCCATCGCGCGGCATCGCGCCGGCGGCGGCCTCGCGGTTGTGGCGACGCACACGCCGATCCGGCTGGACGCGGCGACCGAGCTGGATTTCGGCAAGCTCCCGTCGTTGCAGGCGGCCTGATGTTCAAAGGCCTTGCCGCGATCCTGTCCCGCGAATTGCGGCTGGCCGTGCGCCAAGGCGGCGATACGGTGCTGGTGCTCGGATTCTTCGTCATCACCGTGGTGCTGTTTCCGTTCGGCGTCGGCCCCGAGCCGCAGATCCTGGCGCGCATCAGCGCCGGCATCATCTGGGTCTGCGCGCTGCTGGCGGCGCTGCTCTCGCTCGATCGGCTGTTCCACGCCGACCATGAGGACGGCTCGCTCGATCTGCTGCTGCTGGCGCCGATGCCGACGTCGTCGCTGGTGTTCGGCAAGTGCCTCGCGCATTGGCTGACCACCGGGCTGCCGCTGGTCGCGGCGTCGCCGCTGCTGGCGCTCATGTTCAACCTCGAGATCCAGGCCTACGGGGTTCTGATTCTGTCGCTGCTGCTGGGCACCCCGATCCTGTCCCTGATCGGCGCCGCGGGTGCCGCCCTGACGCTGGGCGCCCGACGCGGCGGCGTGCTGCTTTCGCTGCTGGTGCTGCCGCTTTATATTCCGGCGTTGATTTTCGGCATCGCCGCGGTCGAAGCCTCGGTCACCGGCATGAGCGTACGACCCCATTTGATGCTGCTGGGCGCGCTGCTGCTGTTTGCCCTGGCGCTGACGCCGTTCGTCGCCGCGAGCGCGCTGCGCCAAGCGGCCGAAGCCTAGCTGAAGGAGAGACATGCACCGCTTCGCCAACCCGAACCGCTTCCTGCGCCTGTCCCGGCGCCTGCTGCCATGGTTCGCCGCGGCGACGGCGCTGACGGCGGGCATCGGCCTGGCCTGGGGCCTGCTGTTCGCCCCGCCCGACTACCAGCAGGGCGACAGCGTGCGAATCATGTACGTCCACGTACCGTCCGCCTGGATGGCGCTGTTCGCGTATGTGTTCGTGGCGCTGTGCAGCGCCTCGTCGCTGATCTGGAAGCACCCGCTGGCCGACGTGCTGGCCAAGGCCGCTTCGCCGGTGGGCGCCGCGTTCACCTTTCTCGCACTGGTGTCCGGCTCGCTGTGGGGCAAGCCGATGTGGGGCACCTGGTGGGTGTGGGACGCGCGGCTGACCTCGATGCTGGTGCTGCTGTTCCTCTATCTCGGCCACATGGCGCTGCTGAATGCGTTCGACGATCCGACCCGCGGCGCCAAGGCCGCGTCGATCCTGGCGCTGGTCGGCGTCGTCAACGTGCCGATCATCAAGTTTTCCGTCGACTGGTGGGCGACGCTGCATCAGCCGTCCAGCCTGCTCAAGTTGAGCGGACCGACCGTTCACGTGTCGATGCTGGCGCCGCTGCTGCTCAGCATCGTCGGCTTCACGCTGTATTTCTTTACCGTGGTGCTGCTGCGGGCGCGCGCGGATCTGGCGGCGCGCCGGCTGCGCGCGCTGCAGCTGCGGCAGATGACGACATGAGCGCGCTCGAGAAGTTCTTCGCGATGGGCGGCTATGCGGCCTATGTGTGGCCGGCGCTGGCGATCACGCTGGCTGTACTCGGCGCCATCTGGATCGCCAGTTGGCGCAACGCCCGCGCGGCCGATGCCGCGCTGCGGCGCATGGAGACCGGCATCGACCGGAACGAGGCGCAAAGATGAAACCGAAACGCCGCCGGCTCTATTTCGTCGCGCTGGGCCTGTTGATCCTGGCCGCGGCCGCGGCCCTGGCGCTCACCGCGCTGCAGGACAACGTGGTGTTCTTCTATTCGCCGACCGAAATCGCCGAGAAGAAGATTCCGCCCGGCCAGCGCATACGCCTGGGCGGACTGGTGCTGGAAAACAGCATCAAGAAGCAGGCCGACGGCGTCACGACCGAGTTCGGCGTGACCGATCGCGGCAAGACCGTCGTCGTCGTCTATAAGGGCATCCTGCCGGACCTGTTCCGCGAGGCGCAGGGCGTCGTGGTGCAGGGCGCGCTGCGCCCCGACGGCGTGTTCGTCGCCAACGAGGTGCTGGCCAAGCACGACGAGACCTACATGCCGCCGGAAGTCGCCGAAGCGCTGAAGAAGCAAGGCGTGTGGAAGGAACCGAAGCCGAAATGATCGCCGAATGGGGACATTTCGCCCTGGCGCTCGCGCTGGTGGTCACCGTCGCGCAGAGCAGTCTGCCGCTGATCGGCGCCGCGCGCGGCCAGCGTGCGTGGATGGACAGCGCCAAGCCGCTGGCGTTGACCCAGCTGCTGTGCATCGCCATCGCGTTCGGCGCGCTGACCTACAGTTATGTCGTGTCGGATTTTTCGGTGCGCAACGTGGCCGACAATTCCCATTCGGCCAAACCGCTGCTCTATAAAATTTCCGGCGTGTGGGGCAACCACGAAGGCTCGATGCTGCTGTTCGTGCTCATCCTGGCGCTGTTCGGCGGCGCGGTGGCGGCGTTCGGGCGGCATCTGCCGGCATCCTTGCGCGCGCGCGTGATCGCCGTGCAGGGCATGATCGGGCTCGGCTTCCTGGCCTTCATCCTGTTCACCTCGAACCCGTTCCTGCGCGTCGAACCGCCGCCGCTCGACGGGCGCGGCCTCAATCCGATCCTGCAGGATCCCGGCTTGGCGTTTCATCCGCCGTTCCTCTATCTCGGCTATGTCGGCTTCTCGATGGCGTTCGCCTTCGCGGTCGCGGCGCTGATCGAAGGCCGCGTCGACGCCGCGTGGGCGCGCTGGGTGCGGCCGTGGACGCTGGCGGCGTGGGGCTTCCTGACCGTCGGCATCGCCCTCGGCAGCTGGTGGGCCTATTACGAACTCGGCTGGGGCGGCTTCTGGTTCTGGGACCCGGTCGAGAACGCCTCCTTCATGCCGTGGCTGGTCGGCACCGCGCTGCTGCACTCGGCGATCGTGGTGGAAAAACGCGACGCGCTGAAAAGCTGGACCATTCTTCTTGCGATCCTGACCTTCGCGCTCAGCCTGCTCGGCACGTTCCTGGTGCGCTCGGGCGTGCTGACCTCGGTGCACACGTTCGCGACCGATCCGGAGCGCGGCATTTTCATCCTGATCCTGCTGCTGATCGCGATCGGCGGCGCGCTCGCGCTGTACGCCGTCCGCGCGCCCGTGCTGCGCGCGCCCGGCGGCCTGTTCAAGCCGGTTTCGCGCGAGGGCGCGATGCTGCTCAACAATCTTCTGATGACGGTGGCGGCGCTGACGGTGTTTCTGGGCACGCTCTATCCGCTGCTGCTGGACGCGATCGGCGGCGGCAAAATCTCCGTGGGACCGCCCTACTTCAACTCGACGTTCGTGCCGCTGATGGTGCCGCTGCTGGCCGCGATGGCGTTCGGACCGATGCTGGCCTGGAAGCGCGGCGACCTTGGCTTCGTCGCGCGGCGGCTGCGTTACGTGCTCGCCTTCACGCTCGTCGTGATCGCGGCGATGCTGTACGTCACCGCCGGCCGCAAAGGCCTGGCGGTGATGGGCGTCGGGCTTGCCGTGTGGCTGTTCGGCGCGGTGGTCGCTGAGTACGCGGATCGGGTTGCGTTGTTCCGCGCGCCGCTCGCCGAAAGCTGGCGCCGTGCGCTGCACATGCCGCGTTCGGCCTACGGCATGACCATCGCGCACGCCGGCATGGCGATCGTGGTCGCCGGCATCACCGTCTCGGGCGCTTGGCAGGTCGAGCGCATCCAGGTGGTCCGGCCCGGCGAGACGATCGAGATGGCCGGCTATAGCCTCAAGCTGGTGCAGGTGACGCAGGAACGCGGGCCGAACTACATGGCGCAGCGCGCGGTGTTCGAAACCCTGCGCGGCGGCAAGCCGTATACGACGCTGGTGCCGGAAAAGCGCTTCTACCCGGTCGGCAACATGACGACGACCGAAGCCGCGATCCATACGACGTGGTTCGCCGACCTGTACCTCGTGCTGGGCGACGCCGACGACAAAGGCGGCTATGCCATCCGCGCCTACTTCAATCCGCTGGTGCCGTGGATTTGGCTGGGTGCCCTGGTCATGTTCGGCGGCGCCTTGGTGTCGCTGAGCGACCGTCGCCACCGGGTCGGCGCGCCGCGCCGGCAGCGCGCCGTTGCGCCCGGCCCCGCAGCTCCGCCCGGCGAATCGGCAAAGGCCTGACGATGCGCTTGAAATTCGTGCTGCCGATCATGATCTTCCTGGCGCTGGCCACCGTGCTCGGCGTGCTGCTGCTGGATATTCAAAGCGGCCGCCACGATCCGCGCGCGCTGCCCTCGGCGCTGATCGGCAAGCCCGCGCCGGCGTTCGCACTGCCGAGCCCCGCCGGCCTCGCGGGCGACGACAAGCCTTACGATTACACCGGCAAAGTCACGCTGGTGAACGTATTCGCCTCGTGGTGCATCCCGTGCGTCGCCGAGCATCCGTATCTCGCCGAACTGGCGCGCGATAAGACGCACACGACGCTCGGCATCAACTACAAGGACAAGGACGCCGACGCGGTCGCGTGGCTCGCGCGCCACGGCAATCCGTATGCGCGCATCGGCGCCGATCGCGACGGGCGCTTCGCACTCGATTGGGGCGTTTACGGCGTGCCCGAAACCTTCGTCGTCGACAAGGCGGGCATCGTCCGCTTCAAGCATGTCGGCCCGCTGACGCCGAGCGTGATCGAACGCGAATTGAATCCCCTGCTGGCGAAACTGAAACGATGAAGCGGACATTCGCCATGCTCGGCGTGCTGTTGGCGATTGCCGCGCCCGCGCTTGCCGTGCAGCCGGGCGAAATGCTGCCGGATCCGGCGCAGGAGGCGCGTGCACGCGAGTTGAGCCAGAAGCTGCGCTGCCTGGTGTGCCAGAATCAATCGATCGACGATTCCAAC
>JBFWYO010000082.1:0-21340 GCA_050186335.1 Alphaproteobacteria bacterium | reverse complement strand
CACCGGTCAAATATCTCATCACACTGATCGTTCGACGAAACCTTAGCCAAATCGGTCCCGTCTTTGGGAGCGACGGCTAGGCGCTGCGAGCAAAGTATTCGAGCGGAATGCACGCCTGTTCGTCCTGACCTTGGTCCCATAAATTTGCAGTCATGAGTTCAGAGAGCGGATGAAGACAGAATTTTGTGCAAACCACGTGAAGACTAAAATTTCATGAAAGCTAACAACGTCTTTTCGATAGATATTGAAGCCCATTCTTAAATGATATCATCATTCAAACTTCAAATATGTCTTATATAGGAAATATATATTCCGGCTTTTCTTGTCTCATAAATCAGCGGAGTCCGTGGGCCCAATTGCTGAGCCGATATCGTCGGGCGACCCGCAGTCACGCGTTGCCTCGACGCATTTGCTAGAGCTTCGGACTATCCTTTAGCGCACACGCCGTTCCGCGCAGCGCGACCTAACCGCGCTCCAACACTTTCGCACCATGGCAAGTCAGCGCGGCAACTCGCGATGAAGGCTTGTCCATGGTTGCGCACGCCTACTTGAGCAGGTTAGCCGTTTGGCACGATGGCGAGCACGCGCAACGGACTGCCGCTGCCCTGCTTGATCTTGAGTGGTGGTGCGATCACCAGCGAACCGGTCGGCGGCAGCTTATCCAAATTCGTCAAGCATTGCAGCCCGTAGCGGCCCGCGCCGTGCATGTAGTAATGGCACGGATAGGGCGGACGCAGATGGAATGCCTGGCCGGCATCGGTGCCGATAGTCTCGGTGCCGAAGCCGAGCACGTCGCGCTCATTGATCAGGAACTTCACCACCTCTGGATCGGGCCCCGGCGTGTGCTGCCCGGTTTCGTCGAAGTTTTGATAGGCCACGGGATCGGTGCGCTTCGACCAATCGGTGCGCATAAGCAGCCACGAACGCGGCGTGATCCTACCGTGGCGCTCCTCCCACTGCTTGACGAAGTCTACCGTCAGCAGGAAATCCGCATTGGCCGCCGACTGCGCCGAGCAATCGACGACGGCGGCGGGCGCGATCAGGTGTTCGACCGGGATCGTATCGGTGCTGTTGTTCGGCAGGTCGCGGCCGGAAATCCAATGATTGGGCGCATCGAAATGCGTGCCCGTGTGCTCGCTGCACGAGAAATTATTCCAGTAATAGCCGGGGCCACGGTCGTCGTAGCGCGAAATCTCCTCGACGCGGAACGGCCACGCCTGCCCCATTTCCGGCGGCAGGACAATCTGCGGAAAGTCCGGCGATAGGGTCTGCGTGAGATCGACGACGCGAATGCGGCCGGCGGCCAGATCCGCAGCCAACAGCGCAAGTGTATTGACGCTCATATGGACATCCTCAGCCGTGGTGCAGATTTCCGATCCAGGCGATCGATACGGTTACGAGGCGAGCTCATGTTCGAGTGCCTTGGGATTGTCGCGCCAACGCGCCAGCCAGTCTTGCGCGACGTCGCCCGGATAGACGTCTTCGGTGCCGTCTTTGAGCGCCTTGACGACGGCGCTCGCAACCGCCGCCGGCGCTAGTTTCGGCGGCAGGATGAGCTGGTTCCACTCGTCGTCGATCGGCCCCGGATAGACATTGATCACGCGTACGCCCGATTGGCGCATTTCGGCGCGCAAGCATTGCGCCAGCGAACCGGCCGCCGCCTTGGACGCCGAAAACGTGCCATGCGACGGGTAATTCGACAGCGCGAAAATCGACAGCAAATTGACCCACGCGACGGCGCTCGACTGACCGTCGGCGCCGCGCGCGCGCATGATCGGCGCGAACTCCTGCGCCAGCCGCAGCAGGCCGAAATAGTTGACGTCCATTTCGGCACGCGCGGTTTCGACGCCGTAACGCGAAGCAATGCCGTAAGTGCGATGATGCTCGGCGGTGTTGATCAAAATATCCACCCGACCGCCGATTTCGCCGGCGATTTCCTTGACCGATTTGGCGTTGGTGACATCGAGCGGCAGCATTGTGACTTGCGGAATTTTGTTGAGGTCCTCAAATCCGGGATACTGCTTCCACGGCTCCGCGTGGCCGACCCAAATCAAATCCGCTCCAGCCGCAGCCAATGCCTTGACGGTGGCTTGCCCGACCGGCGACTTGCCGTCGGTGACCAGAACCTTGCGGAATTTCGGATCGCAAGTCATCTCGCGAAGATGCGAATCGTCGGCCATGTTCGGAGTCTCCTGTTCGGGCTGGGCAAACAACACGGCGTTGCCCGATCGATCGAGGCAGGCACGCACGCGGACCCGGCTGGGCGCTGGCGGACAATCGCCATGCACATGCACGACCGCCGTCGGACCGCAATCGAGCTTGACCAGCCCCGTGCGCCAAGGAGCGCGTTCGCGGAAGAACAGCTCGAGACTGTGACGCACGATCGTTTCCGAGATCAGCTCGCCGCGGCCGTCCTGCGCCCGCCATTGCAAGCGCTCGGACAGGCAGGAATGGCAAACTTCGCGCGGCGGGTACTGGACCGCACCGCAATCCCGGCACACCTGCAGTTCGAAGCGCCCTTGCGCTGCGGCTGCGGCCAAACCCAAAGCCACGCGGCTGCGCGTGGCCGGCGGCATGGTCGGCAACCGCGTGCGGAGCACCGGATTCTTGCGTTTGGGTCTGGTAAGCGGCGTCGTCACATTAGCCTCTTCCTGGAAAGTCACACCAAATCGCCGTGGCGATCACGCCGCGGCGAGAATCGTCGCGCCCGTGCTCAGGCCGCGATCATAGGTAATCATGCCGAAGCCGCTGACCATGCCTATTCTGGCATCCGGCACCGCGCCGCCCAAGGCTTGACCCGTCAGTTGGCGGATTGCCTCGACCATCCCGAGGAACCCGCCCGCGGCGCCCGCCTGGCCGACCGACAACTGGCCGCCCGACGTGTTGCAGGGAAACGTGCCGTCGACCGTGAAGCTGTTGGCCTGCACGAACGCCGGCGCCTCGCCTTTCTTGCAGAAACCCAGATCCTCGAACTGCAGCATGTTGATGACCGGATAATCGTCGTAGGTTTCGAAAAAGTCGATGTCCTGCGGACCAACGCCGGCCTGCGCGTACAGTTCGTCGCGCTCGAGTTCCCAGCCACCGCGCGTCTGAATGATGTCGTCCTGAAACGCGTTGTGTCGCTCGATGGTGCCGAGCACGCGCGCATACCGCAAGCCGAGTGCTTCCGCCTTCTTGCGGCTCATGACCAGAAATCCTTCGGCGCCCGCGCACGGCATGACGCAATCGAACAGCCGGATCGGATCGGCGATCAGCCGCGCGGCGAGATACTCTTCGAGCGTCAACGGCTTCTTGAACAACGCATGGGGAAATTTCAACGCATTGGTGCGCTGCGCCACGCATAACTTGCCGAAATGCTCGGGCCGGGCACCGTAGGTGCGCATGTAATACGCGGTCAGAAATGCGAAACTGGAATTCGGCCCACCGGCGCCGATCGGATAGACCGAATCGCGCGCGAACTGGCTGAAATTGGCTGAGCCAAGGCGGAACGAATCGACGTGATTGGTGTCGCCGGCGATACAGGCGACGATTTCCGCATCGCCCGATTGCACCGCGCGTGCCGCGCGGCGCAGCGCAACAACGCCGCAATTACCGCCCAACGGGATGAAGTCAAGCCAGCGCGCGGATATGCCGAGGTGCTGAGCGAGCCCGATGGCGGTATCTGGCGCCAACGTGAAGCTGGAAACGCAAAACCCGTCGATCTGCTCCTTCTTGAGGCCGGATCGCTTGATCAGTTCGGCAAGCGCGCGGCCGAGGAACCAGTGCGCGCCGCGAATCGAAAATCTCGTATAGGGAATCGTGATCGGTACCCCAACGGCCACATCTTGGTATCCGCCACGCAGTCGAGTCATGAGGTCGCTTCCGTCGCCAGGCTTTGGTGCCCGGAGATGGTAAACAAAGCCGGCTGCAATACAACCTGCCTGGCGCGCATTGCCGCAATCGCGATATCGCGACTATCGAGACCGACCCGAAGATTTTGTACGGTCAAGCTTGCCCCTCCATACGCACCAACTTCGGCACCCAACCGGCATCCAGATCGTCGGGCGGCACGGCGGAAATCAATTGCCTGGTGTATTCGTGCTGGGGTTGCCGGAACACCTCGTCTGTGGCCCCGCGTTCGACGACTTGCCCACGAAACATGACCAGAACCCGCGAGCAGATGTGCCGCACCACGGAAAGATCGTGCGAAATGAACAGCAGCGCGAAATCGTGCTGCGCGCGCAAGCGCAGCAGCAGGTTCAAAATCTGAGCCTGCACCAAGACATCGAGCCCGGAGACGATTTCGTCGGCAACCAGAATTTTCGGCGCCCGGCAAAGCGCGCGCGCGATGTTGACGCGCTGCCGCTGCCCGCCGGAGAGCTGGGCGGGGTAGCGCATGGCCAGTTCCGGCGGCAGTCCGGTCTGCTCCAGCAATTCGCGCGCGCGCTTGATGCGTTCCGGCCACGAAGCATGATTCTTACCGGCTTCCATGGCTTGTGTGACGATGCTTGCCACCATGCGCCGCGGGTTCAATGCCGATTGCGGGTCCTGAAAAACCATCTGTAGGGAGTCGATGCGCATCTGACGCGTCGGTTGATCCTGCGCAGTCACATCGACGCCTTGGACCAGTATGCGCCCGAGCGTCGGCGTTTCCAGACCGAGCAGGAGTTTGGCAACGGTGCTCTTACCGCTCCCGCTTTCGCCGACGATGCCGACGAACTCGCCTGGCCGGACCTCGAAGCTCATGTCGCGGACCGCCTCGATTGGCGGATTCCGCCCGAACAACCGCGTGGCGCCGCGATACGTCTTGGTGAGATTGTCGACTACGAGCAGCGCCGGACGGTCGCCGGCAACCTCCGCAGCCAAGGGTGCCTGCTCGGTCGGCAGCGAGGCGTGATTGGCGCAAGCGGGCGAACAGCGGATCATGTGATTTGGGCCGATCGCACGCAGCGTCTGTCGCGTACCGGCACAATTCGGATCGGCGGCAGGGCAACGAGGCGCGAAACGGCAACCGGCCAAGCGCCCGATCACGGATAGATCCGGCATATGCTCCGGCAGCGTCACCAGCGGAT
The DNA here is from genome assembly GCA_050186335.1 of Alphaproteobacteria bacterium. Taxonomy (GTDB): domain Bacteria; phylum Pseudomonadota; class Alphaproteobacteria; order Bin65; family Bin65; genus JBFWYO01. Next base: position 16,289 of record JBFWYO010000082.1, on the reverse strand, counting down.
GGCGCGGCCCAGTCAGCGGTGGATTGGCGAGCTGCAGGCTGCGCGTATAAGGATGCTGTGGCGTCTTGAACACGGATTCGGCGGACCCGAGCTCCACGGCTTCGCCGGCATACAGCACCATCATATTGTCGCAGACATGGGCTGCGAGCCGCAGATCGTGGGTAATCAGAATCACCGCCGTATTATGCTTTGCGCGCATTTCGGCCAGCAGATTGACGATGACCGCCTGGGTCATAACGTCGAGTGCGGTCGTCGGCTCGTCGGCGACGATGAGCGCCGGATTGCCGGCAAACGCCATGGCGATCAAAACGCGTTGACACTGGCCGCCAGAAAGCTGATGCGGGTAGCGGTCGCGCATTTCGCGGGGGTTCGGCAGGTGAACGGCGGCAAGATGCTCGACCACCGCCGCCTTGCGCGCGGCGGCACTCGCTATGCCGAGCCGCTTCAAATATTCGGAAAACTGATCCCCGACGGTCAGCACCGGGTTGAGCGACGCCATCGGCTCCTGCGGGATGAAGCTTACGCGCTTGCCGAGCATCGCCCGATGCTCGCCGGGGGGCAGCGACAGCAGGTTTTCGCCGGCCAGGCTGAGCGAGCCCCCCGAGACCCGGAAGTTTGGCGGCAGCAGGCGCGAGATCATGCGCGCCACCATCGACTTGCCGGCGCCCGATTCGCCGATAATCCCAAGCACCTCGCCAGCGCCGACGCTGAACGACAGGTCGCGCAGCATGACGATATCCTGATCGCCGGAACGAAACGCCACGTCGATATCCTTGGCGACCAGCAGGCTCATGCTTCGATCCGCTGGTTGCGTTGCAATTTCGGATCGAGCGTCCGCCGCAAGCCGTCGCCCAACAGGTTGAAGGCGAGCACCAGGAGAAAGATCGCGAAGAACGGGAACAGCAGCGCCCACACGTTCTCGTACATGTGGAGGCGCGCGTCGGCGATCATGATGCCCCAAGCCGGCACGGTGGCCTCGACCGACTGACCGACGAAACTGAGAATTGCCTCGACGATCACGGCGATCGCCATTTCCAGACTGAGCATGGTGATCAGCAGCGGCCGCACGGCGGGCAGCAGCTCGCGCCGGAAGATCTGGAAGTGCGTGAACCCGGCGAGCCGGGCCGCGGCAATGTAATCGCGTTTGGTCACCACGAGCACATCGGCACGCAACACGCGCGCAAAGCGCGTCCAATCGACCAGCACGATCGCGAGCACCACGTTGTTGACGCCGACGCCCAGGCCGACCATCAGAATGAGCGACAACACGATCGGCGGGAACGCCATCCAGAGTTCGACCGCGCGCGAGACGATCCAGTCGAGCCAGCCGCCGAGGTAGCCGGCCACCAGCGCAAGCGTACCGCCCAGAATCATCGTGCTGAACCCGCCTAGGAACGCGACATACAACGCAACGCGCGTGCCGTAGATCAGCCGCGACAGCACGTCGCGGCCGATACTGTCGGTCCCAAGAAAGAATTGCGGATCACCGCCCACGACCCAAGCCGGCGGTAAATTCGTATATAGCAGCTCCTGCACTTGCGGATCGTGTGGCGCGAGGAGCGGCGCGCAGACCGCGCAGATTATGGCAATCACGACAATGCTGCCGCCGACCAGCACTCGGCCCGAACGCAACCAACGTGGCAGCCGACGCCGCGTCATGCCGGCCGCAGCCGTGGATTGAGGAACAAATACATAACGTCAACCACGGCATTGATAATCAGCACGACCAGGCAATAGGCCAGCGCGGCAGCCTGGATGACCGGCAGATCGTGGTAGCGCACGGCTTCGGTCACGAGATTGCCGAGCCCCGGATAGCCGAAGATCACTTCGACCAGCAAGGTGCCGCCAAACAGGAATGCCGTCTGCACGCCGATCAGGCTCACGGTCGGCAACGCCGCATTGCGCAACGCATAGCGCATCAAGATCCGGCGTTCGGACAAGCCGCGCTGCCGGGCGGCGGCGATGTAATCCTCGTTCGCGACGTCGAGCAGACTGGAGCGCATGACGCGCATCACCAGCGGCGCAAAATGCAGCCCCAAGGCAAGCGACGGCAGCACCATATGCAGTGCCACGTTCCAGAACACGGAGAACCGCCCCGTGAGCATGGAATCGAGTAACAGGAATCCCGTACGTGTCGGTACCGACAGCGACGCATCCAGGCGACCGATGAACGGCAACCAGTTCAGCAACACCCCGAACAGCAGGATCAGGCCGATCGCCCACAAGAACTCGGGGATCGACAGCATGGTCGTGCTGACCAGATCGGCCGCCTGCTCCGCCTTGGCATTACGCCGCATTTGGAACATCCACAGACCGCCGCCTACACCGGCGACGATGCCGATCAAAAAGCCGCACGTGACCAACTCGATGGTCGCCGGCAGGGCGCGCTGCACGAGGCCCAAGACGTCGACCTTGGCGGAGATCGAGACGCCGAGATTGCCGTTCAAAATGTGACCGAGCCAAATGAGATACTGCCGCCAAATCGGCAGATCGAGGCCGAATTCCGCCTTCAGTTGGGCGTGATCGGCGGCGGTCGCGTTGGGCGGCAAGGACATCGCGATGGGGTCCGACGGCAGCAGCCGCAAGACGATAAACACCATCAGCGACACGATTAACATCATCGGCACGGCCACAAGCAGCCGCCGCAGCAAGAGGCTGCCGACGATCCGGATCATGTCGCGCGACTCGTCCGCTTTTTCATCTGCCGCGTATCGAACGTGGCGCTTTGCCGCAGCATCGCTTCGGCCGAATTCTTCAACTCGGCCCGCTGAATCTTCAGAGTCTTGGTGATCGGGATGGCGTTCACAAAGGCGACCCATCCCGGCGCCTTATAATACGCGATGCGCTCGAGGCACCAGTTGACGATGCTCGCCGCGGCATCCATGCCGGGGGCCACGCCGTCCGCGAGCACCACGCAGGCAATCACCTCTTCGCCACGCACCGGATCGCGCACCGACGTCACGGCGATCTGGCGGATCGACGGGTGCCGTTGCAAAACGCCCTCGACCTCGAGCGCCGCGATGTTCTCGCCTGAACGGCGAATCACGTTCTTTTTCCGATCGACGAAATGCAGGCTTCGGTCGGACCCCATGCGGATGACGTCGCCGGTGTGCCAATACCCGTTGCGCCAGCCGTCGGCCGTTGCGGCCTCGTCCTTCAGATAACCAGAGAAGAATCCCAGTCGCGGATCGCCGCCTTTGGCGCGCAGGATCAATTCGCCCGGCTCGCCCTGCGGAACGGGCGCGTCGGCTTCGTCGACGATGCGCACGTCCAATCGGTCTGGAATCTTACCGAAGCAGCGGGTGCCGATGTGACGCGGCTCGCGGCTGGCCATGATCGTGCCGCCGGCCCCGGTTTCGGTCATGGCCCAGCCTTCGACCAACGGAAAGCCGTAGCGTTTTTCGAACGCAAGGTGATGCTCCGGTTCGACGTTGGAGCCGAAGCCGCACACCAGCTTGGTTTTGGTTTCCCATTCGCTTTCGGGCAACTGCAGCAGAATGGCCGGCATCACGCCCAGGTAATGGATGATCGTAGCATCGCTCTCGACCGCATCCTGCCACCAACTGGTCGGATGAAAGCGATCCAACTGGACGATGCAGCCGGCCGAGCAAATCATCGCCATCGATGAACAGCACATGGCGTTCATGTGGAACATCGGCAGCGGCGTCATGATGCGCGTGCGACCGGCCTCGAATTTTACGTAACCGCCTTCGCTCGCATACCATTCGCCGAGCATAAGATAGTACTCGTTCGACAGCATGCAGCCCTTCGGCCGGCCAGTCGTCCCGGAAGTATAAAGCAGCCCCGCTTCGCGCTTGATCGGTGGGCGCGAATCTCCCGGCGCCGGCGACACCTTGTCGATGCCGCGATAAATCGACTCCGAGTCGATCACCGGAATCGGCCGCGCCAGCGTCGCGGCGGCTTCCTTCAGCTCGGCCACGCGATGCGGCAAAGCCACGCACAGCACAGAATCGGAATGGCCCAGCAGGTAAGCCATTTCCTCGCGACGATAGTCCGGATTGATCGGTACGACGCTGGCCTCGAGCGCGTTGATGGCGAGCCAGTTAAAGAAAAACGCCGGTCGATTATCCAGCAGAATCGCCACGCGGTGACCCCGGCCGACACCGGCCGCGGCATAAACGTCTTTCAGACGGACGATTTCCGTCGCTGCCTGGCGATAGGTGTAGACGAGGCGGCGATCCGCCCAACCATGGGTTGCCGACTCGGGCACGAAAAGAAACTCATTATCGGGGTGGGCGCGCGCGCTCCGCTCGAATGCCGCAAAGACAGTATCGATCACAACGTCCTCTATGCTGCCGGGCGGCGGCTACGTAACGCGCGCCTTGGATCAAGCCTTGGAAATTTCGGCGTACCGGATCCAACCCGATTTGTACCAGTTAATCGTGACCTTGTCGGTATGCGCGATCGTTCCGACCTGTTGCAGGATCGGGATCGAATAGGCCTGCTCCATCACCATCCGATTCACTTTTTCGTATTCCTTGATTCGCTTGTCGTAATTGCTCTCCTGGAACAGCTTACCCATGATCGGCTCCATATCGGCCGACTTCCACGCCGAGTAACGAAGTTTCGGATTCATGATGTAGCCGGTAAACAACTCCGGATCGGCCGACGGATTGGCCCAGTTGAACAGTGTCACGCCCTGCAGCTTGCCGCTGTGGTTCAGTTCGTAATATTGCGGCTGTTCGAGCTGCTCGATCGTGACCTCGATGCCGACCTTCTTCCACATCTGCGCCAGGATATTGGCCATTTCCCAATCGCCCGGGAACACGCCGCGGAACGAGTTGAACACGAACTTGGCCGGTTTCTCGGTCGAGTATCCCGACTTCTTGAGCAGCTCGACCGATTTTTTCGGATCGTAGGTGAACTCGAAGCCCTTGGGCTCCCCGGGCATGCCGGGTACGCCCAGGAACGAGATGGCCGGCGCCAAACCTTCATAGAGCGCGCGGCTGATGGCTCTCTTGTCGATCGCGTGGTGCATCGCCAGGCGGACGTTTTGATCCGCCGTCGGCCCGTCGTTCTTGATCTGCAACAGGACAATATTGGTGACCGGGGCGATGATGCTCTTCAGCCCCGGAATCTTGCCCAGGCGGACAGCTTCCTTCAACGGTACGTCGTAAGCGATGTCGACCTGCTTCGATTGCACCGCGGCGACGCGCGCCGACGCGTCTTTCAGGATCTGCACGACGACGCGCTTAACCTTCGGCTTCGGTCCCCAGTATTTGTCGAAGGCTTCGAACACCATGCGCGAGCCGCGCTGATATTCGACCAATTTATACGGCCCCGACCCGACCGGCTTTTCCAGGAACTTCTCCTTGCCGCCGATTTCGGTGAAGTATTTTTTCGGCATGATGAAACTGGTAAACAGCGCCATCCAGTTCAGCAGCGTCGGAAACGCTTGCTTGAGCTTCACCAGGGCGACGGTCGGCGACTTGATCTCGATGTCCTCGAGATTGCGGAATATCGTCGCCGCAATCCCAAGCTTGCCGTCTTCCTTCGGGCGCTCGAAGTAGCTGAAGCGGAAATCCGCGGTCGTCATCTTGTCGCCGTTGTGGAACACCACGTCGTCGCGGAAGGTCAACTCGAGGACTTTGCCTTCCTCGATCCACTTCCAACTCCGCACCACGCCGGGCCCCAACTTCAAATCGGGGCTCTGATCGAGCGGCTGATCGAACACGGCCTTGAACATCGGCATTGCCGGGGCCTGCGTGTGCGCAACCACATCCCAGCTCTGCACGTCGTTCGGCCATGCAATGACCAGCACGTCCTTGGCGCTTTCCGCCAGGACAAGCTGAGACAGCGTCGGCAGCAGGCCGGCGCCCAGAGCGACGCCACCACCGATCTTGACCACGTCCCGACGGGTAAATTTCTTGGTCATGTAAACGCCCTCCGCGTGTTGCCGCCGCCTATATCCGGACGGACTTTCAAAACAATGACCGTCAAGCGAAGCACAAATTCTGCTGCACTTCAATTGCCGGGTATCGCGTAAATAATTGCCGGGTATCGCGTAAATTGGCCGAAACAGGCGGCTTGGTGGCATCAAACGGAATCGGGACGCACTTTGCGGGTTTCGGTTCGGCGCTGCGTGTGGCACGGTCCCGACAGACTACCAGTAGTCGGTTGCCGCGCCGCGCTAGCAAGGCGAGGGGTCGTTGTTAAGTTTCGACACAAAGGATCAAGTGCGAACGCTGGTGCTGCAACGGCCGCAGCGACGCAATGCGCTGATCCCCGAGTTGTCCAGCGCCCTTCTCGCCAGCCTAAACAGCGCGATGGTTGATTCGAGTATACGGGCGATCGTGCTGGCTGCCGCGGGGCCGGCTTTCTGCGCCGGCCTCGATCTGGATTTCGCCCGCACCGCAACAAAGGCGGAACTCAGTGAACTTGTCGACCAGCAACAGGCGATCGCCAGAACGATCCTGTTCGGTCGCAAGCCGGTGATCGCTGCAGTGCACGGCCACGCGGTCGGCGGCGGTTTCGAGATGGCGCTGGCCTGCGATGTGGTGGTGTGGGGCGATACGGCCGACGGCTGGTTTCCCGAAGTCGCCAAAGGACTCGTCGCAACCGGCGGAGTTAGCGCCCTCTTGCCGCTCAGCGTCGGCTTGGCGCGCGCCAAGTCGATGCTGTTCTTCGGCGAACGTTGGTCCGGCGCGGCGCTCCAGACGAGCGGATTGGTTCACCGAGTCGTACCCTCGGCGGAAGTCGCCGCGTGCGCGTTCGATCTGGCGCGCCGTTTGGCAGAGCAGCCATCGGATGCGCTTGCCTTCGCCAAGCGCGCGCTGCTGGCCGGCGCGGCCGGCGCGATCCGCGCCGCACTCGATCTCGAGACGCAAGGCGCGGTCGCCGGTCCGGCGAGCGCCCACGATAATGGCGACGCCGGCCGCTAGAAGGCGCGCTTTTCGCCGCCCGGATCAGGGAAACAGATAGATCGCCGGCTGTGCCGCATTGGCATTGAGCAGGTCGACGCGCTTGACGACGATCCGCAACACGTTGCCGCGAACGCGCAACTGGTGCAGCACCGAACCGGTCAAGATCAACTGCCCGCTATGTTGCGCCTCGACATACACGAACGGCGTGCGCAAAACATACTCGCCGTTTTGATGATCCGCCTTCTCGATATCCGGCTCTTGGAGCACGTGCTGGCACGCTATCGGCGGCTGATGCGCATAAACTTTCGCGCTCTTGAGTCGCTCCAGGCGAACGCGGAGCAACAGCTTGTCTTCATAGGCGATCGATTGCTCTCCAACCGGGTCGGTTTGGTCCCCGGACAGCGGTACCCAGTACCGGCCGTCATCGTCGAACAATTCGTACCATTCGCCGTATTGCTTGCGGTCGAGCAATCGCGCTTCGCGATAGACAAAGGCGATCAGGTCCCGCTCGGTGGGTTGCCAGGACACGCTCACCGGGCCGCTTCCCCGGTCTCGCCGTCGAACATGAATTTGGACCATGCGCGGTACTGATTGCGCATCAGCAGTTCATTGGTTCCCGTAGTGACGACATCGTCCGACGCGTTTTCGTCGCTGCGATAACCGCGATGCAGGCTGACCCATTCGTTGCCGGACGCGCGTAAGCCCTTGTGCAACGTTTCGAACACGTGCGTATCGTCCTGCGCGACGACGGACATCGGCGAGAAGGTCAGCCGATTGTACATCAGCGCGCGCTCGAGCAGGAGTTCGGGCGCTCCTTTGGGCCGAAACGCCCAGGCTTCGAGCAAGGTCAGTTCGGGGCCGAGCGGACGAATTACGCGCATCATCGCCGGCGAGGACTTGATGGCGATGCTTGGGTAGAGAATCATGTTCTGAGGCGTGTAATTCAGAATCTCGCGCGCCCGCGCGGTACCGTAGCTGCGCTCCATGGCCGCCGTGTAATCGGGCAAATCGCCGTACGCGGAGTGAATGCTGGCTTTTGTGCCGACCACGCTATGGCCGTTTTTCGACACGATCCCGCCCATCGCGTCCATGAAATCGTTACCGGAGCGGAACGGCAGCAATTGCTCGATCGCCATCGGCTTGGGCTCGTCGGCCGGCTTGTCCGCCCACACCGCCTGCGCGGCGTTCGCGGAGGACTCGTGGGCCGCGTGAACGTGCAGCGTGTCGTTGATGTTCTCGAGATAGACTTTCCAATTGCAGCGAATCACGTTGCGCAGGCGCTCGCCGGCCACTTCAAGTTCGCCTTCGGGCGAGCGATCGACCATTGCATCGATGAACGACAGCGTCGAGCCGAAGAACTCCTGAAACGAAAGACCCGACTCGCTGACACGGACGAAGACGAAGCCGCGATGCACCGCGCTGGCGACCTTCTGCACGCCCTTGCCGGTTTCGCATTCCCGCATACGCGTATCGGCATAACCGGCCTGCATCGGCATGCCGAGCAAGCTGCCGTCGAGGCGGAACGACCAGCCGTGATACGGGCACCGAAAAGCGCGACCGGTATTGCCGGCAGGGTTCGTTACCAGCATCGCGCCCTTATGCGCACAGCGATTCATCAGCACGGCCAAAGATTGGTCGGTCTGCCGCACCAGGACCATCTGTTGGCCGGCGATTTCCTGCGTAACGAAATCGCCGACGCGCGGCACTTGCGACGCGTGGCCGACGAAGATCCACACCTTGGCGAACAGCCGCTCCTGCTCGAGCGCGAAGAGCTCTTCGCTCAGGTAGACGTCGCGATGTATCCGGTCTTGCTGAAACAGCGCGTCCTTGGCGCATGCATTGTCGCGATATTTCTGCATCGAACCGGCACCCTACCCCAAGTGTTCACGCGCTTTCGACGCGCTGCGCGCCGGCCGAAAGCCAATAGATGTTAGTTCATAAGCGGCCTCGAAGCCAGCCGACCGATCCCGATTGATACTTCCAGTTCTTCATCATGCCGTTCGAAGGGATGGCCAGATCGAGCAGCTTTTTCGTCTGCTCGATGCCGCTGACCGGCAGGTTCTTCGGGTCGCGCAATCCGACCTGCACGAGTACCGACGCCTGATCCTAATAGATGTTCTCATTGTATAGCTTGCCCCCGCGGAAATTGATGATCGCGATCAGCGGCACTTCCACGTATTTGCCGATCGGCTTTACGTTCGGCAGCATCCAATCGATCTCGCGATCGAGCGTGAAGCAGAACAGCATTTCGTCGACCACGCGGTCCGAACCGATCGTGCACGAATTCGGGATCAGCTTGGTATCGGCCGGATTGGAATCGACGAAATGATTTTTATAGAAACAGCTGAGCTGCTTGAAACCCACGCCGCGGTCATGGTCGGAACATGATTCACATAAGGTTCCGCGACCATTGTTGCCATGGTCTTCGGCACATCGCGTAGACCGAATTCATATTCGCAGTGCTTGGCCCGCAGCGTGCTCAAATCGAGCTTCTGACCCATGGCCCGGCGAAACCCGGCCTCGGGCCGCTTCTTCGCCGCACACTGGATAACGACGATCACGCGGCAGGCTCAATATTTTTCACCAGGCGTTCCATGCAATCGAGAAAGGCAGCGTCATACCGCTCGTCGACATGATTGGAATTCCAAAGACCCGGCTTGCGGTCGCGGTCCCGATTGCACGAACGACCGAGCCATCCGGTGCTCGAGTGGTCAATGACCTACTTACCGAAATTGCTGAGCAAGGCGATCGTGTTGCGCTCGATATTGCCGCGCAGGCTTTCAGCGACCTGACGGAGTTTTTGAACCACGCCGAATGAGAGCTTACTGCATCGCGGCCACCAGCTCGAGAGGCTGGATCTGGCCGAACGTCACCGGTGCCGGGGGTCGATATCCAAGCGACGCGTGCGGCCGTTTCTCGTTCTGGTGACGTCTCCACTGGTCGATGACGATCCGGGCCTCCTTCAGGCTGTAGAAGATCTCGCCGTTGAGCAACTCGTCTCTCAGTTTGCCGTTGAAGCTCTCGCAGTAGCCATTCTCCCATGGGCTTCCGGGCTCGATGAACAGCGTCTTCGAGCCGATCTGGGCCAGCCAGTCCCGAACAACCTTGGCCGTAATCTTCGGGCCGTTATCTGAACGTATGTGCGCTGGAATGCCGTGTCTCAGCATCGCATCGGCGAACGTTTCGATGACGCCGAAGCTGTTGATCCGACGCGCTCGTGCAGCCGCTGAATTTTGGGCATGCGTTTGATCCTTCCAATGTACCAGTTTGGTGTACTAGGCGGATGGAAAGTGCTTTTAAAATCCGAGAGTTATAACGATATCAAACCCTTAGGGCCCGATGGCGGAGAGGGTGGGATTTTCGTCCGCTGCTTCTAACTCTCTAATATTACTGGACTTTCCACGCCTAAATTGAATTTTAGTGTACCACAAAAGTGTACCAAATTCAGTTAAATTCTCATGTCCAACATTCAATGAAGCGCCTCGGCTGTTGATACGCCAGTTGGCACAATTTGAGCAGCCGGCCAGCGCAACGAACTCTTGTGTAGCGCAGCGTGACGGCAGGTTGCGGCAAGGTAGGAGGCGTAGGGCGTCGGAGCCTTGTAACCGAGTGAGAAGTGTGACTGCGCTGTATTGTAGTCGGTAATTCAGGCACCGATTGATCTCGCGGACCTGGTCGACGTCGAAGAACAGGCTCTCATTGAGATACTCATCGCACATGCAGCAGTTGAAGGATTCGACACGGCGGTTCCGGATCGGTCTGCCGGGTGCGAGTTAGTGCCATTCGAGCAGGCTATCTTTTGCCCAGCCCAGGATCGCGTTCGTGGTGAACTCGGTGCCAATGTAGGAAACCATCATCCGAGGCATACCGCGCCCGCCGATGATCGCTATCAACTATCGGGCAAACCGTTTTCTTAAGATGGGTTGTGCGGGATCGCCGCTAATCGTTGGCGCGTCACGTCGTCGACAAAATTGAGAATGCGCAAGCGGCGGCCACATGGTCGTTCTCGAAGTCAAGCGACCAGCGCGCTTGGACCTTGGTTTCGACCGGATGCGATATACACGTCCGATACCCTGCTTGCGCCCCGATCAGCCGCCTGCGCACCGGCCTCGTATTCGCGCAAAACCTAGATGATCTGACCCTTCGTGAATCTGGTTCGCTTCATCGTCCGTCCCTCCTGAACGGCCGAACCCTAACTCGTACTGGTGGAAAATCTTAGGGGCATAGCTGGCTTCGGGTGGTTCTATGACTATTTGATTTCCTCATCCCGGAGCGTTGCATGGTATCGCTGTGCTGGGGCCAAGTTGGCGTGCACTACGCTGCTCAAATTGATGCGCGCATCAATTTCTAATTCCCGTGGATGCGCCGATCATGTCCTGCCCAGAATTGATCGCGCAAAGCGCCTTTCGCAATTTTGCCGGTGGGGAGTCGAGGTAGCGCCTCGACGAACTCCACGCGTTTAGGGACTTTGTATCCCGCTAATGCCTGCCGGCAGAAGTTTCGAATATCTTCGGCGTCCTTGGGTTTACCCGCTGCCGATACCACGATCGCCGTAACTAGTTCCCCCCAGTGACTGTCCGGCACGCCGATGACAACGGCATCGGCAATGGCCGGGTGCTGCGCCAATACCAACTCCACTTCCGCGGAATAGACGTTTTCCCCGCCGGTAATGATCATGTCTTTCTTTCGATCAACCAAATGGATATATCCGTCTTCATCCATAAAGCCGAGATCGCCGGTGCGTAACCATCCATTACGAATTGTCTCTGCGGTTTGCTCCGGCATATTCGCGTATCCTTGCATGACGGCATCGCTCATGAGCGCGATTTCGCCGACCTCGCCGTGCCTCAATGTCCGCATGTCATTGTCGACCACGCGCGCAACGCAGAGTGGCGCGGCGCGACCGACCGATTGCATACGCTTTGCCTCCGGTGTGCCATCGACGGCAATCAAACCCTTCGCATAGTCTTCCGGATACAAATACGTCGCCATCAGCGTGACTTCGGTTTGTCCGTAAATCTGCGCTACTCCGGCGTTGAAGAGCTTCATGGCGCGGCGCACCAGGTTGGGCGACACGGGTGCGCCGCCGCAGAACATCAGCGATATCTTGTTCGCCTTCGGGCGGGCTTCCATTTCGTCCACGAGCATCTTGAAGATCGTGCCCGTGCACAGGATGTGCGTCACCCCTTCCCGGCTGATCAAGTCCAGCGAGCGGGCCGGTTCGAAATTCGCGAGCACCACCTTGCAGCCGACCAGCCAATAGGCGATCGGCACCGCAAGCGCGATATGGAACAGCGCGCCGGCCACAAAGTATGTGTCATGCGGCCGAATATGCGCGGTGATGATGAAATTGGTGGCGCCGGCCATCATGTTGCGGTGTGTCAGCAGCACGCCTTTCGGCCGCCCCGTTGTCCCGCCGGTGTAGCAGATCCAGGAAACGTCGCTCTCCTCGATTTTCGGAAAATAATCGCGCGGCTTCTGATCGTGCAGCGCCGCCTCGAAATCGCCGATGCCCGTGCCCTGGGCCCCGATCACCAACCACGCGCTTATGAAACCAGCGGCACCGGAATCCCGCACCTCGCGCAATTGATCCGCGAACTCGCGATGCGCGATGAAAATCTTTGGCCGGCTGTCCTGCACCACCTGCATGATTTCCGGCACTGCGAAGCGGTAGTTCACCGGGGCATACAGCGCACCAATTCGGTTGCTGGCGAGAAACACTTCCATGGCTTCGATGCAGTTCTTGGCCAGGAAGCAGACCCGGTCGCCCTTGCGGATGCCGGCGTTGGCCAGGAAATTCGCGATCGTTTCGACGCGTGCGTCCAATTGCGCCCAGGTCCGCCGCGCCTCCGCCTCGAAGACGAGCGCGTCGCCGCCAGGGTTCTTGAGCGCATTGAAGCGGCAAATATCGTGCATCAGCATGGGAGTCTCGGTCAGAGCTTCAAAATGAACAGATTCTCGCCGCCGTAACCGTGGCTCTGCACCAAGCCGGCCTTTGCCTGCCGCGAGATTTGACGCGGGCCCGCTTTGCCGAGCATTTGCGTCCAGATTTCATACACCATCGCGACTCCCGTCGCGCCCAAGGCATGTCCGCGGCCGATGAGTCCACCGTCCGTGTTGGTTGGGACGCGGCCGGCAACGCCCGTATCGCCGTCGCGCTGCAGTTTAATGCCCTGGCCCTTGGGCGCGAAGCCAAGCGCTTCGAGATATAACGGCTCAGCCACAGCGAATGCGTCGTTGACCTGCACGACGCCGATATCGGATGGCCCGATGCCGGATTCGTCATACAGGCGATCGGCCAATTGTTTCACGACTAGCTCGCGCGAGTCCCAGCCGCCATGCATGGGCTGCGCCGTGTCCTCGATCCCCACGCCGCCGATCCAACCGGCGACCTCAGGCATGCCCGCGGCGAACGGCGCCGACGTCACGAGCGCGGCAGCGGCACCGCTCGCGTTGCGGCAGCATTGCAGCCGCGTAACCGGGTCCGCGATGACCGGCGACGCGAGCACCTCGGCGAGGGTGACGCCTCTCTCGGTCGCCGCATGCGGCGCAAGCGCGCCGAGTTGCCGCGCTTTGACTGCAACCGACGCCAGATCCGACGCGGTTGCACCATAGGTCTCCATGTACTGCCTCGCCTTGAGAGCATACAGCAGCGGAAACACGTCCAGACCCAATCGGGCTTCGTAGGTCGGCTGGTCGTCCAACTGCAATAGCCCGGAACCCATTTTCTCGATGCCCAGCACCAGCACGTTCGTCCGCCGCCCGCTGCCGACCGCCTCGCATGCCAGACGCACCGCGGTGCTGCCACTAGCACAGGCTTGTTCGACGCGCGTCACCGGTATGCCGGCGATCCCCAGCCCCTCGGCGATGCCGGCCACGATCCCGGCGCTGCCGAGCGCGTTGCCGACGAACACTTCTTCGATTTTGGCGAGCGGGAGAGACGCGGTTTCCAGCGCATTCTGGATCGCGCGCGCCGCCATTTCGAGCGGGTTCGGGTCGGCAGTCTGTCCGAACCGGGAAATGCCCACCCCGGAGACGTAAACGCGTTTGGTTCCTGCCATATGCCCGCCTCTCGATCCGATGCCGGATTTCTATCCTAGCGACGGCCGACGCGCGACCACGCCGGAGAAGGTCGAACCGGACCCAGTCTGCCATACACGTGTCGCCAGCGTCACGACATCACCGATCCGCAACCCGTCCGAACTCCCCTCCAACGGCGCCATGAAGGACGCGCCGTCACCCTCTTCCCGCAACAGCAGGATCATCGTCGGCGTTTGGACCAGCGCGGCGGAACCCGCCCGTTGCAGCATGGAATATGACAGCACGGTTGCCGCGCCGCGCGGCTCGGACGGCGCGGTCGCGACCAGAAAGCACGCCGAGCAATACGGCCGCGGCGGCAGATATCGGCGCCCGCATTTCGGGCAGGCGGCGGCGTGATAGGCAGTTTCGCTCATGGTTCAGACCGCCACCTGCCAGGGATACTCCAATGGCTTCAGAATGAAGATGCGCGCGCCGCCCGTGGCGCGGGGATTTATCGTGATGATGTCCGCGCAGGTCATCTGTTTTCCGCGTACCTCCACCATCAGCCGGATCGGTTCTTCGGTGTTGGTGTCGACCTTGTTTCGCTTGGCGCGCTCGACGAACGCGGCCATGTCGACCGGCACCAGATTGGTGCCGAAAATGCCCGGACGACCGATGCGCTTGAGGAAACCCGCCATGACGCCCTTTTCGTCCGTCGGTTCGTTCACCTCGAGATAGTGCCAATCCAGCATTACCACCGCATTGATTGCGGATAACACGTCGAAAAAGCCGTCGCTGGCGCTCGCATTGGCCCTGAGCCCGATGCTCTCGAACGGCAGCATGATGTCGGAGCGCTTGGCGGCCGCCATTGCAGTGCTATCGACGCACTCGAACGGGGTTTCCTTGGCGCTGAGCAGATTGCCCAACCCCTCGGTGAACTCGAGCCAGAGACTGGCTTTCTCGCCGATGTTCAACTCGACCGCGAACGACGCGCCGCCGATTCCCCGGTAGATGTCGCTGACGAACCGGGAATAGTTGGATCGGCGGCAGAGTTCGAGTTGCGCAGCAAGGTCGTCGACCAACAAAGCGATATGGAAGTTCCGTTCCTTGGCGCCTTCGAAGGAACGCAGCGCCGGATGGCCATCGCCGCTTCGTTCCAGCAGCAGCGCGCCGCCCTTCTGAGTCGCGAACGCGGCACCGCGAACGTCGAAGATGGGATGGACCCCCTCCCAAACCCTCTTCAGACCGATCGCTTCGTAGCATTGGCCAGAGGCGGCGAGGTTATCGACGACGACGCTGCTATAGTTGAACAACATTTTGCTCATCACTAGGCCTCCATTCCAAGATACGCCACGCGAACCCGGTCGTTGTTGAGCAGGTCCGGTCCGGGCCCCGACAACGATATCGCGCCCTGTTCGAGAACATGCGCTCTGGTCGCCACGGTCAGGGCCAACTGGGCGTTCTGTTCGGCCAGCAATATGCCGATGCCGGACTGCGCAAGCTGGGCAATGAGCTTGGCCACGAATTCGACCAGCAGCGGCGACAAGCCCATCGACGGCTCGTCGAGCAAGAGGTAGGACGGGCTGCTCATGAGCGCGCGCCCGATCGCCAGCATCTGCTGCTCGCCGCCGCTGAGCAGGCCGCCGCCGACGTCGCTGCGCTCCCGCAAGCGCGGGAAGAGCTCGTATACTTCTGTCAGTCGCTCGGCGAGCTTAGATCGGTTCCGGATCGAGTAGCCGCCGATGAGCAGGTTTTCCTGTACCGTAAGGCCGGCCAGTATCCCGCGTCCTTCGGGGACCATCGCGACACCACCGGCCAGCAGCGCGACCGGGGCCGGCTTGTCGATGGAACGCGAGTCGACGGTGACGCGGCCGCTCCTCAGCGGCACGAGACCGATCACGGATTTCAGGATGGTCGTCTTGCCCGCACCGTTGGCGCCGATCAGCGAGACGACGACGCCCCGATCGACATCGATGCTGATGTCGCGCACGACCGGATCGCCCGTATAGCCCGCCGATAGGTCATGGATCTGGAGCATGGTCAGCTTCGCTCGGCGGATACAGTGACCGGTCGGCCGGCCGCGGATGGGTGCGCACCGGTTTGCGCGACTGAACCAGTGCCAAGGTATGATCTTATCACGTCGGCGTTTCGGCTGACTTCGCCGGGCGTGCCCTCGGCGATGACTGCGCCGGCGCTCAGCACCATGACGCGGTCCGACAGACCCATCACAAAGCGCATATTATGCTCAACCAGCAGCACCGTGCAGCCGATCGAGCGAAGATGCTCGACCACCGCGGCGACCCGGCTGGCGCTTGCAGCATCGACGCCGGCCACCGGTTCGTCGAGCAGAACAAGCCTGGGATCGGCGGCGATAACGCGGGCGAT
>JBFWYO010000081.1:0-21873 GCA_050186335.1 Alphaproteobacteria bacterium | reverse complement strand
TATCCAAATTGTGCCGCCATGAGAACATAATAAGAACAAATAATGGCAATGGCCAATATTGAACAAGCCAAGATTACCAATGCTGGAGAGAACAAAATTGCAACACCACCAGCCATATGTTATTTGAGAATACTAGGTAAATTACTCGAAAATCTACGTTTTTACTTGATTGCCCATAAATTCCCATGATATCCCATGACTCGTAGGTCTGGGCTGTGCTGTGGTTGGTGACGCTGAGCGATCTCGATCCGACAGCAGCGCAACGCGAGGGAGGAAGGGGTTACGGAACGGGAGCCGTGGCCACTTCTCGGCAGCGATGGCAGCGTTTATCGGCACCTTCAGTAACAAGGTCGATCGTAAGGGACGGGTCTCCGTCCCGGCGCGCTACCGCTCCGCCCTCGCGGCGCAGGCCTTTGCTGGCATTGTTGTTGCACCCTCCTTTGAACTCGGGGCGATCGAAGCCTGCGATTACGACCGCATCAATCAGGTCGTCGTCGGCCTCGATCGCCCCGGCCTTTACACACCCGAGCAGAAAGACATGGTCCAGCTCGTGCTGTCCAAGGCCGAGGAGTTGCCGTTCGATGCCGAAGGTCGGGTGATGCTGTCGCCAGCCATGCTCAAGCTGGCCGAGATCGGCGAAATCGCCATGTTCTGCGGCGTCGGCACCACGTTCCAGATCTGGAACCCGGACAAGAAACAAGTCCACGACAAGAAAATCCTCTCGAAGACCGAAGGCCGTCCGCTCGGCCTGGGCGACCTGCCGAACCCCGCCCTGCTCGGGCCCGGCGGTGCGGCATGACACAGCCGCATATTCCCGTCCTGCTCGATGAAGTGATCGCGGCGCTGGCTCCCAAGGCCGGCGCCACCTACGTCGACGGCACGTTCGGCGCCGGCGGCTACAGCCGGGGCGTCCTGCGCGCCGCCGCGTGCAGCGTGATCGGCATCGACCGCGATCCCGCCGTCCGTGGCTATGCCGACGCGTTGACCGAGGAATTCGGCGGCCGTTTCGCGTTCCTCGAAGGCCGCTACGGCGACATGCAAAAACTGCTGGCCGACACGGGCGTTATCCGCGTCGACGGCATCGCGCTCGATATCGGCGTGTCCTCGATGCAGATCGACGAGGCGGCGCGCGGGTTTTCGTTCCGCGCCGACGGCCCGCTCGACATGCGCATGGGGGCGTCGGGCCAAACCGCGACGGATCTGGTCAATGGCGCCGACGAAGAAACGCTGGCCGACATCATCTTCAAGTACGGCGAAGAACGCCACGCGCGGCGCGTGGCGCGCGCCATCGTCCGCGCCCGCGCGCTCGAGGCGATTACGCGCACGTCGCAACTCGCCGAGATCGTCCGCGCGGCGATGCCCGCCAACCTGCGCCACAAGCACGACGGCATCGATCTGGCGACGCGCACCTTTCAAGCCATTCGCATCTATTTGAACGACGAGCTCGGCGAGCTCGACCGCGGCTTGTTGGCCGCCGAATCGCTGCTCGCCCCCGGCGGCCGTCTCGCCGTCGTCTCGTTCCATTCGCTCGAGGACCGCGCGGTGAAGAATTTCCTGCGCGGGCGCAGCGATACGGCGCCGCGCGCGTCGCGTCACCTGCCCGAGCAGACCGAATCCCAGCCGCAACCGACTTTCACGCTCTTAACGCGCAGCGCCACCCGGCCGGGCGATGCCGAGTGTGCCCGCAATCCGCGGGCACGCTCGGCTCGCCTCCGGGCAGCTGAACGCACGGCGGCGCCGGCCTGGCCGGGCGATGCCGCTTCGGTCAAGGCGGGGCGCGCATGAAATTGTCCACCGCCATCTGGCTGGCCTTGATCGCGGCGATGATCGCCGGCGTGTATCACCTTAAATATGAGGTGATCGCGCTCGAAAAGCGGCTCGAGACGATGCGGGACGAGACGCAGCGCGACCGCGAGGCGATCCACGTTCTGCATGCGGAATGGAGTTTCCTCAATCAACCGCAGCGCCTGCGCGCGTTGGCGGACAAGCATCTGAAGCTGCAGCCGCTGGCGCAGCAGCAGGTCATGTCGCTCGGCGAAGTGCCCGGCTCGTTCGCAGTTCAAGCCGCCGAAAAGCTCGACGCCAAGCCGGCAGCGAGCCAGCCCCAGCCGGCGAGGACCCGCTGATGGCCCGCCGCAAGCGCGACGACGAGTTCCGCCGCTTCGAACCCGGCAGCATGTGCCGCCCGGGCAAGGCCAAGCTCGACGGGCCGGTGCGCGACGCGGTGGAAACCGGGCGCAATCGGCTGGTGGTCACCGCCGCCATGTTCCTGCTCGCCTTCGCGCTGATCGGCCTGCGTCTGGTCGATGTCACGGTCATGAAGGCCGGCGAGCACGCGCAGGCGCCGAACGGCAAGCAGAAGCCCAAGCCGTCCGCGCTCAGCAGCCTGATCAGCCCGGCCAACGCGGCGGTGCCGGATGCCGAAGCCGCCGAGCCGGCCGCGGAAAAGAAAAAGGAAGTCGTGCGCCAGCCGCGCGCCGATATCACCGACCGCAACGGTGTGGTGCTGGCCAGTTCGATCACCACCTATTCGCTGTTCGCCGATCCCAAGCTGATGCTCGACAAGAAGGACGCGGCCAAGAAGCTGGTCCGCATGTTCCCCGAGCTGCGCGAGGCCGAGCTGGCGGAGAAGTTCAACACCGACAAGCGCTTTGTCTGGGTCCGCCGGCACATGACGCCGCGTCAGTATCAGCAGGTCATGGCCATGGGCGTGCCGGGCCTGGCGGTGCGCAAGGACATGCGCCGCGTGTACCCGCACGGCAACCTGTTCGCGCACATTCTCGGCTATACCGACGTCGACGATAACGGCCTGGCCGGCATCGAGCAGAAATTCAACGTCCGCCTGAACACCACGCAGGACAAGGTGAAGCTGTCGCTCGACATGCGCGTGCAGCACATTCTGCACGAGGAATTGGCGGCCGCGGTGAAGACCTACCGCGCGATCGGCGCCTCGGGCATCGTGCTCGACGCGCGCACCGGCGAAATCGTCGCCATGGTCTCGCTGCCCGATTTCGACCCTAATAGCGCCAACAATGCCCCCGATGCTGCGAAGTTCAACCGCAACACGCTGGGCGTTTACGAAATGGGCTCCACGTTCAAGATCTTTAACACCGCAATGTCGCTCGACAGCGGCATGATCAAGCTCGGCGACAGCTTCGATGCGCGTGCGCCGCTGCAGATTTCCCGCTTCACCATCAAGGACTACCACCCGCAAGGCCGCGTGATGTCGGTCTCGGAAATCTTCCAGCATTCGTCCAACATCGGCTCCGCCAAGATGGCGATGAAGATCGGCGGCGTCACGCAGCGCGCGTACCTGGAACGTTTCGGCCTGATCTACGCGCCGAAGCTGGAAATTCCCGAACTGTCGGCGCCGCTGGTGCCGAAGCAGTGGAAGGAAATCAACACCGCGACCATCGCGTTCGGTCACGGTATCTCGGTCACGCCGATCCAGATGGTATCGGGCGTGGCGGCCATTTCGAACGATGGCGTGTACGTGCCTCCGACGCTGCTTCGGCGCGACCCAAAGCAGCCGATCGGCGGCACGCGCGTGATTGCGTCGAAAACGTCCGAACAGATGCGCGACCTCATGCGCCTGGTTGTCGAAAAAGGCACCGGCAGGAAGGCGGAGGTCGAAGGCTATCTGGTCGGCGGCAAGACCGGTTCGGCAGACAAGCCGGGCAAACACGGCTATCGGGGCAACGGGTTGATCGCCTCTTTCGTCGGTATCTATCCGTACAATCAACCCCGGTACGTCGTCGTTGCGATGATCGACGAGCCGAAGGGCACTAAGGAAACCGGCGGGGTCGCGACGGGCGGCATCGTCGCGGCTCCGGTGGTCCAGAAAATCATCGCACGCTCTGCGCCGCTGTTGGGTGTGAAACCGCAGATCACGCCCGCGCCGGAAAAAGCCAAGCCAGGGGTGGCACACAAGACCGCCACCCCGCCGGCGAAGAAACCGGCAACGGCGCAAAAAGACGTGGGTCCGCCAGTACCGCTCGTCTCTCAAACGTCCTCACTGCGGGAGAAGAAGCTTGCGTCTCAATGAGCTGCTGAGGGACGGCGACGCGGCCGCGGCGGCACATCCGGCGCCGGCCTACAACCCTGAACTGAACCAGATCGAAATCACCGGCATCACCGCCGATTCGCGGGCGGTACAGCCTGGCTTTCTGTTCGCCGCCCTGCCCGGCAGCAAGACCGACGGCAGCAAATTCATTGCCGACGCACTGGCCAAGGGCGCCGTCGCGATTCTGACCGCCCCGGCCAACGACCGCGGCGCGCCGCCGAAGAAGCATATCTACGACGTCAACCCGCGCCGGCGGCTGGCGTTGATGGCGGCGAGTTTCTTCAAGTACCAGCCGCGCGTCGTGGTCGGCGTCACCGGCACCAACGGCAAGACGTCGGTGGCCGCGTACACGCAACAGATTTGGACGCGGCTGGGCGAACGCGCCGGCAGCCTCGGCACACTCGGCATCCACGCCCCGGGATTCGAGGTCAAGGGCTCGCTGACGACGCCCGATCCGGTGACGCTGCATCGCGATCTCGGTCAGCTTGCCGGCCGCGGCATCGATCATGTCGCGATGGAAGCCTCGAGCCACGGCCTCGATCAGTTTCGGTTGGACGGCGTGCGTTTCCGCGCCGCGGGTTTCACCAACCTGACGCGCGATCATCTCGATTACCACGTCACCCTGGAGAATTACCGGCGCGCCAAGCTGCGCCTGTTCGCCGAGGTGATGGCCCCGGGCGGCGTCGCCGTGCTCAACGCCGATTCGCCCGAGTTCGAAGAATTCCGCGGCGCCTGCCGGGCGCGCCGCCATGCCGTCATCCCGTATGGCATGGCGGCGCCCCGGGACGACGGCTTGCGCATCGAGAAATCCGAGCCGCTGGCCGACGGCTTGCGCCTGGCCTTCACCTGGCGCGGCCGGCCGTACGAAACGCACCTGCATCTGGCCGGCACGTTCCAGGCGTGGAACGTGCTGTGCGCCCTGGGCCTGGCGGTCGGCGGCGGCAGCGACGCCGATACGGCCGCCGCGACGTTGCCGAACCTGCAAGGCGCGCCGGGCCGCATGCAGCGCGTCGGCAACGCCGCCAACGGCGCGCCGATCTACGTCGATTACGCGCACACGCCGGACGCGCTGGAAACCGTGCTCAAGGCGCTGCGCCCGCACGCAAAGGGAAAACTCGTCGTGGTGTTCGGTTGCGGCGGCGATCGCGACCGCGGCAAGCGCCCGCTGATGGGCGGCATCGCGGTGCGCCTGGCCGATCGCGTCTACGTCACCGACGACAATCCGCGCAGCGAGAAGGCGGACGCGATTCGCAAGGAAATCATGTCCGCCGCCACGGGCGCGACCGAAATCGGCGACCGTGCCGAAGCGATCTTCGCCGCGGTGAAGTCGTTGCGCGCCGACGATCTGCTGGTCGTCGCCGGCAAGGGCCACGAACAGGGCCAGATCGTCGGCGACAAGACTTTTCCGTTCGACGACGTCGACGTCGCGCGCCGCGCCGTGGCCGAACTTGGGGGTCGCGCATGAATGCGGTGATCGCCAACAAGCCGCCGATCTGGAGCTGCGCCGACGCCAAGGCGGCCACCGGCGGCAAATGCAGCGAAGCGTGGAGCGCAACCGGTGTGTCGATCGACACCCGCACGCTCGAGCGCGGCGATCTGTTCGTCGCGATCAAGGGCGACACGCTCGACGGCCATGATTACCTGGACCAGGCCTTCGCCAAGGGTGCCGCCGCATGCATGGTGGCGCGCAAGGACATACGCGGCATCGCCGGCCGACCGTTGCATATCGTCGCTGATACCAATAAGGCGCTCAACGACCTTGCGCGCGCCGCACGCGCGCGCACGCGCGCCTACATCATCGGCGTCACCGGCAGCGTCGGCAAGACCGGCACCAAGGAAGCGTTGCGCCACGTACTGTCCGTCTGCGGGCGCACCTATGCCACCGAGGGCAATCTCAACAATCAGTGGGGCGTGCCGCTCTCGCTGGCGCGCCTGCCGGCGGACACCGATTACGCCGTGTTCGAACTCGGCATGAACCATGCGGGCGAACTGACCCCGCTGTCCAAACTGGTGCAGCCGCATATCGCGGTCATCACCACGATTGCCGCCGCGCACAAGGAATTCTTCCCGGCCGTCGCCGACATCGCACGCGCCAAGGCGGAGATCTTCCTCGGCATGAAGGGCGGTGCCGCGGTGCTCAACCGCGACAACGAGTATTTCGCGCTGCTCGCCCAGGCGGCCAAACGGGCCGGCATCGAGCGCGTGGTCGGATTCGGCGGTCATCCCGAGTCCGATGCGCGATTGTTGATGTCGATGATGGAAGATACGCGCAGCACGGTGAACGCCGAGCTGATGGGCGAGCGCGTGAACTACATCGTCGGCATGCCGGGCCACCATTGGGTGATCAACAGCCTGGCCGTGCTTGCCGCGGTCAAGTTGGCCGGCGCCAACGTCGGCCGCGCGGCCGAGGCGTTGGCGACGCTGACGCCGCCGAAAGGCCGCGGCGCGCGGCATCGCGTCAAGTTGGGCGTGGGTTCGATCGAAGTGATCGACGACGCCTATAACGCCAGTCCGGTTTCGATGCGGGCGGCGTTCGACACGCTGCGCCTCGCCAACCCCGGCCCCGGCGGACGGCGCATCGCCGTGCTCGGCGACATGCGCGAACTGGGCGACGACGCGCCGCAACTGCATCGCGCGCTCGCCGCCACGCTGGAAGAACTCGAAATCGACCTCGTGTTCACCTGCGGGCCCAACATGAAGCATCTCCACGACGCGCTGCCCGCCAAGATGCGCGGCGGACATGCGGGCGACTCGATGTCGCTGCTGCTGCCGGTGCGATCGGCGCTCAAGCCGGGCGACGTGATCATCGTCAAAGGATCGCTCGGCAGCCGGATGGCGCCGATCGTCAACGCCTTGATCGGCGCCGAAGCCGATCCGACCAAACACTGAGAGCGGACCGATGCTGAACGAACTGCTCCCGCCCCTGGCTAACGAAATCGGCGCCTTTCGCCTGTTTCAGTATCTGACGTTCCGCACCGGCGGCGCGATGCTGACCGGCCTGCTGATCGCGTTCTTCTTCGGGCCGGCGATCATCCGCTGGTTGAAGAGCAAGCAAGGTTCCGGCCAGCCGATCCGCACCGACGGCCCGCAGACCCATCTGATCACCAAGAAGGGTACGCCGACCATGGGCGGCGTGCTGATCCTGCTGGCAACGACGATCAGCACGGTTTTGTGGATGGATGTCGATAACCGCTACGTCTGGGCGGTGTTGATCGTCACCATCGGCTTCGGCGCGCTCGGCTTCGTCGACGACTACCTGAAGCTCACCAAGCGCAACCCCAAGGGTTTGAGCAGCCGCCTGAAATTCCTGCTCCAGATCGTGATCTCGATCGTCGCCGCCTATTGGATCATGCGCATCACCTGGGAAAACAGTTTCCTGGCCGGCGCCGCCATGGCGGCGAAACCGATGGCGACCGGACTGGCGATCCCGTTCGCCAAGGACCTGCTGATCGATTTCGGTTGGTTCTTCCTGCCGTTCGCCGCCTTCGTCATGGTCGGCGCGTCGAACGCGGTGAATTTGACCGACGGGCTCGACGGCTTGGCCATCGTGCCGGTGATGATCGTCGCCGGTTGCTTCGGGTTGATCGCCTATCTGGTCGGCAATTTCAACTTCGCCAGCTATTTGCAGTTGCTCTACGTGCCCGGCACCGGCGAACTGGCCGTGCTGTGCGGCGCGCTGATCGGCGCGGGACTCGGATTTTTGTGGTTCAACGCGCCGCCGGCCATGGTGTTCATGGGCGATACCGGCTCGTTGTCGATCGGCGGCGCGCTTGGCGCCATTTCGGTCGCGGTCAAAAGCGAAATCGTGCTCGCCATCTGCGGCGGGCTGTTCGTGCTCGAGACCGCCTCGGTGATCGTGCAGGTCGCGTCCTTCAAGCTCACCGGCAAGCGCGTCTTCAAGATGGCGCCGCTGCACCATCATTTCGAACAAAAAGGCTGGGCCGAGCCGACCGTGGTGATCCGGTTCTGGATCATCGCGGTGATCCTGGCGCTCGTCGGCCTCTCCAGCCTGAAACTGAGGTGACATGATCGACGTGCGTAGCTTCGCGGGTTTGCCGATCGCCGTCATGGGCCTGGGAGAGTCGGGCCTGGCGACGGCGCGCGCGCTCGTGCGGTCGGGTGCGGACGTCATGGCGTGGGACGACGATGCCGGGATCCGCATCAAAGCGGAGCACGACGGCGTGCCGATCGCCGATCTCAACGCATGCGATTTCAACGAAGTGCGCACGCTGGTGCTCAGCCCCGGCATTCCGCACACCTATCCGCAACCGCATCAGGTGGCGGCACGCGCCTTGCAGGCCAAAGCCGAGATCGTCTGCGACATCGAATTGCTCGCACGCACACAGACCGAAGCGACCTACATCGGCATCACCGGCACCAACGGCAAATCGACCACGACGACGCTGATCGGCCATATCCTGACCAAAGCCGGCCGCGCGCCGGAGGTCGGCGGCAATCTGGGTCCGGCCGTACTCGCCATGCGCCCGCTCGGTCGCAACGGGTATTATGTGCTGGAGATGTCGTCGTTCCAGCTGGAACGCGTGTTTTCGCTCGCGTTCGATGTCGCCGTACTGTTGAACTTCGCGCCGAACCACGACGAACGCCACGGCGGGCTGGACGGGTATTTCGCCGCCAAGCGGCGCATCTTCCAGAATCAGGGCTCGACCTGCACCGCGATCGTCGGCATCGACGACGCCCATTGCCGCGCCCTGCATGCCGAATTGCTGCGCCACGACGCTCAGCGCGTGATCGGCATTTCGGCGCTGGCGCCGGTCGCCGGCGGCGTTTCGGCGCCCGACGGCATTCTGCGCGACGATCTGGAGCATCGCGACGACGCCATCATGGATCTGCGCAAGATTGCGACCCTGCCCGGCGCGCACAACTGGCAGAATGCCTGCGCGGCATACGCCGCGGCCCATGTTCTCGGCGTCGAGCGCAATATCATCGTCGAGGCCATCGGCAGCTTCCAAGGCCTGCCGCATCGGCAGGAAATCGTGGCGCTGGTCGACGGCGTCACCTTCGTCAACGACAGCAAGGCGACGACGCCCGACGCCGCCGCCAAGGCGCTCGGCAGCTACGCCGATATCTATTGGATCGCCGGCGGCACGTCGAAGCATGTCGGCTACGCCGCGATCGACACTTATGTGCCGCGGATTCGTCACGCGTTCCTGATCGGCGCCGCAGCCGACGAAATCGCCGCGCATCTGCGCGGCAAGGCGCCGGCCAGCGTGAGCCGCACGCTCGATCGCGCGGTCGCCGATGCCTTCGCTCAGGGCAAGCGCGACCGGATCGACGGCGCCGTGGTGCTGCTGTCGCCGGCTTGCGCGTCCTACGACCAGTTCACCGGCTTTCCGCAACGCGGCGAGACGTTCCGCAAACTGGCGCTCGCCCTGCCGAACGCCAAGCCGGTGCGCAGCGCGGGGGGTGCCGCATGAGCGTTTCCTTTTCGCGCGCCGATACCAGCGTCATCGGGCGCTGGTGGTGGACCGTCGACCGCTGGACGCTGGTTGCCATTCTGCTGTTGATCGGCGCCGGCGCCATGCTGACGCTGGCGGCCAGCCCGCCGGCGGCGGCGCGCATCCGGCTCGACAGCTTCCATTTCGTGCGCCAGCAGATGATCCTGCTGCCGCTCGCCTTCGGCTTGATGCTGGGCATTTCGCTGCTCAGCCTGAGATCGATCAAGCTCTTGGCGGTGATCGTTCTCGCGGCCGGCTTCGTCTTCACGCTGTACGCGACCTTCTACGGCGCGGAAATCAAGGGCGCGCGGCGCTGGATCAATCTCGGCGGATTCTCGTTGCAGGCGTCGGAGTTCCTGAAGCCGAGCTTCGCCGTGGTGGCGGCCTGGCTGTTCAGCCTGCAGCGCACGCGGCCCGGCTCGCGCGGCGCGTGGATCGCGGCCGGGCTCGGCGGAATCTTGATCCTGGTGTTGCTGAAGCAGCCCGATCTCGGCATGGCCGCGGTGGTGTTCGCGACCTGGTTTGCGCTGTTCTTCATGGCCGGCCTGCCGGTCATCTGGATCGCGCTGTTCGTGGCGCTCGGCGCCGGCGGACTGTTCGCCGCGTACAAGTTCCTGCCGCACGTCACCCAGCGCATAAACCTGTTTCTCGATCCGAGCTCCGGCGACAATTACCAGGTCGACATGTCGCTCGGCGCGTTCATGAACGGCGGCCTATTCGGCCGCGGTCCGGGCGAAGGCACGGTCAAGGCGCAGTTGCCGGACGCGCACAGCGATTTCGTGTTTGCCGTGGCCGGCGAGGAGTTCGGCCTGATCGCCTGCCTGCTGATCGTCGCCGTGTATCTGTTCATCGTACTGCGCGGTCTGAGCCGCGTGCTGGCCGAAACCAATCTGTTCATTCTGTATGCGGCCACCGGATTGCTGGTCGGGTTCGGCCTGCAGGCGTTCATCAACATGGCCTCGGCGCTGCACCTGGTGCCGACCAAAGGCATGACGCTGCCGTTCATTTCCTATGGCGGCTCTTCGCTGCTGGCGCTCGCCATCGGCATGGGCATGCTGCTCGCGCTGACCCGCAAACGGTATGGCCCCGGGGTGGAGCAATGAACGGAGCAGCCATGAGCGCCAGCTTCGTGCTCACCGCCGGCGGTACCGGCGGCCACATGTTTCCGGCGATTGCCCTGGCCGGCGAGATGTTGCGTCGCGGCCATCGCACCGCCCTGCTGACCGACGCGCGCGGCGCGGAGTACGGCAAGCGCGTCGACGGCCTGGCGATCCATTTGGTGCCCTCGGCGTCGCCGTCGCGCGGCGGCGCCCTCGGTAAGCTTACGTTTTTGTTGACGCTGTCGCGCGGCGCCTGGGTCGCCGGCCGCAAGCTGCGCCGGCTGCACCCGCGCGCGGTGGTCGGCTTCGGCGGCTACGGCGCGTTTCCGACCAGCTTCATCGCCGCGCGCCAACATCTGCCGTTGGTGCTGCACGAACAGAACGCCTATCTCGGCCTCGCCAATCGCAAGCTGGCGCGCGACGCCAAGGGTATCGCGGTCGCGTTCGACGCCGTCATCGGCGTGCCGAAACACGGCGTCGTGGTCGAACGCACCGGCAATCCGGTGCGCGCCGATATCGTCGCCGTTCGCGAGATCGCCTATGCCGCGCCGACGGCGGACGGCAAGCTGCGACTCCTCGTCACCGGCGGCAGCCAGGGCGCGACCGTGTTCAGCGACGTGGTGCCCGCCGCGATCGGCGAACTCGACCCGTCGATGCGCGCGCGGCTCGAAATCGTGCAGCAATGCCGCGCCGAAGATCTAGCGCGCGTCAAGGCGGCCTACGACGCGCTCGGCATCGCCGCGACGCTGCAAAATTTTTTCGACGACATGCCCAAGCGAATCGCCGGCGCGCATCTGGCGATCTGCCGCGCGGGCGCTTCGACCGTCGCCGAACTGACCGCGGCCGGACGGCCCGCCATCCTGGTGCCGTTTCCGCACGCCGCCGACGACCACCAAACCCACAACGCGCGCGCGATTGCGAACGCGGGCGCGGCCTGGCTGATGCCGCAAGCCGAATTCACCGCCGAGGCGCTGGCCGCGCGCCTGGCCGACTTTTTGCGCGCGCCCGACCAGTTGATCGCCGCCGCCGCCAAGGCGCGCGCGCTCGGCGTGCCCGATGCCGCGCAGCGCCTCGCCGACTTCGTCGAACGCCTGACCGCGCCGGGAGGTTCGTCATGATCCCCACCCTGCCGCGCAACATCGGCGTGATCCACTTCATCGGCATCGGCGGCATCGGCATGAGCGGCATCGCCGAGGTGTTGCACAATCTGAGCTACAAGGTGCAGGGCAGCGACATCGCCGACAGCGCCAACGTCAAGCGTCTGGTGCAGCAGGGGATCGCGGTTTCGGTCGGCCACAAGGCCGAGAATCTCGGCGCCGCCGAAGTCGTGGTGATTTCGTCCGCGGTCAAGCCGGACAATCCCGAAGTCGTCGCGGCGCGCGCGAAGCTCATTCCTGTCGTCCGGCGCGCCGAAATGCTGGCGGAGCTGATGCGGCTGAAATGGTCGATCGCGGTCGGCGGCACGCACGGCAAGACGACGACGACGTCGCTGATCGCCGCGCTGATGGAAAGCGCCGGCTACGATCCGACCGTGATCAACGGCGGCATTATCAACTCGTATGGCACCAACGCGCGCCTGGGCGCGGGCGAATGGATGGTGGTCGAGGCCGACGAATCGGACGGCACGTTCGTCAAGCTGCCCTCGACCATCACGGTCGTGACCAACATCGACCCCGAGCATATGGACCACTACCACACGTTCGACGCCCTGCGTCGGGCGTTCGACCAGTTCGTCTCGAACATCCCGTTCTACGGCTTTGCCGTGCTGTGCATCGATCATCCGGAAGTGCAGGCGATGATCGGGCGCCTTTCGGATCGCAAGATCGTCACCTATGGGTTTTCCAAGCAGGCCGACGTGCGCGCGACCAACGTGCGCATCGCACCCGGTACGATCCGTTTCGACGTGGCGATCAAGAGCCGCCGCGGCGGCTCCGCCACCACCATGCGCGATATCGAACTCAGCATGGTCGGCGAACACAATGTGCAGAATTCCCTGACCGCGGTGGCGATCGCCTGGGAACTCGGGATCGACGAAAAGAAGCTGCGCGAAGCGCTCGCCGGCTTCCGCGGCGTCAAGCGCCGCTTCACCAAGACCGGCGAGTGGAACGGCATTACCGTGATCGACGATTACGGCCACCATCCGGTCGAGATCGCCACCACCCTGAAAGCGGCGCGCACGGCGACCAGCGCCAAGGTCATCGCGGTCGTGCAGCCGCATCGCTATTCGCGCCTGCGCGACCTGTTCGAGCAGTTCTGCACCGCGTTCAACGACGCCGACAAAGTCGTCGTGGCGGACGTCTATGCCGCCGGCGAACCCCCGATCGAAGGCATCAGCGGCGATGCGCTGCTGCTTGGCCTGAAGAGCCGCGGCCATCGCAACGTCAAGAAGCTCGCCAAGCCCGAAGACCTCCCCGCGCTGATCAAAGACATCGCCGCAACCGGCGATATCGTCGTGTGCCTCGGCGCCGGCAACATCACCCAGTGGGCGAACGCACTGCCGGATCAATTGCGTGCGCTCTCCGAGGGCAAGCGATGATGGCAGCCGCGCGCACCCCGACGCGACTGATCGATCGCCTGCCGCGCGTGCGCGGCGAGTTGATCGAAGGCGCGTCGATGGCGGCGGAAACCTGGTTCCGCGCCGGCGGGCCGGCCGAGCTTCTGTTCCGCCCGGCCGACGAAGCCGACCTGGCCTTATTCCTCGCCGCCAAACCGGCCGACGTGCCGGTCATGGTGATCGGCGTGGGCTCGAACCTGCTGGTGCGCGACGGCGGCGTGCGCGGCGTGGTCATCCGCATCGGCAAGGAGATGGGCGATATCGCGGCCGACGGCGCCGACATTGTCGCCGGCGCGGGCGCGGCCGATCCGGCCGTGGCGTCGGCCGCGCGCGACGCCGGCATTGCCGGACTGGAATTTCTCTCCGGCGTGCCGGGCACGATCGGTGGCGCCTTGCGCATGAACGCCGGCGCCTACGGCAAGGAAATGAAGGACGTGACGATATCCGCCGTCGCGCTCGACGGCAAAGGCAAGCGTCACGAATTGACGCTGGCCGAATTGGGCTTCACCTATCGTCACTGCGCCGTGCCGCACGATTGGATTTTTCTCTCGGCGCGGCTGCGCGGGGTGAAGGGTCTCAAGAAGGACATCGCCGCCCGCATGGCGGAGATTCGCAAGATGCGCGAAGCCAGCCAACCGCTGCGCACGCGCACGGGCGGCAGCACATTTCAAAATCCGCCGGGCCAGAAGGCCTGGAAATTGATCGACGACGCCGGCTGCCGCGGGCTCAAGCGCGGCGGCGCCATCGTTTCGGAGAAGCACACCAATTTCCTGATCAATACCGGCGACGCCACGGCCGCGGACATCGAAGGCCTGGGCGAAGAAGTGCGCCGGCGGGTGTTCGCCAGGTTCGGCGTCAAGCTGGAATGGGAAATCGACCGCGTCGGCGAATTTCTGCCGGGTGCTGCGGTGGAGGCGCTGAAATGAGCAAGCGCGTCGCCGTTTTGATGGGCGGATGGTCGGCCGAGCGCGAGGTTTCGCTGTCGTCGGGCCGCAGCTGCGCCGATGGATTGCGGCGCGCCGGCTATACGGTGGCCGAGATCGACGTCTCGAAGGATATCGGCGCGCTGATCAAGGCGCTCCAACCGAAACCCGATGCGGTGCTGAACGCGCTGCACGGACCGTTCGGCGAAGACGGCCGCATCCAGGGGTTGCTCGACATGCTCGAGATTCCCTACACGCATTCCGGTGCGCTCGCCTCGGCCGTGTGCATGGACAAGGCGGTGACGCGCGATCTGCTGGCCGCCCACGCGGTGCCGGTGCCGCACGGCGAGATTCTCACCCGGGCGCAGATGCTGGCCAAGCCCGAGCCGCAGCGCCCATACGTGGTGAAGCCGATCAACGAGGGCAGTTCGGTCGGCGTCCATCTGGTGTTCGACGGCGACAACACCAATCTACACACGATCGCCCAATCCTGGTCCGACGCGCACGCCGCGGTCATCGAAACCTACATTCCGGGGCGCGAAATCCAGGTTGCGGTGCTGGGCGATCAGGCGCTCGGCGCGATCGAGATCCGCACCAAGCGGCGGTTCTACGACTATGTCGCGAAATACACGCCCGGCCAGTCGACGCATCTGATGCCCGCACCGATTCATCCGGACGCGTATCGGGAAGCGCTCGCGCTGGCCCTGCGCGCGCATCAGGCGCTGGGTTGTCGCGGCGTCAGCCGAGTCGATATGCGCTACGACGACACGCGCGGCGAACCGGGTTCGCTGTACGTGCTGGAGATCAACACGCAACCCGGCATGACGCCGACGTCGCTGGTGCCGGAAATCGCCGCGCACCGCGGCATCGGGTTCGAGCAGTTGGTCGGCTGGATGGTGGAGCACGCCGCATGGGACAGCTGAACCCCGGCGACATCATCCGGCGCGCGGCCGCGACCGTTCCGTCGGACGCGCCGCAAAAACCCGCGCGCGCGCAGGCGGCGCCGCGCCAGCATCGCCGTTCGTCCGAGGAGGAATCCGCGCGACCGAACGAGACCGCGCGCCGCCATCCCGCCGCGCGGCCACGAGTCCGCCGCAGCAAGTGGCGCATCGCACGGAACGTGATTTGGCTCCTCGTGCTGGTCGGCCTGCCCGGCTGGACCTATGCGACCAATCGGCACGAGCCGATTCTCACCTATGCCCGCGTGCAGATTGCCAAATGGACCAACGGCGGCATCGACAAGATCGGCCTCGTCGTGACCGAAGTTCTGGTCGAAGGCCGTGAACGGACCGCGCGCGAGCACATCGCGGCCAAGCTGGGCATTCGCTACGGCCAATCGATTCTCGACGTCGATCTGTACGACGTGAAGCAGCGCATGGAACAGCTGCCCTGGGTGCGCAAGGCGTCGGTCGAACGGCATTTGCCCAACCGCATCTATATCTCGATCACCGAGCGCGATCCGATCGCGCGTTACCACACCAAGGACGGCGTCGCGCTGATCAGCAGCGTCGGCGAAGTCGTCAAGGCGCCGGACACCGACAAGTACGCCAAGCTGATCCTGCTCGCGGGCGACGATGCGCCGGCGCAGGCCGCCGCATTGCTCGAACTGATCGCCAAGGAACCCGCCATGGCGCGTCGGGTCGTCGGCGCCGAGCGCGTCGGCAAGCGGCGCTGGGACGTGCGCTTCGACAACGGCCTGGCGCTCAAGCTGCCGGATCACGGCGTGACGGTGGCGTGGAGCCGGTTCGCGACGCTCGACAAGGAACACAAGCTGCTGGATCGCGGCGCGGTCGTCATCGACATGCGCCTGAACGATCGCATGGTGATTCAGTTGCCGAGCGGCGTCACGGCGAAGGATTTGCGCCTGGCCGCGCAGCGAGGCGAATGACCGCGTAACGCGGCGAGTTATCGCCCGATCGGGCGCGCGACGACGAACGGAAGATGGGACGTGCTTATGGGGCAAGGAAGTATGGACAAGAAATCGAACAAGCCGCAAGGCGACATCGTGGCGGCGATCGACGTCGGCTCGACGAAGGTCAGCTGTTTCATCGCCACGATCGAAGCCGACGGACGGCCGCACGTGATCGGCGTCGGCCAGTTGCCGTCGCGCGGCCTGCGGGCCGGCGCGATCACCGACATGGAAAGCGCGCGCGAATCGATCGCCGGGGCCGTGCATCATGCGGAAAAGCTGGCCGACGAGACGGTGCGCTCGGTCGTCGTCAATCTTTCCGGCGGCAAGCCGCAATCCGAAATGTTCGCCCTCGAGGTACCGATCTCCGGGCACGAGGTCGGCCAGCACGATCTGCGCAAGGTGCTCGATCAGGGTTCGCACTTCCAGAAGCAATCCGACCGCGAGCTGATCCATTCGATCCCGATCGGCTTCCGCATCGACGGCAGCCGCGGCATCCGCGATCCGCGGGGCATGTTCGGCGAAAAGCTCGGCGTCGACATTCACGTGATTTCGGCGCAGGCGGGCGCCGTGCGGAACCTCGCCACCTGCATCGGCGGCTGCCATCTCAACATCGAAGCGCTCGTCGTCTCGCCGTATGCGTCGGGTTTGGCGTGTCTGGTCGGCGACGAAATGGATCTTGGCGTCACGCTGATCGACATGGGCGGCGGAACCACATCCATCGCGGTGTTCGAGGATGGCGAGATCGTGTTCACCGATTCGGTCTTGATCGGCGGCTCGGCGGTGACCATGGACATCGCGCAAGGCCTGTCGACGCCGGTCGCCGAAGCCGAGCGGATGAAAATTCTCTACGGCTCGGCCAAGCCGCAGGCGGGCGACGACCAGGCGGTCATCGACGTGCCGCAGATCGGCGACAAGGATCGCACCAAAGCAAATTATGTACCGAAATCACTGGTTACGGGGATCGTCCAGCCGCGGCTCGAAGAAACCTTCGAACTGGTGCGCAACCGCCTGGAAGCCAGCGGCTACGGCAAGAGCGCCGGCCGCCGCGTCGTGCTGACCGGTGGCGCGAGCCAGATGCAGGGCGTGCGCGATCTCGCGGCGCACATCCTCGACAAGCATGTGCGCCTCGGCAAACCGCAACGCCATGACGGTCTGGCCGAGGCCGTGGCCGGCCCGGCATTCGCCACCTGTGCCGGATTGCTGACTTTCGCGGCCCAAAAACAGGCCGACGGGGTGATGGCGGTGATCGGCAAGACGACGAACGGGAAATCCGGCGTGTTCGGACGGCTAGGCCGTTGGATTCACCAGAATTTCTAAGAACTAAGGTTGATCAACCACAATATCTAGTGGTATTATACAGCAGGAGGACAAGATGACGCTAAATCTAAGCCCAGTCAAAGAACCGCCGGAACTTACCCCTCGGATTCTGGTGTTTGGCGTCGGTGGCGCCGGCTGCAACGCCGTGAACAACATGCTCCGGGCCAGCCTGGAAGGTGTTGAGTGCGTCGTGGCCAACACGGACGCCCAGGCGCTGGCGCAGTCCAAATGTCCCCGCACGATCCAGCTCGGCCGCAGCATTACCCAGGGCCTGGGCGCCGGATCCCGGCCGGAAATCGGCCGCGCCGCCGCCGAAGAGGCGATCGGCGAGATCATCGAGCATCTCCAGGGCAGCCATATGGTGTTCATCACCGCCGGCATGGGCGGTGGCACGGGCACCGGGGCCGCCCCCGTGATCGCCCGCCTGGCCCGCGAACAAGGCGTGCTGACCGTCGGCGTGGTGACCAAGCCGTTCCACTTCGAAGGCTCGCACCGCATGCGGGTTGCCGAAGCCGGCCTGCAGGAACTGCAGGACGTGGTCGACACGCTGATCGTCATTCCGAACCAGAACCTGTTCCGCATCGCCAACGAGCGCACAACCTTCGCCGACGCCTTCGCCATGGCCGACGAAGTGCTGCATTCGGGCGTGCGCGGCATCACCGACCTCATGGTCATGCCCGGCCTGATCAACCTCGACTTCGCCGATATCCGCACCGTCATGGGCGAGATGGGCAAGGCGATGATGGGTGCCGGCGAAGCCGACGGCGACAACCGCGCCATTCGTGCCGCGGAAGCCGCGATCTCCAATCCGCTGCTCGACGACGTCTCGATGGCCGGCGCACGCGGTCTGTTGATCAACATCACCGGCGGCACCGACCTGACCCTGTACGAAGTCGACGAAGCGGCGAATCGCATCCGCGACGAGGTCGATCCGCAGGCGAACATCATCTTCGGCTCGATCTTCGACGACAAGCTGGACGGCCGCGTGCGCGTGTCGGTATTCGCCACCGGCATCGACACCGCCGTTGCGCAAAAGGCCAAGCCCGCCGCGGTCCCTACGATATCGACGACGCCGACGCGCGCGGCGAACGCCGAGTTCTCACGCGCGGCTGAACCGGCACCGCAGGTCGCGGCGGCCATGGACCAACGTTACGAAACGCTGGACACCAGCCACCTGCATATCGAACAGCGGCAGAACGAGATGTTCGCCGGCAAACCGGCGGCGGCGGCGCAGCCCGAGCGCGTGCTGCGCATCGACAGCACGGACATTCCGGAAATGCCGGGTGCCGCCCGTTCGGCGGCGCGCGGCACCGATGCGACGCGACCGGCGAAGAAAGAGTCCGCGTTGTTCGGGTTGTTCGGCCGGCGCAAGACCGAAGAACCGACGCCGATGGTCGTTCAACAGCAGCCGCCGCGACCGGCGCCCCGCATGACGCAACAACCGAGCGCCGAGCAACCGCGCACGATCGTGCAACAGCCGGTCCAACCGGCGGCGCAGCCCGCCGCGCAGATGGCGCCGGCGCCGCAGCCGATGCAGGCGGCGGAACCCGTGGCACCACCGATGCCGGCGGCTCAGCCGGCGGCGGAAGCGCCGCGTCAAGTCGCCATGCGGATCAGCCGCCCGGTGTTCCAGGAACGCACCCAGCCGCGCGTCGAAGCGCGGCCGGCCCCTGCTGCACCGCCGGCTCCCGCGGCCGCATCGGCGTCGCCGGCTTTCGTCAAGCGTGCGCCGGCGCCGCAACAGGCGGCGGTGGCCCAGGCGGCAGCGCCCGTTGCGCAACCGGCAGCGCCGCAACCCGCCCCGCAGCCGGCGCTCAAGCCGGTCGCCCGGGCGCCGGAACCGGTTGCCGTCAAGCAACCGACCAGCGAAGACGACCTGCTTGAAATTCCGGCCTTTTTGCGTCGCCAAGCCAACTAGGGGTTTCCCTCTAACGAATTGAATAATAAGGATTTTCGGGTAACAATCGGAAACAAAGCGTGATTTGAGGGCGTGGACTCGGGCTGTTAGACAGCATCAGGTCCACGCCCTTCTTGTTTTCGGACCGGTCAAAGGGGATCGAGGGCAGCGGATCAACTCAACGGCGGCAGTTTCGCCCGCCGGTAAACGAACTCTTGGGAGAGCCTTCGGGCAAAGCGTCCTGAGCGGCGTGCCGTTCGGAACGTGGGGTTGAAATGGGTTCGGCCGATAAAGCCAACGGATGGAAAGCGACGGGTCAATCGTCGCGCCACCGATAGGGCCTGGGCCGGGCTGGGGCAGTAACAGAGGGTTCTTCCAGCGTAATGACTCCAACATTTGCCAAGAACAGCAAAGGCCTCGGCGCGTTTCGCGTCGGTCGCGACAACGGCCGCGCACTTGACCGCTTCGTGCGGCAACGTACGCTGAAGACGACAATCAATTGCTCCGGCACCGGTCTGCATTCGGGCGCCAAAGCGGCGATCACGCTGCACCCCGCAGATGCGAACACCGGCATCGTGTTCCACCGCACCGATATCGCGGGTGCGGGCGCGCTGATCCCGGCGCGCTATGACCGGGTCGTCGATACGCGCCTGTGCACCGTGCTGGGTAACGACAAAGGCATCACCGTCGCCACCGTCGAGCATCTGGTGGCCGCCCTGGCGGGGTTCGGCATCGACAACTGCATCGTCGACGTCCACGGCCCCGAAGTGCCGATCATGGACGGCAGCGCCGAGCCCTTCTCGTTCCTGATCGATTGCGCCGGCATCGTCGAACAGGACGCGCCCAGAAAAGCGATCGAAATTCTCAAGCCGGTCAGCGTGGGCGACCGCGAGAAGTGCGCGATGCTGTCGCCGGCAAGCACCTGTTCGGTCAGTGTCGAGATCGACTTCGAAAACCAGGTCGTGGCCCGGCAGAAATATTTCTTCGACTTTTCGACCGGCAATTTCCAGAACGAGATCAGCCGCGCACGCACGTTCGGATTCGAAAAGGACGTGCAGCAGTTGCGCGCCATGGGCCTGGCCCAGGGCGGTTCGTTGGAGAACGCCGTCGTGGTCGGCCACGATCGCGTCTTGAACGAGGATGGATTGCGGTTCGACGACGAGTTCGTGCGTCACAAATTGCTCGATTCGATCGGCGATCTGTACCTCGCCGGAGGCATGGTTTTGGGCCATTTCCACGGTTTCCGCGCCGGCCATGCACTGAACAATCAATTGCTGCGCACGGTGTTCGCCGATCCGTCGGCGTGGCGGGTCGTCGAGGTCGAACGTCGGCCGGAAGCCGTTGCGGTCAACGCCCGCGGCGAACGGCGCCGCGCCGCCGCGCGTTAACGCGCGCCGGCCTGAAAAACCTTGGATTTCCGGGCCGGCCGCAGGCCGGCCCGCGGCTTTTATGGACCGTCGCCGGGCCAACGCGAGGGTTTTCCGGCCCGCCCGCCCATGCTATTCAAGGCGCCCGGAATAGCGCGGCCGGCATCGTGTTGGGTCGCCCGCTCGGAGGTTGATTGCCGCATGACCAGGCTCGTATCCGCTTCGTTGTCCCTTTGGCTGCGCCGCATCCTGCTGCCGATGGCCGTCGTCGCCACCATCGCGGCGTGCAGCGGCAAGGACCAGAAGGACGCCTATATCGAAGGCACGGTCGAAGAACTGTACAATGCCGGGCAGGACAACCTGCTGCAGGAAAAATACAAGGACGCAGCCAAATTCTTCGAGGAAGTCGACCGCCAGCACCCGTTCTCGGTCTGGGCCACGCGCGCGCAGCTGATGGCGGGCTTCGCCTACTACAAGGACCGGAATTACGACGCCGCGATCGTATCGGTCGACCGGTTCATCCGCCTGCATCCGAGCCACCGCGACATCGCCTACGCCTACTACCTCAAGGGATTGGCGCATTTCGACCAGGTGCGCGACGTCAAGCGCGACACCTCGTCGGCGCTACGCGCGCAAGAAACGTTCGACGAGCTGGTCAAGCGCTTCCCGAACACGCAGTACACGCGCGACGCCCAGCAGAAGATCGACCTGCTGAAAGACCATATGGCCGGCTCGGAAATGTATATCGGCCGCTATTACCAGTCGCGCGGCCTCTATCTCGGCGCGATCAACCGGTACAGGACGATCGTCGACAAGTACCAGACCACGAGCATGGTGCCGGAAGCGCTGCACCGCCTGGCGGAATGCTATACCGCGCTCGGCTTGAAGGACGAGGCACAGCGCACGGCGGCAGTGCTCGGCTACAACTATCCGGCCAGCGAGTGGTACATCGAGAGCTACGAGCTGGTCGAAAACAAGCCGGTCGTGCGCCCGCCGAGCGTCGACCCGCGCACCTTCTGGCAGCGCACCTGGGAGTGGCTGTTCTAGGTTCGGTTTGACGCCTCGCTTGCGGCCCATCCTTCGATACGCGTCCCGTTCGCTACGCTCCGGGTCGCTACTCAGGATGAGGTCGAATATTTACGGCGCTCAAAACACAACCCTCATCCTTGTATGTCGTCAGTTCCACGTCGGCGGGTTAAGGTCATCGGCGCGGTGGCGGTTGGGAGCCCGTTTCATCCGAGGGCGTCGAAGCCCGTTACTCAGCGCGGTGCCCCAACCGTCGTT
>JBFWYO010000080.1:0-21905 GCA_050186335.1 Alphaproteobacteria bacterium | reverse complement strand
CTTGGAAGTGACCGATTTGTTGCATTGCATTTTTACATTAGCGGTTTTATTTTGCAATGCAATATAGCCATAAAATTTCCAGGCGATAGTCAGAACTGGTAATTTTATTTCTTTTCCGGCAGTTTTACGTAATTATCGTGCCTTTGACCGAACAGGAGCGGCCTTGAAATGACTGGGAAATCCGACCGTTCTGACGCATCGCACAAGAGCACGCCGGCGGGTTCCGGAAAGCCGGCCAAGCGCGAAGCGCCCTGGCTGATCCGCACTTATTCAGGGCACTCCTCGGCCGAGGCGTCGAACGAGCTGTACCGCGCGAATTTGGCCAAGGGCCAAACCGGCCTTTCGGTCGCCTTCGATCTGCCGACCCAGACCGGCTACGACAGCGACCATGCGCTGGCGCGCGGCGAAGTCGGCAAGGTCGGCGTGCCGATCTGCCACCTGGGCGACATGGCAACGCTGTTCCGCGACATCCCGCTTTCGCGCATGAACACGTCGATGACCATCAACGCAACCGCGGCGTGGCTGCTGGCACTTTATATTGCCGCCGCGGAGAAGCAGGGCGCCAGGCGCGGCGAATTGTCGGGCACCACGCAGAACGACATCATCAAGGAGTACCTGTCGCGCGGCACGTATATTTTTCCGCCCGAGCCGAGCCTGACACTCACCACCGACACGATTGCGTTCTGCGCGCGCGAAGTGCCGAAGTGGAACCCGATGAACGTGTGCTCGTATCACCTGCAGGAGGCGGGTGCCGCGCCGGTGCAGGAACTCGCCTTCGCGCTCGCCACCGCGCAATGCGTGCTCGACAAGGTGAAGGCCGGCGGGCAAATCTCCGCCGCCGAATTTCCGGCCGTCGTCGGGCGCATGTCGTTCTTCGTCAACGCCGGAATCCGGTTCATCACCGAAATCTGCAAGATGCGCGCGTTCACGGAACTCTGGGACGAGTTGTGCCGCACGCGCTACGGCATCGAGGACGAGAAGTTTCGGCGCTTTCGATACGGTGTGCAGGTGAACTCGCTGGGCCTGACCGAGCAGCAGCCGGAAAACAACGTCTATCGCATCCTGATCGAAATGCTGGCGGTGGTGCTGTCCAAGGACGCCCGCGCGCGCGCCGTACAGTTGCCGGCCTGGAACGAGGCGATGGGCCTGCCGCGCCCATGGGACCAGCAATGGAGTCTGCGCCTGCAACAGATCGTCGCGTTCGAAACCGATCTTCTGGAGTATGGCGACATCTTCAACGGCTCGCCGGAGATCGCCGCCAAGGTCGCGGAACTCAAGGCGGCGGCAAAAGATGAACTAGCGCGCATCGAGCGCATGGGCGGCGCCGTCGCCGCGGTCGAAAACGCCTATATGAAGCAGAGGCTCGTCGAGTCCAACACCGCGCGCCAGATGGCGATCGAATCGGGTGCCATGACCGTCGTCGGCGTCAACGCGTTCACCGAAACCGCGCCGTCGCCGCTCGCCGGCGGCGAGGACGGCGGATTTCTGAGCGTCGATCCGCGCGCCGAGCGCGAGCAAGTCCTGCGCCTCGAGGCCTGGCGCAGGCAGCGCGACGAGCCCAAGGCCAAGGCGGCAATCGACGCGCTGGCCCGCGCGGCCAAAGAGGCGCGCAACGTCATGGAACCGTCGATCGCCTGCGCGCATGCGGGTGTGACGACCGGCGAATGGGGCGAAACGCTGCGGCAAATCTACGGCCTCTATCGCGCGCCGACCGGCGTCGGACGCGCGGCGCAGATTCATACCGGCGGCGATGCCGCGCAAACCGCGCTCGACGACGTGCGCGCGCGCGTCGATGCGCTCTCCAAGCGCCTCGGTCGCCGGCTCAAAATGCTGGTCGGCAAGCCGGGTCTGGACGGTCATTCGAACGGCGCCGAGCAGATCGCGGTGAAGGCGCGCGATGCCGGTTTCGAAGTTGTCTACGAGGGGATTCGACTGACGCCCGCGCAGATCGTCAACGCCGCGATCGAGGAAGGCGTGCACGTGGTCGGCCTGTCGATCCTGTCGGGCTCGCACGGAACGCTTGCCCAGGAGGTGCTCGAGAAGATGCGCGCGTCCGGCATCGGCGATATCCCGGTCGTGGTCGGCGGCATCATCCCGCCGGCCGACGAACAAACCCTCAAACATGCCGGCGTCGCCGCCGTCTACACACCGAAGAATTTCGACATGACCGCGATCATGGCCGATATTGTTTCGATCATCGACGCGGCGAATAAACGCGCCGCATAAAGCGGCGGGCCGGGGACGCGGCAGAAACCGCACAACAAACTTCGCGCCGAGCGATGACGTTTGTTATTCTGACGCCATGCTTGCCTTGACGCGCCGCCATCCCCTCTTCTCGTTCCTGCTCTCGCTGGCCGGCATCGTGTGCGCGGCGGCGGCGGCGTTTCTGCCGCTGCCGATGGGCATCATGGGCGTGCTGTTCGGGCTGCTCGGCATGGCGACGTCGGCGCGCAAGACGCTCGGCTGGCTTGCCGTGGTGCTGTCGATCCTGGGCACGGCGGCGGGGTTTCTGTTCGGCGCGGTGTTGACGCGCTAAGGCACGGTGCGCCGCACGCGCAGAAGTTCGCGTTCCGGCGCGCCGGCTGCCCATTCTTCGATACGCGCGCGTGCCGCGCGCACGCAGGATGAGGCCCTAAATCGGCGGCTAGACGAACAGCGAGATTTTGCGCCGCGGTTTCGGGCCGCCGAATTCGGGCGGGATGGAAACCGGAATTGCCGTCGCGTCCGGCCGGCACTTGGAGAGCACCGGCTGCAATTGTTGGACGAGATAATG
This sequence comes from Alphaproteobacteria bacterium, assembly GCA_050186335.1. Taxonomy (GTDB): domain Bacteria; phylum Pseudomonadota; class Alphaproteobacteria; order Bin65; family Bin65; genus JBFWYO01. The sequence continues at coordinate 19,132 of JBFWYO010000080.1, read as the reverse complement.
TTCCGTGCCGCTGCGATACGGGACCGGCATTTCGCGCCACGTCACCCACACGCCGCCGTAGCGTTCGAAGCCGATCACTTCGCGCCGCCAGCGCAGCTGCGTGAGATCGTAGCCGAGATCGTCCGACTGGCCGGCCACCAGCGCGGTCAACCGATGCGTGCCGAAGCCGACCAGGCACAGGCCGCCGCGCCCGCTCAGACCCGGATCGCGCAGCGACAGCGACGCGAGCCTGAACAACCTCCCCTCGCCATCGCGGCGCCAGTCGGTTATCAATGATTCGGGATTTTGGAACAGTTCGGAGAGTGTGAGACCTTCGGGCATGTCACCACGGGAGCAGTGATTTATTAACAGATTATTAATCATAAGAAGTGGCGTTAATTAATGTCAACTGGATATGGCGGGACAGGCCGAAGAGCTCCACAACATGACACGAATCCGCGAGGCGATTCGCGCCGAACCGACTCGCTTTTTTCGCCCGCCTTCGGCTCGTTCGGCGCGCGCGGATAGGCCGGCTTTCGTGAGCTATCTCGACCGCATCGCCGAATGTAACGACCATCGTCCGGGTCGTTTCCGCCCGCTTTTCGTCGGCCGCGCGCAGCTTGGACGGATTCGCCAGGATTTCGTCGCAACGCTGGGACGTTATCCCTTGGTATTTCAAGTTTCCGACGGCCGCGTCGAACTCCATCCGGCGCTCGACACGTTCGACAAGCGCACGCGGGCGCTCGAACGCGTCATGCGCGAACTGGCCGGCGAAGGGCTGATCAAGGGCTGGCGCGACGAGCCGTACCCGGTCGGCGAACGGTTCGGCGCCGCGCCGTTTCTGCAACTGGAGCGTGCGGCGATGCCGTTCCTGGGCATGACGTCCTACGGCGTGCACATGAACGGTTTCGTGCGCGACGGCGGCCGCATTCGCATGTGGGTCGGCCGCCGGGCCAGGAACAAGCCCACGTTTCCGGGCCTGCTCGACAATATGGTCGCCGGCGGGCAGCCGATCGGCCTGTCGCTGACCGAAAACCTGATCAAGGAATGCGCCGAGGAAGCCAATATTCCGCGCGCGCTCGCCCTGCGGGCGCACGCGGTGGGAGCCATCTCGTATTGCTGCGATGTGCCCGAAGGGGTGAAGCCCGACGTGCAGTTCTGCTATGATCTGGAGCTTCCGGCCGATTTCGTGCCCGAGAACACCGACGGCGAAATCGACGAGTTCTATTTATGGCCGATCGAGCGAGTGGCCGAGATCGTACGCGAGACCCGCGAGTTCAAGTTCAACTGCAATCTGGTGATCATCGATTTCCTGGTGCGCCACGGCATCCTGCCGCCCGAGCACGAAGACTATCAGGACATCGTCAAGGGGCTGCACCGATGACCGATCTGGCGCTCGCATCCGCGGTTGAATTGCTCACCTTATATAGGAAGAAGAAGGCATCGCCGGTCGAGGCGACGAAGGCGGCGCTGGCGCGCATCGAAAAGCTCAACCCGGTCTACAACGCGTTCCGGCTGGTCGACGAAAAATCCGCGCTGGCCGACGCCAAGCGCGCCGAGAAGCGCTGGCACGGCGGCAAGCCGCTCGGGCCATTGGACGGCGTGCCGGTGACCGTGAAGGACATTCTGCTGACGCGCGGCTGGTCCACGCTGCGCGGCTCGAAGGCGATCGATCCGAACCAGAAATGGAATGACGACGCGCCCGGCGTCGCCCGCATGCGCGAAAGCGGCGCGGTGCTGCTGGGCAAGACGACGACGCCGGAGCTGGGCTGGAAAGGCGTGACCGACAGCCCGCTGACCGGGATCACGCGCAACCCGTGGAACAAGAAGAAAACCCCCGGCGGATCGAGCGGCGGCGCCGCCGTGGCGGCGGCGCTCGGCATGGGCGCCCTGCACTTCGGCACCGACGGCGGCGGCTCGATCCGCATTCCGGCGGCGCTCACCGGAATCTTCGGCTTGAAGGCCACGTTCGGCCGTGTGCCGGCCTTTCCGGCCAGCCCGTTCGGCACGCTGGCCAATGTGGGCCCCATGACGCGCTCGGTGGCCGATGCGGCGCTGATGCTGAACGTCATCGCGCAGCCCGATTGGCGCGACTGGTTCGCCCTGCCGCCGACCGCCGAGGATTATTTGAAGGACATCGACAAGGGCGGCGCCAAGGGGCTGCGCATCGCGTTCTCGCGCAACCTGGGCGGACACAAGGTCATGCCGGAGGTCAAACGCCTGGTCGATCAGGCGGTCAAGGCGCTGGGCGCGCTCGGTGCCGACATGATCGAGGACGAGCCGCAACTGGGCAACGTGGCCGAAACCTTCCAAGTGCATTGGTATGCGCCGGCGCATGCGCTGGTGAACTCGTTTTCGCCCGAGGCGCAGGCGCAGATCGACCCCGGCCTGCGCGAGATCGCGCGCATCGGCGGCACCTATTCGATCGATCGCTGGCTGACCGCCGATGCGCACAGGCGCGAGATCGGCCAGGCGATGAACCGGTTTTTCCAACGCTACGATTTTTTCATCACGCCGCAACTGCCGCTGACCGCATTCGATGTCGGACTCAACCGGCCCGGTGGATCCGGGGGCGACAGCGACAAGGATAGCTGGGTCGATTGGACGCCGTTCACCTATCCGTTCAACCTGTCGCGCCATCCGGCGGCCAGCGTGCCGTGCGGCGTGGCGCGCGACGGATTGCCGGTGGCGTTCCAACTGGTCGGGCCGTTCCACAGCGAGCGGCGCATGCTGCAAGTGTGCCGCGCCTACGAACGCGCGCACCCATTCGCGCTGCCGCAGGCAGCCCAAGGCTGACGCGGCCGCGGCGCGCGACACGGCATACCGGCATTTGGCGGGCGAACGGCGCCGGGGCTAAACTCGGGACAACCCTCGCAACCCGGTGCCGCCGCTCTTGGACGCCCATCAGCCCCTGAAATCCGCGTTCCTGCCCGCCGGCAAAGCCGGCCGCTTGGCGTTCGGCGCCGCGTTCGTGCTGCTGTATCTGGGCGTCGACTGGGTCAGTTTCGTCTATCCGATCGCCGGTTTTGCCATCACGCCGTGGAACCCGGCCGCCGGCCTGTCGCTGGCGACGTTGCTGCTGATCGGACCGGCCGCGGCGCCACTGGTGTTCGCAGGCGCGCTGCTGGCGGATATCGTGGTGCGCGGCTTCCCCGTGCCGTCGATCGCCGTGGTGATCGGCTGCGCCGTTGTCGCCGTGTTCTACTGCTTAGTGGCGATGCCGCTGCGCACGCGGCTCGGCCCGGCGGCGAAAATCCGTTCGGTCCGCGACCTGGGCCTGCTGTTCGCCGGCGGTGTCGCGGCGGCGAGCCTGGCGGCCATCGGATTCGTGGCGCCGCTCGTGCTGTTCGGCCACCTGGCGCCGGAACGCTTCGTCGAAGCTGCGCTGCGGTACTGGGTCGGCGATTCGATCGGCGTCATCGCATTCACGCCGCTGCTGTTGCGCCTGGCTTCGGCGCGTCTCGCACAACTGAAACGATGGCGCCGCCACGTCGCCGGCACGGACGCATTGCAGGCGGCGTTTCTGTTGGCGTGCCTGTGGCTGGTATTCGGCGTCGAAGCCACCGACGAGTTCAAGTTCTTCTACCTGTTGTTTCTGCCGGTGGCGTGGATCGCGCTGCGGCGCGGCCTGACCGGCGCCGCATGGGCGTGCCTGGCGGTGCAGATTGCTGTCATCGTCTCCTCGTACGTGGACAAGAACGATGCGACCGTCTTCGTTCAATTGCAGGCCTTGATGCTGACGCTGGCGGTGACCGGGCAGCTGATCGGAATCGTCGTCGAGGAACGGCGCGCCCAGGAAGCGGGACAGCGCGAATTGCGCGACCAGATGGCGCATCTGGCGCGCTTCAGTTCGACCGGCGAAGTCGCGACCGGGCTGGCCCACGAGTTGAACCAGCCGTTGACCGCGCTGGTCAACTATCTGCGCGTCGCCAAGGCGCAGCTACCGGAGAACGCGACCGCCGAGACACTCGATGCGCTCGATCGCGCCGAGCAGCAGGCGATGCGCGCGGCCGAAGTGGTGCGCCGGCTGCGCGCGTTCCTGCGCCGCGGCGAGATACGGCTGGCCAGCGTGCTGCTGCGCGACACGATCGACGACTCGATCGGATTGGTGCGCGCGCGCGCCGCCGGCGCAGGCGTGCAGATCGCCGCGCAACTCGCTGAGCCCGCGCTGCGGGTGACGGCCGACCAGATTCAGCTGACGCAGGTGCTGGTCAACCTGTTGAACAACGCGATCGACGCATTAAATGATTCGCCGCGAGACAAACGGCGCATCGACATTTCCGCGCGCAGAGTGGGCCGCGACAAGATCGCGGTGAAGGTTGCCGATTCCGGCCCCGGCATCGCCGCCGAGCAGGCCGAACGGATCTTCGAGCCGTTCTTCACCACCAAGGACACCGGCATGGGGTTGGGGCTGCCGATCAGCCGGACCCTGATCGAAGCGCAGCACGGCCGGATCGAACTTATTGCGCACGGCGCGCAAAGCGGTGCAAGTTTCGAACTCGTCCTACCCGAAGCGAGGAGCAGCCATGACTGAGCCCATCGTCTATATCGTCGACGACGACGAGGCCGTGCGCGATTCCATCGCCACACTGGTGTCGCTGCACGGCTATTCGTGCCGCACCTTCGCGTCGGCGCGGGACTATCTGGATCACGCCGATATGACGGTGCCGGCCTGCGTCGTGCTCGACGTCAAGATGCCCGGCCTGTCGGGGCTCGATCTGCAGCAGGAAATGCGCCAGCGCGACATAAGGCACGGCATCCTGTTCGTCACCGGTCACGGCGCGGTCGATCTCGCGGTCCGCGCCATGAAGGCGGGCGCCCTGGATTTCCTGGAGAAGCCGTTCGATCAGGAACGCCTGCTGGACGGCATTCGCGCCGCGCTCGCGCGCGTTTCCGGCCAGAACGCGACGCTCGCCGGGCTTACGCCGCGCGAGCGCGAAGTCGCCGGCCTGATCGCCGACGGGCTGACCAGCAAAGAGATCGCGCAGCGCCTGTCGATCAGCGTGCGGACGGTCGATATTCACCGCGCCAACGTGATGACCAAGACCGGCAGCCGCAACGTCGCCGACCTGGTGCGCATGCTGGTGACGACGACCGGCGCGCACACCGGTCTTGTCGCCGAACACGATTATCCCTAACAATGCCCATCGCCTGACCGAACGAGGCTCATGGAGTGCCGCGGATGTATTGCCTCCATCGGCACGGCCACAATCGGCGGCCGACGGGCCGGATCGAGGGGGATATTTGCATGGCAACGACGCGATCGACGATTCCGCCGATATGCCGATGATCGAATAGCGATGGATTTCAACCTGCCCGGCGGCGTCGAACTGGTCGCGACGATCCTTTTCACGATCGCCGTGATTCACACGTTTTCGACCAAGTATTTCGAACACCTGGCGCACCGCAGCCGGCACCATGCCGGCTTGTGGAAACTGCTCGGCGAGGTCGAGGCCGTGTTCGGCTTCTGGGCCTTCGTGCTGCTGGCCTTCATCGCCCTGTACGACACGCCGAAACGCTCGGTCGACTACCTCGACGCGCGCAATTTCACCGAACCGGCGTTTGTCTTCGTCATCATGGTGATCGCCGCGAGCCGGCCGATCCTGCGCATGGCGGAAATAATCATCGTGACGCTGGCGCGGTTGTTGCCGCTGCAGAAGAACGTGGCGTTTTACGCCGTGGCGCTGAGCGTGGGTCCGCTGCTCGGCTCGTTCATCACCGAACCCGCCGCGATGACGCTGGTGGCGCTGGTGCTGCGCGACCGCTTCTTCACCGCGGAAACCTCCAACCGCTTCAAGTACGCGACGCTCGGCGTGCTGTTCGTCAACATCTCCATCGGCGGCGCACTGACGCCGTTCGCGGCGCCGCCGATCCTGATGGTGGCGGGCACCTGGGGCTGGGATCTGCATTACGTGATTTCCACCTTCGGCCTGCGAGCTGTGATCGCGGTGTTGATCAACGCCGCGGCGGTGGCATGGCTGTTCCGGCGCGACCTGAAACGCATCGAGCTGGATCTGCGCCCGCCCGCCGAAGGTCGAATACCGCTGCCGGTGAGCCTGGTGCATATCCTGTTCCTGGCCGGCGTAGTGGTTTACGCGCACCATCCCATCGTGTTCCTGGGCCTGTTCCTGCTGTTCATCGGTTTCAGCCATGCCTACGAGAAGTACCAGTCGCCGCTGATCCTGCGCGAAGGATTGATGGTGGGATTTTTCCTGGCCGGGCTGGTGACGCTCGGCGGGCTGCAGCAATGGTGGCTGCAGCCGCTGCTCGCCGGGCTGAACGACACCGTATTGTACTTCGGCGCGACCGCGCTAACCGCGATCACCGACAACGCGGCGCTGACTTATTTGGGCTCGCTGGTGCAGGGCACCTCGGAGGAGTTTCGTTATTCGCTCGTCGCGGGTGCGATCACCGGCGGCGGGTTGACGGTCATCGCCAACGCGCCGAACCCGGCCGGCTTCGCGATCCTGAAAGGCAAGTTCGACGACGAGGCGATCGGCGCGGGCGGCCTGTTCGTGGCCGCGCTGGGGCCGACCGTCGTTGCGATCGCCGCATTCAAGGGCGATGCGCTGATCGCAAAACTATTCTGACGCCGGTCAGTCGAAGCCGAGCCGCGCGCGCAACTCCGCCGCCGTGGTGCCGTTCGCGCGCAGGCTCGCCAGCGTCGCCGCGGCGTCGCGCTTGGCGAAGCGCCTGCCATGCTCGTCGGTCAGCAATTTATGGTGATGATAGTCGGGCGTCGCCAGGCCGAGCAGGGCCTGCAGCACGCGGTGCAGATGCGTGGCGTGGAACAGATCTTCGCCGCGCGTCACCAGCGTGATCCGTTGCAGATGGTCGTCGCATGTGACCGACAAGTGATAGGACGTCGGCGTGTCCTTGCGCGCCAGCACGACATCGGAAACATGCGCGGGATCGACGTGCATGAGCCCGCGTGCGCGGTCATGCCACGCGAGCTGACCGGTTTGCGCCAGCGCCATGCCGGCATCGAGCCGCAGCGCGTAGCCGTCGCCGCGCGCCATGCGTTCCGCGCGCTGGCCGACAGACAGCCGACGGCAGGTGCCGGGATACGGCGGCCCGAGCATTTCCGCTTCGTGGGGTGCGGCGCCCGCGCGCGCCGCTTCGGCGGCGATCTCCGCGCGCGTGCAGAAGCACGGATAGACAAGGCCATCGCGCTGCAGGCGTTCGAGCGCTGCGCGGTAGTCCGCGAAATGCTGCGATTGGACGCGCACGGGCGTCGGCCACGCCAGGCCGAGCCAGGCCAGATCCTCGTAGATCGCGTCGACGAAGGCCGGGCGGCAGCGGCTGGCATCGATATCCTCGATCCGCAGCAGAAACGTGCCGCCGCCGCGACGCGCTGCATCGGCTGCGAACAACGCCGAAAAAGCGTGGCCGAGATGCAGCCGCCCGGTGGGACTGGGCGCGAAGCGGGTGACGATGTGCGTGCTTGCCGCCATAGGTGCAATTCCCATAGCTTATTTTCGCTCCGCTCGCCACGCTCGACCCGTCCCGCATCGTTCGCCATGTCCCCTCGCCCGGTGTTCGCGCCGTCATGTCCCGCCTGACTGAAAAAACCCTGCGCAGCGGGCTGCGCGACGCGGCCACACGCTGCGAATTCCTGCGCCGCGGCCTCGACGAGGTCGGCTATCCGGCGCTGCGCACGCGCGAACCGGGCTTCGAGGCGCTGATGCGCGTGATCGTCGGCCAGCAACTTTCGGTCCATGCGGCGGCGGCGATCTGGGGCCGCGTCGAGGCTCTGGTGCAGCCGATGACGCCGCAGCAATTCCTGCGCTTCGACGACGACAAGCTGCGCGCCGCCGGGTTGAGCCGGCAGAAGATCGCCTATATGCGCTCGCTGGCCGACCTGGTGGCGAGCGGCAACGTCGATTTCGAGCGCATTCCGACGCTCGACGACGACAGCGCGATCGCCGAGCTGATCCAGATCAAGGGCATCGGCCGCTGGACCGCCGAGGTTTACATGCTGTTCGCGCACGGCCGGCGCGACGTGTGGCCGACCGACGATCTGGCGCTGATGGTGGCGGCGCAACGGCTGCGCGGCATGCGCAAGCGGCCCAACAAGAAACAGATGCTGAAGCTGGCCGAGGCGTGGCGGCCCTGGCGCGGCGCGGTTTCGATGTTCCTGTGGCACTATTACCGCGCGGCCAGCGGCAAGAAAGCCAACGAGTCGGGCTTGTATGGCGGCACCGGCACGGCGAAACCGCGAACCGCGACATCCGCCGCACGCCAGAAGGCGACACCGAAAGAGCCGGCACCGAAAAGGCCGGCACCAAAACGAAAAGTCGGGGCACGCGCATCATGACCGAGATTTCCGGCCCGCGTTTCGGCCCGGCCTCGAACGGCCAGGTGCGTCAGCTTATCGTCCTGCTGCACGGCTGGGGCGCCGACGGCAACGATCTGATCGAATTGGCGCCGCATTGGTCCGGCGACTTGCCTGATGCCGCGTTCGTCTCACCGCACGCACCGTTCGAGTGCGATGTCGGCTTCGGCCGGCAATGGTTCAGCCTGGGCGACCGGACGCCGGAACACATGCTCGCCGGCGTGCGCGCGGCGGCGCCGATTCTGGACAAGTTTCTCGACACCGAGCTGAAGCGCCTCGGACTGACCGACCGGCAGCTTGCCCTGGTCGGGTTTTCCCAGGGCACGATGATGTCGCTGTACGCCGCGCCGCGGCGCGCGCTGGCGTGCGCCTGCGTGCTCGGCTATTCGGGCGCGCTGGTGGCCGGCGATGCGCTGAAGCAAGAGGCGAGATCGAAGATGCCGATACTCCTAATTCACGGCGCGCAGGACGAGATGCTGCCGCCGCAGCGCATGATCGACGCGGCGGCCAAACTGCGCGCGGCCAGCTTCGACGTTGCCACCGATATCCGCCCCGATCTCGGCCATTCGATCGACCTGCCGGGTCTGCAGATGGGCGGCGCGTTTTTGAAGAAGCATCTGGCCGCTTAAGGCACACCTGCCGTTTACGGCGACCTTATTATATGTCACCCCGGACAAGTGCCGCGGAGCGGCGCGCCGATCCGGGGTCCATCGCAATGGCGGACGGTCTGGACCCCGGCTCTTCGCTGCGCTTCGGCCGGGGTGACAAGCGAAAAACCCTCTCCCAAGGCAGAGGGAGCAGCAAGCGCGGCGCAAAAATTCGGCGCCGCTACTCCGCCGCGATCAGCCGGCCGAGCGAATTATCGACCACCATCGGCGTGTCCCATTCGGCGCGCGCGGGCGGCGCGCCCCAGCGCTTGGTGACCGTCGCAACCCAATCGGGCGTGTAGAGTTTGTCGGCGGCGGCCTTCGAGTCCCACAGATAGATGCCGACCAGGGATTTTCCGTCCGGCGCGATGCCGTAATATTTGCGGATCAGGCCGGGTATGTTCTGATAATTGTGCGCCGTTGCCTTGATCGTGTTGGTCAGGTCGGTCTTGCCGGTGCCGGCCGGCACCTGGAACGTCCACATGATCGTGTACACCGCAACCTCCCATGAATTAGCCGGAACGTCCGCCAAGCTTAGCGTCCCACAGCCGGCGGTCAAAGCGGGCCGCGCGAGCATCCCGCGATGACCGGCAGGTGACGAGACGATGACCGTTGCGCGACGCGGCGGCGGCGCCGCCCGATTCCGGTCTGGTAGGTGCCGTCGCCCAACCCGCAAGATATTGTTGCCCGATGGCCGCGATTTTGCATAATTGGCAGCGGAATGGGTCGGTTTGGAGCGCCTTCGGATGCACGCTCTCAACTTGGAAAAATGCCACGCGCTGGTCCTGAACGCGGACTTTCGCCCGCTGTCCTATTTCCCGCTCTCGCTGTGGTCGTGGCAGGAAGCCGTCAAGGCCGTGTTCATGGACCGCGTCAACGTGGTGTCCGAATACGAGCGCGAGATCCAGTCGCCCTCTTTGCGCATGAAACTGCCGAGCGTGATTTCGCTCAAGGAGTACGTGCCGCAATCGCGCAAGCCGGCGTTCACGCGGTTCAACGTGTTTCTGCGCGATCAGTTCGCGTGCCAGTATTGCGGCTTCGAAGGCTCGGCCGAGGCGCTGACGTTCGATCACCTGGTGCCGCGCTCGCGCGGCGGGCGTACGCAGTGGAGCAACGTGGTCGCCGCGTGTTCGGCGTGCAACCTGCGCAAGGGCAACCGCCTGCCGAAGCAATGCGGCATGTACCCGCGCCACTATCCGCACGAACCTTCGGCGTACCAGCTGCAGGAAAACGGCCGCCTGTTCCCGCCCAACTATCTGCACGATAGCTGGCACGATTATCTGTATTGGGATACCGAGCTGGAATCGAGCTAGCGCCCGCGCGCCACGGCGCCGCCTACCACGCGCACACTTTGAAATCCGAACCGACCCAGCACGCCGGCTGCTGCGCCGAGCGTTTCGCTTCGCCCCAGCGCGAGTTGATGCCGTCCCTGGTCAGCCCGCGTACTTCCGCGACCCCGCGCTCAATGATGCTGACGCTGACCACGAGAATCGATCCGAACAGAGCCCCTTGCCCGGTTTGGCTCGCCAGCGAGAACGAGCCGGTCGAGCCGTCGCTGGTGAAGCTGCATTTGCCTTTGAACACCAGCTCGCCGCCGGAATCGATCTGGCAATCGGCGATCTTGGCGGCGCCCTGGGCCCAACCCGTCGCCGCCAACGGGCCGGCAAAGAGCAGAAGGATTGCGAGGTAGGGCGTGCTGCGTTGCATGGATTTTTCGACTCCGATCGATGGTCTTGCGGCTCGATTCGACTTCGTGCCGAAAGCCGCGCGCAGGTTTGGCGGCAATGCTCACGACGAGCGTTGCACGGCTCGGCTGCCGATCGGCATCGGCGGCCGGGCATTGTTTTGAAACAGCGCGCCGAATTTCGCAATGTCGGCGGCCGCCACTTCGACCGGGCTCGCCAGCACCAGCCAGTTGACGTTTTCTTCGCAATCCGGCGTCGGCGTCGTCAGCGAGCCGGGATAATTGTAGTAGCTCAACGACGCCGGCAGCAGATCGCTCGGACGGATGCCCGCGGGCGCCGCAACCGAGCCTTTCGCCACGCGCGGCATGGCGGCGACGATCATGGCGAAAGCTGCGTTCGGCGCGCCGCGCGTCAACATCACGCCGACCACGCCGCGCCCGCCCGGGCCGGTATGGACGAAATGCGCCTCCATCGGGAAGCTTTGGCCGTTGAGGCGATGCTCGCTTGGATGGTGAAAATGGAACTGAGCTAGCTGGTATTGCGTTTGGCCGAGTTGCATCGAACCGCCCGCGGCGACTTCGATCGTGTGGCCGTTGTTGACGATCGACCGCGCCGCCGACCAGTTGGGCTGAAGCTTCGGCAGATTGCCCGCCACCGCGCCGCGCAGATCGACCGGCGACTGGCGCTTGCCGGTGGCGCAGACGCCGCCCCAATGATTCGGTCCCTTCGGACCCGAATAACCCCAATGCCCGGTTTCCGCCAAGGCGCGCCCACTGGCGCAGATCGGGCACAAAGCGACACCCGCTGCGACTTGAAGAAAGCGGCGGCGATCCATGAAACTGCTCCTTGAGATTGATCTCGAGCGCCGGAAACGGGCGCCATTGGAACATTGCCGCACTCGAGCGCATAAAAAAAGCATATTCAATGCGGAATAAAAAGGCCGGCATTCAATCGTTAATGCCGCGGACCAATCGCTCGCCGGTCGATAAAGCGCATGCTATCAGTATTCCAAGGGATTGACCGATCCCGGATTGCCGGCATTCCGGACCCGCAGACGCTGCTTCCGAACGGCGGCGAAAAGTGATAGCCAATACAACTACGTTCGATCGCGGCTCTACAGCGAAGTTTCCCCGCTGTTTTCAAGCCGGTAAGTTCCGTGGCTCCGCTCCTCAACCGCGTACCTTGGCGTCGCGCGCGCAAACTGCGCCAACGTCCTCCGCAGAAATATAAGGGTATTCCATGCGTCACTGGATCAAAGGCCTGGTTGTCGCTGTCGGGTTCATCGCGGGATCGCCCGCTTGGGCGCAGGCGCCGGCACAGCCGCGCGACGGCTCGCTGTTTTTCAATCCCGGCACCAGCCAGTGGGCGTTCCGATCCGCCGGCGTCGCATGGATCTGCATGCCGGACGGCAAGTGCGCGCAGATCGGCTTCGACCGCGTGACCCCCGCGCAAATCGCGGGTGCGGAAATCACCTCGCTCGGCTTCGCCGACGCCACCTATTATGTTGCACTGCGCCATCCGGAACTCGCGAGCGGACAGGCACAGATCTTTCGTTGCACTGCGGAAAATTGCGTCGCTTCGGAAATCCCGCCGGGCGACGCGACCTTGCTCGGCACCTATGCCGTCGTTCAGCAGTCGCGCGTGCTCGGCCGGGTGGCGATCCTGGCGCGCGACGCCGGTGCAACCCCGCGTTCGCACCTGATGTGGTGCACGGACCGCGCCTGCACCGAACAGCCGTTCACCCGCGACAACCCGTACGACCTTGCGCTTATCGGCTCCGCGCCGGTCGACGGCGTCAACCGCGTCTGGTTGCGCGAGCGCGCCGGCAACGTGTTCCGCTGTTCGCCCGCCGATGCCAACTTCGAATGCGTCGCGACCGGCATGAACTTTCCGGACCCCGTCCCGGCCGTTGCCGTACCGCCGGTCACCGTGCCGCCGGTTATCATCCCGCCCGTGGCCGTCCCGCCGGTGGCCGTTCCGCCGGTGGTCGACCAAACCGCGCCGGCCGCGTTCGCCATGGTCGAAGACGCGATCCGCCGCGGCAACTGGGCCGAGGCCGATCGGTTGATACTCGAGGGAAAAACGCGCTTTCCGCGCGAGCCGCAATGGGGCCAGTTCGATCGCCGCCTCGCGCAACTGCGCGCCGACCGCGACAACCGCGCCCGCGCCGAGCAGGCGCGCGGATTGGTGGCGGACGCGCGCCGCTACGCCGCCGAGGGCGATTATCCGGCCGCCGAATCCGTGCTGCAGGAAGCTGGGCGTCTCTCCCCCAACCTGCCCGAGATCGCGCAAGCGCGCATCGAGATCGCCGGCATGCGCACCGAGCGCTCGCAGCGCCTGGGCGAACGCAGCCAATTGCTGAACGCGATCCAGATGGCGCTGACCGGCTTTCGCTTATGGGAAGCGGACAGCTTGATCGCCGACGGCGTGCGGCGCTTTCCCAACGATCCGGAGTTTCGCAATTTCGACAATCGCGCCCGCCAGATGCGCGCCGAAGAAGAGTGGCAAAGACGCTCCAGCCGGGCAGCCACCTTGGTTGCCTCCGCGCGCGACGCCATGCGCCGCCGGCAGTTCGACGATGCCGCGCGCCAGCTCGATCAAGCCGAAAGACTGGCCATGGGCCTGCCCGATATTCGCACCGCGCGTTTCGAGCTGGCACGGCAGCGCGCCGAAGAAGCCGGCCGCATCGCCGAGGTCCGTCAGTTCACGGTCGATATCGACGGCGCCCTGTCGCGCAATCAGTTCGCGCTGGCCGACGTGATGCTGGGCAACGCCATGCGCCGCCACCCCGGCGAGCCGGCCTGGCCGGATCTGCGCCGCCGCATCGATGTCGGCAGGACCGCCGCGGTCATGCCGTTCGTTACGAACGCGCGCAATGCCATGACCCGCAGGGATTGGCCGACGGCGGATCGCTTCGTGATCGACGCCGAACGGACCGATCCGAACGCGCCGAACGTCAGATCGCTGCGCGCCGACCTCAACAACCAGCGCAATATCGCGGGAACCCAGGCGACGAACTTCATCAATGCCGCGCGCGCCGCGATGATACGGCGCGATTGGCCGACCGCCGACCGCGCGGCGGCCTCCGCCGACGCAGCCGATCCGTTCAATCCGAACGTGCAGCAACTTAAGCGCGATCTGGCGGCGGCCAAAGCGGCTCCGTCGCCGGCGGCGGCGCTGATCGCCAACGCGCGCACCGCGATGGCGGCGAAGAACTGGCCGATCGCCGAAGGCCACGTGGTCAATGCCGAACGCGCCGATCCGACCAATCCGGCGGTACGAACGGTCCGCGCCGATCTCAACGCCCAGCGCAACGCGGCCGGACTGCAAGCGACGAACTTCGTCAATACTGCGCGCGCCGCGATGACGCGGCGCGATTGGCCGGCCGCCGATGCAGCCGCGGCCAGCGCCAATACGGCCGATCCGACCAGCGTCGCCGTGCAGCAGTTGCTGCGCGACCTGGCGGCGGCCAAGGCGGCGCCGTCGCCGGCAGCGGCGCTGATCGCCAACGCGCGCACCGCGATGGCGGCGAAGAACTGGCCGGTCGCCGAAGGGCACGTGGCGAACGCCGAACGCGCCGATCCGACCAATCCGGCGGTGCGAACCGCGCGCGCCGACCTCAACGCCCAGCGCACCACGGCGGGCACGCAGGCGACGAACTTCATCAATGCCGCGCGCGCCGCAATGACGCGGCGCGATTGGCCAGCCGCCGACGCGGCGGCGGCGAACGCCAATACGGCCGACCCGACCAATCCGGCCGTGCAGCAGTTGCTGCGCGATCTGACGGCGGCCAAAGCGGCTCCGTCGCCGTCGGCGGCGCTGATCGCCAACGCACGCACCGCGATGGCGGTGAAGAACTGGCCGGTCGCCGAAGGCCATGTGGTCAATGCCGAACGCGCCGATCCGACCAATCCGGCGGTGCGGGCCGTTCGCGCCGACCTCAACGCCCAGCGCAATGCGGCCGGGCTACAGGCGACGAACTTCATCAATGCCGCGCGCGCCGCAATGACGCGGCGCGACTGGCCGACCGCCGACCGCGCCGCAGCCAGCGCCAATACGGCCGACCCGGCCAATCCGGCCGTGCAGCAGTTGCTGCGCGATCTCGCCGCGGCCAAGGCGGCACCGTCGCCGTCGGCCGCTCTGATCGCCAACGCGCGCACCGCAATGGCGGCGAAGAACTGGCCGGTCGCCGAAGGCCATGTGGTCAATGCCGAACGCGCCGATCCGACCAATCCGGCAGTACGGACGGTTCGCGCCGATCTTAACGCCCAGCGCAATGCGGCTGGCGCGCAGGCGACGAACTTCATCAATATCGCGCGCGCCGCGATGGCGACCCGCGACTGGCCAAGAGCGGACGCGGCGGCGGCAAACGCCAATGCGGCCGATCCGACCAATCCGGCCGTGCAGCAGTTGCTGCGCGATCTGGCGGCGGCCAAGGCGGCACCGTCGCCGTCGGCTTCCATGGTCGCCAACGCACGCGCCGCCATGGCGGCGAAGAACTGGCCGGTCGCCGAAGGCCACGTGGTCAATGCCGAACGCGCCGACCCGACCAATCCGGCGGTGCGGACCGTCCGCGCCGATCTCAACGCGCAGCGCAATGCGGCGGCCGGACAGGCGCAGCCCTTCGTCAACGCCGCGCGGGCTGCCATCGCGGCGAGGAATCGAGGGCTGGCCGATAACTCCATCGCCAACGCAGCCGCGCGCGATCCGTTCGGCGCCGATGTGACGCGGGTGAAAGCCGAATATAAGACCGTGTGGCCGTAACCGCGCAGGCGGGGATCGGCAAATGCCGACCGGCGTGGACTGAACTTCGCGGGTTATTTTAGCGAACGTCTCGACACGAGGCCCTTACAGGCAGCTCGCGTCGAGATGTTTGCGATTCGGTCTCGCTCACGCGTATTGTGCGCGCTTGCGACTTCCATGTCTTGAACGCGTCGTTGGAATCGATGTTGTCGGCCGGCGCAGCCGCCGGATCCGCCATGCCTGCGCCAACCGCCGTGCCGGTCAATTGCCGTAATACGCCGCCCAGCACATGTCCTCGGCGCCGTTGAAGAATTTGCTGACGCCGCGATACACCATGCCACACAGGAACGCGTTCCAGTATGTCCCGCCATGCGGGTACGCCTGCGCCGGCTTGGTCTCGATCGTGGTGGCGACGGCCACCAGCGCGGCCGCGATCAATAATATTTTACGCATCGTCAGTTCCCCTCCATATGCACGATCGCCGGTCTTCGACTTGCGACGGCGTGACTCCTCGAATCGCGCAGACGTTCGCCGGCCGACAATCGGGTATGTAAAGTGTCGAACGCAGAAAATTTGTGAAGGGGCGTGGGTGACAAAGTTTCGGCGCGATCCGCCCTCAGCGCCAAACAAATTAGATCCGTCGAAGAGAATCAGATTCGCGACGACAGCCAGATCGCCAGACGCGAGCCGGTTTTGATCGCGCCGGTCAGCAGCTCATAGCCGGGCGTGTCGTGCGCGTCGTGCTTGAGCGCGGTATCGCGGTGCTGCAATTCGTCGCCGCGGAATTCTTCGACCGTATCGCGCAGCGGCTTTTCGTCCTCGCCGAGTTGCGCGGCCTGCTTGGCATAATGCTCGTCGATCACTTCCTCGACCGCAACCGTGCACGCCATCGCCGCGCGTTCGCCGAGCAGGGCCGTGGCGGCACCGAGCGCGAAGCCTGCCACGTGCCAGACCGGGGACAGCAGCGTCGGCCGCACGCGCCGCTCGATCATCAGCTTGTTGAAGACGTCGAGATGCCGCTGTTCCTGCGCCGCCATTTCGCGCAGCACTGGCGCCACCGGCGACTTGCCGAGCACCGCAAGCTGCCCCGCGTAGATGCGCGCGGCGCCGAATTCGCCCGCCTGATCGACGCGGATCATGCGCGCGATGCGCTCCTCTTTCGAGAGATCTCCGGGCAGATCGTCTTCGCCGGTGCGGTTCGGATAGGCGTGTTCCGGTGGCCTGTCGTGCGAATCGCGGCTCATGCGCGCCTCCGTCCGACGGCCACGCCCAGGCCGAACAGGCCGACCGCCAGCGAGATGATGAAATTGTAGCCGGCCATGGAAATGCCGAACATCTGCCACGGTATCTCGTCGCAGCGCGGCGCGGGCTGCTTGTTGGCCTGGTTGAGCAGGTCATCCAGACTGGTGCCCGGCTTCTGCCCGGGCACCTCGCCCACGCAGCCGGGCAGGCCTTCCCACCATTTCTGCTCGACCCCGACGTGAAACGCGGCGATCGCGGCGCCGGCCAGCAGCGCGAGTGCGGCGAGCGCCAGCGCCCAGGCCTGCGCGCGGCCCTTCAGGAACGGTGCGCCGAGCAGCCCGAGCGCGATGACGACGCCATGCGGGTAACGCTGCCAGACGCAAAGCTGGCACGGGAACAGACCGCCGACATACTGAAACAGCAACGCCCCGCCCAACAGGCACAGGCTGACGAAAGCGAGGAAATACAGGCCGGTGGAGCGAGTCATACTGGAAACTCTATTCAGTGAACGCGTCGGGCGCAAAGCCGGAAAACGTCGCACTTGAACTTCGGACGGCGCCCTGCGGCACGAGGCTCAATCCATCGGCGGTGGCGACATGAATTTGGGGCCGCGCGTGTCCGCCATGCCGGCGGCCACCATCTCGCGATAATAGTCCTTATAATTGTTGGCCATACGTTCGGGGGCGCCGCGGGCGCGAAACGCCTGCTCGTCCCATTTCCGATCGATGCCGTGGCCGAGGATCATCCGATTGAACCAATTCCAGCTGGAGACGACCGCAATGGCGATGGTCAGATCCTCTTCGGACCAACCGGCCCGATAGCATTTTTTCGCGTCTTCGTCGGCCATACGAATCGGCGTCAGCGTCAGCTTCTTGGCGTAATGCAGCAGCGGCTTCAGCCTCGCTTCGACCGGCGCCGAATCGATATCGTCGAGCAGCTGCTGAAACAGGCTTTCCTCGACACCAAGCGCCATGCATACGTTCTTATGCGCGCCGAAACAGAATGCGCAGGCATTCAGCGAGGAGACGTAGGCGGCCAAAATCTCCTTCTCCTTTTGCGTCGGCCCCGCCGGATACGACATGAGACGATCGATGAAATTCATGTACGGTTCGAACAAATCCCATTTCGACAACTGGAGCTGGGACATCGACCGGATGTCTTTATAGCTCGGAAAATAGGTCATCGACGTTCCTCCCGCGGCTTTGCGCCTCATGCAGTAAAATTGAGCATAGCTCCGCGGTCAACCTGGAAACGCCTGCGATGCCCACGAACCCGGCGGGCCCGCGCGCCCAGGGGCCGCGACCAGGACTTGCGCGTAATGCAGGGCAAGATACGGCGAACGATGTTATGCTTTTCGCCCACCGACGTGCGCATGGAGCGAGGCATATTAAAATGACCAACCCATATAAATCGTTGCGCGGCAAACCCAATTTACCGCCGCCGCCCGTCGGCCAGGGCAACTTTGTGCTCGATCCCGACCTGCGCGGTTTCCTGAAGACCAACGAGGACGTGGTGACGGTCATCAAGAAGCCGGTCAGCGTGAAGCAGATCGGCGCCATCTCCGCGCAAAGCGAAACGCCGATCGTGTTCGAGAATATCGTCGACAGCCCGGGTTTCCGGGTCACCGACATATTGGTCAAGCACCGTAACCTGCAGGCACGCGCGCTGGGCGTGAAGGAAGAGGATTTTCTGAAGACACTGGCCTATCGCCTGCGCCAACCGCCGCGCGGCGTGGTCAACGTCAAGACCGGACCGGTCCGCGAAGTGATCCTCACCGGCAAGGATGTCGACGTGCGCAAGCTGCCCATTTGTTATCAGTCGGATATCAACCCGCAGCCGATGATGACCTGCATGAACTGGGTGCGCGATCCGGTGACGCGCCGATACAACGTGATGAACGCGATGACGACGATCACCGGCCCGGATACCGGCTTCAGCCTGTTCGTCTCGCGCGACACCACGGTGATTTTCGAACGCTATCGCAAGATGGGCATTTTCGAGGTGCCGATCGTGTTCGTGGCGGGCCTGCCGCCGGCCTACGAGATCATGGGCCAGTATGCGGGCGTGCATCTGGACTCGTGGGGCGAGACCGACATGTTCGGCACCATCGCGGACCACGACGTGGAATTCGTGCCGTGCGCCACCATCGACATGACGGTGCCGGCGCACGCCGAGATCGTCATCGAAGGACTGGTGCAGCTCGACAAGACCTCGCTGGCCGATTGCGGGCCGAGCCCGCAAATGTACAACATCCCGCCGCAGGCACCGCAGCCGCCGGTGCGCTTTACCGCGATCATGATGCGCAAGGACCGGCCCATATATCGAGCGGTGCAAACCGTGCCGGAGACCGATCATCAGATCTTGCCGCGCTTGTGCCACGAAGCGGTCTTGTACAACCGGCTCAGCGATATGAGCGTTGCGGTCTAGGACATACGCTTCCCGACCTGGGGCGGCGCCATGTCGTGCATCGTGCAGATCGCCGGCGTGCCGCGCCTGGGCGT
>JBFWYO010000079.1:0-22284 GCA_050186335.1 Alphaproteobacteria bacterium | reverse complement strand
ATTTCGAGACATGCAATTGCACTTATCTTTGTCCTTGCATCGGCTCGAACCTGACCGCGCGGCCGACCGAGGGAGATTGCAAGGCCGCGATCACGATGAAAATTGAGAAGGGTGAGAAGGACGGTGTCAAACTCGACGATCTTTCCTTCATCGTGCTCATGCATTCACCGAAGGCCATGGCAGAGGGCGATATCACAGTCGGCCTGATTGTTGACGAACGCGCATCCGAGCAACAGGTCGAGGCGATCGGCGCGATCGCCACAGGTGTCGCAGGAGGCCCGATGGCGGCGTTGGCGCCGTTGGTCACGCGCTTGGCCGGTATCGAAAGGCGACCGATTAAATTCAGCAGAGATGGCTTGAATTATGCCGTGACGGCTGGCGATCTGATCGACCAGGCGGTCGAGGGGATCCCTGGACTGGCACGACCGGGCGAGCCCATTTACCTCGATAACACCTGCCATCCGGTCAACGCGAAGCTGGCTTTGGCCAAGGCCACACGCAGCAAGTTCCATGCGTTCGGAATTAACTGGGACGACACGTCTGGAACCCGCAACGGACATTTCGCGCCGTTCGCATGGGCTGGGTGAATCTGGCGAAGTTAGATCGCTTCATAGAGATAGCGGTACGACGAGACCGCGGCCTGCTGCTCGCGAGTCTGCTCGTTTTGGCAGCATTGGCTTGGCTCTATCTTTGGTTCGAAGCCGACGCCATGGATCGCATGATGATGGGTGAGCGGCCCATGGTCATGCTCCCAACTGCCGCTAATGCCGGCACTCTTGCGCTCACGTTTTTGATGTGGGCGATTATGATGGTTGGCATGATGGTGCCAAGCGCTGCGCCGATGATCCTTTTCTACGCTGCAATCGTTCGCAAAAACGCTGAACGCGGAACTGTATTGCCGGCTGTCTGGGTATTCACGAGCGGTTATCTCCTGGTTTGGACCGCGTTCAGCATATTCGCCGTGGCGCTCCAGGTACTTTTTGAGGAACTTCGCATCGCGTCCTCGATGATGGTGGTGACGGATAAATGGCTAGGTGGATCCATTCTGATCGTGGCCGGCATCTATCAATGGTCCAAAATTAAAGAGGCATGTCTCGCGAAGTGCCAGTCTCCAATTCAATTCATTACCATGCACTGGCGGGAAGGGCGCCTCGGTGCTCTGCGAATGGGCGCAGCGCACGGGATTTTTTGCCTTGGCTGTTGTTGGGCGTTGATGCTTTTGCTTTTCGTCGGCGGCGTGATGAACCTACTTTGGGTTGCTCTCGTTGCAGGGATTGTCTTGATCGAAAAAATCTCGCGGCATGGAAAGTTAGTTGGCCGCATCGCCGACGTTGCACTAGCGGCCGCCGGTCTTTATGTCTTGATTGCGCCTTAGAGCGGATTCAATCAGCCTTTGAATTCTCGAGTTTGGATGCGATAGGGAGATTGAAGTCAGGAAATCTTAGGGCCCGCAAACCGCTGCTTCCGATTCATACAAGCCAGAAACTGGGATAGCGCGTCGACCTGATCATCGTGCCGACCGTTGGGAAACATCAGCAGTTCGGTCCGAAAATCGGCGAGCCAAGGCGCTTCTTTCGGGAGCAAGACCTTGCCGGCCTCAATGGCCGGTGTCTGGACACTCATCCGGGTGGTCTTATCCAACTCCGGTCTAATTGCAATTGTGCGGATTTGATCTTCTCGACGTAAGTCCTGGATCAGTTGAATTCCTGAGCCTTTATCTTCGATCAGGGTTGCGTTGACCTCATGCCGGATCGCATTCGCCAATACTTAACGGCGCAGCTCTGGATATTCGAGACGCTTTCGAGTGATCTCGAGCAAGTAGTAACATCCATCGCGGATCAGGAAGAGCAGCCCGACCGAATAGTCGTTCAGTTCATCGGCTTTCGAAGCCGTGTCCCAGCTTTGAACAATCAAATCATCGCTCTGACGCGTCGGCCGCTGCTCGTATGTACGAAACCATAGCCATTGAATGATCCCGCCGCCTTGTGGAACCGGGCGCTGCTGATACTGGGCTGCGAAGTTATAGCTGCCGACCGATTGCCTGATCGTATCCAGTGTCTGCTTAGGTTCCCTTTCAGGATGCAGAAGATCACCTGGGTGGCGGATCTGCGCTCGGCCGTATCCAATAGGAATGCACTGTTCGTCCTCGGCTATCGCCGGGAGGTTCAGGTGCACCCAGTCATTTTGACGAATGAAGTGCCCAGCCAAATCGTCTTCATGCAGCCGCTGCTGGATGACGATGATGACGTCTTCCGCTTTGTTATCGAGTCGAGAATAAAGAGTTGATCCGACCCAATCGATCACCCGTTGTCGCCGTAGATCAGACAACGCCTCGTCTGGCTTGTGCGCATCGTCGATAATCAAGAAATTGCCGCCGCGTCCGGTCAGGGTCCCTTCGACCGATGTAGCTAATCGAGAACCCCGAAGAGTGGTCATGACTTCAAGCTGGGTATTGCGGTCCGGGTGGATACGGGTCCGCGGAAATATCCGCCGATACCAATCGGATTCCATGACCGCGCGCGCGTCCAAAGAGTGCTTGAGCGCTAACTCCTGGGCATAGCTGACACAGATGAACCGCAGTGATGGATCTCGACCCAAAGCCCAGGCGACAAATGCCACCGAAGTGGCAATCGATTTGAGATGTCGGGGCGGCACGGTAATGACCAGCCGGGTGATTTTTCGTTCAAAGCACTGAGTCAGGTGGTGGGCGATCGCCTCGATATGCCAATTCGGTTGGTACGGAGTGCCGGGATTCAATTGATCGAACGCTTTGGCGATGAAACTGGCAAGATCGGTGCGCAGAGCCGCGGAAAGAATGGACAACTCATTCATTGTCACCACCGGGCGAGGATTTCGAGTTCCGCTTCATAAACCGCTTGATGATCAATTGGTCGTTTTTATCGAGGGCGATTTCCTCGCCGCGCTCTTCGGCATGATGAATGACACGCGCGACAAAGCCGAGCAAGTGACCGAGCGCTCGGCTGTCGCCCTTGATCCCATTGTTGACCAAGCTTGTAACTAGCGCCTGCTGTTTGCTGACCGTCTTGGTTTCGTTTCCCTCCTTGATGACAATTTTTCGGCGCAATTCTTCTTCAAGATCGGTCGCGAGATTGCGCGTGCCCTTTGGACGTCCACGAGGGTTCCCAGATTGCCCCGGCCGGAACCGGGTGTGCTGGGGCGGTTTGCCCCGGCCCACTGCGTAGTTGCGGCGCCTAGACATGGGCCACCCTCCGGCTTTTGACCGGCTTGCCGACACCACGATCCTCCGCCACCCGCGAATATTTATGCCCAGAATCGGCCAGTTTCGGCGTGCCGCCGGATACGTCCATCCATCGTCGCAGGGCGACGTCGACGTAGATGGGGTCCAATTCGATGCCGTAGCCGATCCGGCCGGTCCGCTCGGCCGCTATCAGCGTGGTGCCGGACCCGAGGAAGCTGTCGAGAACGATGCCCCCTCGGTGCGAGCAGTCTTTGATGGCATCGACCACCATGGCGATCGGTTTGACCGTCGGATGAATCAACAGTTCTTCGGCGCGATCCTGCCGAAACCCGCTGACTCCGGCATAGTCCCAGACGTTGGACCGATGGCGGCCGTGCTCCCCCAAGCTGAAATTGTTGATGTGCGGCGCGGTACCGTACTTGAACGCCAGGATCAGCTCGTGCTTCGAGCGATAAAACGAGCCCATCCCGGCATTGGCCTTATTCCAGACGATCAGGTTCTTTAGCTCCGCGTACGCCTCTTTGCCGGCTGTAAGGGTCTCTTCGAGGTGCCGCCAATCCATGCAAACGAAGTGAATCGCGCCGGAGACGCTGTGCCGGGCCAGGAGATGGAACGCGTTGCCTAGAAAATCCCGGAATTGCTC
Organism: Alphaproteobacteria bacterium; assembly: GCA_050186335.1. Lineage (GTDB taxonomy): Bacteria > Pseudomonadota > Alphaproteobacteria > Bin65 > Bin65 > JBFWYO01. The sequence continues at coordinate 18,421 of JBFWYO010000079.1, read as the reverse complement.
CGCAGTCATTTCGCCGCTCGCCATGGCGAACTCGCGATGGCGGGTTCGGCCGAGTCCCCGGGCATGACCATCGATCCGGACGTTGTATGGCGGATCGACGAAGATCATCTGGGCGCGTTTGCCCGACATCAGTCGTCGAAAGGCTGCAGGCTGTGTCGCATCCCCACAAAGCAGCCGATGCTCGCCTAGTAGCCACAGATCCCCCGGCTGGGTCACCGGTTTTGCCGGCAAATCGGGCAAGATGTCGTCCCGGTCCTCCGCTTCGCCACAGAGCACCATGTCGATTTCCGGGGTCGAAAAGCCCGTAATCGTGAGGTCGAAACCGAGATCCAATCCGGCCAGGTATTGAAGTTCGATTCTGAGGATTTCTGGGTCCCAGCCGGCGTTCTCGGCAAGCTTGTTATCCGCGAGGATGTAAGCTCGCTTTTCAGCGTCGGTCATGTGCTCAAGTGCGACGGTTGGGACTTTCTCCATCCCCAGCAGCTTGGCCGCAGCGAGGCGACCATGGCCGGCGATAACGCCATTACCGCGATCAACCAGGATGGGGCTTACGAAGCCGAATTGCCGGATGCTATCGGCAATTTGGCGTAATTGTTTCGGACTATGGGTGCGAGCGTTGCCGCCGTAAGGCTTCAATGCTGCCGGTGACAGATAACGTACTGACAGTTGGCAAAATCGCATTGTAGAACTCCAAAAAAGAGACAGTTTTCCTCCCGCTCACCATCACAAGGTCCTTTGCAATATGCTGCCACGGTCGTTCGGCGGCTTTATATGCTGGACGCGAACGCGCGTATAAACGCGCGCTTTGCGATGGCATAACGATAGGTAAGCCTCCCAATCGAAATCCCGCTTTCTCCACAACTCCGTGGCTTACGTGGACTTCGATTCGATGGCCGGCACTTTGGCCTCGCTGATCCCCTTTTCGAGCAAAAAATAGTTTCTCTAGAAATGACTCCTTATCAAGTAGAAAATTTCCACCGAAATTTATGGCCAAGCGTACGGCACACGCCCGAATAGCGGCTCGGTCAGTCCGCCGTTCTACCCTCGCTTGACAATGGCTCCACTTTTCCCGCAGACTTTCGAAACGTTTTTAAAAATTGTTAAATTACAAAAGTAAAAGCAGGAATGTAGGGCAGTATGGCTCGGCGTAGTCGCGGTGCAGAATTTCTTCCGAAATGGGGTACCGGTCCGCTGACTGTAGGCCGTCGCGCACTTCTTTCTGAAGGCACCGATCGCCAGTTTCGACAGATGATTCATGCCTTGGTTGGCTATGGAAATTGTGTCGTTACTGTGCGCGATGGATTTGCCGCGCTGCTCAATGTGACCGGCGTGCAGTATGAGATTCTGATGGTCGTTTATCGCCTGCATGGGGCGAGACCTTGCAGCGTCGGCGATGTGGCGGCGTATGTCCGACGGTCGATACCGTTCGTAACGATCGAACTGAACAAGCTCGTCGTTAAAGGGCTTGTCGAAAAGCAACCCGATTTCACGGATCGCCGCCGCGTGTTGCTACGTGTGACCGCGAAAGGTGTCAGGCGTTTGAACGACATCGTGCCAATACAGCGACGTGTCAATGACGCGCTTTTCGAAGACCTTTCAGCTGCCGATTTTCGCGCGCTGTGCAAACTTTACGAGAAGCTGGCGCCATGTGGATTGCGTGCAGCGGACTTGATATCGATTTTGGTCAAGGAGCACGTTCGAAATCCCAAGGCGGCAACCGCTTAATCCCGGCTGCGGCGTCTGATTCGGTCATTGCTGAGCAGGCATTTGCGAATATTGAGACAATCTTGGTGTCAGTAGAGGAGTACGGAAAATGGGAGCGAAAAGATTTCATGCGCAGAAGTGGCTGCTCGATTCGGTGATATCCACGGTTGGCCTCGACTGGGATCAGCTGCGCATGGCAGTGACCATTGCGCCCTCGGGGTTCGAGGGCATCGGCGACTGGAACGTGATTGCGCGAACCGCTCGTCGTTATGACGAGATCACGCCCGCCTTCATGGACGGCGCAGAGCGGCGCCAGGTCCGGGCGAAGGAATCGGCCGCTCGAGGCGACATCGTAACGGCGCGCGAATCATATCTGATCGCCTCCATTTATTATGGCATTGCGCAATGGCCGATCGATGAACTGAGCGATCTCAACAAGGATCTCAATGCGCGCAAGGTCGCGTGTTACAGCGCCTATGCGGCGATTGCGCATCATAAGATTGAACGCGTCGACATTCCGATGGGCAGCCACACCATTCCAGGTTGGCTGCACATACCGATCGGTGCGAAGGCGCCGTATCCGGTCGTCATCATGCTGCCGGGCATGGATACGTTCAAAGAAAAGCTGGTCTGGGCGTATGGCGATAAGATCCTTGAGCGAGGCATGGCCGCATTGGCGATCGACGGGCCCGGCCAATCCGAAGCGTTAATCAACGGCCTCAAGATCACGGCGGACAATTTCGCCGATACTGGCCGCGCGTGCGTTAAATGGATCGATTCAAGGAAAGACTTGGATCATAAGCGCATCGGTATATTCGGGCGAAGCTTTGGTTCCTACGCCGGAACAGTGATGGGCAATGCTGTCGCGGATCGGCTTTCGGGCGTCGCGGTTGGGCTGCCTTGCCATGAGCCCGGATTCTTCACAATTTTCGAAGAAGCGTCGCCGACATTCAAGAACCGATTCATGTTCATGGCCGGCTACACGGATGAAGATGCGTTCGACAAGTTCATGCAGGGCTTCGATTTGCGTAAGAAGGTTTCGTCGCTGACTTGCCCTTACATGGTCGTGGGCGGCGACCTCGACGAGTTGTCGCCGATCAAGCACACCTATGAGCTATCCAAACATGTTCCAGGCAAAGTCGACCTGGTGATCTACCAGAACGAGCGGCACGCACCCGGTCGTGCGACGTCCGCCCAGTTTGGCCCGCATTGGTACTCTACGATGGCGGACTGGCTTGCTGCCCGGGTGCGCGATGGGAAGCCGCTCGAAAAAAGCCAGTTTCGCTTCGTCAAATCATCAGGGCAGGTTGAAGAGCGGCCGATGCCGTAATCCGCTCATCAATGCTGCATGAGTCGGTGTCGAACGGTTAGCAAGGAAAAAGCACATGCTCAGAACGGGTGCGGAATATCTAAAGGCTCTCAAGGACGGGCGGCAGGTGTATTTGGGCGGCGAGTTGGTAACCGACGTAACAGAGCATCGGGGATTCAAGAACGCCGCTCGCTCGGTCGCGGACCTGTACGACGTCACGTCGAACCCGCAGAATCAAAGTCGCTTGACCTACCGGGAGCCGGAGACGGGGAAAATCTGCAATGCCAACTTCCTCCGCCCCAAATCTGCCGATGATCTAAGACTGCGGCGAAACGTTCACGAGGCCTGGGCCGATGTCACTTGGGGCCTGATCGGCCGCGCGCCGGATCATGTTGCCGCGTTTATCACGGGCATGGCCTGCCTGCCGGAAGTTGCGGATGCCCACAATCAGGGATTCGGAAAAAACATCACCAACTACTGGCGTTATATACGCGATAACGACCTGTTCGTGGCATACGCGGTTGTGCCGCCGGCGGGCGCCAAGGGTACCGAGGCGGTTGCCATTCCGCAGCAGAAAACCGCCGGTAAGACCGAATGGGGCGAAAATGCGGGCTTGCGCGTGGTCAAGGAAGACAGCAGCGGCATAACCGTCTGGGGCTTTAAGATTTTGGCAACCGGTGCAGTGCTTTCGGATGAAGTTTTGATCGGCAATGTCCTGCCTCTTTCGCCGGGCCAGGAATCATATGCAATCACGTTTGCGCTGCCGATGGCCGCGCCCGGCATGAAGATATTGTCCCGTCGATCATACGAACAAATGGCCGTAAGCGAGATCGACGACCCGCTTGCGTCGCGGTTCGACGAGACCGATGCGGTCATTTTTTGTGACAATGTCCTGGTGCCATGGGATCGAGTGTTCGCGCATAACTATATCGATACGGCGCGCGCGATTTTTTACGACACCCCTGCGCATACGCTCGGCAACGCCCAGGCGCATGTTCGGCTGCTATCGAAAATGCGATTGATGCTTGGGATAATCGAGAAGGTCGCAAAGGCAAATGGCATTGCTTCGATCCCCGCGGTTCGCGACAAGCTCTATGCGTTGGCTGTTAGGGTTGCGGTAGTCGAAGGACTGATCAACGGCCAGCATGCCGATGTCGAATCGTGGGCCGGCGGTTTCGTCACCCAACGCCGGCAAACAATGTATGCGACGATGTCGTGGTCGATGGAATATTACCCGGAATTCGTACGTGGAATTCGGGAATTACTCGGAAGCCACCCATTCCAGCAGCCTGCCGATGCCAGTGTGTTTCGCAATCCAGATACCGCAGAGATCTTTTCCAAATTCTATCTTGCAAATCCGACCGAGTCTGTCGAGCGTTACAAGCTGATGAAGTTGGCATGGGATCTCGTGGGTACCGAGTTTGCCAATCGACATACACAGTACGAGATGTTTTACGCCGGCCCAACACACGTCACCCGAGGTCGGCTCGGCTACTACTTCGATTGGAAGCGTGTCGAACGCGAGGCGGATCGCTGTCTCGCGACATTTTCTGACTACGACGCGTTCGTCAACCCGCCCAAGGGTACGGCGCGTCGAACAGCTTAAGTGCGTGCGAATAGCAAATTCGTCAACCAGCAGGAGGGACTGATGTTAGGCACTTTGCGTAAGGCATCACTATCGACCGTCATATCGGCGGGGATTCTGGCGATGGCGAGCATCGCCGTCGCCGAAAACGTCAAGCTTACCGTTGGCGCCATAATGCCCTTGTCCGGCCCGGCCGCGACCTATGGCCAGAGCTTCACAAACAGCATCCCGCTCGCCAAGGATACGCTCAAGACCGAAGGTATTGATCTTACCGTCATTGCGGAAGACGGAGCCGCAGACGTGCCTACTTCAATAACCGCCTACAACAAGCTGGTCCGCGTCGACAAAGTTCAAGCCATCGTCCATGCGGTTAGCCCGGTCGTGCTGACTCTCGGGCCGATGGGCGAGAAGGACAAGATTGTCCTGATCAATTGCATGGCCGGGGCACCGCAGATCGCCAAAATCGGTCCCTATACGTTCAGTACGATCCCGAGCTATCAGATCGAAGGCACTGATGCGGCGAAGTTTGCGTATGCTCGTGGCGCGCGCAAAGTGTTCGGCTTCTATCAAGACACGCCAGCCGGAAAGGCGGCTTGGGATGTCTTCAAGCCGGAATTTGAGAAACTCGGCGGCAAGGTCATCGGTGAAGAGCCCTACAAGGCCGGCGCTACCGAATATCGAGCGCACCTCACGCGCGCCGAGAATGCCGCTCCGGATTGGATTTACCTTTCCTCCTACGCTGCCGAAACCGGTCGAATTCTGGCGCAGGCCAATCGTATGGGCTTGACCGGCAAGTTTAAATTTCTCGGCATTGTTGGCGCAGCAAATGACGAGACGATCAGCCTCGGCGGCCCGGGTTCGGAAGGGTTCTTTCACGCTAACTGGCCGTTCGACCCGGAAAATGGCACGGCGATGATGAAGAAGTTTGGCGCCGACTACAAAGCCAAGTATGGCTCCTGGCCGAGTGTCTACTCGGCATCGAGCTATGAATCACTGATCATTCTGGGTCGCGCGGCTAAGGCGGGGGCAAAGACTGGGCCAGAAATTCGCGAATTTTTGGCGAAGAAGATTGGCAACTTTGTCGGTGTGACCGGCGAATGGCATTTTGATGAACGCGGACAGGTCATCATGCAAACCAGCTTCGTCGAGATCAAGAACGGCAAGCGCATGCCGGTTAAATAAAGCAACCTTCGGGCGTCCGGCCGCGAGTGGTTCGCGGTCGGACGCTTGCCTATCGCGGACATGATTCCCTAGGTCCGAGAAGAAAGTATAGGTACCCGCTTGCCGGTTGGGATGGAATTCGAGCGGATGAAAAGATGAGTCTGATAATCTATGGCACGCTCGTCGGTCTGGTTTACGGATTATGGGCCGTAAGCTTTGCCATCATATTTCGATCGGTTAGAATTTTTCACGTTTTGCATGCTGCATCGTTCACTGTTGCGGCATACGGCTGCTGGATTGTCGCGAAGGCTACTGGCGGTATCTGGTATGGGATCGCATTCGGGTTGATCACCGCCGTCTTGGTCGGCCTGGCTTCGGAAATACTTCTGTACCGACCACTTATGCGGATGCGCGTCCGACCGGGGTTGCTGTTTGTGGTCTCGCTTGGCGCGTACATTGTCGTCGAAAATCTGATCCAGCTCGTATGGCGCGCCGATTCACGCACGATCGACCTGCCCCCAAGTTTGACGACGTCTTTCAAGTTAGGCGCAACTGGCGTAAGTGCCATTGAGCTGATTGAGTCGCTGGCCATGCTGATGCTGTGGCTGCTGACCCTGTTTCTGCTGCGTTTTACCATGCTGGGCAAAGCCATTAGGGCGATATCGATCGCACCGGAGATGGCCGAATTGGCAGGAGTCGATGTCAAACTAATCCGGAGGCTCGCTTTTGCGTTCGGGTCGCTGTTGATCGGCATATCCGGAATATTGTTTCTGATGCGGGTTGGTATTGAACCGACATCCGGAATTCCGGTCTGGATCATCGCCGTCGTGGCGAGCCTTATTGGTCGTTCCCATCCCGTCTGGTCTTATGTTGCGGGGCTCGGCATTGGTCTATGCGAGGCGATCATCCTGCTGTGGTTGCCGGCCGCGTGGCAGTCTGCGATTCCCGTGCTCGTTTTGATGGCCTATTTGATATTCGTGGCCGTCAGTCGGGGCATTGAAGCGGTCATGGCGCGCAGCCGGGCGCAGAGGCAGCTTCAGGATGCTTAATTACGTATACGAAGTGGCGACATTAATTGCCGTGTTCGCCGTTGGCAGCTTGGGACTGGCCGTGATCGTCGGTCAGGCCGGCCTTATGTCACTTGCCCATGGCGCGTTCATCGGGGTAGGCGCTTACGTTTACGGCCTGCTGTCAGTTGCAGCCGGAGTCGAACCGCTGATCGCGCTTGTAGCGGCAATTGCAATCACGTCGGTCGTTGGTGCGTTTCTTGCCTATGCCGCTTCTGGCTTGGACGAGGAGCAATTTGCAGTAACCACGCTTGCATTCAATGTTCTGATCGTGAGCATTTTGACGAATTGGGCCGAGTTGACGCGTGGATCTTATGGTATCGCACAGATTCCGCGCGTGAGCATCTTGGGCTTCGGCGAATCGCGCATCGAATTTCTTATCGTGTCAGCCGCACTGGCGGCAGGCACCTTCTTTTTCATGCAGTTTCTGGTGAAATCAGGCTTTGGAACGCTTTTGCGTGCAAGTGCTTTCGACAAAGATATGGTCGAATCGCTCGGCAGTTCGGTGCGCCGCTTGCGCGTCGGCGCGTTCGCAGTCGGGTGCGCGGCGGCCGGACTTGCGGGTGCCCTGTATGCGATGCACAGCGGGTATATAGCGCCGCAGCTTTTCGAGCTGCATATGTCGATTTTGATTCTCGCTATGGTGATCATCGGCGAAGGACGCGCAATGATCGGCGCTGTAATGGGCGCCTCAATTTTGATCCTGATACCGGAATTGCTTCGTTTTGCAGCCTTTAGCGCTGCGTCGGCCGGGCCTTTGCGGCAGGTCATATTCGGCGGCTTGCTCGTTACAGTTGTATTCGTATCAGCCATGCGCAATCACGCCTCTAAATCGGCCGGCGAGACATGACTCGCGAACTAGATGGGATATTCGATGTCTGGCCCAGGTGACACCGTCACCGTTACACCGACGGCGCGCGCGAATTTGTCCGCCGCGCTGGATGTCGCGCGCGTGTACAAATCATTTGGCGGTCTTCAAGCCGTTCGTGACGTGAGTTTCAAGGTTCATTCCAATGAAATTGTCGGCCTCATCGGCCCAAATGGGTCCGGTAAGACCACGGTCCTTAATCTAATTGCCGGCTACTATCGACCCGATGCCGGCCGGATTATTTGTCTTGGTAGGGATACTGTCGGTCTATCGGCGCATCAAGTCGCAAGGCTAGGTCTACTACGCGCCTGGCAGGATCCGCGTGTCGCGGCGACCTTGACTGTCCGCGAGAACATTGCATTAGGAGCGCTCGCGCAAGGTCACGGTTTGCCTATTGGCCGACGCGATCTGACAACGGGGATCCGATCCGGTCTCGTCAAGTCTTTGCTCGATCAATTTAGACTCGTCGACGTGGCCGATGAAGTAGCGGGGACGCTGGCCTATGGACGACAGAAAATCGTGGCTTTGGCTCGCACATTTGCAGCGACACCGAGAATTCTCGTGCTTGACGAGCCGTTAGCAGGTTTGTCCAGGGCAGACTTTGATTTTGTGATCTCGATTATCAAAGGATTCAGATCAGAGGGGGCGGTACTGATCGTCGATCACGCATTCGGCGCCATAAGCAAGCTATGCGACCGCGTCGTCGTTCTCAATACCGGGATGAAGCTGATCGAAGGTACGCCATCGGTGGTGGCATCCAATGGTGAGGTGCGGGAGGTCTATTTTGGCCACCGGTAAGCAATCAACGGAGATACCGTCCGAGCGCGACGGCCTTCATATTGTCGACCTAAATGTGGGATATGGCCGGAAATCCGTTGCCGAACAGATGACTATGGCGATCCCTAGCGGACAAATTCTTGGTCTCCTCGGCATTAATGGAGCGGGAAAATCGACGACTCTAAAGACGATCGTCGGACTCCTGCCACCTATCGGCGGACAGATCATGTTAGATGGCCGCGTTATCGACCGGGCGGATGCGGCGACCAATGCTCGTAATGGATTGGTCCTGGTACCGGAGGGTGCGCGTTCGTTTCATACGATGTCGGTCAAGGAAAACCTTGAGATGGGCGGGTTTGTTATTGGAAAACGTGCGTCGCTGACCGCTCGCATCGATGAAATCTTGGATTTCTTTCCGCGCCTGCGCGAGCGGCTCAATCAGCGAGCTGGCCTGCTTTCTGGCGGTGAGCGGCAAATGCTCGCAATAGGACGTGGACTCATGTTGCGGCCGCGGGTCTTGCTACTTGATGAGCCTTTTCTAGGATTGGCGCCGATTCTTATTCAGGAGGTCGCAACACGTCTGCGCGAGCTCGCCAGGTCGACGAATTGCGGGATTGTGATTGCCGAGCAGCACATTGGTGCCACTGTCAACGCCTGCGACCGTATCGTAGTGCTCAAAGATCGACGTTTGTTCGAACCGCCCACTAGCGGTACTGGAATGCCCGACGAGGAAGAAATCGCAAAGATAATCTTCGAGACACAGTAGTGCGGCTAGCAGTCGACGGTATTCGCTCAGCGATGAGCGCGCACTTGAAGAGACGTCATTCCTAACCGGGACTTGACGGCGATCTTAATGGGAGCAAGTAAGCGATGTTGAAGAGCGGGCAGAAACATCTCGAAAGTCTCAAAGATGGCCGGGTCGTTTATATCGGCAGCGAATTAATTACCGACGTTACCGAGCATCCGGCATTTCGTAATGGCGCTCGAACTGTCGCGCGACTGTTTGACATCAAGGCGGCGGCGGCTAATGCCGAAACCATGTCGTTCGAGGAGAACGGCGAAAGATTTAGCATCTATTATTTGCGGCCACGGAGCAGGGATGATCTTGTCCGGCGCATGCTTGGGCACAAGTTCTGGGCGGACGCCACTTATGGGCTTTTCGGGCGCTCACCGGATCACGTGGCAAGCTTTATTACCGCCTTGGCCATGCAGCCCGAAGTATTTGAGGATGGCGGGCACGACTTCAAAGGCAATCTACTTCGATATTACGACCATATCCGGCGCGATGACGTCTATTGTTGTTATGCCGTCTTGCCGCCACAGGGCGCACGCAATCCGCAACTGTACCAGCGCGCGAATATGAAAGTCCCGACTCTGCGGGTGACCGCTGAGGACGTTCACGGCGTAACGCTAAACGGCATGAAGATGTTGGGAACGGGCGGTGTCTTTTGCAACGACATCTGGGTGGGGAATCTGCTGCCGTTAGCCCCGGGACAAGAAATGGAATCAATCACGTGCGCCGTGCCGGCTAATGCGAAGGGCCTCAGCATGTGGTCGCGAAAACCATATGAGCGCGACGCCACTTCGGAGTTCGACAACCCGTTGGCCAGTCGCTTCGATGAAACCGACGTGATGGTATTGTTCGAAGACGTCAAGGTTCCTTGGGAGAAAGTATTCACGCATAACAATGTCGCGCTGTCCCGCGAGATCTACATAAAGACCGCATCGCACTGTTTTGGCAATCATCAGTCAAACGTACGGTTCTGGTCGAAGCTGCGTTTCATAATCGGGCTTGCCAGCAAGATGACGCAGTCCAGCGGCAACGATCAGATTCCTGCAGTTCGCGAGACATTAGGTCGCCTTGCGAACTATGAAGGGGCATTAGCCGGCATGATCTACGGACAATGCATGAATTATGAAACGCTGACTAATGGATATGTCTCGTTTAATCGACGATATATGTATGGGGCGCTGCAATGGTGCACCCAGACTTACTGGGAGATCATCAATACGGTACGAGAGCTGATGGGCGGTGGCGTTTTTCAGATGCCTGCCGATTCATCCATCGTGAAAGATCCGCATCTGGCGCGGCAATTTAATTACTATTGGTCGACGCCCACTCAGACGGCAATTCAACGCATGAAGTTGCTGAAGTTAGTCTGGGATATGGTTGGTTCGGAATTCGCTAGTCGGCATTTTCAGTACGAAAAATTCTATTCCGGCCCACCATTTATCTTGAGCAATCACGGTATTCGAGAGGCGCCGTGGGCCGAGCTGCAGGGCATCGTCGATGACCTCATGCGCACGTACGATATATGAGCTTATTAGGGGATGCGAGATGCCGGTGCGGTTCAGTTAGCTGTTTAGTCGTGCAGGTCCAAATGAGAACGCCAATTTTAGAGCGTGGCTCAATTGAATGCTCGTCAGATCGCAAAGATATTCCCTGTTAGACAATGATATTTCCCTGTTAGGGCCTGAAAGTTCCCTGTTTCGATGTGTAGGGAAGTTCACAAACGTTCATTTTATTCAATGGGTTAGGGGGCGTCGTGCAGGCCTTCGGGGCTTTTTGAGCTAAATTTCCCTGTATTCTCCCTGTTTAACAGGGATTTTGACCGGAGCGACGTTCGGTAAAGACTACACACACATCCAGGCTTTTCCGGGCTTTCTCTCCGAGCAACACCGATCGGACAAAATAGCCCGGTAACCGCGCGTCAGTCCATCGATCGTGTGCCTTTCATGCACGGAGCGTCCATTCGGCGATCACCGAACACGTCCTGACGATCTCGTCCACGCGAAGGCCGGGATAGCAGGGCAGGCTCAGCACGGTATCGCACCACGCCTCGGCCTTCGGCAGCGACTCACCCTTGTCGCCCCACGGCGCGTCTTGACGATGCAGCGGCTCGGGAAAATGGACTTTCGATCCCACACCGTTGCGTTCAAGCTCGGCCATGAGTTCGGCGCGACCGGCGCAGCGGATGACGAAGAGATGATGAAGGCTGTCGTCGATCGTCGACACGCATCGAATGCCGACCGGAAGATGTTCGAAATAGGCCGCCGCGATGCGGCGGCGTTCCGCCAGCCATGAGTCAAGACGTAGCAGCTTGATTCGCAACACCGCCGCCTGAATCTCGTCCATGCGCGACGTTATCTGCCGACCATCGCGCAATCGGTCGTCGCGGCCGCACAGCGCTGCCATGATCTCGGCGAGCTTCGGGTCGTTGGTCGTCACCGCGCCGGCGTCGCCAAGGGCGCCCAACGACTTGGTCGGGTAGAAACTCCAACACGCAACGGCGTGCGGCGGCGGCTTCCAGCCATGGGCATGCGCGGCATCGAAAAGCGTGCAGCCCAATTCCGCCGCCGATGGGCGGCGTCCATAGAGCAGGACCGGAACCGCATCCGCGCCCGGACGTTCCAGCCGGCCCCCGTCGTCGATCTCGGAGACCAAGATTCGGACGCCGGCCTGCTTCAAGCCGATGGCCGTCAGCGGGATCGTGTTTGCCTGGACGCGCGCCGTTTCGAGTCCGAGCGCCAGGGCCGCGATCGTGAGGGCTTCGGTGCCGCTGCCGCACGTGACGCAATAGGACTGCCCGCAATAGCGCGCCCACTCCCGCTCGAATGCGTCGACTTCCGGCCCGCGCAGAAACCATCCCCGATCCACGACTCGCGCGATGGCGGCGTCGATCTCGCCGCGGATCGGGGCGATCGCGCGCGTCAGGTCACAAAACGGTGTGCGGTCAGCCATGCCGACACACGATCATGCCCGGTAGGGGATCCGCGAAGGCCTCGTAAGACCAATCGACCAATTGCGTCTCCATGACCCACTTCAATCCGGTCTCCGATTTCCATTCCGGTATCTTCCACAGATGGCTGTTGTAGAGAACCAGAGCGCCGTTCCGCTCGAGGCGGGGGCCCAGCAGGGGCCAAAGCTCCTGCCAGACGTCGACGCCGTTGCCGTGCAGATCGACGGTGATCAACGCGAACGAATCGCCGCAACGCTCGAGAAAATTCGCGGCGCTTTCGACCTGGACTGCGACGCCCAGCCCCTCGAGGTTCGACCGCGCTCCGCGGTCGGCCGCGTCCACGGTCGTGACGCGGCAGCCCAGGGCGGCCATGACGGCGGCGAGATATCCCCGCGACGTGCCGATCTCGAGCACCCGGCGGCCGCGCAACGGCGCCGCCAGCGCCGCAATTCGATCGACGCAATCCATGTTCATGGACCAGCCCGGCCGGCCCCATTGGCCGACATTGCGCATCCAGATATATCGTTGCTGGGGCGGCGGCTCCTCGTCGGCGAAGAAGATCGTTCCCGCCGCGGCGAGGCGCTCGAAGTGCGGGTTGTCGCGCCGGAACGCAAAGCCGAAATGATAGCCCCAAGGCGTTCCCTGCGGGCCGGCGAGGCCGAAGTTCAGCCGATCCTCGAATGCCCGGCCGAACGGAAACTCGTGAAGCGGAATCGGGGTCGCGCGCAGCCTGCCCATCGCTGCCGCGATGACGCCCTGTTCGCTCATGTTCTCGCACCCGTCATGCCCCGGTGCGAGCGGGCGCCGCCGCAGGACGCGCAGAACGGCGGGAAGGTAACGCAAGCGCGGCGGCAGCGAGATGAGTCCGGAATACAGCCTCAGTTTCGCGTCGACGAACGGGAGATACTCGCCGTAGAGACCATTGATGTCCCACGCATCGTCTTGCGTCACCCGGAGGCGATCGCGTCCTTCGCGCCAAGCGCCGAACCAGGGCGGCGCGCCGGTGATCACCATGTCGCCGTCGAGGATCCACTCCGGCGCATTCGGCCGCACGCGTTCCGGGAACCACTTCCACCAATAGCCGAAGCGTTCCGCTTTGCAGCCCGCCCGCCGCAAGACCTCTGCCAAGCGTGGATTGTCTTCGGGACCGACTGGGCGCAATTCGACGGGTTGGACCGCCCATGCGAGGACGTCGCGCGCACGGCCCGCCGAAATTCCTGCGCTACACAAGCAATAGTCAACGTCGGCGCCGAACAGGCGCGTCGCCTGGGCGATGGCCGACCGCGTGACGGCGTCGTCCTTGCCGTCGCCCTTGATCCATCGGATCACCGGCCGGACGCCGTCTTTGAATTTCCGCTCGGCGAGTCCGACGGGTGACTCGACTTCGCTACGTCCCAGAATTTTCGCGAACGACGCCGTGAGCCCTCGCAGCAGCCCCCCGTTGCGTCGTCCCTGTTCCTCTACATCCGGCATCTGGCGATTTCGCCTTGTATAAATTCCCATGCTTCAAGCAAGGGAATTTCCAGTAGAATTTTCCGCCGCCGGGACCAATCCCCATCGTGAAATTCATGCTTGCTTGCGCGAGCTAGATATTTACCTCCCGCCCATTCCAAAGCGGGCTTCACGCCTGCCATAAACTGCTGATATCTCGCCATATCGTTAATATCTACGTCGAGAATCACGAACGCCGACATTCATCGCCTTCGTCTATTGGTCGTGTCTCAACGAGTGGTATTGACCGCCCGCGAGAGCGGATCCGGTTGCAAAGTTAGTTCAATGAAGCGCTCGGCGCCAGCGGTGCAGTGGCCGGGCGCGCGACCGGTGACGAGTCTGGCTCGGCAGGCCACTGCACGACGGTCGGCGCTGGCGGCCGATCGACCGGCGATGGGTGTGGACGCATTGTATTGTAGTTGTGCCGCCACTGCTCGATCATGATCCGCGCCTTCGCAAGCGAGTACACGATCTCGCCAGTGATGAGCTCGTCGCGCGGCTTAGGTAGAGCCGGCCCAGCGCAATGCTTTCTCGGTCTACGCGCCTCGGTCGCGAAACTGCGGCATGACGTCCCGCGCGAACAGCCGAAGCGATTGCGCCGCCAAGGCCGCGTCGAACGTATGCGGCTTGATGTGCAGCGAGGCGATCTCGAACTGCACCTTCGACGTGTAGGACGCGATCATGTCCTTGACGTCGGCGGGCGTGCCCGCCCAGCAGAGTCCGTTTGCCACCTGCTTGTCGAAGTCCTCGTCCTTCAACGCGGCGATCATCTTTTCGTAGCCGGGATAGTCCTTGGAACTGCCGCCGAACCAGCCGGATGCGGCTGCGACCAAGGCCTTCATGTAGCCGTTCATCGGCGCCCGGAACGCCGCGATCGCGTCTTCCCGGTTGGGCATGCAGCACATCGAGAACGACAGCATGACGCGGCCATTGCCGGGATGCCCGGCCGAACGCCAGTTCTCGCGGTACAGGCCGATCAGATCGTTCATTTTCCCGCCGGACAGCGGAATCGCCATCATCGACATGCCGGCCTTGCCGGCCGCGGCGAACGATTCCGGCGTTGCGAACGATGCAATCCACATCGGCGGCGTCGGCAGTTGCGTCGGACGCGGCAACGAGGTGACGTTCTTGATCTTGTGAAACGTGCCGTCGTCGGAGACGTTTTCCTGGGTCAGCAACAGCCGTATCTGGCGCACGCCTTCGTCGAACCGCGCACGCGATTCGTCGAGCTTTCGGCCGAAGCGATCGAATTCATGCGGCAGGAACGCGCGGGCGAAACCGACGTCGAGGCGACCGCGGGAAAGCGCATCGAGCATCGCAATTTCGCCGGCGAGTTTGAGCGGGTGATTGAACACCGGCAGTACGGCGCCGGAGATCAGCCGCATATGCTTGGTCCGCTGCGCGGCCGAGGCGAGGAACAGCAACGGGTTCGGGCTGTAGCCGCCATACGGCTCGAAATAATGTTCGACCGTCCGGATATGCGTATAGCCCAGCGAGTCCGCGAGCTCGGCGAGCGAAAGGGCTTCCTGCCAGTATTGCTCGGCGCTCATCTCCGACGGGCCGACGCTGGGGAAAAAGTTCAGTCCGAACTGCATGGGCATTTTCCTCCGTGTGCCGGCGCGGCCGGTCTATGTCATTGACCGCTTCGAACGGCGGCATAATATTATAGTTGATATATCAACCACAGCGCGGCCGCGATGTCAATCTGATCGGTCCGGGCCGGTACACGACAAAAGACGCCTGCTGCGGTGGCGGGTCTGGTGTATGGTGGCGACAGCGACGAGCGAGGCGATGGTGTCGACGCGGGTGAGCGGCAAATCTAAGAGAAACGCGGGCAGGCTGCATGCGGTGCGTTTGCCGGCCGACATCAAGCACCATCTGCCGCATCAGATCATCACACTCGCGAATCAATTGTCGCGGCACGCGACCGCAAATTATTCGCGGCAGTATGGTCTGAGTTTCGCGGAATGGCGGCTGCTGGCCGTTGTGGGCGCCGCACAACCCATCCCCATGATCGAGGCGAGCCGCGAACTGGGCGTCGACAAGGCGCTCGTGAGCCGGCTCAGTGCCGCGCTGATCGCACGAAGGATACTTGCCGCGCAGGGTCATCCGGGTGACGCGCGGCGTTCGAGTTTGATATTGACGCGGAAAGGCGCGGAACTGCACGACCGCGTCAACAAATTCGCCAACGAGCGCCTGGCGCGCCTGCTCTCCTGCATGACCGAAGCGGAACGCAAGACGTTCAGCGATGTCGCCGCTCGCTTGCTCGATCAGATCCGCGGCGAGATGAAAGAGGATTTCGGCGATTCGCCGACGCGCCGCACGGCGCCCAAGTGAGCGCACGATGGCGCGCCGGAACGGCTCGGTCCCGACTATTTGGTGAGCCAGCGCCTGGCCGCCACGGACCATCCCGAATCGGGCGATGCGCAGACTTCGTTGGCTTCGAAATGATCGGTCTCGGGAATGACCATGGTTTCGACAGCCACGCCGCTCTGTTTGAGCGCGGCCGCCATGGCGTTGCCTTGTTTGATAAGGCGCGGAAAATCGCGTTCGCCCCAGGCGATGAAGAACGGCGGCGCGTTGCGACGCACGTGGACGATCGGGCTGGCCGGTTCGTCGTCCGCTTCTCGGGCCAAGACCTGTTCGTAGACCCTTCGCTCCATCGTGCCCGCTAAAGCGTCGCGGGCGCGGAAATCGAACGCCGCGGAGATGGTCAGGCACGCCTTGATCGCGCCCTGGGGCAGGCCCATGGCTTGTCCGCGGCCACTATCCAACGCCACCAGCGCGGCGAGATGGCCGCCGGCCGAATGACCGCCGACGTATAACCGTTCCGGATCGCCGCCGTAGGCTCGGATATTGTCCCGCACCCATGCCGTCGCCGCCATGCAGTCTTCGACGATGGTCGGATAGCGGATGGCCGGCGCCAGCCGATAATTGGCGGCGACATAGACGATCGGGATGTCGGTCAACGGCGGGGCCATGAAGCCCATCCATTCCTTGGTGCCGTTGGTCCAGGCCCCGCCATGAAAGAAGACCAAGACCGGCAAGCCGGCGGCCGGGTCGATACGCTTGGGCCGATAGATGTCCAACTTCTGCCAATAATCGCCGCCGTAAGCGAGATCGATTGCGACGTTGGCTTCGGCCTGGACGCGGCGCGTGGCCGCCATGCAGCGAATCGCGTAGCCGTTGGCCTCGGGATGGATCAGCGGCGGCAAGGGGGGCAGATCGTCAAAGCTCATGTCATGGCTCCGCGCCGGTGGGAACGTGCAGGGCAGCCCGCAATCGATGCCCCATCGCCCAGCTCGATCGCCCGGCCCAGCCGAGCACCGCGGACCGGACGCGCGGCGGCAGCACGGTGGTGCGGCTGTATAGCGCGGAAACGCGCTGGGTGTGTTCGGTCAACGGTCGCTCGCGCCGCTCCCATAGCGCGAGGCCCGCTTCAATACTCGATGTTTCATCCAATGCCACCGAAAGCGCCAGCGCATTCATCAGGCTGCAGCCGCCGCCTTGCCCAAGATTGGGCGCTTGCGCATGAGCCGCATCGCCGATCACGGCGACGCGCCCGAGGCCCCATTGCTTCAGTTTGACGGTTTCGAACAGGTCCCAGCGGCCGTCCGACCCGATCCGCTCGATCAACGCGGCCAGATGGGGAAACGCGTCCTGCCACACGCGCTTGTTCAGCGGCACAGCTTTCGCCGCGGCATCGGTATCGAGCGTCGTCAGCGCCAGATAAATCTCCCGCTGGTTGCACGGCGTGTAAAGGATGCGCCGGATGCCGGACCAGTATTCGATGTATTTGCGGCCTTCTTCGGAACTGCATTCCTCGGGCAGGCGTGGAATCATCACGCGGATCGCGCCGTCGGCGAGCTTGGTTCGCGAGCGCAGCAAGCCCAGCGAGTCGCGCACTTTGGAGTTGACGCCGTCGGCCGCGATCACCAGATCGGCTTTATGGGTTTCGCCGTTCGCGAGCCGGATCTCTCCTCCCGCGCTGGCCGCCACGGCTTCACTGCCGTAATCGATGCGAACGCCGAGCGCGAGCGCGCGACGTTCCAATGCGCCGAGCAGCTGCAGCCGCGCGACCGAGACCACCCGGCGGCCAGGCTCGGCACTCCAATGCGCGACCGCAACCACACGATTGCGATCGTCGTGGGTTTCGCGCATCCAGCCGCGGTGGCAGCCTTCCAGCGCATCTTCGTCGGCGCCCAGCGCGCGCAGCACGCGAAGCCCGTTCTCCCAGATATAGATGCCTGCGCCTTCGGGTCGCAGCGTCGGGCTGCGCTCGTGCACGCGAACCTGCCAGCCGCGCTGCGCGAGCGCGATTGCGGCTGATAGGCCGGCAATTCCGCCGCCAGCGATTGCGGCTTGTCGAATGGAAGTTTTGGTCATTTCATGAACGATGGCAGGAACAGGATGATGGGGGGGACAAAGATGAACAAGGCGAGCCGGAAGATATCGGCGACTAAGAACGGCGTCAGGCCGCGGAAGATCGTCGATATCGAAACATCCGGCACGATCGCCTTGATGACGAACACGTTCATACCGACGGGCGGTGTAATCAAACTGATTTCTACGACGACCACGACGATGATGCCGAACCACACCATGTCGAATCCGAGCGACTGCACGATCGGATAGAAGATCGGAATGGTCAGCAGGATCATCGACAGGCTTTCGAGCAGGCATCCGAGCACGAGATAAATGCCGCAAATAACCAGAATG
>JBFWYO010000078.1:0-22413 GCA_050186335.1 Alphaproteobacteria bacterium | reverse complement strand
AGGTGGCGTCGACACGCGCGCCGGCAACGATTCGGCGTTACGTCGCATCAATTGCGGCCCTCCATCGCGCCGCGCAAGCAACCGATCCGACAAAGGATGAGCAAGTGCGACTCGCGCTCAAGCGCATGGTGCGCGGTCGCGGTGCGCGCCAGAAGCAAGCCGCGCCGGTAACGTTCGAGATTGCCTCCAAATTGCTCGGCGCAGTCGGCGCCGGCCTGCACGGGGCGCGCGATCGAGCGTTGCTGTGCGTCGCCTATGACACGCTTTGCCGGCGGTCCGAACTAGTCGCATTGAGCGTGGCGGATGTACAAGACGACGAGGACGGCTCCGGCTCGATCCTCGTGCGCCGCTCTAAAGGCGACCAAGAAGGGCATGGCTCGGTACGCTATCTGGCGCCGCAGACAGTCCAGGCGGTACGCGATTGGCTCCACGCCGCTCATATCACGGAAGGCGCGCTGTTCCGTTCGCTCGGTCGCGCGGGCGCGGTAGGCGATCCGCTCACGCCCCAAGAGGTTGCGCGCATCCTGCGGCGGCTCTGCCTGCGCGCCGGCATCGACCCCGCAGGCATCGGCGGCCACTCCACGCGTGTCGGTGCGGCGCAGGACATGGTTGCGGCCGGGCTCGAAGTGGGCGAAATCATGCAGGCCGGCGGATGGAAAACGCCCGTCATGGTGGCGCGATACGCGGAGCGCTTGTCAGTCCGACGCGGTGCAGCCGCCAAGCTGGCGCGCGCACAAGGCCGCACGAATCCCCCGGCCGGATCCTAGCCAGGCCTGCGGATCAGTATCAGCCCAACGCCGAACAGCGCGCCGGCCGCTGGGCCGAGCAGGAATGCCTGAAACCCGAGCAATGCCTCGGCGTCAGGTGCGTGCGGGGAAATCAAATCATAGACCGTGCGCATCGGCATGGTCGCCAGCACGGCCAAACCGGCCGAAACCGCCAGTGCCGCAATGCCGAGTGTTGCTCTGAGCATGCCCCCTCCTTTTGGGATCGACCGCCAGCCGATGCGATCCCGCAGTACGATAGGTCGGCAACCCCCAAAGCACTAGTTCACGATCTTCGGCACGGCAGAGGCGCCGAACGGCGCATCGTCTGGGCCACGGAATTGCATTTTCGTTTCCAGCGCACTGACGGTTGCACGCTGCAACGCCACTAGTTCGGCCAATTCGTCCGCCGACATTTCGCTGATCGGCTTGGCCCGGCGCACTGCATTCGCCTCTTCGGCGGCCTTGGCCGTTATCCCGGCACGGTCGAGCAGGCTGTTCGCCGCCGCGATCCGCACTCTGCCGTCCGGATGATCGAGCAGCTCGCCCAGGACCGCCACGGCCTTGGTCGCAAGCCCGCTCACCTCCTGGCGCTGTGCGTCCTGCACCGCGGCCAACACATGCGGCTTGTGCAGCAATTGCCAGCCCTGTGTCCGCGCGGTCGCGTCGCTATATCCGGCCGCTTTCGCCGCACTGGTCGCGTTGCCGCCGTTACTTGCAAAAGCAAGTACAAACAGCCGCTGTTGCTCGGTCAGGTCTTGCATGTTCGCTACGTCCATTTCATATCGGGCGCCGGGACCGCACGACGCGGCCCCGACACGCTCCGAAATATACCTAAGCGGCCAGCAGTTTGGGTACGTGCGCCCTCCGGCCATGCCGCGGGCGCGGCAATTTCCTCATCGCATCGCGCGCGCCGCACACCGGACGGCGGTTGTTGTCCGCCGCGACGATGATAAAGCCCTGGTGGCCGGTATCGCGCCGATGCCGCCCAATAGCCTGCATCAAGGTTTCGCCGGGATTCACCACCACGTACGGCGCATCCGCGCTGGCGCGCGTCAATGGGCCGGCATGTCGCGCGGCATTCTGCATTTCCAAACTCGTCATGTGGTCAGCTCCGTTATTGGTTGTAGGCCCTTAGGAAATACGCACTCGCCATATCTTTTTCACGGAGAAAACGTTCCGGAGTAAATCTGTACCTACCCACCGGAATCACAGCCAAATTATTATGGAGGGGACCACCCCACCACGTGGGGGGTCTCCCTCTATATAAGAGCGTGGGAACGGGAAGCCCAAGGAATCCGCTGGTTTGCGGTTTTTCTAATGGATTTCATTCCGGAAAAAAACGCGTGTAAAAACAATCGGTTACGCTTCGTTCCGGAGTGCGTTTTCGGCTTCCGGACCGTTCCGGTGAAGGCCCTCCGGAACGTCCGGAACGTCGGCCGGCACCGTCCGTGCGGAAAAATCGGCGCCGCCCGGCCCGTCGGGAAACGCTATTCGTCCGCGCCCGCCAACTTTGATTGCGCCTTCAATCTCAAGCGCATTAAACGCCTCTGCCATTTGCTCCCGCGACATGCCATCGAGCTCCGGCAGATCCTTGGGCGCGCTCTGGTGCCATTTGTAAAGGCTGTACTTGCCGGTGCGTGCGACCGGGCGGCCGGCGTCCGTAAGCCCGCGGATCGCCCGCAGCACCAGCGCCCGCCGATCGCCATCGGTGCCGGTAGGTGCGGCCCGCCCTTTGCGCCGCGGCGCTGGCATATCGACGTCGACCCGCTCCAGGCGCAGCGTGTCCGGATTCTGGCGGCACCGTATCGGACCCTCGAACAGGTCGGCGGCGACGAGGTTGCTTTTGCCGACGCCAAAGACCGTGTCGCCGTCCTTTAGGTGCAGGTGCGGGATAATCAGACGCGGGCGGTCCTTTAGCACGCTGCTGCCGCGCATTGTCGCCATTACCTCCTGAAGGCTCCGCGGCGCGGCGTTCTTGCTTAGATGATGCACGCATATCACGGCGCAGCCCGTCTGGGCCGAGAGCGACTCAAGCAGGCTTAGATACTCGCTAACGACTCGCGAACTGTCCTCGTCCCCGTCGATGTATTTTCGCGAGGGGTCGACGATAACCAGCGCCAGATCGCGAACGTCCCGAATATCCGCGACGATGTCAGCCAGCGGCCGGCCGTCGCCCGGAATGCCGATCAATTTTCCCGCATAGTGATTCGGGTCCAGGATGTGTGCACGGCGCCAATAATCCTCGTGGTTGTCCTCGCCCGAAATATGCACGACCGCGCCCCCATCCGGAAACGCCTCAAACGGGAACCCGGCGAATGTCCCGCGCTTGCTTTGCGGGCTGGCAATGCCGACGGCCATCTCGGTGAGCGCCGTGGTTTTGCCGACCCCCGATGCGCCGGGCCACAGGATCAGGCGCCCCGCCGGGATCAGGCCACGAACCAGCCATTTCATTTCAGTTGGCGGTGCGCCGGCGGACGCGGGCGGGCGGAATTTGCCGAACGCGGCATGACTCTTTCCGCAGGTCTCCCATTGATCAGCGACCGAATCCAGATCGAGAACACGCACGGCCTCATCTTTGTGCGCGGCTACCATCTTAAAAAAAGCCGGCAATGAAAGCGAATTTCGTGATATCGGCCACAACCAAACTTTTACTGCCTCAGTGTTCGAAGCTGCTTCCGCCATTTCCCTTATTGCGCCAATGGCGCGTTCCATAGCTTTTTGATCGACGCCCGGTGACTTATACTCTTCGACGCCACATCCCTTATGCGGTCCGACCTTATGCCGTCCGAGGTCGCCGACTACCGCGCGATTCAGTGCAACTATGAAATCTAACTGCGTGACGTCCTGGTATGTCAAAAATCCCGCCGCGGTCAGGGGGCCGTGGGCGCGCTGAATCGAATCGCGCACGACCGAACTGTATTTTTCATCAAGATATAGTGCCGACCTACGCAGGTCGCCCACCAATAAACCCGACCCGATCGACTGCACTTTTTTTGTGTCTTTGACGTGTGCGCATTTCGCCGCAACGTAACAGTGTTGGTCTAATACGATAAAATTTGCTTTGTCCGGCAGTCGCGCGAGAATCGAATCGACATTTTCTGTCGGCTCAAAATCTAGGACGTGATTCCCGCGATCCCAATACGTATAAACCCTGACGGAACCATTCAGGCCGGCCGCCGCGTTGACGCTAGCAATGAATCGCACGCATCGATGAAGCATGGCCGCGCACTTCTCTTTGCCGAGCTTTTCTATGATGTTAGGATCTGACATTATCGCACGCTCCCGCTTTCATGTGCGGCGGTGGCCTTCTCCATCGCCCGTCGCCAGTCCGCTGCGGCCTCGGCGCTAATGAGCGTGCGGCGGCCGATCTTCATCACACGAGGGGCGAGCCCTTCCCTCTTGAGCTCGTAGAAGCTTGATCGCGAGATTGCATGAACCTGGCAGAATGCTTCGACCGATAACGCTTGATGTTCCATTGAGTGGTTTTCCCATGTGATTGCGCCATGTCCAGATAGGTTGCGGAAGCTCCTTACTGGACTTGGGCGCATTGGTAACTCTCCGGCAATGGCAATGAAACCTTAAAATGTGCATATATAGTAGTTAATATACTTTTCGGTGAGCGCTTTGACTCTGCATCAGTTTGTAACATACTGATGTAATAGTCGAATTTTCGGCTGGTCTTGGTTCGGCGGCGCTCTGAATCGGTGTTGCGCCGAGGATTTCTGTCATATTTGGCATGCTTCCGCCCCAGCAATGTAGGCGAACGCCGAAAGCGTCTCGGCTTGCGTAAGCCTCAATTACTTGGACTCGCCGCGCACCGAGATCGAGCGCGGCACGAGCGGTCGTTCGCCCATGTCGCGGCGCAGTCGTAATTTGTCGCCGCTATTGTTCGTTCGAAGCTTTACTGCGTTGCTACGATTGCGACGGATTCGACGTTGCCCACCCCGGTAATACCCAGGACGGGAAAGCGCGCCCGCACCGTGTCGACCACGTACGACGGAGCCATGTGGGCATAATGCTTCTCCGCCATGCGCGTGTCCGAGTGGCCAAGCTGGGTTGCGATCACCATCATAGGAACCGCATTCATGGCCAGTTGGCTGGCGTGCGTGTGGCGCAAGATATGGAAGCCGATCGCCGGAACGATGTTTGCCGCCGCGCACGCCGCGACCATGGGGCGGCCCTGATCGGATTTGCGCCACGGCCCGCCGCTGGGGCGCTCGAAGATCGTTGCATCCGCTGGGCGGCCGGCCGTCATCTGCGCGAAAAAATCCTGGCCCTCGGCCGTCAGCGCAACATGGCGCGGTTTGCCGGATTTGCTCACCCGGACCAGCACCAGGCCCGCCGGTGCGTCGAAGTCCGCCACCCGCAGGGCGCGCAGCTCCCCGTACCGGCATCCGGTCAGCAGCGCGGCACAGACTAGATTGCGGAAATTCGGCTCGCACGTCTCCACGAGGCGACGGCATTCGGCTTCGGTCAGGTAGCGAACTCGGGCCGCGTCGACGCCCTTATAAGGCGTGACGCGGCGCCAAGCAGTGTCCGAGGCAACGCGGCCCTCCCGATATGCGTGGTTAAGCGCGGCCTTGAGGATAGCCAGAATCTTGTTTGCCGTTGATCGCCGCTTGCGACCGGCCTCCGGATCGTCCGCCGTGCATCGGTATTTCTGCGGCTGCCCCGGCCGCGTCCGTAGGCGCGGCGACGATGCCGCCAGCGCGCCGAACCATGTGCGTAACGTGGCAGACGACAGGCGCGCCACTTCAGCGGCGCCGAGCGCCGGCAAGATGTGGCCGTTGGCGCGGTATGTGATTTCCGTGAGTGCCTTCCCGTACGTGCCGTAATGCTTGAGATAGCCGGCAATGGCGTCGCCGACCGTGTAGCCCTCGATCACGCCAGGGTCGGCCTCGCCGCGAGCACACAAACCGAACCACGTGCGGGCCCGCTCCTGGGCTTGCGCATAGCTGAGTGCCGCTGCGCCGTCTGGGTCCATCGCATCATCGGCTGGACCGATAGCATGATGGGTACGAACGCCTCCCGCCGGCCTATAGCGGGCGATCCAGGTTCCGCCGCCCCGCCCCTTCCGATAGCCGATCGAGCAGCCCGCCGTAATTGTCGTCCAGTATGGATCGCGGCGCGCCCTGAGTTTGGCGCGGGCAGAGCGGGTATCGACCTTAAAATTGCGAACGACCCTTGCCATAACGCTCCCTTGATCCGTACGACATCCGTACGACAAACATGACGCTGAACATGCGCGAACTCAGAAACATCATAACGGACAATAATATGTCTTTTCAATGCCTTATTGAGTCCGCCGACGTTCGCCAGCGTCCAAATCGGGAAGCTCTCACGCCGGAAACACGGGTTCGATTCCCGTAAGGGACGCCACGCTTTGTGCGGGTTTCATGCCCTTCCAGCCGCCTCCCCCGCCGCCGTACGGTTTTTATACGGTTTCCTGACTATAAAAAAAATTTCTACGGCGTGCCGGGTCGACACGCCTGTTAAAGCGCGTGCTCGAATGCGGCTTGAATCGGCGCCCTGCGGCCTGTGGAGCCAGCGGCCATGAACCGGAGCGAATATCCAGCGCATCGCTCCATCTGAAAAAGACATCATTTCGAGACAAAACTTCGGAACTGCGCTAAATCGCGTCGTCGAACCCGATCGTTAGGGTGACCGCTCATTGATAGGTGCTGGCATACAGATCAGCCCGTCCGTCAAAAACTAGCTTGGCGGCATTGCGCCCGCCCGAACGCCGTTGGATCGGCCCAGCTTCGCGGCGCTGCGTCGCCATCGTCATGAATGGCAGGTCCGATCGGCTTCCTGCCGAACGGAAATCCATAGGCGGTCTCGCCGGGTGGCGTCGAAGGAGCAATCAATGATTAGAGTGTTTCGGCGTGATTTCGCCTCGTTCTGAACATTAGCTAAACCGCATTACCTTAAAATTGCCGGGCGATCGTGCCACGATGCCTTTGGACACGAAGATTGCTCATGGTGGCAGATGGAATTCAAGTTCGGTACCTGGAACGTCAATGGCCGCCGGCTTTCGGACGCGCATGTCGAGGCTCTTCGTAGGCATGAACTCGACCTTTTGGCGTTGCAGGAAGTGTCTGAAGGGTTCCATGCAGCACTCTCGAAGTGTGGCGTGTTCGATTGGTCCATATCGTCGTTGGATCTTCGACCTCCACATGCCGATGAAGGCAAGTCACGTAGGATAGGCGTGTCAATTTTCGGCTGCGGACAGTTTCGGCTCGAACGTGAGACCGCAGAGGTTTTGGAAAATTTGCGGTTTCCTGAGCGAACCTTAGTGGTGCGCGTGCGCTCGGCGGCTGGGAAGGCCACCATATGTAGTTTTCATATTCCGCCCGGGGTCAGTTGGGGAGTAGTCAAACCGCAAACGGAGAAAGCGATTGCTGAGTGGCTGAGCGAGCAGGAAGGAAGCACAATTTTCGGCATCGATGCGAACGCACCTAAAACGGATCACCCGAATGCCGCCGAGAATGAATGGTGGTGGGAGGACGAGCCACTGCTTCTCGGGCAGAAACCATTGCATCAACTTCGAGATGCATTTCGGGAATTCGTTGGAGAACGACCGGATATTCTCGAAGAAATTCGGAGGGTCCGCCCATCTGGTCCCCTAGCGATTTCACACTATCGCGGTCGCGGTTCGAAGCGGACGGCCTGCCGCTACGATTTCATTTTCGTTTCTCAGGACGTAGCCGTGGATAAAGTGGAGTACATCTTCGATCAGACGCTCAGCGATCACGCGCTAGTTGTGGGACAATTTGCATTTCGAGTTATGGCGCATTCGACTGACCGGAAATAGAGAATGGGCGGCCTGTCGGTCAACGTACGTCGATTAACCTGAGTCGCCAAGGTTTGCCGGAAGCTCCAATTCCTGAAAGGATGGAGCGATGGACAAGCAACGGAGTAGACACACATGTTCGCCTGACGCGCGTGCACGAGCTGCGCGGAAGGCAATCGAGAAACGTGGCGATCACGCCTCGCAGTGAGCAGCGATTTTTTGATCGCGGTGAAGATCGGACGCGCGGCGTAGAAAAACATGGTCCGCGCAACCAGACCGACGAGCAGGTCAAGTTTCACTAAACGCGCCTCAGGGTTTTGCTTATCGCTTGACGGGCCAGGCGTGGAATACGCGCACCGATCGCGCGCAATGGCCGGGTTATTCTCCATGAGGTGGATTGGAGAATTGACGACAGGTAAAGTGTCTGCTGGGCGTGACGGCGCTCTGCCGCGAGGCGAGCGGCGTCGGCGGCCATCAGCTTCACCTCCAAATGAGCGCAACGCTCGCTTGCCGTAGTATTACAATCTGCCAAGTCGGCCGCCGGCGCGACAAGATCCATTGCAGAAATTTCGTGCGCGACCCGCTCGGCGTCGATCGACATCAGCAACGGACCGTATTGCCGAATGAGGTATTCGCGCGCGGCGCGCTCGTAGCGGCCGTTCCGCGAAACGCCGTCGGTATCGTAATAGCGCACGAGCGCATGCGGCACTCGAACGAACTTGCATCTCTGTGCGAGGCGAAGAAACAGCTCAAGATCCTCCAGGCATCGCAAATGTTCGTCGAACGAGCCGACGGCAAGCAGCAAGTCCCGGCGAATCAAACAGGCTTGAATGCCGAGACCGTAGGGCAGATACAGGGATTGGCGGTCATCGAAAATCGTACCAAGGCGAACCTCCGGTGCCGGCATGAGTTCGCTTCGACCGTCGCGCCAATTCCGAATCATATCGCAGCTGACGACACCGACATCCGGCCCAGCCTCTGCCATTGCGAGCGCCTGCAATTTGAGCTTCCCCGGAAGCCATTCATCGTCCGAATCCTGGAATGCGACGACTGCGCCCTTCGCTTTCAGGATGCCAATATTGCGCGCACGCGATTGGCCGTAGTTGACCGGCTGCCTGATGACGGAGACGCGCGAATCATCCAGACCCGAAACGAGCTCATCGGTTTGGTCAGTGGAACCGTCGTCGACAATGATGAGTTCGAAGGCACGATAATCCTGGTCAAGCACGCTGCCGACCGCGCGCATGAGCGTGCTTGCCCTGTTGAACGTCGGCAGAATCACTGAAATGAACGGCAACTCCACGCACGACTCCCCTGCTGCTGTGCCGATCAGTTTCAAACGAGCGGATTTAGAAGGCTTTTCCGTGCCGGGAGCGTCATGATATGCCCCTCCCCTGATCCGAAAACTGTAGCGCGATACGATAACACTATGGAAGTCTCGGTTTGCATCGCCACGTATCGCCGGCCAGACGGTCTATCCAGGTTGTTGCGGTCGTTGGAGTTGCAGCGGGGGAATTTGCCGGACTTCGAAATCGTCATCGTCGACAACGACGCGACCGGCAGCGCCGCCAAAGTGTGCGCCGAGTTTGCCGACCGATTGCGGCTTCGATATCTGGTCGAGGCGTCCCGCGGTATTGCTGCGGCGCGCAATCGCGCCGTCGCCGCGAGCGCGGGTCGTTTCCTCGCCTTCATCGACGACGATGAAGAAGCCGACCCGAACTGGTTAACATCGCTGCGCCGCGTTATGGAATTGCATAATGCCGATGGGGTCTTCGGGCCGGTGGTTGTGCGACTGGCCCAGGATTCCCCCGCGTGGATCTCGCAGTCCGGGTTCTTCGATTATCCCGCGCTGCCGACAGGAGCGGTCGTGCCTTGGTATTGGACTCGGACTTCGAATGCTTACGTGCGACGCGATGCGTTGCCGGACAAGGATGCGCCGTTTGACCGGAAACTCGATCTTATCGGCGGCGAGGACGTCGATCTTTTTGCGCGCATGATCGATCGCGGCGCCAGGTTCATCGCGGCTGCGGACGCCGTGGTGTTCGAATATCGGTCCACGGCGCGATCCAATTTCCGATGGATGATCCGGCGGAGTTTCCGCAACGGCGGAACATTTGCGCACGTCACTTGTCGCCGAAGACCGAGAGGTGCGCGCTTTCGATTTGGAATTCGTGCGTTAGGTGAAGCGTCCGCATTTCTTCTGCGGGCGATATACCGACTTGGAGATTCACGGATCGCTGCCTTTCGGCATTGCCTCCGTTCGATCGAATCGCTCGGGAAGGCGGCCTGGGCCGTGGGACTTGTTCATTCGGAATACCGGCTACAGACGTGAACGCCGTCATGACAAGAGCCGATGGGCCTGGGACTGGGCCGTTCTGGTCCGTAATGATCCCGACCTGGAATCCGAATCGACAATTCTTGGTCGAGACGTTGCAGAGCATCATGTCGGCCGGCATCGCCGCCGATGACATGCAGATCGCACTGGTCGACGATGCCTCGACCGAGTTCGATCCCGTCAGCTTTCTGCGCGATCTGGGATACGACCGAGTAGAAATCCATCGAACCGAAGAACGTCGCGGAATCGGCGCGAACTGGAACCGTTGCATCGCGCTTGCCCGAGGCCGTTGGGTTCATATTCTGCACCAAGACGACCGGGTGCGCCCCGATTTCTATCGCGCGCTCCGCCGTGGAATTGCCGGCGACTCTTCCGTTGGGGCGGCGTTCTGCCAGCATGCGTTCATCGACGAAACCGGTCGGCTCATTCGGGAAGGCCACATGCCGCCGCGTGCGGCGGGCATTCTTCACGATTGGCTCCAGCATATCTTCATCAATCTGACCGTCCAGTGTCCGGCGATTGTCGTGCGCCGCGACGTGCTGGAGCGCCTTGGCGGCTTCGACCGACGCTACGTCTATTGTTTGGACTGGGACATGTGGCAGCGGATCGCCTTAGCCTATCCCATCTGGTATGAGCCCTCCCCACTGGCTGAGCAGCGTCTGCATCCGCGTTCGCAATCCAGTGTCCTGCGATCGACGCCGCTCAAGTGGAAGGAGATTGCGGCCGTCATTCGTCGCATGAACGAACGGCTCGATCCTGCGGATGCGGCATGGGCGAGACCGAGAGTGCGTCGAACTTATCTTCGCCTCGCTCGGGCGTATGTCCGTCAGGCGATCGGCGAAAGATTCTGGCGGTGCGCGCTGCTCGAGGCCTTGGGATGTCTCCGGGTGGTGCTTCCATCCGACATCTGGGCCGTCGCGCGCCGGCAACATCCCGCCCATCTTAAATATACCTGCGCCGGAACACCACCGGCGGACTCTCCTGCGCGAATACTTCTTGCTACCGAGTTTATTCCCGTCGATTTCGACACCAGCACCTTCGGCGCATTCCAGCGGCTCAGAATCCTGCTGGAGGCGGCGATGCAAATCGGATCCGTCGAACTCCTGTTCTTTTGGCCCAATGAAAATCCGCCCGGCCAGGAGAAAGCGGAGCGGCTGCTGGCCATGCTGTCGGAGTCTTGGAACTTCCGCGGCAGGATGTGGCTTTGCCCGATTCAGCCGCCCGAGTATCGAGGCGGGTTGAGCGAATGGATCCGCGACCGGTGTTGGCAATTGCGCGGCGCCGTCGGTTTCCATCATGGCGCGCCGACCATGCGAACCTCCGGCGCGCTCCAAGGTGCCTTGGTGCGCATGGTCATTCACGCAGCGAAAGCCGATCTCGTACTCGCCCACTCGATGGGCGGCCTCGCGGCGCTGCGACGCGCCGACTGCACTCGGGCCCCGGTCGTAGGCGACTTTCCCGATCTAGAGCATGTACGGGTCCGCCGCGCCGCGGCCGGCGCGGCCGACCTGCGCCAGCGACTCACCGCCATGGCCTGGGCATGGCTCGCGCGGCGTGCCGAAAAAGCCGCCACCCGGCGTTGCGCCGCTGCCCTGGTCTGCTCAGAGCTGGACCGGCGGCGGCTGTCCGATTTGGCGCCCGGATCCCGGATTGCGGTCGTCGCCAATGCCGTCGCCGAGCGCGATGTATTGCCGCCCGACGACGACCCCGTGGCGGTTTTTGTCGGCATTCTGGATTACCCCCCAAATTTCGAAGCGGCCCGCCTGCTCTGTGACGAGATTTGGCCGTTGGTGCGCACGCGCGTACCGGCCGCGCGTCTCTTAATCGTCGGCGCCGGAAGCGAACTACTGACGCGACCGGATACCGAAAACGCGGGCATCGAATTGCTTGGCTTCGTCCCTGATCTATCGGCGGTTTATGCCCAGGCGCGGCTTGCTGTCGCGCCGATCAACCGCGGCGGCGGCACCCGCATCAAGATAATCGAAGCAGCGGCCTACGGGCGACCCTGCGTCGCGACCGCAACGGCCGCCGAAGGCCTGGATTTTCGCGACGGAGACAGCATCCTTATTCGCGATGAGCCGGGCGCGTTTGCGGCGTCCTGCGTCCAACTGTTGACCGACAAGGGCATGGCCGAACGTTTGGGCGCGGCGGCCCACGCGATCGCGAGTTCTCGGTATGCTCGCCATCATATTATCGACACCGCAAGCCGCGTCTTGCAGGATGTACTGGCGGACTCTGCGACAAATCGCGTCAAAAATTGATCCAACAAGCTGTGGAAAAGCGAAAAATCCTGTTCATCGGTGGCACCACGGAACCCGGCGGGCTGCACATCCATACCGCGGACGTGGCTCGGGCCATGGCCCGCGCTGGTCACGAAATCGCAATCCTCAATCTCAGCGTCGACTATTTCAGCCAGCTATTGGCGGGCTCCGCGGTGCGCGTTCACTCCGTGCCGACCGCGCAAGGTTCGCTGACCGGCTTTAACGCTTGGCGGCGCGCGCTGGCGCCCTACGCCGGATGGGATTTGGTGCTCTGCCGCGGCGAGGCGGGCGATACGTCTCTTTCGGATCTTTGCGCCATTCGATCCCGCGCCGCGCGGCTGTTCACCATCGAGCATCGGCCCTGCCGGCTTAACCCCGCGACGCCGGCCTTGAAATGGATCCGGCAATGGGTCGCTGGCCGCATTATACGTCGTGCTATCGCCGTGTCCGAGGAAACCCAATCCAGCCTTATAGCCGGCGGCCATCTGCCGCCCGGCAAAGTGGTGTGCTGCCTGAACTGGGTGAACGCCGCCGCCTTTCGCACGTCGGACAAAGCTCGCCGTCGCGCACGCGCGCGCCTCGGGATCGGTGAAGAAATTACGGCGATCGGTTACCTCGGACGCCTGGCCCCCGAAAAACGCGTTGATCTGCTGATCGAGGCGTTCGCCTCGCTCGATCGCGCCGGACGCCTCCGCCTCGTGCTGATTGGGGACGGCTGGAAGAAGGCCGAGCTGCAACGCCTGACGGCAGATCGAGGCGTTGCCGACCATGTCGTGTTCGCCGGCTGGCAGTCCGATCCTGCCGAGGCGCTGGCCGCCGTCGACATTTTCGTCCTGCCCAGCCTTGTCGAAGGGTTCGCTCTCAGTCTGCTGGAAGCGATGGCAGCCGGGTGCCTATGCGTAACCCACACCATGGACAGCGCGCTTGCGGCCATCCGCGACGGAGAGACGGGCCTGCTGGGAAATTTTCAAGCTGTCGAGGGCATCGCCCAGACGCTGCGACGGGCGCTCGCGATGACGCCGGTCGAGCACGACGCGATACGCGCGGCCGGCACCCGCTCGGTTACGACGCAGTTCGACCGGCATTTGCGCCTGCCGGCCGTGCTGACCGCGCTCGAAGCCCCCGATGCCGCGCGCATCGCCTCCAACGCGGAACAAATCCCGACGCCGCGCCATTTTGCCTTTTCCGCTTGAGCAGGCACCCCATGGCAACGCCGCAAGTCAGCATCATCATCCCCACCTACAACCGCGCGAAATATCTGCCGGTCGCCATCGGCTCCATTCAGGGACAAACCATCTCCGACTGGGAGGCGATCGTCGTCGACGACGGCAGTGTCGACGATACGCATGGTGTGCTCGAGCGGATGTCCGGCGCAGACCTGCGCATCCGTGCGGTCGCCAATCCGCGCGGCACGGGCCCGGCGGGGGCGCGAAATGCCGGCATCGCGCTCGCGCGCGCGCCGTTCGTGGCATTTATCGACAGCGACGACTTTTGGTCGCCGACGCATCTCGAGCGGCTGTTGAGCTGTTTCGAGCGTCAGCCGGAAACGGGACTTGCGGCGACGAATTGCCGGATGATGGACATGGACTCACGAGTCGTAACAACCGCGCGGCAATTTTTGACCGAAACGATGCTGCCATGGTGGGAAAGCATGCCGCTCGCCCGCGAAGTCATTCCCTGCGAGAATATTCGGCGCGACATCGCCGCGATCAGCGGGCGGGACGCAATTTTGGGCCAGACGATCGGCGGTTTTCTGTGGATATTGACCACTGCCGTCATGGTTCGCCGGCAGTTATTCGAGACCGTGGGACTCTTCGACGAAGCCCTTCAACGGACCGAAGACATCGATCTATGGCTGCGGGTCAATCGCCGTTCATCGATCGCCTATGTCGACGTGGCAACGGCGACCTACGATATCACCGGCCGCGACGAGGCAACGGGTCCGCGATATTTGACGCAGGCGCCCGAACGCAAGCACTCGGCCTATCGCGAGCGCCTCCACCATGTCCGATTGCTCGAACGAATCGGCGGGTTCCCCGATCTATCCAAGGCCCAACGGGCGTTTGTGCGAGACCGACTGGGCGCTCTGCATCGCCAGGCGGCACAGTTCGCCGCTTCAAATCAACCCGGCGCAATCGTTCGGCATCGCGCATTGTCGTTTTGGCTTCGACCGAACGGTTTCGCCGAATTCCTGCGTCACCCCGCCAGATTCATGCGCGGATCCGGTTAGTCGGCGGTCCGGTGCCCGGGCTGCAACGCGCTCTCGAGCGTCTTCGTGAAATCGGAAACCTTTGTCCAAGGCTTCAGCCCGTTCGCGCGCAAGAGCGTCGAAAAATGCGCGGAAAAATCGGTACTGCCGCCGCGGCGATCGATGATGGCCTGGACAAACGCTACAAAACGCGCGCGGTCCCGCTCGACCCGACTCATCGTCTTGGCCCGGATGTAGTCGCGGGGAATGTTGCGCGCGATCATAGCGCCGACGGCTTCGCGAAGCTGCCGCGGATCGGCCGGTACGACCGCGCAATACTCGTCGTCGTAGAAATAGTCGCGACCGCCGATGCTGGGCGTCGAGACAATGGGCAGCCCGGCCATCATGTATTCGATGCTGGCCCGCATCTGGCCTTCGATCGCCGAAAGGCACAGGCCGACCCGCGATTGATTCAGGACCAGGTTTACCCGCGCAGGATCGAGTTGCTCGCAGCCTTCCGGCGTCAGGCGATTGACAAACGTGGCCGACGGCATGATGGCGCGCAGTCGTGCATGCTCGGCGTGGAAGTCGGATACCGACGAATCGAACGTACTATGAAAGTAAATGAAGCAGAGGCGTTCGATCCCTGCCGCCAGTTCCGGGCGTTTGTCCGGCACCAGTCTCGCATTGTAGATCGCATCATAAATCGGCTTGACATCCGGAAGCGGCCGGAAGGTCGATTCATTCATGAACATGTTTGTGTTGAAGGTGACGGCCGGCCAGCCGGCTTCGGCGAAGTGCGGCTCCTGTGCGGGCGTATTGCACAAGAAGGAGAGCCGGTGACGCGGGTGCTCCCTGACATGGCCTGCCGCCGCCGTCAAAATGGGGCCGTGCGTATCCGGCAACTCCCAGGCCCATGAAGGCATGATCAGAAACTCGATCGGATGGTTGCTCAGCCACGGGCCGATAGCACTTGCGATTCCGAGTGGGAATCCGATCGATGGCCATGAGCCGATGATCGTGGGCCGGTCGCAAAGCAGGGACGCCCAAGTCTCGCCCCACGCCTCGCCCGGTTTCGCCTCGCTCGAAAAAGTGTTCGGCGCCGACCGCAAGGACTGTCGCAGCCACCGCAAGCCAGAGGCCCCGAATCTAAGCAAATCCATAAATTATACCTTCAGGAAACGTGCCAAAGCATCGATCCTCTGTTTAAGCCGTATTTGAATTAGAAACCGCTGCGATTCGTTCTGTCCATGACCTACCTAATCGTCCATTGGGCGTCTCGTCCGCAAATTCGACAGTCCGCACCGTTAGCACTGATTTGAGGCTGCGTGGCAAGTTCAGTGACGATCGTAACCCCGGGCCAAAGCAATTTGCAGAACGCAAGGCGCTGCGCCGGTCTCGCAGTGGAATTCAGTCGCTTGCGGCCGGCCACGCGCAACGCATCAATGGTTTATGCTTTCTGCCTTTTCCAGTTCGATTAGCGCTTGCGCGACTTCAAGGTCGGCCGGGCCGGTAATCTTGATGTTGCGCGCGCTGCCCTCGACGAATTTGGTTCGAATACCTGCCAGTTCGAGAATTTCGAGAAGACTAGGATCCTTGGCCGCTTCGATCTCGCCGAGCGCCTTGTATGCCGCTTCGACCGCGTCGCGCGAAAAGGCAACCGGCTTCTGGCCGATCAGCACCTCGCCTGGAGCGAACAGCAGCGCGCCGTCCCGGCCGTACATGAACTCCGTGTTGGCCACGCCCGGTGCGGCGGCTCGGTGCACATAGGCCGTCTGCAGAACCTTTTCGACCAAATCGGTTGTTGCAAAAGGATGTACGACGTCATGCAGCAGCAGCCAGGGCGCCGTGGCTTCGGCGACGAGCCGGCGGGTCGTCTCGCTGCGGCTCGCCCCACCGGCAATGACAGTGATCCTGTCACCGCCGAGCAACCGCCGCGTTCTTGCGATCTCCGCCGCCGGAACGGCAACGATCACATGTTCCGCAATGTCGCGAAAAATCGCGACCGCGCGCTCGATCAGCGTACGGCCATCGAGAACGATATAGGCCTTTGGCCCTAGTCCCAATCTGGAACCGTTGCCCGCGGCCTGGATGAGAGCCTGAACACCCATGCGTTTGCCGGCATCAATGGCGGGCGTTACCGCCCGCGCGGAAGACCGCATTCATAATCCCGCCCAGCAGCGACCGAGCAGGTGGATGTTTTGCCGGCACGACAAGCGTCTCCGCAACAAGTGCCACCGTGTCCTCCACTTTACCAAAAAACCGATCTCGGTCATGTGTGCTGATGGTTTCAAGGCATGAAAGATCGAGCGTATGAATTTGTGCCGGAGCGCGCGCGGCTATGTAGGCATGCTTCTTGCCGATCTGCTCCTTCAGCGCGGTCCGCAACTTTCGGAAATCCTGGTTTATCGTTCGTTCACTGCCGAGCATATAGCGCATGGCGGTGGCGAAATGCGGATGGCTAATTCCTGCTGGAATCTGTGGGACGAGATCACCTTCGCGATCCATGTCGAAGAAATGAAGCAGGTTGCAGTGATTGGTGGAGTCCAGTTTGTGATTGAACAGCTCCAGCCCGCGCGAACTCACCAGTAAGGTGTGGGAGTGATCGCTGGCCGCGAACGATTTCCGGACATCGCAATCCGAATGATCGGCTTGATTGCCCGTGAAATTCTGAGAAAACACGCATATTCGCTCGCCCTCGCCAAGCAGGCTTTGCCCGGAATCCGCGAAGGGAAGCTCTGACGAAATATTCAGGAGTTCGAGGCATGTCGGCGCGAGGTCGATCGTGCTGGCCAAGCGGTTGTCGTTGCCGGCCTGCAGGGATGCGTCGCGGATGAGCAGCGGTGCATGCACGAGATGGCTATACGGCTCGATACCATGGAGCTGCCCCGCCTTGAAGCCGTGCGTCCAGTAAGCGTCTCCGTGATCGCCGAAGATGACGATCGTCGAATCATCCAGCAATTTCCTGCGCTCGAGGATACCCATCAGGAGACCGAGCGCGTGGTCGGCGACAGCGCAGGCGCCGCCCACCAGCTCGTCAATCCTGCCCGCATGAGGAGCAAGCGCCAAGGAGTGTTCGATGTGTGTGACGAGGTTCCACGCATAGATCGCAAAAGGCTGCGCCGCCGTCAGTTTCTCGAACTTGTCCAGCAGCTTGCCGAAGTCGTTCGTGCTCCACACCGGCGGCAATGAGTCCGCAAGAAGCGGAAGCATTCTCTTGGCCTGCAGCGCGGTAACGCAGAGAAACTCCGTTCGGTAGCCGGCCGCCCGCAGGATCGAGAAAAGACTCGGGTTGTTTTCGGCAGGTTTCGAGAGGCGGTTCGCGGCATCGAATTCGAAATCGTTACCGTGCAGCAGATACGCAATCACCATCTGCGTCGAGGTAGCCGAGGAGAAGTAGGATCTGAAAACCCGCGCTGTCGGCATGACCCGGTTGAGATTCGGAAATGCCTCGGGAAAAGCATTCAGTATCTGCCAGGCGATGCTTTCGAGATGGAATACGACGAGATTCTTGCGTTTCATCATGCGTGTTTCTTGCGGGAAAAGATGCCGGGAACCCCGAACACTCGGCGCGGGAGCATTAATGCGGTGAGGATTTCCTGTCACGCCATTCGCCGAAAATCGTCTCGAAATCGAACCCCCGAAGGCTGGCCTTCCTCCGCCATTGACGTCCTTCGCTCGCGCCATAGCGCTTGAAATGCTGCCATCCGGCGGTAAAGAAACCCTGTGCAACGGCATTTCTTACGTCGCGGTACTGGCTCAGGTAAAACCACTCGTCGAATTCGGCTTCCGCCGGCAAAACGGAAAGGCCGGCAGGTCCGACGGCAGGCTTCGGGACGGTCCGGACCCGGGATCCATCGTTGGCCCCGTCGGTATATCTTCGCCCCGGCAACACCGGCATGAGCTTCAAGTTGGTCTCGTCGATCATGTGCCGATAGCCGACGCCTTGATGCTCGTTGTTTGGATCGACCGACCGGAACTTCTCGAAGCGCGCCTCGCGATCATCCCGTTCGATCATCCTCAAATGATAAAGATAGGCATTCATGTAGGCCTTGGGAGCGTTATCGAGTTCCGGAGGAAACCAGGGTCGGTGCAAGCCGAATGCACGCTTGGTGAACTGTTTCGGCATCTTGAACATGCGCGGCGCCCAGCGCGGTCCGCACAACCCGTCGACCCTGTATAGGTTTGGCGCGTTCCATAAATTCACGATCCTGACGCAGCGTACGTGTTGGCCGGTGCGCGCTCCTCGATCCGCGTGCTCCGGAATTCTACGGAGAAAGGCTTCTTCGAACCGTTCGTCGGCATCTGCGCACAACACCCACCCGGCATTCAGCCGCGCTGCCTCGTCGAGAAGGCGGTTACGGTTCTTCGTCTCGTTTGCATGCGGCGGCCCGTGATTTTCTTCCCGCAGGATCGAGATCACCCGCGGATCCCGCTTCAGAATATCGGCCGTCGCGTCGGTGGAGCAGTCGTCGAGCGCCAGTATGCCGTCCAGATGATCGCGGATATGATGGAGAAATCCGGGTAAGTATCGTTCTTCGTTGCGAACCGCAATTAAGCAGAAGTTATTCAAACGGAGTTCCTCTCCCAGACCACGAGACAAAATGCGGCGCTTTGCCGGCGAATGAATTCCGGCCCATCTTAGTCCATCGAGGACGCGCAAATGGGCCGGTATTCTTCCGTTGGGGTAACCGCTCAATTTATCTCCATATCTGTGCCGCAAGACAAGGAACGTCTGTCATCATGAAAAGGATTCGAGGGGATTTGCCTGACCCACCCGCGCTTTTCGGACAAGCCAGTTCCAATGCCCGGCACAGAAATGGCGACAGGCGAAGCGACATCGCCGATCATGGCCATTGCTCGATCTCTGGACCGAAGAAGCTCTCGGCGACCGTTTGCCTCGCGCCGAGCATACCAAGCCGGTAGCCGTCGGGGGCATGATCGCGTAATTTCGGACGAAGATAGTGCCGGGTCCATTTGCGCCTTTCGGCTCCTCCAAACGTCTGCGATCGTCGCTCGCCGGTGGAGTGCAGATCGGGATCCGTCAGATCACGGAGAAAGTCTTGATTAACGGCGCTGCGCGCGGTTACCGGCATGTGGCGGTCTTGGGGGGAGGACTTCAAGGCTGCTGCACCGCGATTGAGCTTGCCAAGCGCGGATCCCAGGTCACCCTATATGATCGAAACAATGTTCTGCTTGCCGGTGCGGCGACCGCCAACGAGGGCAAAATCCATCTCGGTTACGTCTATGGGTCCGACCCCAGCTTAGCGACTGCACGTTTGCTACTCCGCGGCGCGCGCTCTTTTGCCCCGCTTGTCCGCAGCTACCTCGAAACCGAGCATGCGATATCCACCTCCGGACCGTTTCTCTATGCCGTTCATCGCAACAGTCAACTGAGTGTCGAGCATTATGGAACTTATCTTAACGCCGTTCATGATCTCATCGCGTCGGCGAAAGATCGCGAATGTTATTTTGGCGCCGATTTCAGTGCGCCTGTCCGGCAGTTGACGCGATCCGAGTTGGAAAAACAATTCGATCCGGACCATATCATCGCCGCCTTCGCGACCCCAGAGATCGCGATCGATGTCGTGGCGCTTGCGAGCGCCATGCGGCGCCGGATATCTCAAGAACCGGCGATTGAAGTCCGATCCGGCTGCAGCGTCACAGCTGTGAGCGCTGACGATAGGGGGTTTCTCGTCAACTGCGTCGATACTGCATCGGGCGTAACCGACAGCGCGCGATTCTCTTCGGTCGTAAATGCCCTGTGGGACGGTCGACTGGCAATTGATGCCACGCTCGGCATACGTCCATTGAAGCAATGGATTCATCGGCTGAGGCATGGAATCCGCTTTCGGCTTGACGATCCTGCGTCGTTGCCGTCCGTCACGTTGACTTTGGGACCGTTTGGCGATCTCGTCGCCTATAACGATGGATCCTATTATGTTTCGTGGTATCCGGCGTGCATGACCGCCACATCCGATGCACTTGCGCCGCCCGATTGGCCAGCGTATCCCGACGAACCTTTGAGAACCCGGATCGTTAGCCAGTCATTCGCTGCGTTCGGCCAAATCATACCAAAACTTCGGAACGCGTCTCCGCGCGAGGTTGTCGTCAGGGCCGGCGTGATCGTCGCTTGGGGCTCGACGGACATCGACGACCGCGGCAGCGAGTTGCATCGCCGCTCCGAGATCGGCGTCCATTCGCGCGGCCGCTACCATTCGATCGACCCCGGCAAGCTGTCGATGGCGCCATACTTCGCAGCCGTTTGCGCCGACCGGATCATGTCGAAATCCAGTACATGACAGAGCCCGTTATAGGTGTCGGCGTCCCGGTTTGGCGGGCAGCAGCCTTCGTCTCGCAGACCTTGGAGTCCGTTCTCGCGCAGCGCAATGTGAAACTGAAGCTCATCATATCGATCGATGGATGCGATACCGAATCTGAACAGGCCTGTTTACGTTTCAAATCCGATCCGCGCGCGCAAATTGTCGTACAACCGCGGCGCCTGGGCTGGGTCGGGAACACCGCCGCTGTCCTCGCGCTTGCCCGCGACGGCGTCGAATTCGCTTGCGTTCAGCCCCATGACGACTGGATCGAGCCGGACTATCTACGCACGCTGGTCGACGAGGCCAGGGCAAATCCCCGATCCGCCGTCGTGTTTAGCGACATGATCGCCTTCGGCGCCTGGAGCGGCGTCATTTCGCAAGAGAGCATAACCGGCACACCGATCGAGCGACAAATCGCGCTTCTGCGCCGACATTTCAATGCCGTCGCCTTTCGAGGGCTGATCCGCGCCTCGACGCTCGCAGATATCCCTCCGATCGCTGGCAATGATCAAAGCGATTTTGCTTGCGATACAGTTTGGATGGCTCGACTGGCGCGTGCCGGCGAACTCCTGCGCGTACCGAGAGTGCTTTATCACAAGCGTTATGATCCAAATAGCCTGCATGCTCAGTGGACGACATGGTCGCTCGATCGGAAGCTTCGCGCGTGGACACGCCATTGCCTCGATATGCTATCCGAAGCCCTGACTGTCGCGCGCAGCAAAGAGGAACGCAGGCTTTTGATAGAAATGTCCCGCCGTCGACTCATGTTGAGCGAAGCCGAGATTGGCCCCTACGCCGCCGAGATCAGGTCGCTGACTCACCAGGGCCGGTCTCAGATTCAACAGAACTTCGCCGCTGCTGTGGCGGCCAGATCCGACATCGGGCCACTCGGGCATTCGGCGCTCGGATTGCCGTGACGAAAATGGCCCGGCGAGACGGTCACCAAAATAATATCGTAGAATCAAGAAGATAAGGTCGCCGAATGGGCGTGGTGGGCGCAATGCGCATGTTTTAAAGTGGCGGAAATGGCCCTGTGCTGTATATCGACGTTCAAGAGATGCAATTCGACAATAGTGGAGATGGGATGCCATTGAACTTTCCGAATAGCCGGCCAATCGTGCACCCGACGACGGGCGTCGTGGTGTTTCTCGCGCGCACGCCGAATAATACGCTTGTACCGTGCCAGGTTTCGCGTGACGTATTGACCGATCTGGATCGGGCGGCGCGGCGCCACACCCCGCTCGATCCGATTCAATCCTTCAATTTGAATGCGCAGGCAATTCAGCGCGCCGCCTCGGCCATGTTCGACCGCGGTCTGGGCTCGCCGATCCACATCAAGCCCGGTGACATGGCCTGACGCGCGAAGGCCGGCGCGTCACTCCGCCGGCGGCTTGGGCGAATTGGGCCGGCCGCGCTTCCAATGCTCCGGCAGGTGCTCGGCCGGATCCCAGCCGGTCTTCTTGTCCAAGCCGAAATCGAACGCCCAACTCAGCGATGTATCGTCCAGGCTGGTCGCAAAACTGTCGTTGAACCGATGGTTCCAGCCGAACAGCGACACCACCGCGCCGATTTCGACGATCTGCGCGGTCGAATAGTGCAGCTTCATTTCTTCGACCAGAGCGTCGTCGACCGCGTTCGGCACCACCGAGGCGCACTGCGCGAAGCGCAATGCAACCCTTTCCGCGGCGCTGAATTCGGCACTGGTTTCGTAATCCCAGATCGCGTCGAGCTTCCGCCGCGGCACGC
>JBFWYO010000077.1:0-22514 GCA_050186335.1 Alphaproteobacteria bacterium | reverse complement strand
TTGACCGCGAAGTTCACATTCTGGATGCGCAGGCCGACATATTGCGCGCGGATGATGCCGACGATGCTGCCGTTGCCGTCGAGCAGCGGGCCGCCGCTGTTGCCCGGCTGGATGGGCGCCGAGATTTGCAGATAGCGCGGATCGTCCTTCAGCCCGGCGGTCGAATTGACGATGCCGGTGGTGACGCTGCCGGTCGACGACAATTCGCTCGACAGCGGAAACCCGTATACGACGATGTTCTCGCCGGCGCGGATTTCCGTGCCGACGCGCAGCCGGCCGGCGGCCGGATTCGGACTGGCCTGGAGCAGGGCGAGATCGTTGGCCTGGTCGCGCGCGATGATGGTGGCCGGCTCGAACTGCTTGCCGGCCGCCTTGATACGGATCGCCGAGCAGTTGGCCACGACATGGAAGCTGGTCATGATCTGGCCCTGCCGGTTGACATAAAAACCGGTGCCCGAGCCGACCGAACGGTACTGGCGGTCGATCGGCGGCTGGATCGGCCGCTGCTGCAGCGTCGACGGCGGCACATAGGCGCGGCCGTCGTCGCGTTGGTACGGCGGCTGGTTCGGCGTAGTGCCGGGATTGACCGGTCCCGGCTGGAACTGGCGCTGCTGCTGCATGCCGGGCGCGTCGGGGCCGCCCCTGTTGGTCGTGCCCGGGTTGGTGCCGGGATTGGTGCCTGGGCGGCCGTTGACGCCGCCGGATTGCTCGGCCGCCGCCGGGGTCGCCAGCGCGAGCAGAACGGCGGCCGCAACGGTAAGCGTAGTGGGGATCAGACGCATGTGGGCTCCTAGGGGGAGGGGCTCCAAGGGACTCGGAATGGCGATCAGCCGACCTTCACTTTTACGTACGAACCGGGCGCATCCTCAATTGGCTTCAATTTGCCGTCGCCCGGTTGGCGCGCCGGCACCTTGTCCCCCCCGAACTTGGCGATCCATTTCCCCCATTCCGGCCACCACGAGCCGGGTATCTCCTTCGCTGCGGCAAACCAGGCTTCCGGATCGGCCGGCAAATCCTTGTCGCCGATCCAGTGACAGTATTTCTTGGCGCCGGGCGGGTTTACCACACCGGCGATGTGTCCGGACGCCGATAACAAGAATTTGACCGGCCCGCCGTAAAGCTGGGTTGCGGCGTAAGTCGCCTTCCAGGGTGCGATGTGATCCTCCTTGGTCGACAGGATCAGGGTCGGAACCTTGATCTTGCCGAGGTCGATCGGCACGCCCTTGAGCTTCAGCGCGCCCGGCTTCACCAGGTCGTTCTTCAGATACATGTTGCGCAGGTAGAAACTGTGCATCGCCGCGGGCATGCGCGTCGAATCCGAGTTCCAGTACAGCAGATCGAACGGGAACGGATCCTTGCCGAGCAGGTAATTGTTGATCACGAACGACCAGATCAGGTCGTTCGCGCGCAGCATGTTGAACGTCGTCGACATGTCGGACGCGTCGAGATAGCCCTTCTCGGACATCTTCGCTTCCAGGCCGGCCAGTTGTTCCTCGTCGATGAACACGCTGAGATCGCCGGCGTCCGCGAAATCGACCAACGTCGTGAAGTAGGTCGCGCTTTTCACGCGCTCCGCGCCGCCCTTGGCCGCGAGATAGGCCAGCGTCGAGGCGAGCAGCGTGCCGCCCAGGCAGTAGCCGATGACGTTGAGTTCCTTCTCGCCGGTCGCCTTTTCGATCGCGTCGAACGCGGCGAGCGGGCCTTCGACCATGTAGTCCTCGAAGGTTTTCGCCGCGAGCTTCTCGTCCGGATTGACCCAGGAAACGACGAACACGGTATGGCCCTGTTCGGTCGCCCATTTGATGAACGAGTTTTTGTCGCGCAGATCCAGAATGTAGAACTTGTTGATCCAGGGCGGGATGATGAGCAGCGGCCGCTTGTAGACCTCGGTCGTGGTCGGCGCGTACTGCAGCAATTGAATGAGATCGTTCTGGTAGACCACCTTGCCGGGCGTCACGGCGATGTTTTCGCCGACCTTGAAGGCGTTCATGTCGGTCATGCTGATCGCGAGCTTGCCCTTGCCGCGTTCCAGATCGTCGAGCAGATTCTCGAGCCCGCGGACCAGATTCTGGCCGCCGGATTCCAGGGTCGCGCGCAGCACTTCGGGATTGGTCGCGACGAAATTGCTCGGCGCCATCGCGTCGACATACTGCTTGGTATAGAAATCGACCTTCTTCGCGGTTTTCTCATCAAGCCCCTCGACGTTCTGCACGGTCGATTGCAGCCAGCGGGCGCTCAGCAGATACGATTGCTTGATGAAGTCGAACAGCAGGTTTTCGCTCCACGTGTCGTCCTTGAAGCGCCGATCCTCCGCCGTCGGTTCGGCGACCGGTTTGGCCTCGCCGCCGAGGAAGCGCGTGGCCGCCGATTGCCAAAGATTCATATAATCCTGCCAAAGGCTGGCTTGGGCCTCCCAAAGCTTGGCCGGGTTCTCCATCATCTTCTGGGTCAACGCCATGAACGCGCCGCCGATATTCAGCGGATCCAGATTCGGCTTGTCCTTGGCATCGGCGTTCTTGGCCAGGAATTCGGTCACCAGTTTCCGGCTACGGTCGGCGATTCGCGCCATGTCGGCGGCCAACTCGGCCTGTTTTTGAGGGTCCAGATGCGCGGTCTTGGCGTCGGCCATAATCAACCTGTCGTGGTCGTGAACGTTAGCGGCAGTCCGGCGTGCTGTGTCGGGACGAGGTGGGCGGCCTCGATCGTCGTGCGACGAACGGATCGGCGTAGGGCGGCCAGACGATAAGCGTCACGAATCCCGCCACAAAAAGGTCAAATCGCAGCGGCACAGTGACTCTGGCACACACCGGCCATTTGTATTAAACCTTGGCCCCCGATTACTTACAACAACCGTGCGTGATTGCAAAACCGGCGGAATTGCTCGAATTTGGGGGCACCGCCAAACTGGGAGCTACGGAACGTCGCATGTCGAAGCTCAAGCCGCACCTGACCGGATTCCGCGCCAACCTCGTCGGCGCACTGGTGGCTAGCCTCGCGTTGGGCGGCTGCTCTTGGTTCTCCAAGGACGAACCGAAGGCCGAAACGCGGCGCGTATCGCCGTCCGACCCCAACGCACCGTATCCCAATCTGTCGAGCGTGCCGGACAAGCGCCCCGATACCACGACCCCGGCGCAGCGCCTGCAAATCCAGGAAGGGCTGATGGCTGACCGCGCGAATGCGCGCCATGTCGACGGCCCGATCGCCGGTCAGGAGACCAAGCCGACGGTAACGACCGATCCCAAGGCGAATGTGCGTCCGACCGTGTTTACGCCGCCGAGCGCGGCGGAAATCGCGCAGCGCCAGGCGATGGCCGAGCGCCAGGCCGCGATTCAGGCGCAGCAGCGCGCGAATCAGCCGCCGCCGCGCCGACTCGAATTGTCGGTCGGTCCGGGCGGGTTCGTCGCCAACATACAGTTCGTGCCGGACGCGACCGGTCTGCCGCCGGGCAGCGGCCGTACCGTCGTCAACATCGCCGAACTGCATCGTGCGGTCGGCGGCAAGATTCGCCTGGTCGGTCATTCCGTGACGGCAAATCTCGACGCGGATCCCGCGCAGGATCGCCAGAAGAAAATGGCCCAGTCGGAAGCTCGAGCTAGGGCCATCGCCGGCGGGTTGATCAGCCTGGGCGTCAAACCGGAAGACATCCAACTGGTCAGCATGGGCGACTCGCAACCGGTCGCGCCCAAAGGCGATGCAACAGCGGATGCACGGAACAGCCGGGTAGCGGTGTTCATCGACGGCGCTCGGCGATAGCGCCGACCGACTTGAGGGGGCGCGTACTGTCTGGCGACGGCGAACCCGAAACATCCTTCGCACCGGCCGGGCGGAACATTCCGCCCGCACGAATGCCATCGACCCGCGCCATCGCCGTGCGCCGGGCCGTCTCTTCATACGAGTAACCGTCATGGAAGAAGAATTTTACCGCATCAAGCGCCTGCCGCCGTACCTGTTCGCCGAAGTCAACGCGATGAAATCCCGCGCCCGCGCCCGCGCCGAGGACATCATCGATTTCGGCATGGGCAATCCCGATGGACCGACGCCCAAGCATATCGTCGATAAGCTGGTCGAGGCGGTCAACAATCCGCGCACGCACCGGTATTCGTCGTCGCGCGGC
The DNA here is from genome assembly GCA_050186335.1 of Alphaproteobacteria bacterium. Classification (GTDB taxonomy): domain Bacteria; phylum Pseudomonadota; class Alphaproteobacteria; order Bin65; family Bin65; genus JBFWYO01. The sequence continues at coordinate 18,400 of JBFWYO010000077.1, read as the reverse complement.
ATTCCCGGCCTGCGCAAGGCGATCTCCAACTACTACGCGCGGCGCTTCAACGTCGACATCGACCCCGAGAAAGAGGCAGTGGTTACGCTTGGCTCGAAGGAGGGCCTGGTCAATCTAGCCCAGGCCATCACCGGGCCCGGCGATGTCGTGCTGGTGCCGAATCCGACCTACCCGATCCACGCTTATGCATTCATCATGGCGGGGGCGGCAATCCGGCACATTCCGATGACGCCGAACCACGATTTCATGAAGGAGCTCGAACGCGCGGTCCGCCATTCGGTGCCCAAGCCCCTCGCGCTGGTGGTCAATTTTCCGTCCAATCCGACGGCCCAGGTCGCCGATCTGAATTTTTACGGGCAGATCGTCGATTTCGCGCGCCATCACGGCATCTACGTGATCTCCGATCTGGCCTATGCCGAAATCTATTTCGACGAAAACCCGCCGGTCTCGATCCTGCAGGTGCCGGGCGCCAAGGACATCGCGATCGAAATCAATTCGTTCAGCAAGACCTACTCGATGCCGGGCTGGCGCATGGGATTTGCCTGCGGTTCGAAAAAGCTGGTCGGCGCGCTGGCGCACGTCAAATCCTACGTCGACTACGGCGCCTTCACGCCGATTCAGGTGGCGGCGACCGCGGCGCTGAACGGTCCGCAGGACTGCGTCGACGAGGCGCGGCACCTCTACAAGGAGCGCCGCGACGTGTTGATATCGGGCCTGCGCGCGGCGGGGTGGAATGTGCCCAGCCCGCCGGCCACCATGTTCGCGTGGGTGCCGCTGCCGACCGCGTTCGCGCATTTCGGCTCGATGGAATTTTCCAAGATGCTGCTGGAACACGCCAAGGTCGCGGTGTCGCCCGGGATCGGCTTCGGCGAGTACGGCGAAGGCTGGCTGCGCATCGCGCTGGTGGAGAACCCGCAACGCATTCGGCAGGCCGTGCGCAATATCAAGACGTTCCTGCACGGCGGCAATACGCAGTCGGAGCCGCCGGGTTCGGTCAAGGCCGCGCCCGCCGCCGGCACGAAGCGAGCGGTGGCGTCCTGATGGCGGACTTGAAGATTGCGATCGCCGGCCTGGGAACGGTCGGCGGCGGCACGCTCAAATTGTTGCACGACCAGGCCGCGCTGCTGGCCGAGCGCTGCGGCCGGAAGATGGTCGTGACCGGGATCTCGGCGCGGGACAAAAGCCGGTATCGCGGCGTCGACACCGAAAAACTGCGCTGGTTCGACGACGCGGTGGCCATGGCGCGCGAGGCCGATGCCGACGCGATCGTGGAACTGATCGGCGGCTCGGACGGCATCGCCAAAGCCGTTTGCGAGGCGGCGATCGCGCGCGGCCGGCACGTCGTCACGGCGAACAAGGCGTTGCTCGCGCATCACGGCACGGCGCTGGCGCGCGCCGCCGAAGCCAAGGGCGTCAATCTGTCGTTCGAGCCCGCGGTCGCCGGCGGCATCCCCATCATCAAGGCGTTTCGCGAAGGCTTGGCGGCGAACCGCATCAAGCGCGTCTACGGCATCCTGAACGGCACCAGCAACTTCATCCTGACGCAGATGCGCGAAACCGGCAGCGCATTCGATACCGTGCTGGCGGAAGCTCAGGCGCAAGGCTATGCCGAGGCCGATCCGAGCTTCGATGTGGACGGCATCGACGTGGCCCACAAGCTCTCGCTGCTGACCAGCCTGGCCTTCGGCACGCAGGTCGATTTCGCCGGAGTCTATATCGACGGCATTCGCCGGATTTCGCCGATCGACATCAAATACGCCGACGAGCTCGGGTACCGCATCAAGCTCCTGGGCGCAGCGCAGGAAACCGAGCGCGGCGTCGAACAGCGCGTCAGCCCGTGCATGGTGCCGAAATCGGTGGCGCTGGCCTATGTGGACGGCGTGTTCAATGCGATCATGTGCGAGTCCGACTTTGCCGGCCGTTCGATCTTTCAAGGCCGCGGCGCGGGGGCGGGCCCGACGGCGTCGGCCGTGGTCGCCGATCTCATCGACATCGCGCGCGGCCACAAGGTGCCGAGCTTCGGCATGCCGGCGGAGAAGCTGCGCGTCGGCAAGCCTGCGGCGATGGATCAGCATGTCGGTTCGTACTACGTGCGGCTGATGGTCAAGGACCAGCCGGGCGTCATCGCCGACGTGTCGGCGGCGTTGCGCGACGAGAACGTTTCGATGGAATCGATGCTGCAGCGCGGCAGGTCGGAAACCGAGGCGGTGCCGGTGGTATTGACCACGCACGGCACCAACGAGGCGGCCATCAACCGGGCGGTGAAGCGAATCGCGGCGCTGGGATCGGTTCTCGAGCCGCCCTGTGTTATAAGAATCGAGTCGTTTTAGCGGCGCGCCGCAGCCTGCGTGCCTTCGCAAATCTTGAAAAAGGAACCGAGGTTCGCCATGCCCGATACCGTCAACGCCGTCATGGATCGCAATCTGGCGCTCGAAGCGGTGCGCGTGACCGAGGCCGCGGCATTGGCGGCCTCGCGCCTGATGGGGCGGGGCGACGAGAAGGCGGCCGATCAGGCGGCGGTTGACGCCATGCGCCATGCGCTGAACAGTCTGGGCATCTCCGGCACGGTGGTGATCGGCGAAGGCGAGCGCGACGAGGCGCCGATGCTGTATATCGGCGAGAAAGTCGGCGCCGGCGGCCCCAAGATCGATATCGCGCTCGATCCGCTCGAGGGCACCACGATTACCGCCAAGGGCACCGAGAACGCGCTGGCCGTCATCGCCATGGCGGAGCAGGGCGGGTTTTTGAACGCGCCGGACGTTTACATGGACAAGATCGCGATCGGCGCCGGACTGCCGCCCGATCTGGTCGCGCTCGACCAGGCGCCCGCCAAAAACCTTAAGGAGCTTGCCAAGGCCAAGAAGCTCGAACTTTCGGATCTGGTCGCATGCATCCTGGATCGGCCGCGTCATGCCGAGTTGATCGCCAAGGTGCGCGAGGCCGGGGCGCGGATCAAACTGATTTCCGACGGCGATGTGAGCGGTGTCATTGCCACCTCGCGCGGCGAATCGGGCGTGGATATCTATCTCGGCAGCGGCGGCGCGCCCGAAGGCGTGCTGGCCGCTGCGGCGCTGCGCTGCATCGGCGGCCAGATGCAGGGCAAGCTCCTGTTCCGCAACGACGACGAACGCGGCCGCGCACGCAAGCTCGGCGTGCAGGACCTCAATCGCATCTACAAGCTGGATGAACTCGCCAAGGGCGACGTGATGTTCGCCGCGACCGGCGTCACCGATGGGTCGATGGTGCGCGGCGTGCGGCGGTATGGCGACGGCGCAGTGACGCATTCGATCGTCATGCGCTCCAAGTCGGGGACCGTGCGCATCATCGAGGCGCATCATAACTTCGGGCGCAAAGCCGAATACCGGCGTTGAGCGCAATGGACGCTCCGTTTCTCGGCGTCGAACGATCGTTGCTCGGTAAGATATGGCGTACGCGCGGCGGCGACGAGCGCGCGGCTCTGACGCTGTCGCAACGCCTGGACTTGCCCGAAATCGTCGGGCGCATTCTGGCGGCGCGCGGCGTCGGCGTCGACGAGGCGCCGGCGTTCCTGGCGCCGACCTTGCGCCAGGCGCTGCCGGACCCATCGCATCTGCTCGATCTCGACAAGGCGGTGGCCCGTCTGGTCGCCGCGCTGAAGGCGCGCGAGCCGGTCGCCGTGTTCGGCGATTACGATGTCGACGGCGCCACCTCGGCGGCGCTTCTGGCGCGCTATTTCGCAGCCGTCGGCGCTACGCTGGTGACCTACATTCCCGATCGCCAGAAAGAAGGCTACGGACCCAATGAAGCCGCGCTGCGGAAACTCGCGGCCGACGGAATTCGTGTGGTCGTGACCGTCGATTGTGGCATCTCGGCGCACGAAGCCCTGGCCGCGGGCAGCAGAGCCGGCTTGGACGTCATCGTCGTCGATCACCATGCGGCCGAACCGAAACTTCCGGACGCGTGGGCGATCGTCAATCCGAACCGATTGGATGAAACCAGCCCGCATAAGAATCTCGCCGCGGTCGGCGTGACGTTTCTCCTTCTGATCGGGCTCAATCGCGCGCTGCGCGCCGAAGGCCGGTTCCGCGACCGCGCCGAGCCGGACTTGCTCAACTGGCTCGATCTGGTGGCGCTGGGTACGATTTGCGACGTGGTGCCGCTGACCGGGCTCAATCGCGCGCTGGTCACGCAGGGCCTTAAGATCATGGCAAGGCGCGACAATCCGGGCCTTGCGGCGTTGGCCGACGTGGCCGCGGTGCGGTCGAAACCCGGCGCCTATCATGCCGGCTTCATTTTCGGCCCGCGCGTCAACGCCGGCGGCCGCATCGGCGAGTCGGATCTGGGCGTGCGCCTGTTGCTGGCCGAAGATGCGGCCGCCGCGGCGCCGCTCGCGCAACGGCTGGACAAATTGAACAAGGAGCGCCAGGCGATCGAAGCCAGCGTATTGACCGAAGCGCTGATCGAAGCCGAACGCCGTCGCGACAATGCGAACGCGCTGGTGTTGGTGGCCAAGGACGGCTGGCATCCCGGCGTCGTCGGGATCGTCGCCGCGCGCCTGGTCGAGCGTTTCAACCGACCGTCTTGCGTGATCGCGATCAAGGACGGCGTCGGCAAAGGTTCCGGTCGGTCGATCCAGGGCCTCGATCTGGGCGCCGCGATCATCGCCGCGCGCCAGGCCGGATTGCTGATCAATGGTGGCGGTCACAAGATGGCCGCGGGTTTGACCGTGGCGGTGGACAAGATCGAGCAGTTGCGCGCGTTTCTCAGCGAGCGGTTGCAGCGCGCGGCCGACGACCCGATGCTGCGGCCGAGCCTGGGCGTTGACGGCGCCATCAGCGTCGAGGCGGCGACGCCCGATTTTTGCGAATTGATCGAACGGATCGGACCGTTCGGCGCCGGCAACGCCGAACCGCGCTTCGCCCTGCCCGCGGTGCGCATCGCCAAGGCCGATGTGGTCGGGACGCAGCACGTGCGCTGTTTTCTGGCCGGCGAGGGCGGCGGGCGGCTCAAGGCGATCGCGTTCCGGGCGGTCGAATCGCCGCTCGGGCAGGCGCTCCTCAACGCCAAGGGCGGCGTGCTGCATCTGGCCGGCCATTTGCGGCCGGACGACTACCAGGGGCGGTCGGACGTGCAGTTTTTCATCGACGACGCGGCGCCCGCGCATTGACCGCCGGCCGCGACATCCGGGCTCCAGGAAAGCCTTGATTTTCCTCGCCCATCCCAGTAGGTCACTCTCCTTCCGGGGACCCCTTCGTCTAGAGGCCTAGGACACCTGCCTTTCACGCAGGTAACACGGGTTCGAATCCCGTAGGGGTCGCCACCTTCGGCGGCGTTCCGCCGCATCGCCGGACAACGCCGCGCCAAAATTCATGACCGAACAGCCGCCCAATTCCGTGTTCGTGCGCATCCACGACGGCAGCGAGATTTGCGTGCCGAACGTGATTCGCCGTTTGACGACCTACGTCCTGCTCGAACAGGAGGATTGGTTCGAATCCGAGATCGGCTTCGTGCGCAAGGCCGTGCAGCCAGGCCAGGCCGCGATCGACATCGGCGCCAGTTTCGGCCTGTATACTTCGGCGCTGGGCCGCGCCACCGGGCCCGCGGGGAAGGTTTGGGCGTTCGAGCCGGCGGCGGTGCCCCGCACGCATCTGCTGGCCACGCTGCAACGCAACGGCCTTGCCCATGTTGAGGTTTTCGCGCACGCGCTGTCCGATGCGCCCGGCGAGCAGGTTCTGGCAAACCCGGGCGATACGGAGCTCGGCCAACTCGGCGGCGATGAGGTATTCGGCGAACGCGTATCGGTCGAAACGCTGGATCGGCTGGCGGGATCGTTCGGCGACCGCCCGATCGATTTCGTCAAACTGGACGCGGAAGGCCTGGAGCCGCGCATCATCGCCGCGGGACACCGAATCTTCGCCGACCACTCGCCGCTGGTGATGACCGAAATCGTCCAAGGCGTAACCTATCAACCTGCCATCGCCGACGCATTGCAGGCGCTCGGATACGATGTGTTCCGCCATGTGCCGGCGCTGAACATATTGGTGCCGTTCGACGCGGCGACGCGCGACGCATATCTGATCAATGTTTTCGCCTGCAAGCCGGATCGCGCCGCGCAACTGCAAGCGCGCCAGCTGCTCGTGCGCGAAACCGCGCCGCCGGCCGAACCGGCACCGGATGCGTGGCTGAAGCTGCTTGCGCCGATGCCGTACTTCGGCCCGTTGCAGGCGCAGATGAACCGGTTTGCCGCGCGTCCCAATCACATCGCCGACGATACCTATCGTCGCGCCCTGAATTTGTACGCCGCCTCGCGCGACGAGAACGCCGGCGCCGCGCATCGTTGGGCGGCGTTGGCCGAGGCGGATCGCCTGCTGCGCGGCTACGAGGGCGACAATATTCCGCACCCGCAAGCGCTTTCTTCGGCGCGCGTCGCCGCAGACATCGGCCGACGGGTCGACGCCTACAATCTGTTCACCGGATTGCTGAACGCGGTCAAACGCGGCGAGCGGCTCCGGCTGACCGAGATGTTTCTGGCGCCGTCGGTCCGGTCCGAGAATTGGGACAGCGGCGGCCGCTTTTCCGAATGGCTGGCGGCCGGCCTGTTTACCGAATTCGAGCGCCTGCGCGCGCATTCGAGCTACTTCAGCAATGATGCAACCGTCAATTTCATCGAGCGGAACCGATCGAGCGTCTTCCATTCTTCGTTCCTCGAACGGCGTTGGCAGCTGATGCGAATGGCAACCGGCGCGCAATCCGCGCCCCAGCCGCATGACCTGCTGGCCGCGGCGACGCCGGACAATCTGAATCCGGCGCTTTGGCAGGCCGACAGTCCGCTGGTTGCGGTCGAGATGTATTCGATCGGCTGAAGCCGAGCCGGCCAGCCCAATTTGCCGCAAGAGCGAAAACCGATACGCTTGCGCGTCGAGCCAACCGAACGAGACCAGCGACGCCATGGCCGTGCCGATCCGTTTAGCCTTTGTCGGCGATGTCATGCTGGGGCGCGGCGTGTCGCGACGCCTGCGCAAGGGGCTGGCCGCGGAGATCTGGGGCGACGTCCTGCCGCTGCTGCACGGCGCCGACGGCACGTTCGCGAATCTGGAATGTCCGATCACGCGCCAGCGGTTCTATCGGCAATACGGAATCAAGACCTATCACTTCCGCGCCGATCCGCGGGCCGTCGACGCCCTGCATAAGGCCAATGTGCGCTTCGTCAGCCTGGCGAACAATCACATGCTGGATTTCGGCATCCGCGGCCTGCACGACACGCTGCGCGCGCTCGACGGCGCCAAGATCGCGCACGCCGGGGCAGGCGAAACGGCGCTCGACGCGGACCGGCCGGTCATATTCGACGTATCCGGCCTCAAGATCGGCGCCCTGTCGGCGACCGACAACCTGCCGGAATTCGCCGCCAGGACGAAACGGCCCGGGACGAACTTCATGCGGTTCGACCTCGGCGGCGACGGGTTGACGCGCGTTGCGCGCGCAGTGCGCGATGCGCGCGGGCAGGGTGCGCAACTCGTGGTGCTGTCGCTGCACTGGGGTCCGAACATGCGCCAGCGGCCGATCCAACGCTTCAAGGATTTTGCGCACGCTGCGATCGACGCCGGAGTCGATGTGCTGCACGGTCATTCGGCGCATCTGGTGCAAGGCGTCGAATACTACAACGGCGGTCTGATCATGTACGACACCGGCAACATGATCGACGATTACTGGAAGTTTCCGTTCCTGCCCGACAATTGGAGCTTCGTGTTCCTGCTCGAAGTCGAAGACGCGCGACCGGTGCGGTTGCGCATGGTGCCGGTTCGGCAAAAGCCGTTGCCGATCGGCTTGGCGCGTGATGCGACCGCCGTCGCGATCGTTGAGCGCATGATCGCGCTCAGCCGCGAGTTGGGCACCGAACTGGTGACCGAATCCGCCGCCGATACCGTCGCGCTGCGACTGGATCTTCCCGGTCGACCCCTAAACGATTGATTTAAAATAGATTTTTATATCGCTCCGGCATTCACCTGCGGTTCAGCCGCAGGCGTGCATGCTGATTGTTTGCCGCTCGAATGTGTCCTGGGGAGGATGCGATGACGCGGAATATGGGGTTCTTGGCTTCGATTTGCGCGCTCGGTATGGCCGTCGCCGGCGATGCGGGCGGACAGGCGCTGTGGCCGGAGGACGACGACGGTTACGATCAGTATCGCGCTGAGCCGGATCGGCGGCCGCCACCGCCGCAATTTCAGCCCCGCACGAAAATACCGATTCCGCTGACGCCGCCGCAGGCCCGGAAAAGCGATCCGATTCCCGAATCGACCGGCCCGATCAATCCGAATCAGCCGCAAGCGCCGACGAAAAAAGCCGCCCGACCACCGCGTCAATCGATGGCGGAGGATCCCGGCATCCTCAGCGATCAGGTTCAGCGCGAGCCGCCGCCGGCGATGGTTCAGCCGCCGCGTCCATACGGGACGGAGCCGAACATCGCCGATCCACATCGGTTTGAGTCGGACGATTTCGCGCCGAACCCCGCGCCGCCGGACGACGAAACCGATACCGCTACGGTACCGCCGGCCGTCGTGCCGTATTCCTACCGGCCGCCGCCGGTGTTTTATCCGCCGCCCGCCTATTACCCAGCGCAAGTTTACGCGCACTGGGCCCAGCGCCGGTTCGCGCAACCGCGCTATTACGATCATCGGCCGTACGGGTACGTGCAGCCCTATCGGCCGGGCGAGGTCGAGATTTTCGTCGAACGCAAGCGCAAGCGCTGAGGCGGCCGCGCAAACGCCAACGCCGGAAGCGCCGCTGCTATTCGGCGGGCGACGTGACCGGTCCAGGCGCGGCGACTTGTTTCTTCTTTTTGCGGGTCTGCAGCCGGTCCAGGTAGATGTAGATCACCGGCGTGATGTATAGCGTCAGCAACTGCGACAGCACCAGGCCGCCGACCACGGCGAAGCCCAGCGGCTGGCGCGATTCGGCGCCGGCGCCGAAGCCGATGGCGATCGGCAAGGCACCGAGCAAGGCCGCGAACGTCGTCATCATGATCGGCCGGAAGCGGATCAGGCAGGCTTCGTAAATCGCTTCTTCGGCCGAAACGCCGTGCGTCCGCGTTTTTTCCAGCGCGAAGTCGATCATCATGATCGCGTTCTTCTTGACGATGCCGACCAGCATGATCACGCCGACGAAGGCATAGAGACTGAGCGGCGTCTGGAACAGCAGCAGCGTCAACAGCGCGCCGACCGCGGAGGAGGGCAGGCCTGACAGGATCGTCAGCGGATGCACGAAGCTCTCGTACAGAATGCCGAGCACGATGTAGACCACGAGGATCGCCATCACCAGCAGCATCCCGAGGCCCTGGGTCGATTTCTGGAACGCCTGGGCGGTGCCCATGAACGAGGTCGAAATCGACGCCGGCATGCCGATCTGGCGCTCGACCTGCTTGACGCGGGCGATCGCGTCGCCGAGCGCCAGACCGGGCACCAGGTTGAACGAGATGCTCACGGCCGGCAGCTGGCCGGCGTGGTTGACCGTCAACGGGCCGACGCGCTGGCTGATCGAGGCGAACGATTGCAGCGGCACCAGCTGGCCGCCGACCGAGCGGATTCGGATGTTGTCGAGCGCCGTCGGGCTGGCGCGGTACTGCGGCATCAACTCGAGAATGACCTGATACTGGTTCGACGTGGTGTAGATCGTCGAGATCTGCCGCGAGCCGAACGCGCTGGCCAGCGCGCCTTCGATCTGTTCCGCGGTCAAACCCATCGTGGCCGCCTTGTTGCGGTCGATGTTGACGTACAGGTTAGGGCTGCGGATATCGAGGTCGCTGGTCACGTCGACAAGGCCGGGAACCGCGCGCACCGCGGCTTCCATCTTCTCGCCCCATTCGTAGAGCTGGTCGAGATCGAAGCCCTGGAGCGTGTAGATATACTGCGCCTTCGACGACATGCCGCTGAGATTGATCGAGGCCGGGTTCTGCACGAATACCCGGATTCCGGGGATGGTGTTGAGCTGCCGACGCAGATCCTGAACGATCTGATCGACGTGCTGCGGGCGTTCGTTGCGCGGCTTGAGGCGCAGGAACATGGTGCCGGAATTGGGCGTCACGCGCGGCCCGCCGGCGCCGACCGACGACATGAACGCGGCGACGTTTGGATTGCGCATGACGATCTGCACGGCCTGCTGCTGATTTCGGATCATCGCATCGAAGGAAGCGTCCTGTGCGCCTTCGGTGAAGATGACGACGCGGCCGCTGTCCTCGCTGGGCAGGAAATCCTTGGGCACGGCGACGAACAGGTAGCCGGAGGCGACGATCGTGCCGATGAAAATCAGGAAGACGATGAATTTATGGCGCAGTGCCGCGCGCAGCGTGCTGTCGTAGCCGTTGCGCATGGCGTCGAACATGCGCTCGGTGCCGCGATACAAGGCGCCATGCTGCTTCGTGCTGTGCCGCACGAAGCGGCTGCACAGCATCGGGGTCAGCGTCAGCGAGACAATGCCCGAGACGATAATGGCGGCCGAGATGGTGACGGCAAACTCGTGCAGCAGCCGCCCGACCACGCCGCCCATGAACATGACTGGAATGAAGACCGCCACCAGCGAGACGGTCATCGAAATGATGGTGAAGGAGATTTCCTTCGAGCCGATCAAAGCGGCCTGCATCGGCTCTTCGCCGTTTTCGATATGGCGAACGATGTTTTCCAGCATGACGATCGCGTCGTCGACGACGAATCCGACCGCCAACGTAAGCGCGAGGAGGGACAGATTGTCCAAGCTGAAGCCGAGCATGCTCATCGCCGCGAACGTGCCGATGACCGAGATCGGCAAGGCGAGGCTCGGGATGATGGTCGCCGACAGATTGCGCAGGAACACGAAGATCACCAGGATCACCAGCACCGAGGCCAGGATCAAGGTGAACTGCACGTCGTGAATCGACTCGCGGATCGTCATCGCGCGGTCGTAGAGGATGTTGAGCTTGATCGAGGCGGGCAATTGCGCCTCGAACTGCGGCAGGATCTGCCGCACCGAATCGACCACTTCGATCGTATTCGTGTTCGGCTGCCGCTGGATCGCCAGGATGATCGCGCGCGACGCCTCTTTTTCCGCCGTGCGGATGTACCAGCTCGCCACCTTGTCGTTCTCGACGCCGGCGACGACCTGCCCGATATCCTTGATGCGCACCGGCGCGCCGTTGCGGTAGCCGACGATCTGGTTCGCGAACTCGCTGATGTCGGTCAATTGCCCGGTGCTGCGGACCGCCATCGACTGATCCGGCCCGCTCAACTGGCCGGTCGGCTGGTTGGTGTTGGCCTGTTTGACGGCTTTCTCGAGTTCGTCGATGCCATAGCCGCGCGACGCGAGAGCCAGCGGGTCGACCTGCACGCGCACGGCGAATTTCTGCGAGCCATATACCAACACTTGCGCGACGCCGCTGATCGTCGAGATGCGTTGGGCCAGGATCGTCTCGGCATACTCGTTGACGGTCTGCAACGGCAGCGTCGCCGACGTCATGGCAATGTAAAAGACCGGCTGGTCGGCCGGGTTGACCTTGCGGTAGGAGGGCGGGTTCGGCATGTCCTGCGGCAGCTTGCGCTGCACCGCGGAGATGGCCGCCTGGACGTCCTGCGCGGCGCCGTCGATGCTGCGGTCGAGATCGAACTGAATGGTGATGCGGGTCTGGCCAAGCGAGCTGACCGACGACATCGAATCGATGCCGGGAATGGTCGAGAACTGGTTCTCCAGCACTTTGGCGACGGCCGAGGCCATGGTCTCGGGATCGGCGCCCGGCAACGAAGCGGTGACTTGCACGGTTGGAAAATCGACCGACGGCAATTCCGAGACCGGCAGCGAGCGATAGGCGACGATGCCGAAGATCACGAATGCCGCCATGAGCAGCGTGGTCATGACCGGCCGGCGGATGCAAAGTTCAGGCAATGTCATAGCGTGTTGGCCCTCTGGGCGAGGTCAGGCTCGTTTGGGTCAGGCCGGCGGCTTGTTGCGGGGCTCGACGCGGATGTCCGGCACCAGCCGGAGCTGGCCTTCGGTGACGACGATTTCGCCGGGCTTCAACCCTTCGGTGACGACGGTCTTGTCGTCGACGGCCTGGCCGACGGCGATCGTCCGCATTTCAACGCGATTATCCGATTTGACCACGAACACGTAACGGCCGCGCTGGCTGATCTGGATCGCCTGCGTGGGAATGCTGATCGCGTCCTGCACCACGACGAGCGTGACGGACACGTTGACGAACTGGCCCGGCGTCAGTTTTCCGTCGGCGTTGGCGAAAGTTGCCTTCAGCTGGATGGTTCCCGTGGTCACGTCGACCGAATTGTTGATGAAGGTCAATTCGCCTTCGCCGATCGGTTCCTTCTCGCCGGGCAAGGTGGCGGTGACGCGCACCGCCCCGTCGGTCATCCGGCGGCGCACTTCGTTGAGGTTCTGCTCCGGCACGGAGAAGGCGATGTACATCGGCTGGATCTGATTGAGCGTGACCAGCGACTGGATGTCGTTGGCCTTTACCAGATTACCCTCGGTGACCAGCATCGCGCCGACGCGGCCGCTGATCGGCGCGCGGATCTGCGTATATTCGAGCCGCAGGCGCGCCATCTCGATGGCCGCTTCGTCGGCCTTCACGGTGGCGTCGAGCGCCGCCACGTTGGCGCGCGCTTCGTCGTACTTCTGCTTGGACGTGAAATCCTTCTTGACCAGTTCGGCGGACCGCGCGAGATCGCCCTTGGCGCGCTCGAGTTGCGCCTGATCCTTGAGCAGATTGGCTTCGGCCTGGCGCAACGCCGCCTCGAACGGGCGCGGGTCGATGGTGTAGAGCAGGTCGCCCTTGTTGACCAGCTGACCTTCCTGGAAATGCGCCTTGAGGATTTGGCCGTCGATCTGGGACTTGATCGAAATGGTCGAGATCGGCTGGACGGTTCCAATGGCGCTCAGCCGCAAGGGCACTGGCCCGCGCACGGCCATTGCAATCGTCACCGGCGCCGGGCGGGAACCCAGCGCTGCCTGCTGCGGCGCTTTCGGTTTCGAATCGGCCTGGAAATAGTAATAGGCGCCCACACACAGGGCGCCGATCGCGATCAAGCCGAAAATCTTGTTGCCGAGTTTCATCTTCACCTGTTCGAATTTGATCTTAGGCGCTCCGCTGCGCGACGCGACGCTTGACCGAAGCAGATCGTCGCGCGATGGCGCCTCCCGACCAAAGCTTGATTAAGCATAAACCGTGCCACCGTCCTCCGGCAATTGCCATTCCCACGCACGGGCAGCCCGGCGACATCAATTTTGCGTGTTTTGGCCGGGGGTTAGCTGGTAGTTTAACCTAGCTTCGACAGCCGGATAGCTGCCGTCGGCAGAGGCCCAAAACCGTTCGGGGAAACACAATGATCGATCTTTATACGTTTGGTACGAGCAACGGACTGCGCGCCTCCGTCATGCTTGAGGAATGCGCCGCGACGTACACCCCACACAAGGTCGATATTCTGAAGCGCGAGCAGAAGAACCCGGAATTCCTTAAGATCAACCCGATGGGCGCGATTCCGGTTATCGTCGATCATGACGGCCCGGGCGGCGCGAAGCTGACATTGTCGCAGTCTGCCGCGATCCTGTTTTATCTGGCCGGCAAGTTCGGCAAATTCCTGCCCAAGGATCCGCTCCAGCGCGCCCTGGTCGATCAATGGACCATGGTGGCTGCGACCGACGTCGGGCCGCAATTCGGCGTCTGTTTTCAGCTTTCGATGCGCGAAGAGCGTACGCCGGCGATCACCGAATTGGTCGAATCGCGGATGAGCGGGATGCTCAGGACGGTAAATGCGCGCCTTGCCGATCAGCGCTTTCTGGCCGGAGAATATTCGATCGCTGACATTGCGATGTACCCGGTTTGGTATCGGACCAAGCAGCGCCTGGCACATTTGACCGGCGGGCTCGATCATATCGATCGCTGGGCGGCTGAAATCGGCGCGCGGCCGGCGGTTCAACGCGGACTTAAGATACCGGCGTGATCGAAGCGGGTCCGCGTTGCATCAGAACGCGGCGGCTTGGCTCGCCAGCAGATCTTGCGCCTCGATGCCGGCAAGTTCGCGAATCGCCGCGGGCTTCCGCACGATCACGTCATGGTTCGAAGGTAGGTCGATCAATCCATCCTTGCGCAGGCCCGTGAAAGTTCGGCTGACCGTCTCGATTGTCAGGCCAAGATAGTCGCCGATATCGGCGCGGCCCATCGGCAGCCGCAGGTTGCTGGCCGATTCATTGCGCCGCACCGCACGCTCGGACATGCTGAGCAAGAAGGTCGCCAGCCGTTCGCGGGCGGTCTTGCGCCCGAGCAACAGCATTTGGTCCTGCGCCGCCGCCAATTCGTTCGACGCCGAACGCAGCAGCCGCTTTTCGAGCGCGGGAAATTCGTCCAGCAGCCGTTCGAACGGTTTGCGCGGGAAGTGGCACAAGGCCACGTCGTCGAGCGCTTCGGCCGAATAGGTGAATGTGTTGTGGAGCGCAAGTCCGAGGAAGTCCCCGGAGAACAGGAACCCGGTGATCTGCCGGCGCCCGTCCGGCAGCAGTTTGTATACTTTTACGACGCCGCTGGTCACATTGAACAGGTAGTCGGCGCTGTCGCCCTCGTAGAACACCGTTTCGCCCGCGTGGAACTTGCTCTTCGCGGCGATACCGTCCAATCGGTTCAACTCGGCGTCGCTGAGCGCGCTGCATACGCTCATTTCGCGCACCGCGCAGGCGCGGCACGGATTCGGCAAGGCCTCCTTCGTCAGGGCCTTCGGCAACGGTGTTCGGTGCGTCGTCATTCGGGTCGAGCGTTCCGCTTTTACGCCCCGTTCATATGGATATCCGCGTTGGCGTTGACATGGGTCAACGACGACCCGCGGCTCGGGGCGCATTGTTAATTGAAATAACGATAAGCCGATTCGGACCGATGGACAACGGATACAGTGCACGGGAAATAACCACGCGGGAGGCCGACCGGATGTATCCGCTCGTCCAACTGGCGCTTGCAGAACTCAGCTTGGACCATTGGCGCAGTTTCGTCGCGGCCACGGCAAAACCGAAAAGGCCTAATCTTTCCAATACATTAACTGGAGCGCCCGGCGGCATCGTCGCGGTCGAATGTGCACGCGGCTACGCGCGCGCTTTGTTCAGCTATTCGGTGGTCGCCAGCCTACGATGCAACCGGACACTTGAATGCGACAATTTAGTCATTCTTAATCAATTCGGAATCCGCACCATCTGGGCCACCGTGCTGGCGGCCGCCCGCGACATGGCGCGGCGTTACGATTGCCAGGGAATACATATTAACATGATCGATAATGGGTCCGAACTGGCCGAATTGCTCCAGCGCGCCGGCTTCCGGCCGGAGCGTGAAAGCTGGTGTCTACGGAGCGGCATCCAGGTTTGACCAGGATCAAGGCCGTTGCGCTATTATCCGGTTATAAAGATCAATCAAAATGAGAGGTAGCATGTCCTACAAAAATATCCTGCTGCAGGTCGATGGCGACAAAAATATGCCGGCGCGTGCGGCCGCCGCGCTGCAACTCGCCGCGCAATTCAATGCGCATATTACCGGGCTTCACGTTGCGCCGCCGATGTACATTCCGCCGATGATGGTGGGGCAAGTCGGCGACATCGTCATGGAGGTCAACGAAAAGATCCGCGTAGACGCCGAGTCCAAGGCTAAGGCGCAGTTCGCGAAGCTCGAGGCGAACGCTTCGACGCCCGTCGAATGGCGGACCGATCAGGGCCATGGCGGATCGGTGGTCGCGATGCATGCGCGTTATGCGGATTTGGCCGTGTTGAGTCAGTACGATCCCGAGGGCGAGGCCGCCAATTATTATCCCGACCTGGTCGAGAACGTCGTGCTCGATTGCGGCCGGCCGGTGCTGATCGTGCCGTTTGTCGGCAAGTTCCCTAAAATCGGCAGCAACATTTTAGTCGCATGGAACGCCAGTCGCGAGGCAACCCGCGCCGTAACGGATGCGCTGCCGCTGTTGAAAACCGCCGACAAGGTAACCGTGCTGGTCATCAATGCCGAAGGCGGCGCCGACGGCCACGGCGACATACCGGGTGCCGATATCGCGCTCTATCTGTCGCGGCACGGCGTCAAGGCGGAAGCGGCATCGTTGGTCGCGAAGGATATCGACGTCGGCAGCATGCTGCTGTCGCGCGCTGCCGATCTCGGCGTCGACCTGCTCGTCATGGGAGCCTATGGCCGTTCGCGTCTGCGCGAGTTCATCATGGGCGGCGCGTCGCGCGATATTCTCCGCTACATGACTGTGCCGGTTCTGATGTCGCACTGAGCTTTTTGACTCTAACCGAAGGAGAAACGCCATGGCAGAAACCAACCAACCCAAGCAACAGCGGGGTTCTTCGGCGCTGACCCCGTTCGGGTCGCTGCAAGACGACATGCAACGCATGTTCCAGGATTTCTTCGGCGACTTGACCTTTCCCTCCATGCGTTCGCTGGCCGGAGCCGCGACGATCAAGGCGCCGCGCATGGACGTGGCCGAGACCGATGCGGCCTTCGTAATCACCGCCGAACTTCCCGGCGTGGAAGAAAAGGATATCGAAGTAAAGGTATCCGATGGCGTGGTGACGGTACGCGGCGAGAAAAAAGCCGAGAAGGAGGAGAAGGACAAGAACTATCATCGCATCGAACGGTCGTACGGCATGTTCGAGCGTTCTTTGACTCTGCCGCCGAACGTCGATGCGGAGAAGATTTCGGCCGACCTTTCGAAAGGCGTGCTGACGGTGACGATGCCGAAGGCCGCGCAAAAATCGCCGCCGGTCAAGAAAATCGCCGTCAAGTCGCGGAGCTGAGGGGATTAACGGATTGCCGGGGTGCCTGTGCGCCCCGGCCTCCGCTAGGTTTTCGGCGGTTTCCACTGATTGCGCATACGGCTTATGCCCGGGCTCCGGCCGCGGGCATTTTTTGTCGGCGGGCGCGGAAATGGCCTATCATTTAACAATGTGCGGCGCCGGCCGGGTGCCAACTTTAGAAAGGGAAGGCGACGATGAGCTACAAGAGCATCCTGCTGCATGTCGATACCGACAAGAACATGAATGAGCGCGCCGCCGCCGCGATCGGCATCGCCGAACGGTGCGGCGCGCATCTCACCGCCATTCATGTATCGCCGCCGCTGTATATTCCCGCCTACGTCGCGGCGCAGGTCGGCGATGTCGTCGTCGACGTCAACGAGAAGGTCAAGCAGGAAGCCGAGGCGGCCGCCAAGGCGCAGTACGACAAGATCGCCGCGCGAACGACGCTCCCGATCGAATGGCGGATCGACAGCGGCCACGTAGCCACCGTCATGTCGGTCCATGCGCGATACGCCGATTTGACCGTCCTCGGCCAGTACAATGCCGAGAACGAGGCGGCGGCGTTTTATCCGGACCTGGTCGAGAACGTGGTGATGGATGCCGGACGGCCGATCCTGGTCATCCCTTATGCCGGCAAGTTTCCGACCGTCGGCAAGAACGTTCTGCTCGCCTGGAACGCGAGCCGCGAGGCGACGCGGGCCGTATCCGATGCCATGCCGTTGTTGCAGACCGCCGACAAGGTGACCGTGTTCGCCGTCAATCCGGAAGGCGGCCCGGACGGTCACGGCGAGATGCCGGGCGCGGATATCGCGCTGTATCTGGCGCGCCACGGCGTCAAGGCTGAGGTTAACTCGTTGAACGCGAAGGATCTGGAGGTCGGCGACGTCCTGCTGTCGCGCGCCGCCGATCTCGGTATCGATTTGCTGGTGATGGGCGCCTACGGCCGCTCGCGCCTGCGCGAATTCATCCTGGGCGGCGCATCGCGGGATATTCTGCGCCACATGACCATTCCGGTCCTGATGTCGCACTGAACGGCGAAAGTCCCGGGGCCGCGCGCACGCGGCCCCGGGACGCCGCACGATCAGTTCGCCTTGGCAACGATGCCCATGGCCTTGCCGATCGTGGCATTCCATTCCGCGACGCAGGCGGCGCCGCAGCGTTTGGCGAAATCGGGCAGGATCGCGTCGCTGAACGCCTTCTGGCGCAACGCCTGATCCGCCGCAGAGACCGGCACCAGCGTCATCTTGGCCGCCGGCCCAACGCTGCACTGGCCGCCGGTTCCGGTGTTGCAGATAATGCCCATCGCGGTTTCGGTCGCCGCCAGTTTGAAGATATTGTTTTCCAACTCGCGGATTTCCTTGGCCAGGAATGCCTGCACCTTGGGGTCGAGCTTGTTCCACCATTCGAGATTGGCGATGGTCGCGACCAGCCCGAAATTGACCGGGACCGGGAGCAGGTGCGTCGCGGCCTCGTGCCATTTCGAACGGTAGCCGGACAAGGCGCCGGTGATTGCGCAATCGACAACGCCCCTGGCGAGCGCCGGCTGTACTACGGCGAACGCGATGTTCAGCGGCGAGCCGCCGAGATACTGCACGAACGCGTGCTGCGAGGCGCCGGCGGCGCGTAC
>JBFWYO010000076.1:0-23383 GCA_050186335.1 Alphaproteobacteria bacterium | reverse complement strand
TTCCAGAAGCTGATCCTCAACCTGATCAACATTCACGTGGTCAGCGAGGATTACGGCGCCGATTGCTTCGAGCGCAGCATCCTGATGGGCCCGACGCCGGATTTCAAAATGCGCATGGCGAAAACCGTGATGGAGGAATACGGCCATCACATCCGCTTCCGCCGGCTGCTCGAGGAGCTCGGCATCGACTGGCGCGAGATCATGAAGGAGAAGGAGCATCTTTCCACCTTCGACGTGCCGATCGAAAACTGGGCCGACCAGATGGTGTTCCTGGCGCTCGTCGATCGCGCTGCTGCGCACCAGTTCGAGGAGTTCAAGAACGCGCCCTACGCGCCGTTCCGCAAGGCCTCCGAAGACACGCTGCGCGAGGAACACGGCCATGTCGGGCTCGGCATGCAGGGCACCAAATGGCTGCTCGACAACGGCCACCAGGACGCGGTGAAGCAGGCGGTCTACCGCTGGTTTCCGGTCGGCCTGCGGAGCTTCGGCAGCGACGGTTCGAAAAGCAACGAGCGTTATCGCTATTGGGGCATCAAAAGCCGTACCAACGAGGACATGCGCAAGGAATATTTCGACATCGCGATCGAGATCATCGTGCGCAAATGGGGCATCGCGGTGCCGGAGCGCCTCGAGGACTGGTGGAACGGCAGGACGGCGTCGGTGTCCGACGAATCCGGGTACAAATACGGCGCGGTCGCGATGAAGGGATCGAACTAGGGCGCCGGTTCCAGCGACCCCGCTTGCGGCCAATCCCCTCATCCAGAGCTTGTCGAAGGACGATACGCGCTGCGCGCTATTCAGGATGAAGTTTGAATTTTAGCACAATAACCCTGCCTCATCCTGAGTAGCGCGTTCTTACGCGCGTATCGAAGGATGAGCGGCGCGCGAACGCGCCTCCGCTACTTCCCTTTTGCGTAGCCGATATCCTTCAATGCGGCTTTTATCTCATCCAGGATCATCGGGTCGTCGATCGTGGCCGGCGCCTTGAAGCTTTCGTTGTCGGCGATCTTCTGCATCGTGCCGCGCAGGATCTTCCCGGAGCGCGTTTTCGGCAGGCGCTGCACGACCGTTGCCGACTTGAACGCGGCCACGGGCCCGATCTTGTCGCGCACCATGGCGACCACTTCGCCGACGATGGCGGATTCCGTTTTGGTCACGCCCTTCTTGAGCACCAGGAAGCCGAGTGGCACCTGACCCTTGAGCTGGTCGGCCACGCCGATCACCGCGCACTCTGCGACATCCGGATGTGCCGAGAGCACTTCCTCCATGGCGCCGGTCGACAGGCGGTGACCGGCCACGTTGATGACGTCGTCGGTGCGCGTCATCACGAACACATAGCCGTCCTCGTCGATGAAGCCGGCGTCGCCGGTTTTGTAGTAGCCCGGATAATCGCGCAGGTAAGAATCGACGAAGCGCTGGTCGGCGTTCCACAAGGTCGGCAGGCAGGAGGGCGGCATCGGCAGCTTCGCGCACAGCGCGCCGATCTGGCCGGGCTTCACCGGCTGCCGGTTGTCGTCGAGTACCTCGAGTTTCCAGCCCGGTGCCGGCTTCGACGGCGAACCGTATTTCACCGGCAGCAGGCCGAGCCCGACATAGTTCGAGCAGATCGGCCAGCCGGTTTCGGTCTGCCACCAATTGTCGATCACCGGCACTTTGAGATGTCTCTCCGCCCACTGCACCGTGTCGGGATCGACGCGCTCGCCGGCCAGGAACAGATACTTGAAGTTGGACAGATCGTATTTCCTGATGAATTCGCCGTTCGGGTCCTCGCGCTTGATGGCGCGGAACGCGGTGGGCGCGGTGAACAGGGTTTTCACCTTGTGGTCGGAAATCACGCGCCAGTACACGCCGGCATCCGGCGTGCCGACCGGCTTGCCTTCGAACAGGATCGTCGTGCTGCCATGCAGCAGCTGTGCATAGACGATGTACGAATGGCCGACGACCCAACCCACGTCGGACGCGGCCCAATACACCTCGCCCGGCTCGACGCCGTAGATGTTCTTCACCGTCCAATGCAGCGCCACCATGTGGCCGCCATTGTCGCGCACCACGCCCTTCGGTTGGCCGGTGGTGCCCGAGGTGTAGAGAATGTAGAGCGGGTCGGTCGCCTTGACCGGCACGCAAGCGTGCGGCCTGGCGCGCTTCATCGCATCCGCCCAATCGACGTCGCGGCCCGGCGTCAGCGCCGCTTTCTCCATCGGCCGCTGCAGCAGGATACAGCGCGGCACTTTATGTTTTGCTTGTTGGATCGCGCCGTCCAGCAGCGGCTTGTAGGCGATCACGCGGCCGGGCTCGACGCCGCAGCTGGCGGACACAATGAGTTTCGGCGTGCAATCGTCGATGCGCACGGCCAGCTCGTTGGCGGCGAACCCGCCAAACACCACGGAATGAATGGCGCCCAGGCGCGCGCAGGCGAGCATGGCGATCATCGCCTCGGGCACCATCGGCATGTAGATGATGACCCGATCGCCCTTGCCGACGCCCAGATCGGCCATCGCACCGGCCAGCAGGGCCACCTCGTCGCGCAATTGGCGATAGGTATATTTCTTGACCTGTCCGGTCATCGGGCTGTCGTAAATGAGCGCCAGCTGCTCGGCGCGGCCACCATCCACGTGGCGGTCGAGCGCGTTGTAGCAGGTGTTGCATTCGGCGCCCGCGAACCAGCGGTAAAAATGCGGCGCGCGCGAGGCGTCCAGCACCTTGTCCCATTTCCTGGTCCAGTGCAGCGCCGAGGCGGCCTCGGCCCAGAAGCCTTCCGGGTCGTCGATCGAACGCGCGTAGATTTCGTCGTAACGGCTGGTCAATTCGCTTCCTCCGACTTTTCGCTACTGTGCGGCAAGGCAGAGCGGTTTGCCAAGGGCGGATTGTTCGGCAGTTTTACCGTCATCCCATCCCCTCATCCTGAGCTTGTCGAAGGACGATACGCGCGTAAGGACGCGCTACTCAGGATGAGGCAGAGCGGGAGTGAGCTAAAATAAAAACCTCATCCCGAGTAGCCACGCGCGCGGTCCAACGAAAAACGCCCGGGCTGTGCACCCGGGCGTTTTTTTCAACTCGACCGCAACGGAACTAGTACCCGCGCGACCAGTAGTAACAGAAGCGCTCGATGTTGCCGGGCAGGAAGGTCGCGTAGTTGCCCCATTTCTCGTACTTCGGCAGCTTGATTTCCTTCATCGCCGTGTCCGTGCATTTGCCGGCATCCGCCGCCTGCTTCACGGCGGCCGAGAGATCGGTCATGTACTGCTTCTGGTCCAGCACGTCCTGCTTGGTGCCCAGGCGACCGCCCGCGTATGGATGGCCGGGGATCATGCGATCCCAATTGAGCGCGTTCAAGCGGTCGAGCGAGGTGAAGAACTCCGGAATGCTCGCCACGTCCGGCATGTTGCGGAACTGCAGGGTCTGGATCGGCATGAAATCGACCGTAAACGCGATCTTTTCCTTCGGCAGCAGCATGGCCAGCGAATTGTCGCTGTGGTTGCGGCCCAGATAGTGTAACTCCAGGCGCGTGCCGCCCAAATTCAGCACGTACAAATTGTCGGTCGAGATGTCGGGCAGCACGACGTCCGGATGCTTCAGCCGGCGCAGGTGCGCCGTGGCGTTCTTGTGCGCGATGAACTTCGCGCCGAGATCCTTGAACGGCTTGCCGCCGGCGATGTGATCGTAGTGATGGTGGCTGTAGATCACGTAGCGGATCGGCTTGTCGGTGACCTTCTTGATCTCCGCGATATAGGCCTGCGCCGCCGCGGGACGCTGGTAGGAGATCGGATCGGTCGCGATCACGCCCGCCGGGGTCACCACGAACATCGATTGATGGCCCTGATAGCGGAAGATGTAGACGTTATCGGCCACCTTGGTGGTCGCGAACATCGCCGGCTGTTGCGCCGGCGGCGTCGGTTGCGCGGGTTTCGCCTGCATGTTGTCGGCGCAGGCGGTAAGCGCGAGCGCTCCCGCCACGGCGGCCACGCAAGCGATGGTGCGTCGTATGGACATTGTCACTCCCAGACTTTTCTGATTGGCGCGTGATGCCGCCTGCGCCCCCAAACGTAACGGCGACAGCAAATTAGTAGCGCAATGGGCTCGCGTCTGAAATCGCAACGGGCGGCTAAGCGATTGTTATACAGTAATAATCCGTTCTCGCTGAGCCCAGCGAACGCGCGATTTCCTGCGTACCGCGTCGCGCGCGCGGCGCCTTCGGTCGATTACATTCTGTTTATCGGCGGGGACGGGGCGACGGTCTGATAGCCGGGCTGCACGCGCACGTCGACCAGCACCGGCGCGTGCTCGGCGTCGGCGATGGCGCGTTTCAGTGTCGCGGTCAATTCGCCGGGCCCCTCGACCGGGCCGTAGCCGATGCAGCCTTGTGCGCGCGCGAGGCCCGCGAGATCGACATCCGGATCGCGAATCTGTTGGCCGATCCAGCGATTCTCGACCGGGCGCTGGCGCTCCTTGGCGACGCGCTCCTGATGCAGCTCGTCGTTGAAGTACGACCGGTTGTTGGCGACGATCAGCAGCAATGGAATCTTGTAATGCGCCGCTGTCCACAACGCCGACGAACTCATCAGGAAATCGCCGTCGCCGATGATCGCCGCGGTCAGCCGTCCGCTGCCTTTCAACGCCAACGCGACGCCGACCGTGTTGCCGGGCCCTGAGCCGATGCCGGCGCCGCCGTCGTACCCGACGTAATCGAGCGGCGCGCGAAAATGCCGCAACGTGTCGGCCCAGCCGAGCGGAAAACGCGCGAACGTCGTGGGCTTATCGCCGAGCGCCTCGTTCACGCATTGCGCCAGAAAGCCGAGGTCGATCGCTTTCGGCAACGGCGTGGCTGCCGGCGCGACCTTGGCGACGGGCTTCGGCGCGGCCGCCTTGCCAAGTCGTTCGAGCAAACCGGCCACCAGCGGATCGGGCAGGGCCAAGATGTCGACGTCGACCGGCGGCAGGCCCTGGTGATCCATGCTCCAGCCATTGTGGATGTAACGATCGATCGAGGCGTGAACGATCTTCGGTGTAATCGGTTTTTGTTCGAACGACGCCTTCAGCATGCCGGCGAGGTCGATCCAATCCAGGCTCAGAATTACGTCGGCCTGACGCACCGCTTCGTAGGCCGCCGGATTGGGCAGAACGCCGACGACGGCTGCGTGCAGCGGATGATCGGTCGGGAACGACGCGGCGACGCGCAGATCGGTCACCACCTGCGCACCCAGTCTTTCCGCGAGCGCGACGCGTCTGTCCCAATCGTCTTGGCTGCGCGAAACGCGGCCGGCCAAAATCACGGGACGCTTGGCCTTGCGCAGGAGACTCGCGGCACTATCCAAAGATTCGGGCGCCGGCGGCGGCGCGATCGGCGGCGCATAGCGGCCTGCATCCGGGACCGGCGCCGCCTCGGCTAGACGCGTTTCCTGCAAGCCTGCGTCGAGCACGACATAGGTCGGGCCTTTCGGCATCGTCGCGGCGATCTGATACGCGCGCAGCAACGCCTCCTGCGCGGCCGGCAGCGACGCCGGCTGATTGTCCCACTTGGTGAACGGGCGAACCAGCGCCGCCTGATCGGTCGACGTGTGAATCCAATCGATCCACGGGCGCCGCTTCGCCGCGTCGACCGGCCCGGTGGCACCGAGCACCACCATGGGCGCGCGGTCGCACCAGGCATTGAAAATTCCCATCGAGCCGTGCATCAGCCCGACATTGCTGTGCAGCCCCACGGCCAGCGGCTTGCCGGTGACCTTGGCGTAGCCATGCGCGATCGCCACCGCGTGCTCCTCGTGCAGGCACACCAGCATCTGCGGCCGCGTGTTACCCAAGTGATTGACGATGCTGTCGTGCAGGCCGCGATAGCTGGCGCCGGGGTTGAGGCAGATAAAGGGGATATCGAGCGCCCGCAGCACGTCGGCGATGCCGTCGCTGACCCAGGTTCCGGTCTGCGGCGCCGAAGGCACCGGCGTTTCCGGGCGCACGGCACCTTGGTTCGTCTTGGTCATGCGGATTCCCCCTCCATCCCGTGCCGTGCATCGTGCGCGCGGTACTTTCGCTGCGACATCGTGCCCGAGCGCCCGGCACAGGTCCAGCCGAACGGCCGCGCGAGTGGCGCTTGTACGGCTGCCGTCGATTATGCAGATTACCGGCCCACGGGCGGCCCCAAGGGTCCGAGTCGCCGCCCGGAGATGTCGAACGCGTTGGAGACCAGACGATGGCCAAGCAGCCCAAATCGCGCAGCCCCAAGAAATCCGCCAAAGCGGCGGCCAAGCGGTCGCCGGCCGCGCGCAAGAAACCGATCGAGGCGACGCGCAAGGGTGCCGCGTCGGGCAAGAACCAGGGCAGCATCTACGACCGGCATCTCGAGAAAAATCCGGCCAACTATCAGCCGCTGACGCCGCTGCATTTCATCGAGCGCGCGGCGGCCACGTTTCCGAATAAGCTGTCGGCGATTCACGGCAAGCGGCGCTTCACCTGGCAGGAAACCTACGACCGCGCGCGGCGTCTCGGCAGCGCGCTGGCGAAACGCGGCATCAAGAAGAACGATACGGTTTCGGTCATGCTGCCGAACATTCCGGAAATGGTCGAATGCCATTTCGGCGTGCCGATGTGCGGCGCGGTGTTGGGCGCGCTGAATACGCGCCTGGATGCCGCGACGATCGCGTTCATCCTCGATCACAGCGAGACCAAGCTGCTGATCACCGACCGCGAATTCGCGCCGACGATCAAAGCCGCGCTCGCCCAGCTCGGCCGCAGGATCCCGGTGATCGACGTTCGCGATCCGGAATATGCCGGTCCGGGCGAACTGCTCGGACAGAAGGATTACGAAGCGCTACTCGCCGAGGGCGACAGGAACTATCAATGGCACTGGCCGAAGGACGAGTGGGACGCCATCTCGCTCAATTACACGTCGGGGACCACGGGCAATCCGAAAGGCGTGGTCTACCACCATCGCGGCGCCTATCTGGGGGCGGTCGGCAATCTGGTGACCTGGTCGATGCCGCAGCAGCCGGTCTATCTGTGGACGCTGCCGATGTTTCACTGCAACGGCTGGACGTTTCCGTGGGCGATCGCGTGCGTGGCCGGCATCAACGTGTGCCTGCGGCGCGTCGAAGCCAAAGCGGTCTACGACGCGATTGCCGACCACAAGGTCTCGCATTTTTGCGGCGCGCCCATCGTCCTCGCCATGGTGACCAACGCCAAGGCCAACGAACGACGCGAATTCGATCACGTCGTCAACATCATGACCGCGGCCGCCCCGCCGCCGCCGGCCGTGCTCGAGGCGATCGAAAAGATGGGCTTCCGCGTCACGCACGTCTACGGCCTCACGGAAGTCTACGGCCCGGCCACGGTGTGCGCGTGGGACACGGATTGGGACAAGGAAAATCCCGTCGAGCGCGCGCGCCTGAAGGCGCGCCAGGGCGTTCGCTACGTGGTCGAGGAAGGCTTGATGGTCGGCAACGCGAAGACGCTCAAGCCGACGCCGCGCGACGCCGCGACCATGGGCGAAGTGTTCATGCGCGGCAACCTGACCATGAAAGGTTATCTCAAGAACCCGAAGGCGACCGACGAGGCGTTCAAGGGCGGCTGGTTCCACACCGGCGATCTCGGCGTCACGCATCCCGACGGCTACATCGAACTGCGCGACCGCTCGAAGGATATTATCATCTCGGGCGGCGAGAACATCTCGACCATCGAGGTCGAACAGGTGCTGTACAAGCATCCTGCTGTGCTCGAAGCCGCCGTCGTAGGGCGGCCGGACGAGAAATGGGGCGAAACGCCGTGTGCGTTCGTCGTCCTGCGCGAAGGATTTTCCGCCACCGAGGCGGAACTGCTCGAATTCTGCCGTGCCAACATGGCGCGTTACAAAGTGCCGAAAACCGTCGTGTTCGGCGACTTGCCGAAAACCTCGACCGGCAAGGTGCAGAAATACGTGCTGCGCGACAAGGCGAAGGCGTTGTAGGGGCGTGCCGGTGGCCCATCCCCTCATCCTGAGCTTGTCGAAGGACGATACGCGCGTAAGGACGCGCTACTCAGGATGAGGCTGGATGTTAGGAACGTCTAAAAAGCAAACCTCATCCTGAGTAGCGACCCGGAGCGAAGCGAACGGGGCGCGTATCGAAGGATGGGCCGCACGCGAGGTTTTCGTGAGCGCTCCCGAACCACCTCCCGACACGCTCACCGCGCTGCTCGCCGCGCGCGCTACCGACGCGCCCGCGATCTATTTCAACGACCGCACCATCACCTACGCCACACTCGCCGACCGCGCGGCGCGATTGGCCACCGGCCTCGCGTCCCTCGGCGTGCGGCCGGGCGACCGGATCGCGGTCTGGCTGCCCAACCGTCCCGCCTGGCTCGAGCTGATTTTCGCCGCGGCGCGCCTCGCGTGCATCGTCGTCGCGGTCAACACGCGCTTCCGCCAAGTCGAAGTGGCCGACATCGTCGGGCGCAGCGGCTGCCGGTTTCTGGTGCTGGCGCCCGGCTTCAAGGGCATCGATTTTGCCGGCATTCTGACGCAGATCGAAGCGTCGGCATGGCCGTCGCTGGAGCGGCTGATCGTCGAAGGCGATGCGGCGCCGGCTTCGCTCGCCGGTCTGCCGGCCGTTTCTTTTGAAGCGCTCGCCGCCATGCCGCCGATGACCGAAGACCGCGCACGCGCGAATGCGGGCGCGGCAATCTTCACCACTTCGGGCACCACCAAGGCGCCGAAATTCGTGCTCCACACGCAACGCAGTCTGGCGCGCCACGCGGCGGATGTTGCGCGCGCGTTCGGCCTTGCCGCCGCCGATACGCATCCGGTGCAGATGCTGCCGTTCTGCGGCGTGTTCGGCTTCTCCCAGGCGATGGCGACGCTGGCGGCGGGGCGTGCGCTGAGCCTGCTGGAAAGTTTCGACGCCGCCGCGGCGCTTAAGGTTGTCCGCGCGCGCCAAGCCACGCATCTGTTCGGCACCGACGACATGTACCGGCGGATCCTCGAAGCAAACGGCGACCGCCCGTTCGACGGGCTCCGGATGTGCGGTTTCGCCGCCTTCAACGGCGATCCGGCGCCACTCATCGAGGCCGGCGATAAGCTCAACGTGCCGTTCGTCGGCCTCTACGGTATGAGCGAAGTGCAGGCGCTGTTCGCGGCGCAACCGGCCACGGCAGCGCCGGCGCGGCGGGCGCTGGCGGGCGGCGTGCCGGTCTCGGCGTCGGCAGCCGCGCGCGCCCGCGACCCGGAGTCCGGCGCCATACTCGCACACGATCAGCCCGGCGAGCTGGAACTGCGCGGGCCGAGTCAAATGTCGGAATATTTCGGCGACCCGGCGGCGACGGCGGCGGCGTTGACCGACGACGGCTATGTGCGCACCGGCGACCTCGGCTACACGACCGACGACGGGTTCGTGTTTCTCGCGCGCATGGGCGACGCGCTGCGGCTCGGCGGATTTCTGGTCAATCCCGCGGAAATTGCAGCCGTGGTCGAACGCGCGCCCGGTGTGGCCGAGTGTCAGATCGTCGCGGTGACGACCGATCAGGGCGCCAAGCCGTTTGCGTTCGTGACGTTGCGCGGGCCTGCGGCGTTCGACGAGGCGGCCGCGCTTGCCTTGTGCCGGGAGACGATGGCGAAATTCAAGGTGCCGCTGCGCATCGTGCCGCTCGACGCCTTTCCGATGGCGGAAAGCGCCAATGGACTCAAGATTCAACGCACCAAGTTGCGCGAGCGGGCCAAAATGCTGCTTGGCTCGGGCGAAGCGGCCGCAAAGTCGTAACCGCCAAAAAAACTTCGGCCCCGCTCCGAAAGGGGCGAGGCCGGCATATAAGAGCCCATCTTTGCAGCGTCGCGCGCTGCAAGCAGCATCCAATCGACTGCGGAACCGGGAGAAGCGGCCTCAGTGCGCCTGAAGCTGAGTGATCTCTTCCTTTATTCGCAGCTTTTCTTTTTTCAACTGAACGACGGATGCGTCGTCGGGGTGGGGTCGGCTATTCTCTTGGCCGATGCGCCGTTCCAATTCGGCGTGGCGGGTACGCAGCGTTTCGATCCGCTGTTCTTTGGACATCATGACCTCCGAACGTTGTTACGAACTGCCTTCCGGCATTAAAAGCTTACTCTTGATATCTGGGATGTCCAGGGCCGCGCTTAAAGGGCCGCTCGATCGAAGAAAAAATCCGCCAGAACAGTCACTTGCTCCGGCGTCAGCGCGGCGAACGCGGCGCCCAGGATGAGCTTCAAATCGGCCACGTCCCCAGCGGTCGGCCGGCGGCCGAGCAAGGCAAAATAATGCATGACGTTGCGCGCCGCCGAATCCGCCGCCATGGCCGGTTCCTGGGCGCGCGGCGTCGCCTGGGCGACCGCTTCGAATAGCGTCACCTGTTCGACGTGCTCAGCGTCGATTTCGATCTTCTGCACGCGCTGACGGTAGGCCAGAGCCAGGTCTCGATTCTCGGCGCCGACCGGGTCCTTGATTCGCCGGCGCACCGCGCGCAACGGCTTGACGACGGCTTCGTGCCACGGCGCCACACGGTCGGCGAACGCGGCGATATCGTTACGCGTGTACGGACCATGGCCGGTGCGGCCAAGCCAGACGCAAAAGAACAGGAAGTTGACGTCGATGCCGTGGCGTTCCTGCAGCGCGAGGCAAGCCTGCGCGACGTTAGGAGCGCGGTACAGTTCGAGCGAAAAGTTCCAGAACGGGTTGGCGGGAAAATCCATGGCGTGGAGTCAGCATAGCGCGTCCGCCCGGCGCTGTGGAACCCGCGCGATTCTTCGACCGGCGGCATCTTTCGCCGTGGCGCGCCGCCGGGGATTTGCTAAGTTTGCGGGGAAGCGGTATTGGGGCTGCAGTTCAGCCTTCGGCCGGCGGAGAGATGGGTTCAGTTACGCGATGCGGTTGACGAACGAGCAGGAAGCGGCGCTGCGCGGCAAATTGGCCGCGCTGGAGACGGAACACCGCGATCTGGACGACGTCATCGCCCGTTTGATCGAGAAATTTCCCTACGATCAGCTGCAACTGCAGCGCTTGAAGAAGCGCAAGCTGGCGCTCAAGGATCAGATGGAGCGGGTCCGCAGCGTGCTCACGCCGGATATTATTGCTTGAGGTCGGCGGCTCGACGTTCGGCGCGCATCTGTTCCTTGCGCTCGTACATCACCTGATCTGCCGCGTGCAGCGCCGCCTCCGCAGTATCGTCGACCGACGGCTCGTAGGCGCCGTATGCGACATCGAGCGGTACCTTCCAGCCTTGCCAGTGGAACGCCGTTTCGCGAATGCACTGCGCCAGATCCGACGCCTTGGCACGGGCCGTGGCGATGCCGGCATTCATCAGCAGCACGGCGTACTCGTCGCCGCCCAGCCGTCCGACGATGTCGGTCTCGCGCACGTGGCGGCGCAGCAATTCGGCGATCTGCGCCAAGGCGGCATCGCCGGCGGAATGGCCGAGCGTGTCGTTGATGGTTTTCATGTGGTTGAGATCGAAGAACAGCACCGCAACGTTGGCGCCGTAGCGGCGCTTGAACGATAGCCAGCGGTCCAGTTCGCGCACAAAGGCGCGGCGGTTGAATGCCGGCACCAAGCTGTCCTGGTCTGCCAGGCGTTCCAGCTGGACGATGCGGTCGCGCGCCTTGGTCAGCGCATCGCGCAGTCGGTTGATTTCCGCACTCATCCAGTCGCGTTCACGCGTGGCCGGGATGGCCCGGTCGAGCGGAACAACCTTCGCCTCGCCTTGTCGCATCGGTATTTTCATGTCGCCCCGACTGATTGCCGCGCCCGCCAAAAACGCCGATACAGGCGCGATTGCATACTCGAAACCCTATAAAACAACACTCAAGAACTGGTTAATACGGCCACGGCGCATTTTTCTTATTGGCATCCGCTTGTCGATCCGCCGCGCGTCTCTATAATCCGCCGCTTCCCGCGGGCTGGGGCGGGGATTGCGGGGGGAGTATCGATGCCGAGGCCGAGCGCGAAAGCCGGGCGATTTGGCGGCAAATCGCCAACTGGGGCCCAGATCGCCATCATAATGGGCAGCCAGTCCGATTGGCCGACCATGAAGCACGCGGCGGATGTCCTGGCCGAACTGGGGATCGTCTGCGATACCCGCATCGTCTCCGCGCACCGCACGCCCGACCGGTTGTTCGCGTTCGCCAAGGGCGCGCGGGCGGCCGGCTTTAAGGTGATCATTGCCGGCGCGGGCGGCGCCGCGCATCTTCCGGGCATGGCCGCCTCGATGACCGCTTTGCCGGTGCTCGGCGTACCGGTGGAGACGAAATCCCTGCAGGGGCTCGATTCGCTGCTGTCGATCAATCAGATGCCGGGCGGCGTGCCGGTAGCAACGCTGGCGATCGGCGCGGCCGGAGCCAAGAACGCCGGCCTGCTCGCGGCCGCCATCCTGGCGTTGGAAAATCCCCGGATCGCCAAGGCGCTTGACCGTTTCCGCGCCGCCCAGACCAAGTCCGTTGCGCGAAAGCCCGTGCGATGAACGACGCGCCGGCAATTCTGCCGCCGGGTTCGGTCATCGGCGTGCTCGGCGGCGGCCAATTGGGTCGAATGACGGCCCTCGCCGCAGCCGAACTCGGCTACCGCGTGCACGTCTATTGTCCCGAGGTCGACGCGCCCGCGTCGCACGTCGCCTGGCGCACCACGCATGCGGCCTACGACGACGAAGCGGCGCTGGAACTGTTCGTGCGGTCGGTTGCGGTCGTCACGGTCGAATTCGAGAACATCCCGGTGTCGACGCTGCGCTTTCTCGCGTCGTTCGTGCCGACGCGGCCGAGCGCGGACGTTCTGGCGACCTGCCAGGACCGTTGGAACGAGAAGACGTTCCTGCGCGAAAACGGCATTCCGACCGCACCGTTTCAGAAGATCGACCAGCTGTTCGACCTCAAGTCCGCGCTGAACGAACTGACGGAACGCGCGATCCTGAAAACCCGCCGGCTCGGCTACGACGGCAAGGGCCAGGTCACCGTCCGGCCCAAAACGCCGCCGGCCGAGGCATGGCGCGCGATCGGCGAAGTGCCCAGCATTCTAGAGGATTTCGTCGATTTCGAGCGCGAAATCTCGGTCATCGTCGCGCGCGGCATCGACGGCGAGGCGCGCGCGTTCGTGCCGGTCGATAACGTCCACAAAAATCATATTCTCTCGGTCACCACGGCGCCGGCGCGGATTTCGTCGGCGCTGGCCGGCGATGCGATCGCGATTGCCGAACGCATCGCGGTGGCGCTCGATCTGGTCGGGCTGGTGGCGGTCGAAATGTTCGTCACACGCGACGGGCGCCTGCTGGTCAACGAACTAGCGCCACGGCCGCACAATTCCGGCCATTGGACCATCGATGCCTGCCTGGTCAGCCAATTTGAGCAGCACGTGCGCGCGGTATGCGGCCTGCCGCTCGGCTCGCCGGAACGGCATTCGGATGCGGTCATGACCAACCTGATCGGCGACGACGTGGAGCGCTGGCGCGAAGCGGTCGAGCGTTCCAACGCGCGCGTGCATCTCTACGGAAAGACCGAAGCCCGCCCCGGCCGAAAGATGGGCCACATAACGGAAATCTTTGCGCGCCGGGAGTAGGGGCGGTCGCGACGCTGGACCGCCTCCCGGTTCGAGGATCCGGTGCGCTACGCGCGCCGTCGCACCTCGCCATGAGGCTCCATTGTAACGAGCTCATCGAAAGGTGCTCGCGCAATGACCCTCGAAGCATGAACCACGGGGTCAGAATCGAACGCTGCGCCGGGTGTGAAAGCTCAACTGGCGGAAAATGCCGAGGCTGCGGGCCAGTCGGATCGGGTTCGGAATCGCGGTCGGGATGTGGCGCAGCGCTTCGAGCCCCTGCAGCGCGGCTTTCGGAATCCGCAACGCGTCATCGATGCGCCGACCTAAAAACTCCCATGTGCGGGCATGGCCGGCCGAGCCGTCGCTCAGCCAGAACAGGACGGTCGCGCCGTAAACGCCGGTCAACAGCGCGCGCTTGGTATAGAAATTGTGGTCGGTCGAGCTATCGCCCGCCGCGTACCACAGCTGGTTGACGGTGTTATACAGGCACTTGGCGCCGACCGCGGCATATTGCGGCAGGGCGAGCACGCCCATCCCTTTGCGGACCTGGTCCTTGTGATCGGCTTGATCTTCCAGGCGGGCGCGAATGCCGGCGACAATACGGTCGCGCAACCGCATTTCGGTACCGGCGAGGCCGGCGACCACGGCGACCATACGCTCGTCGGCCAAGGCGCTGAACAGGCGGATAGCGTCGATCGGACCGGCCGGAAACGCGCGCTCGACCTCGGCTCCGGATAGGCCGAGATCCTTGGCCCCGGCGATCAAGGCGGCCCGGCTCCAGCCGTCGAACGGCACGTGAGGCAGGGCGGCGGTCAAAAGGTCGCGCCGGCGTTGGTCCTGGTCGGATTCGGTCATAAGCGCTCGCCTGGTGACGCCAATCCCCGGGTAAGCCGAGTGTTGCCCGGGGTGGCCCGCTATTTGCAACCTTACAGCCGGACCGCCGGCAGGTCAAAAACGGGCGGCTTCACAGGGCCCCCACCTTGTGTTAATAAGCGCCCCCCGCATCCCGGTTCGGCTTGCGGCGGTCGGCTGTTGCCGGCCGGAACTTCCGACAGAGGAGTACGACCCATCGTTCAAGTGATCGTGCGCGACAATAACGTCGACCAAGCCCTCAAAGCGCTCAAGAAGAAGATGCAGCGCGAGGGTGTGTTTCGGGAAATGAAACTGCGCCGGAATTACGAAAAACCGTCCGAGCGTAAAGCCCGTGAAAAGGCGGAAGCGATTCGCCGTGCGCGCAAATTGGCGCGCAAGCGTCTGGAACGCGAAGGCTTCTAAGATTCATCCTGCGGCGCCGCCCACCTGGCACGAGCCAGGCGGCGCCGGCACAAGATCATCGTCTGCACAGCAGCTTCGGTCGGCACCCCGGCGGAAGCTGCAGTCGTTTGGGCGGCCCGCAAAAGCGCCGCCCGTCCTGCGGAATCGCTTTTTAGTCTGCGGCGTGCGTACGCCGCATCTCGCTTTCCGAACATGATTAAGCGACCGCGCACCGGTTAACCGGTGCGCGAGTACCGGCCGCGACGGTGTCGGCGGGAAATATCGCCCCGCGTCCGGCGCTTGCCCCGGTTCAGCCTTTTTTATTCGCTATCCGGCGCGAACTCGGTCAAATACGTGACCGACGAGGGAAGCTTCGATGACCATGTTGCGCGACGAGTTCTTGGCGGCGATCGAACAGGTGGCCCGCGCGGTTCAACAAAGCAAGGCGCGCGATCTGATCCGCCTCGGTCTTCGCGCGCAGCCCGATCTGCTGCCGAACAACACCATGCACACGCTGCTTGCGGGCTTCGCCGACTATAGCGCCGCATCGCGCGCGTTCTCGCCTGCCGCGCGCCAGGTCGTGACCGCCCTGGGGCTGGGCAAATTGAGCGACGCCGGGTTTTGGGTGCAGGCGATCACCGGCACGCGCGAACAACGCATCGCCGCCGGCATTATCGACACGTTGCGCAGCATCGAGGGGTTGCTCGGGCCTGTCGCCAGAACCGCCAAATTGCTGCAGGCGACGCCGGCCGGTGCCGCCAACAATTTGCCGCCGCACGCGCCGGCGCTGAGCGCCGAGGCGACGTTGCGTCTGCTGCTGCCGGAAAGTGAAGGCGTCCACTCGCCGCCCGCCCGAATCGTGGCGCTGCTCGACGGCGTGCAGAAAATGTACGACGGCATGGCGCAACTCGATGGCGCGCGCGGCATCGATCTCGCCGTGGCCGCCTGCGATTCCGGCCGCGACAAGATGTTCGAACTGCACGGCTCGCCGATGCTGATGCGCAAGGTCAAAGCGCTGATCGAGGCGGCGTGGGACGGCATCGTGCTGTTTCGCGAAATGTCGCCGGATCAACGGCTGAAAAACGTGCTTGCGACGCTGCCGGTGTTCACGCTCATCGAGTCGCGCGCCCGCTCGGGCGGCATCGAACGCGAGAAGGCGGAACTGCTGCGGCGCCTGATCTCCGAAGGTGTGACGCTGTTCGTGCGCGCGGGCGCCCTGGTGCCGGACCTCGAACGCCGCATGTCGGTCGATCCGCGCGCCCTGGCCGGCGATCGCGCCGAGCGGCTCGAAGCGCCCGCCGCGCCCAAGCCGCAGCCCAAGCAAGACGACGATCTGGTCGATCCCGAATTCCTGACGCTGACCAATCCGCCGCATGTCTCGACTACGCCGGATGATACGGCGGCCGCGATGGCCAAGCTCAAGCGCATGATCGAAGGTGACGAGCCGGGGTATTGAAGCGCAGGCTGAGGGGATGGGCGACAAGCGCGGTCTCTCCGCTCGCCCTCAAGCCGCCGCCAATTCCTTCTCGATGCGCGGCCAGGCCGCTTGGCCCTGTTCGGCCATCAAGGTCAGGAATTTCTCCTCCGCATAGGCGCTGTAGCCGCGGAAGCTCGGCCGCGCCTTGGCGGCATCGAGCCAGCGGCGCACGTGCCGGTGCCGCGCGAACATGCGGTCGATTTTCAGTTCCTCGAGCCGCACCACGTAGGGTATCAGCGCCGCGTCGGCCAGCGACCAGTCGGACCCGGCCAGCCAGGTTTGCGCGGCCAGAAGGTCGTTCATCTCGTTCAGCAGTTTGGCGTGCTTGCGCACGGCGATCCAGAACGCCGGCCATTCGTAGCCTTGCAGGATGCTTTGCAGCTTGGTGTCGCGGCGCGTCGGATCGGGTGTGGCCGCCAGCTGCCGTTCCAAGTCGTCGCGCGCGAGCGCCTGGTACTGGTGCCGGAATGCGATCGTGTGCGTGACGATGGCGCAGGCCTCGTGCAGCCAGTCGTCGGGCGTCTTGGCCAGCGCGCGCATCTGTGCGCGCTGCCACGGATCGGCCGGACGCGCCGGCGGGGTCGGAAACACGTCGTCGATATATTCGAGGATCACGGTCGATTCGGTGATCGGCTTGCCGTCGTGCACGAGCGTCGGCACGACCGCCTTCGGATTGAGCTTCAGATAGGCCGGCGAAAACTGCTCGCCGGCGCGCAACAGCAGATGATGCTCTTTGGCTTGAAGGCCTTTTTCGAGCAGCAGGATCCGCACCTTCTGGGCGCAGACCGACATGTTGTTGTGATAAAGCTCGAGCATCCTCGATCCTCCTTGATCCTCCGGGGCGGCGCTGCGGACTGCCCGAAGGGTCTAAGGTATGGCCGCCTCATGTCGCGGGCGACGGCGCACCGAAGCGGCGGATCACGGTGCAATTGCAGCCCGCGCAAACGGCAAGGCCCGCAACGTGCGTTGCGGGCCTTGCATCGAATGCAACGCGCCGCCGATCAGAAAGCGACGCGGAAACTCACGAACGGACCATGGCCGTAAAGATTGCCGCGATGCTTCCCCAGCGCACCGCTCGCGTCGGTCGGAAGTCCGCCCGATCCGCTTAAGTCGAACGACGAGCCCCGGGTGCTGACGAGCCCCCACCAGCCGTCGAAGCGATATCCGGCCGACAAGGTGCCGACCCAGTTCCAGATCGGGAACGCGTAGGCGAGGCCGAGCTTGGCTTCCAGGTTGAACACGGCTTTGGTTTTGCTGAATTCATCGCGATACGTCGGGCCATACGCAGTTGTCGTGATCTGATTGCGCGCTTCGCCGAACAGCACGGCGGTTGCAATGCCGCCGGTCACGTGCAGCCAACCGCGTCCGATCTGAGCGATCGGTATCTTGCCCGATGCGCCGACGCGCGGCCCAATGCCCCAGTAAGTGGCCTCCAGATGGTCGGCCGCATGATCGTCGCCCAAGGGCGAGGTAAAGTCCGAATTGTGGAAGAATTGCGAGTTGGTGTCCTGCCGCCAGTTGACGAACCGTACGCCGGCGAACGCGCGCAGATTCGCGCGGCTACCCAGCTTGAAGTTATAGCCCGCTTCGAAATCGGCGATATCGATGCGCTGCTTGATTTCGACCGTCGCGGAATAGCCATACGAACGATACGGCCCGATAACGTTGTAGAAATCGACCGATCCAGCCGGTGTCGAAATGCTACCGGTCTTGGATTTCGACCGCAGCCCCGTATAGGCCGCCGCGATGTCCCAATTGCCGGTGAAGCGATATCCGGCATTGACGCGGAAATTCCCGGCGTTGCCGGATTTGGATTCGACGAAGCCCAAATTGGTTGCCGTCGACCATTCCGACCGCACCGCCCAAGGTTGCTTGGCGCCGGACAGAAACTGATATGCGGCTTCGAATTCCAGCCACAGGCCGGTCGGTTCGGCGTACGGATCGAATGGGTTCCGTGCTTGGGTGGATTGCGGGATTGCGGCGACGCTCAACGCAATAGCGGCGGCACCGGCAAGCAGAGCTTGGCGAAAGGATATTGTGGGCTTCATCGAAATTTATCTCCCAGTTCGAAACGGATCGGTCATGTCGAGTCGAGGTGTTACGCGCGGCGCCTTTTGTACCAAACGCGAGTCATCGGCGCCAGTTTTACCGAGCGACAACTCGCTCATGGGTTTTGAACAGGATCACGCCGTTGCCGTCGAGCGTGCGATGCCACGCAAAAAAAGCCCGCGGATCATGCGGGCTTTAATCGTTCGTTAGTATAGACCTTGTGACGCTGCGCTCAGCCCAGCGCCTTGACGATCTGCTCGCACATTTTCTTGGCATCGCCGAACAGCATCATCGTGTTCGGGCGGAAGAACAGTTCGTTTTCCACGCCGGCATAGCCGGTCGCCATCGAGCGCTTGATGAACAGCACGGTCTGTGCCTTCTCCACATCGAGGATCGGCATGCCGTAGATGGCGCTCTTCGGGTCGGTCTTGGCGGCGGGGTTGGTCACGTCGTTGGCGCCGATCACGAACGCCACGTCGGCGGTGCCGAATTCGTGGTTGATGTCCTCAAGCTCGGCGACCTCGTCGTACGGCACGTTGGCTTCGGCGAGCAGCACGTTCATGTGCCCGGGCATGCGTCCGGCGACCGGATGGATCGCGTAGCGGATTTCGACGCCTTCTTTTTTCAGCAGATCGGCCATTTCGCGCAAGGCGTGCTGCGACTGTGCGACCGCCATGCCGTAACCCGGCACGATGATGACCTTCTTGGCGTTTTTCATGATAAAGGCGGCGTCGTCGGCGCTGCCGGACTTGATCGGCCGATCGTCCTTGGGCCCGCCCGCCGCAACCGCGCCGCCGTCGGTACCGAAGCCGCCCAGGATGACGTTGATGATGGAGCGGTTCATGCCCTTGCACATGATGTAGCTCAGGATCGCACCCGACGAACCGACCAGCGCGCCGGTCACGATCAGCAGGTTGTTGTGCAGGGTGAAGCCGATGCCGCACGCGGCCCAGCCGGAATAGGAGTTCAGCATCGAGACCACGACCGGCATGTCGGCGCCGCCGATCGGCACGATCAGCAGCACCCCGATGATCAGCGACAGCAGCACGACCATCCAGAACTGGAACTGCCCGCCGGTCATGCAGAACCACACGATCAACGCGATCAGGCCCAGACCGAGCACGGCGTTCAACGGATGCTGGCCCTTGAAGATCAACGGCGCCCCGGTGATCAGGCCCTGCAGCTTGCCGAACGCGATGATCGAGCCCGTGAAGGTGACGGCGCCGATCGCCGTGCCGACCGCCATCTCGATCAGACTTGCGGTCTTGATGCCGCCGGTCTCGGCGACGATGCCGTACGAGGCGGGGGCGGCCAGGGCGGCGGCGGCCACGAACACGGCGGCCAGGCCAACCAGGCTGTGATATGCGGCGACCAGTTGCGGCAGCGCCGTCATCTGGATGCGCATCGCGATGAACGTGCCGATCGCGCCGCCGATCAGGATCGCCACCGCGATCCAGACGTAGCTGACCACCAGCGGCGAGGCGATCGTGGTGCCGATCGCGATGACCATGCCGACGATGCCGAACAGGTTGCCGCGCCGCGCGGTCAGCGGCGAGGAAAGCCCGCGCAGGGCCATGATGAAGCAGACCGACGCGACCAGATAAAGCAGGGTTGTTAAATTCTCGCTCACAAGCCGTCCTCTCGATTCTCGGGTCGACCAATCGTCTTTTTTGGACGCCGCTATTTCTTCTTCTTGAACATCTGCAGCATGCGCTGCGTCACGATGAAACCGCCGAAGATGTTGACCGACGCCAGCACGATGGCCAGGAAGCCCATGATCTTGGAGAAGTTGACCTCGGCCGGCCCGGCCGCGATCAAGGCGCCGACCACGATCACGCTGGAGATCGCATTGGTCACGCCCATCAGCGGCGAGTGCAGCGCCGGTGTCACGTTCCACACCACGTAGTAGCCGACGAAGCAGGCCAGCACGAAAACCGTCAGCCCCGCGGCCAGGGGATCGACGCCGCCGATCTTGTCCGCCGTGGTTGCGGCCAATTGCACCAGCCAGCTGGGGTTGGCGATCTGATCGGCGATGCCGTTCGCCGCCGAGAGCAGGCCGCCCAAGAAATCGATTTCCGTCATTGCCGGATCTCCATGAAGTGCGTGGTCGCGTCCGTCGGGCACTCGTTCATCAGGCCGGCGTCGCCAATGCCGAATGGACGATCTTGCCGTCCTTGGCGATCAGCGTGCCCTTGATGATCTCGTCGTCCCAGTTGATGGCGAACTTCTTTTCCTTGTCGACCATCGTCGCCAGGAAACTATAGAGGTTGCGGGCGTACAGCGAGCTGGCGTCGACCGCGATGCGGCTGGGGACGTTCAGGTGCCCGACGATCGTCACGCCGTGTTTCTTGACCACCTTGCCGGGTTCCGACAGCGGGCAGTTGCCGCCGGCCTCGACCGCCAGATCGACGATCACCGAACCCGGCTTCATGTCCTTGACCATCTCTTCGGTGATCAGGACCGGCGCGGGCTTGCCGGGAATCAGCGCGGTGCTGATCGCGATATCGGTCTTCTTCAAGGTTTCGTGGATCAGGGCGCGCTGCTTCTCCTGGTATTCCTTGCTCATCTCCTTGGCATAACCGCCGGCGGTCTCCGCGCTCTTGGTCTCCTCGGAGGCGACTTCGACGAACTTGGCGCCCAGGCTCTGCACCTGTTCCTTGACCGCCGGGCGCACGTCGAACGCCGAGACGATGGCGCCCAGGCGGCGCGCCGTGGCGATCGCCTGCAGGCCGGCGACGCCGGCGCCCAAGATCAATACCCGCGCGGCGGCGACAGTGCCGGCCGCCGTCATCATCATCGGCAGCGCGCGGGTGAACTCGGCCGACGCGTCGATCACGGCGCGATAGCCGGCCAGGTTGGATTGCGAGGACAGCACGTCCATGGTTTGCGCGCGGGTGATGCGCGGCATGAACTCCATGGCGAACAGCACGACGCCCTGCCTGGCACAGGCTTCGCTGGCCGCGCGGTCGGCATAGGGCGAAACGATGCAGGCCAGGATCGTGCCGGCCTTCATGAGCCTGATTTCGTCGTCGGTCGGGCGCTGCACCTTGATCACGAAGTCGGCGCCGAACGCTTCGGCCGGCGTGCCGACGATCGTGGCCCCCACCGCCTTATAAGCCTCGTCGGTCATCGAGGCGCCGGCGCCGGCGCCGGTCTCGATGGCGACCTCAAAACCCAGTTCGCGGTATTTTTTCACCGTATCCGGCGAAATCGCGACGCGCGCTTCTCCGGCGCGTCGTTCCTTTGGCACACCGATCTTCATGCAGATGGTCTCGATCGTGAAATTCGTCCCCGGGCCGGCGCCGTTTCCGATGCCGGCGGCCGCGGGCGCGGCCGGACGAAACTATGCCCGCGGAGGCGCGGTTTCACAAGGGAGGATTGCCTGGCTTCCGGTCATGCCGTTTTGGCAATGCCGGCCTTGGACAGCGCATGGCGCTGGCGTTTTTCCAGTTCCGCCACGTCGAAATCCGCGATCAGATCGTGGAACAGGCGATGCCAGTTGATCTCGGCCTTGAGCCGCAGAAAAACCGAGCCGAGGCCGATCGCGGCGCGGTCCATCAGCACGAACTCGCGCGGCGGCGCGACGCCGCCCAGTTTCTGTAGCTCCTCGTGCACCCGGCCCGCGACCTTGGCGCCGAAATTGTGCCCTTCCTGCTCGTCCTGCTGGATC
Organism: Alphaproteobacteria bacterium; assembly: GCA_050186335.1. Classification (GTDB taxonomy): domain Bacteria; phylum Pseudomonadota; class Alphaproteobacteria; order Bin65; family Bin65; genus JBFWYO01. The sequence goes on along the minus strand of JBFWYO010000076.1, from coordinate 1,443 downwards.
GGCCGGGCGCGATCGTCCATCAGCGGCGCGTAGACGAAGCGCGCCCAGATGTTCAGCACGTCGAGCACCTCGCGGCGGAGATCCTGGAAGCCCCAGGTGCGATACGCCTCGACCGCCAGCTCCTCGTCGTCATCGCGTAGCGCCTTATAGAGGTCGATCACGCCCTTGACGAAACTGGGCGGAAAAATCCGGATGCAGCCGAAGTCCAGCAGGTTGATGTCGCCGTTCGGCCGCGCGCTGTAATTGCCCAAGTGCGGATCGCCGTGAATCACGCCGTACTCGTAGAACGGCACATACCACGCGCGAAACATATTGAGCGCGATGCGGTTGCGCATCTCGACCGGCGCCTCGCCGAACGCATCCAGCCGCTTGCCGTCGAGCCACGTCATCGTAATCAGCCGCCTGGTCGACAACGCCGCGATCGGCTCCGGCACATGCACGTGCTTTTCGCCCCGCAGCATGTAGCGGTATAGCCGCATGTGCTTGGCTTCGAGCGCGTAGTCCAATTCCTCGCGCAGCCGCTCGGCGATCTCGGCGTGGATGTTGCGCGTCGAGATCGCCTTGTCGTAGCGCTCGTAGATGCCGAAGATCAGCCGCAGCTGTCGCAGATCGGCGTCGACGGTCGACGCCATGTCCGGATATTGCAGTTTGCAGGCCAGCCGATCGCCGTCGCGCGAGACGGCTCGATGGACCTGCCCGAGCGACGCTGCGTGCGCGGCCTGGTGTTCGAAGCGCTTGAACTTGCCTTCCCAATCTTCGCCGAGTTCGGCGATCATGCGTCGGCGCACGAACGGCCAGCCCATGGACGGCGCGTCCGACTGGAGTTGCGTCAATTCGGCCTGGTATTCGCGTGGCAGCGCGCTCGGCACGGTGGCGAGCAGCTGCGCCACCTTCATCAGCGGGCCCTTCAGCCCGCCCAGCGCAAGCGTCAGTTCCGCGGCGTGCTTCTTGCGGTCGATCTTGATGCCGAGATACCGATCGCCGGCCACGCGCGCGGCCAACCCGCCGACCGCGCGGCCGACCTTGGCATAGCGGCGCATGCGGCCGCCCAGGCGCGTATCGTCCGATCGTTCCGACATGCTTCACCCGTTCTGCGCACTGCGGCCACCGGATTATACGGCGCCGCGGACCGGCCGGGTTACTTCATTGCCGCCAACTCATCGATGAAGCTTTCGATCACCGACAAGCCCTTGTTCCAGAATCCGGGATCGCTGGCGTCCAAGCCGAACGGCGCCAGCAATTCCTTGTGGCGCTTGGTGCCGCCGGCCCTGAGCATCGCGAGATACTTCTCGGCGAAGCCAGGCGCGGCGTTCTGGTAAACCGCGTACAGCGAATTCACCAGGCAGTCGCCGAACGCGTATGCGTAGACATAGAACGGCGAGTGGACGAAATGCGGAATGTAGGCCCAGAAATGCCGATATTCCGGATCGAACTGCAGCGCCG
>JBFWYO010000075.1:0-23866 GCA_050186335.1 Alphaproteobacteria bacterium | reverse complement strand
CGACGGTTGGGGCACCGCGCTGAGTAACGGGCTTCGACGCCCTCGGATGAAACGGGCTCCCAACCGCCACCGCGCCGATGACCTTAACCCGCCGACGTGGAACTGACGACATACAAGGATGAGGTTGAGAGTTGAAGCAGCGGACAAACCCACCTCATCCTGAGTAGCGCGCTCTTGCGCGCGTATCGAAGGATGGGCCACAGGCGACACGCCTCCGCCCGAAACGCGTCAGACCAGCGATTTCAGATCGAACGGCAGCGAGCGCAAACGCTTTCCGGTGGCGGCGAAGATCGCGTTGCCGATCGCCGGCGCGAGCGGCGGCACGGCCGATTCGCTGATGCCGGTCGGATCGGCCGCGGATTTGACGATATGGACATCGACCGCCGGCATCTCGTAGATGCGCGTCGGTTCGTAATCGTCGAAATTGCCCTGATCGACCTTGCCGTCGGTGAGCGTGATCCGGTTGCGCAGCACCGCCGACAGCGCGAATCCGACCGCTCCCTCGACCTGCGCCACGATCACGTCGGGATTGACCGGGATGCCGCAATCGACCGCGGCGGTGATCCGTTCGACTTTTACGTCGCCCTTGCTCACGGCAATGTCAGCGACGATCGCAACGTAACTGTCGAACGATTCTTGCACCGCCACGCCGCGACCCCTGCCCGCCGCAACCGGCCGGCCCCAGCCGGCCTTCTCGGCGGCCAGTTTGAGCACGGCGGCATGGCGCGTATGCGCGGCCAGCAGATCGAGGCGGAAAGCAACCGGATCCTTGCCCGCAAGGTGCGCCAGCTCGTCGATCATGGTTTCCATGACCTGCGCCGTATGACTGTACGCGACCGAACGCCACCATAAGACCGGCACCGGCGATTTCGCGTTCACCAGGTCGACGCTGAAATCGGTCAGCGCATAGGGCGAATCGCTGACGCCCTTGATCGAGCTCGGATCGACGCCGTCGGTTATGAAAATTTGTTCGAGCGGCGTGCCAAGCGTGATCGACTTGGCGACGATCTTGTGCTGCCAACCGGCGATGCGGCCGTCGGCATCCAGCCCGGCCTTGAGGCGATGCAGCACCATCGGCCGGTAGAAGCCGCCGCGAATGTCGTCCTCGCGCGTCCAGATCACATGCAGTGGGGCCTTGCCGCCGGTTACTTTGGCGAGCACCGCCATCTCGACCAGCCAGTCGGCGACCGGCACCGAGCGCCGGCCGAAACTGCCGCCGCCCATCAGCGTGTTGATCTTCACTTGATCGGGTCTAAGCCCCAGCACCGACGCGACCGCGATTTGATCGATGCTGTGCGACTGACAGCCGGCCCAGATTTCCGCGCCGCCGGGATTGAGTTCGATGACGCCGTTGAGCGGCTCCATCGGCGCGTGGGCGAGAAACGGAAAGGTGAATTCCGCTTCGACGAGTTTGGCCGCCCGACGCAGGCCCGCCGCCGCGTCGCCGCGCCTCGCCACGTTGATCCCGTCGCCGGACGCGAGACCGCGATACTCGGCAAAAATCTCCACGCTCGAGCGGTTCTCTGCCCGATCCGTATGCCATTGAACCTTGAGCGCGTCGCGCCCGCGCAGCGCCGCCCATGTGTCCTTCGCCAGCACCGCCACGCCCATCGGGATATGCACCACGTCGACCACGCCGGGCACCTGCTTCGCGGCGGTCGCGTCGAACGCGGCGACCGTGGCGCCGAAGCGCTCCGGGCGCCGGATCACCGCGGTCAACATGCCGGGCCGGCGCACGTCGAACGAATAAACCGTCGTACCATCGGTCTTCGCCTCCGAATCGAGCCGCGGCAGGCGCGTGCCGATCAGTTTCCATTCGTCCGGCTTTTTCAGGATCACGTCGCGCGGCACCGGCAGCTTTTGCGCGGCGGCGGCCAAGGCGCCGAAACGCGCCGAGCGCTTCGACGCGGCATGCGCAACGATGCCGTTCGAAACCGTGATCTGCGCGGCCGGCACGCGCCATTGCGCGGCGGCGGCGGCAACCAGCATGTGGCGCGCCGCCGCGCCGACCTTGCGCATCTGTTCCCAGGAATTGGCCATCGACGTCGAGCCGCCGGTCACCTGGTACGGGCCGGCAATCAGATTGTTGTAGATCGCGGCATTCACCGGCGCGAATTCGAACGCCATCTGCGACCACGCCGCATCGAGTTCTTCGGCAACCAGGCTTGTCAGTCCGGTCGAGATGCCCTGGCCCATTTCGAAATGCTTGATCAGAACGGTGACTTTGTCGTTCGCATCGATCTTCACAAAAACATTGGGATCGAATGTGCCGCCCTTGGGCGCGTGCTCGGCGCGCGCACGGCGCCCCAGCGAAACATGGCCGGCGAGCATGAACGCCGCGGCTCCGGCCACACCCGCTTTGAGGAATTGGCGGCGCGACGTGCGCGGGCGTTCCGGTTTCGCGAGCGGGGTGCGTTTCATGATCCGCCCCTTCACGCCAGAGCCTTGGCGGCTTCGTGAATCGCCTTGCGGATGCGGACATAGGTTCCGCATCGACAGATATTGCCATTCATCGCCACGTCGATGTCGGCGTCGCTGGGCGTCTTGTTGTCGGCGAGCAGCGCGATTGCGGACATGATCTGGCCGGATTGACAATAGCCGCATTGCACGACGTCGAGATCGCGCCAGGCCTTGCGCACGGCCTCGGTGATCCGCCCCGATGCGCCTTCGATGGTGGTGACTTGATACTTGGCGGCATCCGCAATCGAGATCGAGCACGCGCGCACCGCCTGGCCGGCGACATGAACCGTGCAGGCGCCGCACTGGGCGCGTCCGCAGCCGAACTTGGTGCCGGTCATGTCGAGTTTGTCGCGCAACGCCCACAGGAGCGGCATGTCCGGTTCGGCATCGACCCGATGCAGCTTGCCGTTGACGGTGAGTTCGATCATCAATGCGCTCGCGGTTGGCGGAGGCGTACAGGCACGGAGATCTAACGGCTTCCCGGCGGACATTCGCCGCCGCCCGCGACCCAAACGCGGATCAGGTCGACGAATTCCTGGTGACCGATCGGCGGGACCGCACGTTTGCCGCCCGGGCTCCAGGCCCACCGCAACAGCTTATCGTTCGTGACGTGATCGACGATCGCGGCGAGATCGCGATTGCCGTTGAGGCTCTTGTCTTTCAGCGCGCGACAGATCTCCGGCACCGACAGCTCCGTCCAGCTCATCGACCGCGGCGCCATCTGCCATTGCGGCGCGCCCGGAACATTGGACGCGGCGTTGTTCTCGTCGCGATGGCAATTGGCGCAACGCATGGCGCCGACCCCCAGATTGTCGGTGCCACGCGTGACGCGCGGTATATGTACGCGGCCGGCGTCGGTCTGCAACGGCGCCTCTTTCTGATGGCAGTTCTCGCAACGCGGATGCTGCAGCACGGCGGCGATCTTTTCAAACGCGGCGACCGCCGGTGAGTTGGGCGGCGGGGTTTCGGCGACCGCGCCGAGGCCGACGAGCAGACCCAGTCCGACGGCGATCAGGACCGCCGCGTAACGACCGATCGCGCGATTGACCGGCCACGGAAAGCTCGGCATGCGGCGTCTCTCCCCTGATGCGCGCTTCAACGTCGCTTCGGCGCGCCTGGAAGAGTCAACGTTCGGCATCGATATTTCAAGGGGCGCGCGCGGGGCAAGCGCCTGTCCCAGGCCCGCACGCCCGCGCACGGTCACATGAACAGCTTCTCGCCCTTCATGTCCTTGTACATGTCGGCGACATACTCGCCGTAGCCGTTCCAGATCACCGTCGGCGCCACGGTGCCGGTGCCGAGCACCTGTTCCTGTGCCTGGCTCCAGCGCGGATGCGGAACCGCCGGGTTGACGTTGGCCCAGAAGCCGTACTCGCTCGCCTGCAGCGCTTCCCAGAACGACACCGGCCGCTTGTCGGTGAAGCTGAAGCGCACGATCGATTTGACCGACTTGAAGCCGTACTTCCACGGCGTGGCCAGGCGCAACGGCGCGCCGTTCTGCGGCGGCACCGGCTTGCCGTAGATTCCGGTCACCAGGAACGCCAATTCGTTCTGCGCTTCCGCCATGGTCAGGCCTTCGACGTACGGCCACGGATACCAGCTCTGCCGCTGGCCGGGCGCCATCTTGGCGTCGTTGAAGGTTTCCATGCGCAGATACTTCGCTTCGCTTTTCGGTTTGGCGATGTCGATCAGCGCCTTGACCGGGAACCCGGTCCAGGGGACGACCATCGACCACGCCTCGACGCAGCGATGCGCATAGATGCGTTCTTCAAGCTGCACCATCTTGAGCAAGTCGTCGATCGCAAGGCTCATCGGCTTTTCGACCAGCCCGTCGATCGCCACCGTCCACGGCCGGATCTTCAGCGCCTGCGCCTCCTCGTGAATGCGCTTGCTGGTGCCGTATTCGTAAAAGTTGTTGTAGGTCGTCGCGTGCTTCTCTTCGGTGAGCGCGCGCGGTGCCTTGTATTTATCGTTGCGCTTCGCGGGATACAGGCCCTTGGACGGATCGTCCGGCACGGCGGCCTGGGCTTTCTTGGCGGCGGTGCCCGCATCGTCGCAGGCGGCGAGCAGGGGCGCCGCGCCGAAGGCGATCGCGCCGAGCCCCATCGCCTGCACGAGGCGGCGGCGATCGCGAAATATTGGCTCGGGCGTGACGGCGGATTCGGGTTTTTCCCATCCGCGCTTGATCTTGATCAGCATGGGGCAGCCTCCGGTTTAAAGCTGAGTCTATTCACGCGGGGCCGCGGCGAACAAATCAATTCCGGTTCACGGGCGCGCGACTCCGGCGCGACGCTGCCGGCGGGCAACCTGACGTGGGCGGACTCCGCTGGATCGGAATTCATCGTTTAGGGGGCGATTTTCGCCGGCGGGTGCGGCGGCGATTCATTGTTGTCGCAACCATCTACCGATACCCAGGGCGGCGGACAAACATGAATAAACACAATCAATTAATGAACGGGTGCCGGCCGCATACGATGTCCGTCGCGGCGACTGCTGTTGCAAATACGCAACATGTGGCAAAATTCAACTGCCGGTAACCAATTAACGGTTCAGAAATCGGCGGAATCCCGTTACATTCCGCGCAGTTGAGCTGGGTTCATCGCCAGCTTATGGGAAGTTTACGTGGTACGAGTTCAAAACGTCAGGGGAGCATCTCTAATGAACCTTAAGAAAGCAGGCCTCGCGATCGGCGTGGCGGCAATTATCGGTGCGCCGGCGGTAAGTGCGCAGGCAGACGGGTTCTATTTGGGCTTATTTGGTGGCGCGAACCTGATGTTCAGCGACACCAAGGGCAATCTCAACACGGCGCTGCTGCCCCCCAACACGGGCGTCAGCTACAGCTTCGATCCGACCACGACCGGCGCGGCCGTCGGCGGCGTCATCGGTTGGTCGTGGGATTGGGGTCTGCGCGTCGAAGGCGAAGCCGCGTGGCGTCGCAACAATTTCAACTTCGCCAGCGCGAGCATCACCAACCCCGGCATTCCGACCGGCGGCATCAACATCGGCGTGACCGTCGACGGCTCGGTGCAGACCATCTCGGGCATGATCAACGCGTATTACGATTTCCGCGTCTGGCGTCTGCGGCCGTATGTCGGCGTCGGCATCGGCGCGGCGCAATCGACCCTGCACATCAAGAGCGGCCTGATCGGCGCCAGCGTCAATTCGGACGACGTCACATTCGCCTTCCAGGCGATGGCGGGCGTCAATTTCCCGGTCACGCCGAACGTCATGGTGGGCTTCGAATATCGCTTCTTCGGCGTGCTCGGCCCGGATTGGGATGTCAGCAACTTCACAGCCGGGCTGGCGACCACGACGCTGAACAACCGCAACATTTACAGCCACGCGCTGCTGCTGACAGCCAAGTACTCGTTCAACGGCGACTACAAGGTCGATACGGTCGCGCCGGCCAACCCGCTGCATTGGGCGCAAGGCTGGTACGTCGGTCTGCAGGGCGGCGTGAACTTCCAGCACAGCAATTCGTTCGACCTCGGGCTCGAATCGACCGGCTTCGTCATTCCGGCGCTGCCGCCGTTCAGCATCGGCGCCAGCGCGCGCACGGGCTACGCCATCGGCGGCGTGGTCGGTTTCGCGTGGCCGATGGGCCTGCGGGTTGAAGGCGAAGTCACCTACCGCAGCAACCGTCAGGACTACAATATCAGCATCTTCGGCATCACGACGAACACGATCGCCTACTCGAACATCACGTCGGTTGCCGCGATGGGCAACGTGTACTGGGATTTCCGCATCAACCAGAAATGGCGCCCGTACATCGGCGGCGGCGTCGGCGTGTCGATCATCTCGGCCGACCTGAAAGCCGCGGCGTTCGGTGGAACCACCGATCTCGGCAGCGACACCCGCTACGTGTTCGCCTACCAGGCGATGGCCGGCGTGCAGTACTTCGTGTGGAACGACTTCGCGGTCGGCGTGGAATACAAGTTCCACGGCACGCTCGACCCGACGTTCAAGGCCAAGATCTTCGAAGCCAGCGGCCCGATCAATGCCAGCCTGACGGCGAAGTTCGATCACGGCGCATACTTCAACCACTCGCTGCTCGCGTCGGTGAAGTACTACTTCGGCAAGTAGCTTCCCGCCGAGGCACAGACAAAGAGGGGCGCTCTTCGGAGCGCCCCTTTTCTTTTGTTCTTTTGCCGCTACGCTTTGCCGTTATGGCGCGCCGATCCGGCCAAACTACCGCGCGAGCTTCGCCGGCTTCGGCCCGCCGGTCGCCCAATCGAGCAGTTCGACCGTGTGGACGACCGGGAGCTCCGTGCCCTGCCCGATCTGCAGCATGCAGCCGATATTGCCGGCGGCGACGACATCCGGCGCGGTGCTCTCGATGTTGGCGACCTTGCGCGCGCCCAATTGTCCAGCCAGCGCCGGCTGCAACAGGTTATAAGTGCCGGCCGAGCCGCAGCACAGATGCGCCTCCGGCACCTCGCGCACGGCGAAACCCGCCTGCGCCAGGAGTCGCTTGGGCGCCGCCGTGATTTTCTGGCCGTGCTGCAGCGAGCAGGCCGCGTGATAGGCGACGGCCAGCGGCTCCGGCGCGCGCGCGTCGGCCAGGCCCAGTTCATCGACCAGTTCGGTCACGTCGCGCGCGAGCGCCGAGATGCGCGCGGCCTTTTCCGCGTATTCCGGCTCGGCGCGGAACATGAAGCCGTAATCCTTGATCGTCGTCCCGCAGCCGGAAGTGTTGATCACGATCGCATCCAGCCCGGCGCCGTCGGCCTCGCGGCTCCAGGCGTCGATGGTGCGCCGCGCCTGCGCGTGCGCGGCCTCGGTCCGGCCCATGTGATGCACCAGGCCGCCGCAGCAGCCGGCGCCGCGCGCGACCACGACCTCGCAGCCGAGGCGCGTAAGCAGCCGGACGGTCGCCTCGTTGATGTCGGTATCGAGCGCCTGCTGCACGCAGCCCGACAGCAGCGCCACGCGCTTGCGCCGCGCGCCCTGGGCCGGAAAGCACTGCGGCCGATCGACCGGTGACGGGCCGGGCAGACGCCGCGGCACCACGCGCAGCATCGCGCGCAACTGGCGCGGCAGCAGAAAGGCGAACGGACGCGCCAGCGACGCGCCGAGCAGCGCCACGCGGAACCGCGTCGGCTTCGGCAGGATCGCGGCGATCAGCGCGCGCAGCCAGCGCTGGCCGAGCGGCCGCGTGTAGGTTGCCTCGACATGCGCGCGCGCGTGATCGATCAGGTGCATGTAGTGCACGCCGGACGGGCAGGTCGTCATGCACGACAGGCACGACAGGCAGCGATCGACATGGCGCACCACCCGGTCGTTGGCCGGACGGTCGTTCTCCAGCATGTCCTTGATCAGGTAGATGCGCCCGCGCGGGCTGTCCAATTCGTCGCCCAACAACACATAGGTCGGGCACGTCGCAGTGCAGAACCCGCAATGCACGCAGGCGCGCAGGATCTTCTCCGCTTCGTTGAGGTCGGGATCGGCCAGTTGCGCCAGGCTGAAATTGGTCTGCATGGGTTCAGCCGCCCGCCGTCATGCGGCCCGGATTGAGGATGCCGAGCGGATCGAACGCCGCCTTCACGCGCGCCGACAAGGCGGCCAGCGCCGGTGCCGCGGGCTGGAACACCGGCACCACCGCGCGCACCTGGGCCGGCGCGCGCACCAGCGTGCCGTGGCCGCCGCCGTCGCCCAGCGCGGCGCGCAGCACAACCGCGCCGGCATCGTCCGCGGGCGGCAGCGCAAGCCAGATCAGGCCGCCGCCCCAATCGAAATAATGCTCCGCGCGCAGCGCCGCCACGACGCGGGCGGCGACGCGTGCACCCGCGGAAGGCGGCACCGACACGCGCCAGACATGGCGCGCCGCGTCGCCGACGAACGGGCCGGCGTTGGTCACCTCGGCCCACAACGCGGCCGAATTGGCGCGGTGCAGCTCCTCCGTCGGCCCGCGCGACGAAAGCATGCCACGCAAGGCGGCGCAGCGCGCCTCGACCGACTTGGCGGGGCCCTCGACGCGCAGCGCGGTGACCGATTTCCCGGCCGTCCGCACATAATCCACTGCCGACCGCGCGGCGATCGCGGGCGGCAGGTGCGCGGCACCCGAAACGTCGTACGGGCTGTTCAGCGCATCGCTCATCGCGGCGATCGCGGCATCGTCGCGCAGTCCGTAGGCCAGCACGGTGCGCGTCTTTTCCGGCGCCGGCAGCACCTTCAGCGTCACGTCGGTCATCACCGCCAGCGTGCCGAACGAGCCGGCCAGCAGCTTCGGCAGATCGTAGCCGGTGACGTTTTTCATCACCCGCCCGCCGGATTTGAACTGCTCGCCGCGGCCGCTGACCGCGCTGAGGCCCAAAAAATGATCGCGCGCCGCACCGGCCTTGATGCGCCGCGAGCCCGAAAGATTGCACGCCAATACGCCGCCGATCGTCTGCAGCGCCGATCCCGCGCCGAGCAGCGGCCCGAGATCCGGCGGCTCGAACGCGAGCAGCTGGTTTTGCGCCTCGAGCGCGCGGCGGATCTCGGCCAGTTTCGTCCCGGCGCGCGCACTCAGCACCAGTTCGTCGGACTCGTACATCGTGATCCCGGACAGCGCCGACATATCCAACGTGCGCGCCGCCTGCACCGGCCGGCCGAAGCCGCGCTTGGTACCGCCGGCCACGATCTCGACCGGCGCGCGCGCCGCGTTGGCCGCCTGTATCGCGGCCGCGACCTCGTCGGACGAGCGGACGCTGATGGCGTCGATCATGGCGGCGGCACCGGCGGGTTCGATGCGTTCATCCTAGAAGCGCGGCAAGTCGGGAAACCGCGTCTGCCCCGCGTGCACATGAACGCGGCCGAGTTCGGCGCAGCGGTGCAGCATCGGAAACACCTTGCCCGGATTGAGCAGGTTGTCCGGATCGAACGCGCACTTGATGCGCAGCTGCTGCGCCAAATCCACCTCGGAGAACATGACCGGCATGAGATCGCGCTTCTCCACCCCGACGCCGTGCTCGCCGGTCAGCACGCCGCCGACCTCGACGCACATTTTCAGGATTTCCGCGCCGAACGCCTCGGTGCGTTCGAGTTCGCCCGGCTTGTTGGCGTCGTACAGGATCAGCGGATGCAGATTGCCGTCGCCGGCATGGAACACGTTGGCGACCCGCAGCCCATATCGCTTCTCCATCTCGCGCATGCGGGTCAGCACTTCGGACAGGCGGCGGCGCGGGATGGTTCCGTCCATGCAGTAATAATCCGGCGAAATGCGTCCGACGGCGGGAAAGGCGGCCTTGCGCCCTGCCCAGAATTTCAGCCGCTCCTCCTCGTTCTGGCTGACGCGCAGGGACGCGGCGCCGTGTGCGCGCGCGATCGCCTCGACGCGCGCCATCAGCTCGTCGACCTCGACCGTCGGTCCGTCCAGCTCGACGATCAGCAGCGCCTCGACGTCGCGCGGATAGCCGGCCTGGATGAAATCCTCGGCGGCGTGAATGGCGGGCTTGTCCATCATTTCCATGCCGCTCGGAATGATGCCGGCGCCGATGATCGCGCCGACCGCCTCGCCTGCCGCCTCGCTGGACGGAAAACCGATCAGCACGGCGCGCGCATCGGGCGCCTTCTGCAGAATGCGCACGGTGACTTCGGTCACCACGCCGAGCAAACCTTCGGACCCGGTGATGATGCCGAGCAGATCGTAGCCCTCGGCGTCCAGATGCTTGCCGCCGATGCGCATGATCTCGCCGTCGATGGTGACGAACTCGATGCCCAGCACGTTGCCGGCGGTCAGGCCGTATTTGAGGCACCGCACGCCGCCGGAATTTTCCGCCACGTTGCCGCCGATCGAGCAGGCGATCTGGCTCGACGGGTCCGGCGCGTAATAGAAGCCCCGCTCCTGCACTGCCGTGCTGATCGCGAGGTTGGTGACGCCCGGCTGCGCCACGACGCAGCGGTTGGCGTAATCGATGTCGAGAATGCGATTGAACTTGCCGAGGCCGAGCAGCACGCCGTCCTCGAGCGGCAAGGCCCCGCCCGACAGCGAGGTGCCGGCGCCGCGCGGGACGATTTTGATGTTTTCGCGCCGGCAATAGCGCAGAATTTCGGCGACCTGTTCGGTGCGCGTCGGCAGCACCACGACCATCGGCAACTGCCGATAGGCCGACAGCCCGTCGCACTCGTAGGCCCGGCGTTCATCCTCGGCGTCGATCACGCCCTCCCCCGGCACAATCGCCCGCAAGGCGGCGACGATTTCCTGTCGCCTGTCCAGCGTCGCAGCGTCGGGGGCGGGCATTTTCATTGCAGGCGCCTCATGCGGCCGGAGTTGCCGCTTGCGGCGGCGCGACGATCTTCTTCTTGCGCAGCTTGACGATGCCGAACGCAAGCACAAGCCCGGCCGCAAGCACGATCGCGGCGGTCACCGGCCGCACCGCAAACCAGGCGATGGCAATGGTGATCGGCGCCACGATGGCGGTCAACACCAGCGCGACCAGGCCGGTGCCGAGTTGGAACAGCTGCGAGAGGATCGGCAGCACGGCGCCAAGCATGCGGATCGGCCCCATGATCATCGAGAAACCGATGAACATGGCGATGCAGCCGCCCAGGCGAAACAGCCAGGTGGTGGTCCGGTTCGCCGACTCCGCCTGCTTGAACATCGCGTTCGCGGCGACCGTGCCGGTCGACAGCATCATCAGCTGGTTGCCGGCCTTGGTCTGGTACGGCGCGAAACTGTTGGCGCTCTGCTGCGCCACGATGCTGACCGTCTGCTTCGGCACGATCTTGAACGACACCCGTAGGTCGCCCACCTTGGGCGACGCCGGATCGCTGCCGATGAAGATCGCGCTGTCGGAGAAATTCGCCGCCTGGCCGGATTTAAGGACGAACTGCTCGACCATCTGCCGCGTCACCTCGACCGGCTTGGCATTGCCGACCTGGGTCACCAGCCGCTCTGGCACGCTGAAGGCGCCCAGCGTCACATTCGGCGAAACGTAGTTGCGGCCGCTATAGCGCATTTCCGGGTTCTGGTGCCCGCCGGGCTGCTTGAAGCTGGACGAGTCGATGCGCGCGGTCGACCAGGTGCGCTCGTAGCTGTAGGTGGTGACGGTTTCCGTGCCGCCGCCGATCTTCTCGCGCGTCTTGCTCTCCGATTTTTCGCGCCATTGGAACATTTCCACCTGGCGCACCAGCATCACGCCTTCGGCGGAGACGCCGAATTCCGCGTCGGTCAACGTGCCGGTCGTCGCCAGCTCGCCGGTGACATAGATCAGTTTGCCGTTGTTCGCCGGGTCGACCTTGGCGGCTTCCACGCTGACCACCGCGGCGGCGCCTTCGGTCAGCGAGCGCGCCGTGGTCACCGCGCGGTCTTCGTTCCAGGCCAGGAACCAGATCGAGGCCGGCACCAAGGCGATGCCGACCAGCACGCCGGTGATCGCGCCCTTCATCCGTTGCAGCCATGACTGCGACGTGGTTTCGGTATAGGTGCCGGAACTGGGTTCGTTGGGTTGGTTCTCGTCGGCCATCGCAGGGTCCCCTGATTGTTCGCGTCGAATGCTGACCTGCCGCGCGGCGAAAGCATACAAGGCCGGCGGCCGCGAGGCAAAACTCGGCCCGCCGACGCGACGCCCGGGCCAAAAGTAAAGCCGCGCCCAACGGGGCGCGGCTTACGGTCGTATAGCTAACCCGCCCCCCGAAAAAGGGGTGGGTGCCGCCACTTCAGCCCTGACGGGCCTTGAAGCGCGGATTGGTCTTGTTGATGACGTAGACGCGGCCGCGGCGGCGCACGATGCGGCAATCCTTGTGCCGGGCCTTCAGCGTCTTGAGGGAATTGGCGACTTTCATGGTCCGCTCCGGTCGAAAACAGCAAAAACCGGGCGCGAGCGCCCGGTATTGGCGCGGAAAATAGGCGGCCGGCCGTGCCTTGTCAACCGGCCAAACGGCCCATATTGCCGCGGTTTCAGGCGCGCGGGTCAGGTGCCGTCGACGATCACCGCATGCATGGTGGCAGCCCCTTCGCGCAGCCGCTTGCAGTGCGTGTATTCGGGCGAATGCCAGAACTTGCGGGCCTGTTCGAGCGAGGCGAACTCGAGCACCACGGTCCGGCTGGTGTCCATCGGGCCTTCCAGCGTTTCCAACTGGCCGCCGCGCGACAGGTACTTGCCGCCATACTGCTTGATCGCCGCCGGCACGGCCGTCTTATAGCCCTCGTACTTGGCGGGGTCGGTCACATGCACGCGCGCTATCAGGTATGCCACCATGGAAAATCCTTTCGCGTCTGAATCGGCCGGCTAAGATGCCATCGGGCGGATCGCGGGGGCAAGCGGCACGCACGCAATTACGGTCCGCATCGGTCGACTATCGGGGAAGCATGCAAGCCGCGCCGGTTAAAACTCCATTGGGTTCGGGCGCCATCGTCGCGCTCGTGGCGACAATTCTCGGCGTCGTGCTGATCGCAGCGCCGCCCTTGTGGGGCGCCGCCCCCCTGCTGCAACGCACGGCGGGCACCGTGGTGATCGCGCTCGCGCTGTGGGCGACCGGCGCCGTGCCGGCCTATTTCGGCGCCATCGTGTTCCTGTTCCTGGCCATGGCGCTCGCCCTGGCGCCGGCGCGCGTCGTGTTCTCGGGCTTTCATTCCAGCGCCGTGTGGCTGGTGTTCGGCGGCCTGATCGTCGGCGCCGCGGTGCAGCAGTCCGGGCTCGGCGCCCGCGTCGTGCGCGCGATGCTGGCGCATTTTCCGGCTTCCTACGGCGGGCTCATCTGGGCCATCGCCCTGGTCGGCGCGGGACTGGCGTTCTTCATTCCGTCGGCGGTCGGTCGCGTCATGCTGCTGATGCCGATCGTGTTCGCGCTGGCCGAACGGCTCGGCTTCGGCGCACGCAGCAACGGCCGCACCGGATTGATCCTGGCCGCCGGGTTCAGCACCACGATTCCCCCGTTCGCCATTCTGCCCGCCAATGTGCCCAACATGGGGCTGATCGGCGCGGCGGAAAGCATCTACGGCGTCAGCCTGACCTACGGCACGTACCTGCTGCTGAATTTCCCGATCATCGGCATTTTCGGCGTCGTCGCCTTGCCGCTACTGATCGTCCGCCTGTTCCCGGACACGCCCAAGCCGATCTCGCAGGAAAGCGACCACGCGCGGTGGAGCGCCGCCGAGCGAAAACTCATGCTCGTCGTATCGGTCGCGCTGGCGCTGTGGATCACCGATTTCCTGCATCATATCGCGCCGGCCTGGGTCGCGCTGGGCGCCGCCGTGCTGTGCATGATCCCGCGCCTGGGCGTGGTGCCGCCGACTACGATGGCGAAGACCGTCGATTACGGGCCGTGGTTTTTCGTCGCCGGCATCATCGGCCTCGGCGCCGTGGTCGACCAGACCGGCCTGGGCAAGGCGATCGCGCGCGCGTTTCTGGATTACGTGCCGTTCGTGCACGGCGCGGGTTTTGCCAATTTCGCCGCGATGTACGCGATGGGACTCGTGGTCGGTGTCATGACCACGCTGCCCGCCTCGCCCGGCGTCATGACGCCGTTCGCGCAATCGATCGCGGACGCGACCGGCTGGCCGCTGCTGTCGGTGCTGATGATGCAGGTGCCGGCCTGGATGCTGTTCCCGTTCGCCTACCAGGCGCCGCCGATCATCACCACCATCGTGATGGGCGGCATCGCCGCCGGCGCCGCCACGCGCCTGCTGCTGGCGTACACGATCCTCGGCATCCTCATCGCGCTGCCGCTGCAGTATTTCTGGGGCAAGCTGCTCGGGTTCTATTTGTAAATGGCGGCTTCCTCGTCCTGAGTCAGTCGAAGGATGAGCGACCGTTCATTGTCACCCCGGGCGGAGCGCAGCGCAGACCCGGGGTCCAGGCGCCCTCCACTCGCGCGAACCCAACCACCCTGGACCCCGGATCGGCGCGCCAAGGAGCGCTGGTCCGGGGTGACAAAATAAACGCGCGACCCCCCCCCACTCCCGTTGTCACCCCGGGCGGAGCGCAGCACAGACTCGGGGTCCAGGCTCCATCCACCCGCGCGAACCCAGCCACCCTGGACCCCGGATCGGCGCGCCGCTTCGCAGCGCTTGTCCGGGGTGACAATTCAATGCGCAACCACCGCCACTACGCGTCAGTGCTTATGTTCGCCCGCAAAATCCATCTTCTGCACGATGCGGTCGCGCATCGGGCCGGCGATGTCGAGCTTGAGCGCCCATTCGCCGTGCATCTCGAGCTCGATGCGCACCGCATAGGTGCCCGGCTCGGCTTCCTTCGCGGCGACCGGCCGGACGTTATGGGCCATCGGCATCGACGGCATCTCGGCGCCGACGGTCAGCGTCGCACCGGCGAGCGGTTTGCCGCTGTCGCGACCCGATAGTTTTATGATGCAGTCGTAAGTCATGTCTTGAGCCGCCGGCATGCAGGCGATGTCGGCTTTCGCGCGCTCGGCGGTCTGCGCGAGCGCCACGCCGAACGTGCCGGCCGCGCCGGCCAGTGCGCCCAGCAGCATCGCGTATATATAAGGTCTCATGACCGTTGCTCCGTTCGACCGGTGCCAAGATACGCCGTGGCCAGGTGCGGATGATTGAGCAACGAACTCGCCGCACCGTCAAGCACCACCCGGCCGCCTTCGAGGACATACGCGCGCGCCGCGACCTGCAGCGCCTGGCGGACATTCTGCTCGACCAGCAGCACGGTAATGCCGAGCGCCGGCAGGCCGGCGATCAGCGCGAAGATGCTTTCGGTGGCGATCGGCGCCAGGCCGAGCGACGGCTCGTCGAGCAGCAGCAGTTTCGGGCCGGCGATCAGCCCGCGCGCCAGGGCGAGCATTTGCGCCTCGCCGCCGGACAGCAGCGCGCCCTTTTCGCCCAGCCGATCGGCCAACGCCGGAAACAGCGCCAGCATGTCGTCGCGCGCCGTGGCGAAGGGGCGCGACTGCGGCCCGGCGTAATAGCCGAGACGCAAATTTTCCTCGATCGTCAACTGGACGAAGATGCGCCGTCCTTCCGGCACCGAGACGATGCCCCGACGCGAAACGCGGTGTGCGGGCCAGCCGGTCAGATCGGTGCCGTTCCAGACGATGCGCCCCGACGACGGCACGACGATGCCGGCGACCGCGTTGAGCAGGCTGGATTTGCCGGCGCCGTTGGCGCCGACCAGCGCGACGATCTCGCGTTCGGCGACGGCGAGCGACACGCCGTGCAGCGCGCCGATCTTGCCGTAATGGACCGACAGTCCGGCGACATCAAGCATGGTGCGCGCGCCCCAGATAGACTTCCAGCACGCGCGGATCGGCGAACACCGCGTCGGGCGAGCCCTCCGCGATCTTGCGGCCGAAATGCAGCACGGCGACGCGATCGCACAGGCGCGCGATGACATCCATCTTGTGCTCGACCACGATGCAGGTGCGGCCGGCCAGCGCGGTGGCGCGGATCAGGTCGGCCATGGCGGCGGCTTCGATCGGCGTCATGCCGCCGGCCGGCTCGTCGAGCAGTAGCAGGTCCGGGCGCATGGCGAGCGCGCGCGCCAGTTCGAGGCGCCGCTGTTCCGCCAGGCTGAGGCCGTCGACGGTATCGTCGGCCCGTCCGGCCAGACCGCAGCGCTCCAACAGGCTCATGACTTCGCCGCGCCGCGCCGCTTCCGCCTCGCCGCGCGGCAGCAGCAATTCGCGCGCCGGCACATCGGCGCGGCGGTGCTGGGCCGCCCACACATTCTCGAACACGGTCATGCGCCGATACAGGCGCAGATTCTGAAAACTGCGCGCGATGCCGACGCGCACGATGCGATGCGGCGGCCAGCCGGTGATGTCGCGGCCGCGCCAGGCGATGCGGCCGGCGTCGGGCGCATAGAAGCCGGTGACGATGTTGAACAGCGTCGTCTTGCCGGCGCCGTTCGGGCCGATCAGGCCGAACACGCCGCCCTCGGGCACCGCGAGATCGACGCCCGCGAGCGCCTCGACGGCGCCGAAACGACGGGCGATGCCGCGCAGTTCCAGCATGCCTATGCCCCCGCCCGCCGGCGCCGCAACCGCCGCCCGAGCCGGCGCACGACATCCTCGCTCAGCAGGCCGCGCGGCCGGACGATCAGCAGGATGGCGACCAGCCCGCCGAACACGATCATGCGGTAGCCCTGAATCGCGCGCACGGATTCGAGAAAGCCGATATCCAGGATCACGCCGAGGATCGGGCCGAGCGCCGTGCCCAGGCCGCCGATCAACCCGTAGGCCAGCGCATGCACGCCGAGCATCGGATTGAACAATTGCGGCTCGACGTAGGTATTGAGGTGAATGTAGAGCGCGCCGCCGAGGCCGGCGATGAAACCCGCCATGGTGGCCGCCAGCAGCTTGGTGCGCGTGACGTCGACGCCCTGGCTTTCGGCCAGCGTGGCGTCCTCGCCGACCATGCGGAACATCGAGCCCAGGCGCGTGCGCTCCATCTTGAACAGCAGCGCGAGGATGACCGCGAGCACCGCGAAAATGATCGCCGCGTACTCGCCGGTCGAAATATTGTGCTCGTAGATATAGCGCACGTCGCGAAACCCGTCGGTCCCGTTCGGGCCGACCAGATCCTTGCCGCGCCGCACCTGATAGACGAACATTTCGAAAAATATCCGCACCATTTCGGCGAACGCCAGCGTGGCGACGGCGAAATAGAGCCCGCGCAACCGCAGCGTCGGCAGCGCCACGAGCAGCGCCGCGAGCGCGCCGAGCGCCGCCCCGAGCAGCACCGCCGGCACCAGGCCGATGCCCCACATGGCGGACGCCATGCCCGATGCATACGCGCTGATCGCGAAGAACGCCTGCTGGCCGAACGAGATTTCGCCGATCACCAGCAGCAGGTAGGCCGACAGCGCGAGAAACGAGAACAGGCCGATATTGCACAGAATGCCGAGCAGGTAATCGCTCATGCTCAGACCCGCCGCTCGGCGGCGACGGCGTCGCGCATCGACTTGTTGGCGAACAATCCGCCGGGGCGCGCGATCAGCACGATGAACAGCAGCAGATACGCGGTCATGTCGCGCGGTTGCGGGCCGAACAGCCACAGCACGTTGGTCTCGACCACGCCGAGCAGCAGGCCGCCGGCAATGGCGCCCGGAATCGAGCCCATGCCGCCCAGCATCATCGCGATCAGGCCTTTGAACGTGGCCCACATGCCGAACATGGTTTCGACCGTTTCCTGGGCCGACAGGATGAGAAACCCGGCCGCGCCGCCGATCGCCGAGGCCAGCGCGAAACCCCAGAACATGACCCGCCCGAGATTGATGCCCATGTAGCGCGCGGCCGCCGGGTCCTCCGACACCGCGCGCAGGTAGAGGCCGAACCGCGTGCGATACAGGATGGCGTGAACGCCCAAGGTCAGCGCGGCCGCGCACCCGAACATGAACAGATATTCGCTGCGCAGCGTGAACGGACCGAGCGCGATCTGCGTCGGCTCGACCAGCGACGGGAACGGATAGGTGCGGCGCGGGAAGAAGATCGTGACGATTTCCTGCAGCTGCATCCACAGCGCGTAGCTGGAGATCATCGACGCCAGCGCCGCATCCTTGCGGATGGCCCAGAACGACAGGCGTTCGACGTACATGCCGATCAGCACGGCGCCGGCCACGGTCGCCGCGGCGACCACCACGGCGCCGCTTTGGATCTGCAGGTGCAGCAGCGTGCCGACGAACGCGCCGAACATGATCGACGGGCCGAACGACAGGTTCAGCCGGCGCATGACGCCGAAAATCAGCGTAAAGCCGATCGCCAGCAGCGCGTAGGCCGAGCCGGTCATCAACCCGTCGAGCGTGTTCTGAACGATATCGACCACGCGGGGTTCCTCGCGGCGGACCGCTTCAGTGGCCCGCGGATTTCTTGGAGCCCAGATAGGCGCGCTGGATCACCTCGTCCTCCGCCATTTCGCCGGGCGTGCCGGCGAAACTGACGCGGCCCTGCTCCAGAAGATAGAAGCGATGCGCGACCTGCAGCGCCATGTGGGCATTCTGCTCGACCAGGAAGATCGACACGCCGTCGCGATTGAGTTCCTTGATGATGCTGAAGATCTCGTCGACGATCAAGGGCGCCAGGCCGATCGACGGCTCGTCCATCAGCAGCAGCTTCGGCCGCGCCATCAGCGCGCGCGCGACCGCCAGCATCTGCTGTTCGCCGCCGGACAGCGTGCCGGCCATTTGCGACGCGCGCTCCTTGAGGCGCGGGAAGCGGGCGAACATGCGTTCGATGTCGGCGGCAACTTCGGCCGAGCTGCGCCGCAGGAAGGCGCCGGCCTTGAGATTCTCGTGCACGCTCATCTCCGGAAACACCAGGCGGTTTTCCGGCACCAGGGCAACGCCCGCCTGCACCATCCGGCGCGGCTGCGCATTGGTCAGATCTTCGCCCTGGAAACGCACGGTGCCCTGCTTGGCGCGCAGAATCCCGGCGACCGTCATCATCAGCGTGGTCTTGCCGGCGCCGTTCGGGCCGAGCAGGCAGGTGATCTTGCCGTTCAGCACGTCGAGGCTGACGCCGCGCAACGCTTCGATCTTGCCGTAGGCGGTGCGCAGATCGCGAATCTCCAGCATGCCTACGCCCTCGCCTGTTTGCGGGCGCCGAGATAGGCTTCGCGCACGAGTTCGTTGTTCTGGACTTCGGCCGGCGTGCCTTCTGCGATCTTGCGGCCGAAATTGAGCACCGCGATGCGGTCGGTGACGCCCATGACCAGTTCCATGACGTGCTCGACCAGCAGGATGGTCATGCCGTTCGCCCGAATGCTGCGCAGGCGTTCGTCGAGCTGGCCGATCT
Source organism: Alphaproteobacteria bacterium (assembly GCA_050186335.1). Taxonomy (GTDB): domain Bacteria; phylum Pseudomonadota; class Alphaproteobacteria; order Bin65; family Bin65; genus JBFWYO01. Next base: position 4,726 of record JBFWYO010000075.1, on the reverse strand, counting down.
CCTCCAGATTCATGCCGGCGGCGGGTTCGTCGAGCAGCAGCAGCGACGGCTTGGCGGCCAGCGCGCGCGCCAGCTCCAGCCGCCGCTGCTCGCCGAACGAAAGATTGGCCGCCAGCTCGTCGCGCTTGTGGCCGAGCGCGGAAAACTCCAGCAATTGCTCGAGTTCGGCCTTGACCGATTTCGGCCCGCCGAGCCAGCGGGTGACGAAGCTCTTTTCGCGGCGGTCGAGGTCGGAGTTCTGCGCGACCCACAGATTCTGCCAGACGCTCAGCTGGCCGAACAGGCGGATGTTCTGGAACGTGCGCGCGATGCCGTAGGCCAGGGTTCGATGCGGCGGCACCTTGGTGATGTCGCGGCCCTCGAACACGATCGTGCCGGCGGTGACCGGGAAGATGCCGCAGATCAGGTTGACCGTCGTGCTCTTGCCCGAGCCGTTCGGGCCGATCAGGCCGAAAATCTCGCCCTTGCGCACGCTGAGATCGATGCCGTCGACCGCGCGCACGCCGCCGAAATGCTTCGAGAGGCCGGCGATCTCAAGCATTCGCGGCCCCCTTGCCGGAGAACATGCGCTTGAAGATCTGCGTGGTGCGGGCGTCGAGCAGGCCGGACGGGCGCAGGACCATCGCCAGGACGATCAGCGCGCCGAACAGGATGTTGCGCCAATCGTCGCCGAGCGCCCAGCGGATGCCCTGGACGATGACGATCTGGATGAACAGCACGGCGAGCAGCGTGCCGAACACGTTGGAGAGGCCGCCCAGGATCGGATAGGTGATCGCGAAGGTGGCCAGCACGACGCCGAACGCGGCGTGCTCTATGTGCGTCGTATAATGCGCGTAGAGCCCGCCGCCGATCCCGGCGATCAGGCCGCCGAGCGCGAACGCGCTGACCTTGACCGCGGTCAGATTGATGCCGACGCTTTGCGCCGCCAGTTCGTCCTCGCCGACTGCGCGCAGCACCGAGCCCGCGCGGCTGCGATCGAGCAGCCACAGCGCGGCCATGATCGCGATCACGAACGCCCAGATGAACAGGCAGACTTCGAGCGTCGACCAGCCGCGCTCGAAGAAATAGCGAATCTGCTTGAAGCCCTCGGCGCCCTGCGGCCCGAGCCTGACGTCGCCCTTCTGCACCTGGTAGTTCAGGATGAAGAAGAACAGCCGCACGATCTCGCCGAACGCCATGGTCGCAACCACCAGCATCAGCCCCTTGACGCGCAGCGCCGGAAATCCGGCCAGCGCCGCCACGATCAGCGCCAGGCCGCCGCCCGCGAACAGCGCGGCCACGATGTTCCAGCCGTACAGCGTGGTCAGGATCGACGACGCATAGGCGCCGATGGCGAAGAAGCCCGCCTGCGCGAGCGTGACCTGTCCGGTCTGCAATACGACATAGGCCGACAGACCGAGAATGGTATGAACGCCGATCTGCTGCATTAATCCGTAAATGAAATCCATCTTCTTGCCTCAATCCCTCAGATTCGATTTGCCGAACAGGCCGGAGGGGCGGAGGACCAGGAAGGCGTAAAGCAGCAGGAGCACCGCCATGTCGCGCAAATTGACGTCCCACAGCGCCTTGAAGAACTCCTCGAGCGCGCCGACCAGCAGGCCGGCGACGATCGCGCCCGGGATCGAGCCGAGCCCGCCGATCACGGTGACGATCAGCCCCTTGACGGTGACCGGCAAGGTCAGCTGCGGCGCCAGCATGCCGACCGCGGCGCCGATCATGGCACCGGCGATGCCGCCGATCACGCCGGCGATCACGAACGTGCTGGCATTCGTGCCCTGCACCGAAATCCCGCACAATTGCGCCGCGACCGGCTGCTGCGCGACCGCGCGGGTGGCGATGCCGAGCCGGGTGCGGTAGAGCACCAGCATCAGTACCACCATGACCGCGACGCTGACCCCGAACACCACCAAGTAATCCGGCCGCACGCTGAGCGACCAGAACTCGAGGTTCGGCAGCTCGAACGGCGGCGGGTAGCTCTGCGGGATGCCGTCGGTCTCGTGCACCACCACTTCGTCGAGCAGGATCAGCATGCCAACCGACGACATCAGCGTGGCGAGCGGGTTCTTGACCGGAATGTAGCGGAAGCAGGTCAGATAGATCAGATAGCCGAGCGCGCCGGCCGCCACCCCGCCGATCAGATACACGATCGGCACCGGCAGATCGACGAGGCGCGAGATCGCCAGCGAGACATAGGCCCCGGCGATCGACGCCGCGGCGTACGACAGGTTGATCTTGTGCATCACGCCGAACACCAGCGTGAAGCCGATGCCGATCAGCGCATACGTCGTGCCGAACAGCAACCCGTCGAGGGCCGCCTGGACCAGTTCCATGGGCAATGCCGATTCTGGCGCCTAAAGCGTGGAGCGTCTACGGGGCGGGGCGCCGAGCGCGCCTCGCGAATCGAGGAGCGCGCGGGCCCCGACCGGAATCATCCAGCCGGGGCCCGCGCCGCGCGTGCGGCCTAGTTGGTCTTGGACGGGTCGTACTTGACGACCCACTTGCCGCTCTTGCCCTCGACGAACACGAACGGCTTCTGCGCCTCGCGGTCCGGCGTGCGCTTGCTCACGCCGAGCAGGCCCTTGGTCTCGGTCAGCGCCTGCAGCCCGGCGCGGATCTTGTCGCGATCGGCCGCGACCGTATCCGCCTTGGCCATGATGCCGGCCTTTTCCATGACGTCCTTGAGGATGAACATGTTCTCCCACGCCGCGGTCGAATGCAGATCGGCGCTGCCTTTGTTCTTGGCCATCACGTCGGCGACCGCCTGGGCGTCCTTGTTGACCGGCGCGAACGAGGTCGGGATCAGCACGCCCTCGGCCTGCTTGGCGCAGCCCTGCATGGTCTCGAGGCTGGACGACGAGGTCAGCCCGATGATCAGCTTCGGCTTGACGCCCTGGCGCTGCATCTCTTTCAGCACGCCGCAGGTGGTGAACGGATGCGCCGAGATCGCGACGATATCGGCGTTGGCCGCCTTCATGTCGCGCACCTGGGTCTGGAAGTTGGTGTCGGCGAGCAGCCACTTGGCCTCGCCCTTGAGCTCATAGCCGGCCGCCGGCGCCTGGACTTTCATGATCGCGTGCCACAGCGCCTTGGAGTGCGCGAAATCGTCCTCGACGCCGCCGTAGATCGTCTTCAGCTCCGGCCGCGTTTGCTTCAGATAGGCGAACAGCGCCTTGTACATGTCGGCTTCGGACGGCACGTTGCGGAACGCCCATTCCGAGATCTTGGCCAATCCACCTTTCACCGCCACGTCGGTGAAGATCGGATATTTCAGGCCCGAATCGCCGGTATCGCCGACCTTCTTCTGCAGAATGCCGAACATCGGCTCGGCCACATTCGAACAGGTCGGCGCGATCGCAACTAATGAGTCTCCCGAGGCGAGCCGGCGCAGAATGTTGATGCCGTCTTCGGCGTTGCAGCGGTCGTCGTCGTAGCTGATGACGATCTTGGCCATCGTGCCGTCGCCCAGCTTGATGCCGCCCTTCTTGTTGATTGCGTCGGCGGCCGCGCGCATGGCGACCTCGGAGTTGACGCCGAACGACCGCACCGGGCCGGACTTGGCGCCGAACCCGGCAATCTTGACCACGCGCTGCTCGGCTATGGCCGGGCCGGCGACCAGCGCCGTCATCGCCACCGCGGCGATCGCCGGCATGGCAATCCATGTTGCTAATTTCACGTTGGTTTCCTCCTCGATGTTCGGCCGCCCGATTTATGATCGGCTGGCAACCGGCGGAATGGCCGGCGGGACGGCGGTTGAACCTCCCGCGCCGAGCCTCTTGAACCGCGGCGTTGCAACGCCTTGGCCGGGCCCTTTAGCGAGCGATAACCAAGGGTATAAGAGGGGTGCCACCCGGTCAATCGGTGATCCCCGGCAGCGGCGCGGGGGTGGCGGGATGGGCGGAGATGCGAGGCGGCGGGCGGAAGGCGCCAACTTCTTATTGTCACCCCGGGCGCAGCGCAGCGAAGACCCGGGGTCCAGGCTCCATCCACCGCGCAAGCCCGACCATCCTGGACCCCGGATCTGCGCGCCGCTACGCGGCGCTGGTCCGGGGTGACAAACATATGCAGGGTGACAGAAATGCGGGCGGCACCTCTCCTCCATGTCACCCCGGAGGCCGCGCAGCGGCAATCCGGGGTCCAGGCTCCCTCCACCACACAAACCCCACCACCCTGGACCCCGGATCTGCGCGCCGCTACGCGTCGCTTGTCCGGGGTGACAATACGAAAATGTCACCCCGGGCTTCGGCCCGGATCACTTCCGGGCCAGGCGCAGCGAGACCCGGGGTCCAGGCTCCCTCCACCACACAAACCCCACCACCCTGGACCCCGGCTCGGCGCGCCGCGTTGCGTCGCTTGTCCGGGGTGACAAGAAAAGGGGTGACAAAGTTGTGCACGCACGCTCTCCACCTTGTCACCCCGGGCGAGCGAAGCGAGACCCGGGGTCCAGGCTCGATCCACCGCGCAAACCCCACCACCCTGGACCCCGGATCGGCGCGCCGCTGCGCGTCGCTTGTCCGGGGTGACAAGAATATGCGGGGTGACAAGGGTTAGCGGGGTGACAAACCAGCGCCGACCCGCAAAAATACCCGTCGCCATTCATTGGAGCCCGCGCGTGCCGTACTGGGTCTACATCCTGGCGAGCGACCGCAACGGCACGCTGTATGTCGGCGTCAGCAACGATCGGGCGCGGCGCGCGCGGGAGCACACAACCGGCACCGGCGCCGCGGGC
>JBFWYO010000074.1:0-24118 GCA_050186335.1 Alphaproteobacteria bacterium | reverse complement strand
GGGGGGGGTCGGGGGCGCCGGCGGGCACGAGGGGATGTGGCCGCGCACGCGCGACCCTGGCCGGGGCGGGGCCGGAAACCGTGCCGCGCTGCTTGCGAGCCGGGTGCATGCTGTCGCCTCCATGAGCCTCTTGCCATTTATATGATTTTTCATATAAATTGTGGAGCGAAAAATGAGGCAGGTAATTCCCGGGCGATTGCCAGGGCGATACAGGGGAGGGTTGCATGTTGCAAGCGCGCATCGAAGGCAAATGGATCGATACGTTCGCCAACGTCTTCAACCTATGCGGCGTCAAGCCGGGCGACGTGGCGGCGATCCTGTCGGAAACCCAGTCGCGTGCGGTGAACGTGCAGCTGGCCGAACTGGCGCTGCTGAAGCTCGGCGCCAAGCCGTTTCATCTGATAGCGCCCACGCCGCCGCAGAAAGTCCAGGTGCCGATCCGCTCGACCGGCGCCTCCGAAATCATTCAGCAATCGAAACCGATGATCGCGGCGCTCGCGCAATCGACGTTCGTCGCCGATTGCACGGTCGAAGGCTTGATGCACGCGGCCGAGCTGCCGGAAATTCTCAAGGGCGGCGCGCGCGTTCTTTATGTGTCCAACGAGCACCCCGAATCGCTCGAGCGCATGACGTCGACCCCCGAACTCGAAGCCAAGGTGAAGATCGGCATCAAGATGTTGCGCGGCGCGAAACAGATGCGCGTGGTTTCGCCGGCCGGCACGGATTTGACGATCAACGTCGAGGGTGCCGCGGTCGGCGGCATCTGGGGCTACACGGCGCGGCCGGGCACGCTGGCGCACTGGCCGGGCGGGCTGTGTCTGTGCTTCCCGAAGCCGAATTCGGTCAACGGCCGCGTGGTGCTGGCGCCAGGCGACGTCAATCTCACCTTCAAGCGTTACATGGAAACGCCGGTGACGCTGGTCGTGAAAGACGACTACGTCGAGAAGATCGACGGCACCGGCTTGGATGCCGAATTGATGCGCAGCTACATCTCCGCGTGGGGCGACCGCGAGGCATACGCGGTTTCACATGTCGGCTGGGGCATGAACAAGGGCGCCCGCTGGGACGCCATGACCATGTACGACCGCAACGACTTCAACGGTTCGGAACTGCGCGCCTTCGCCGGTAATTTTCTCTACTCGACCGGCGCCAACGAAGTCGCCAAGCGCTACACGCTGGGCCATTTCGACCTGCCGATGCGCCACTGCACGGTTTCGCTCGACGGCAAGAACGTCGTCGCCGACGGGGTGCTGCAGGGAGAACTGGCGTGATCCAGCCGCCGGCTTATAAATCGGTCGGCGTCGGCCCGCGTACCGTCGTGTTCTTACACGGCATCGGCGGCAACCGGCACAGTTTCGACGATCAGCTGCCGTATTTCGCGTCCGGTTGGCGCGCGGTTGCCTGGGACATGCCGGGCTACGGCGATTCGCGCCACACCGGACCGCTCAGCTTTGCGCTGCTGGCCGACGCGCTGGCGGCGCTGGTCGACAAGCTCAAGGCGCCGCGCGTCGCCGTGGTCGGGCATTCGCTCGGCGGCATGATCGCGCAGGAGTTTGCCGCGCGCTATCCGAATCGCCTGTCCGCGCTGGTGCTGTTCGCGACGTCCGCGGCGTTCGGCGGCAAGGACGACACGTTCAAGAACCAGTTCCTGGCCGCGCGCCTGGCGCCGCTCGACCGCGGCTTGACGCCGGCGGACTTTGCAGCCGATGTCGTCGGCCCGATGTTCGGCGACGCGACGTCGGCCGAGATCAAGGCGCGCGCCGTCGCCAGCATGGCGGCGATCAAGCCCGACGCCTATCGCGCCGCGGTCAACTGCATCGTCACGTTCGACCGCAGGGCCGAGCTCAAGAACATCAAATGCCCGACGCTGGTGCTGGCCGCCGAGCGCGATCCGTTGGCGCCGCCTAAATCGATGCAGCGCATGGCGGCCGACATCCCGGGCGCCCGCTTCGAGACCCTGCCGGGGGTCGGACATCTGGCGAATTTCGAGGCGCCGTCGTTGTTCAACGCGACGGTGCGGACGTTTTTGGACACAGCGATAGCAAAGAGGAGTGCGTGATGGTCGTCGATATGTTCACGGACATGACCAAGCGTCAGCGCGATTTCGTCTACGGCATCCGCGAGCTGGGACAGAAGAATTTCCGCGCGCGCGCCGCCAAGAACGACGCCGAACCGTCGTTCCCGTTCGAGAACTACGAGGACATGCGCAAGGCCGGCTATTTCGGCCTGAACATCCCGGAATCCTACGGCGGCATGGGCGCCACGTTCTTCGAATATGCGCTGTTCGCGGCCGAACTCGGCCGCTGGGACGCCGCCACGGCGCTGACCTTCAACATGCACACCTGCACGATGATGTGGTCGGACCGCATGGTCGACGATCTGCCGCTCAGCGCCGACGAGCGCAAGGCGCACGACAGGCGCCGCGCGATCATCTACGAAAAAGTGCTCAAGGAAGGCGCCATCTTCGCGCAGCCGTTCTCCGAACCGAACAGCGGTGCGGCGGCCGGCAAGGCGCCGTTCGGCACCGCGGCCAAGCGGGTCGACGGCGGCTGGGTGGTCAACGGCACCAAGCATTTCGCCTCGCTCTCCGGCGCCGCGCACTTTTACGGCGTGGTCTGCACCGAGGAAAAACCGGGGCAGGAGCACAACGTGAAGGATACGATGCTGCTTGCCGTGCCGGCCAAGGCCAATGGCGTTTCCATCTTCGGCGGTTGGGACGTGCTCGGCATGCGGCCTACCGATTCGCGCTCGCTCAAGTTCGAGGACGTGTTCGTGCCGGAGGATTATCAGGTCATGCCGCGGGGGGCCTACTACCAGGCGGCGCTGAACTGGCCGCATATGTTCACCACCCTTTCGCCGACCTATCTCGGCATCGCGCAAGCCGCGTTCGAATTCACGGTCGGCTATTTGCGCGGCGAGGTCGAGGGCGCGCCGCCGCCGATGGCCAAGCACAGCCCGGCCAAGCAAATGGCGGTGGCCGAAATGCGCATCAAGCTGGAGCAGGCCAAGGCCTTGCTCTGGCGCACGATGTCGGAAGCCCGCATCAACCCGTCGAAGGACGACCGGCTGCGCGCCTACGCCAACCAGTACACGATCATGGAATTCGCCAACGACATCTGCCGCCTCGGCCTGCGCGCCTGCGGCGGCCGGGCGATCTTCAAGAATTTCATGATCGAACGCCTGTATCGCGACAGCCGCTGCGGCTCGCTGATGCTGCCGTGGACCGCGGAAATCTGTCTCGAACGGCTGGGCCGCGAAAGCCTGTTCGAGCCGGGCGAGAAATAGGCGGGCCGGGGAGGCGGAGCGCACCATGAACATCTCGCGCTGGGTGTCCCATCATGCGGAGTGGGCACCCGACAAGGAAGCCATCCAGTTCGACGGCCGGACGATCACGTACGCTGCGATGGAACAGCGCGTCGCCAAGCTGGCCGGTACGCTGGCCGGCGAGCTCGGCATCGAACCGGGCGACCGGGTGGCGCATCTCGGCTACAACAGCGCCGAGCTTCTCGAGTTGTTGTTCGCCTGCGCGCGCATCGGCGCCGTGCTGGTGACGCTCAACTGGCGGCTCACCGCGGCCGAGCATCAGTTCATTTTCGGCAATTGCACGCCGAAGGCGATTATCGCCGATCCGGAGTTCCGCGATCATGTCGACGCGATGGGCGGGCAGACCGGCTCGATGCGGCGCGTGCTGTTGAACGGTTTGGAAACCGGCCGCCATCTCGGCAATTGGCAGGATTTCCGCACGCTGGTCGATGGCGCGGCGCGGCCGCTCGCCGACGGACCTGGCACGATGGATATGCCGGTGCAGCTGGTCTATACCTCGGGCACCACCGGCCGGCCGAAGGGCGCCGTGCTCATTCAGAATGGTCTGTTCTTCAACGCGATCAATTCGGCCGCGACGTTCGATCTAAGTTCGCACGACCGGATTCTGACCACGCTGCCGATGTTTCATGTCGGCGCAATGAACATCGTTACTTCGCCGGCGATCCATTTCGGCGGGACGGTCATGATTCACCGGCGTTTCGAGGCGGGCGCGGCACTCGCCTCGATCCATGCCTGGAAGCCGACCGTCTTCCTGTCGGTGCCGGCTACGGCGCTCGCCATCGTCTCGCACCCGGATTGGGCGAAAACCGACGTGTCGTCGTTGAAATGTTTCTGCACCGGCTCGTCGACCGTGCCCGAAGCCGTGATCCGGCCGTGGCACGAGCGCGGCATTACGGTCAATCAGGTTTACGGCGCCACCGAAACTGGGCCGTGCGCGATCACGCTGCGCCTCGAGGACGGGCGGCGCAAGATGGGTTCCTGCGGCAAGGCGACAATCCATACCGAAGCGCGCCTGGTCGACGATGCGGGCAACGATGTCGCGCGCGGCGAGAAGGGCGAAATCTGGCTGCGCGGGCCAGGGCTGCTGAAGGAGTATTGGAACGATCCGAAGGCCACGGCGGAATCCTTCGCCGGCGGCTGGTTCCATACCGGCGATATCGGCCATCAGGACGAAGAAGGCTTCTATTACGTCGACGACCGCAAGAAGGACATGGTGATCTCGGGCGGCGAGAACATCTATCCGGCCGAGCTTGAAAACGTGCTGGCCGATTGCGCGGCGATCGCCGAGTCGGCCGTGGTCGGCCGTCCGGACGCGAAATGGGGCGAGATTCCCGTGGCATGCATCGTCAAGAAGAAGGACGCCGCATTATCGGCGACCGACGTGATGGCGCTGTTCGCCAATCGCTTGGCCCGCTACAAGCACCCGCGCGACGTGGTGTTCATGGACAGCCTGCCGCGCAATGCGATGGGCAAGGTGCTGAAGTTCGAGCTGCGCAAGATCGTCGAGAAATAAAAAAAATTCTCACCCTGAGCCTGTCGAAGGGTGAGCCTCCGCGGGCTCATACTTCGACAGGCTTAGCATGAGGATTTTCGCCCCTCATCCGGCGCTGCACGCGAACCGTTCCCGCGCGGGGAAAGGGTGTACAGCGCCCGGAGAGGCGTGCCGATCAAAACGGCATCTTGCAGTCTTGGTAATAGCTGTCCTTGTGATTGGGCAGCGCGATGCCTTCGGTTTTCAGTGTGGGTTTGCCGTCCGCTCCGAGGACCACCGCCATCTTGTAGAAATTTTGAATCGGGAACTGGTTGACGTTGTAGGAGTACGCGCCGCGCACCGATGCGTAGTCCGCCTTGCGCATGGCGACGATCATGCCTTTCTTGTCGGCCACGTTGCCTTTGACCGCCTTGACGCCGCTGTCGATCAGCATCGGCCCGTCGTAGGCCCAGGCCGCGAAATGCGTCGGCGCGGATTTGTACTTGGCGATGAAATCCTTGACGAACCGCTGATTGGCCGGCGACGTGCCGTTCGGATCCCAGGCCTGGGCGAAGCGCGAGCCCACGGCACTTTCGCCGGTGGCGCGCAGTGCGATCTGGTCCATCGAGGCGATCGAATAGAGCTTGATGTCCTTGCCCAGGCCCGACTGCGCCCACTGCTTGAAGAAGGCGATCGCCATGCCGCCAGGCGCGAAGATCACCACCGCCTGCGGCTTGCGCGCGCGGATGTCGGTCAGTTCCGGCTGATAGTCTACCGTGTTCAGCTTGAACAGGTTGCGCTGCAGGATTTCGCCCTTGAAGAACCGTTCGAATCCGGCGAGCTGATCCTTGCCGCCTTGATAATTCGGCACCAGGGCGTAGACGTTCTTGATGCCGTCGCTGTTCATCAGCACGCCGGTCGCCTCGGCCCACTGGTCGCCGCTGAAGGACGTCAGGATGAAATTCGGATCGCAGCCTTTGCCGGCGAGCTGCGGCGGTCCGGCCAAAGTACCGACAAAGATCGCCCCGGATTTCAGGATCGGGTCCTTGATCGCCATCACGATGTTGGTCCACATGCCGCCCGAGACGAAATGCACCTTGTCCTGGTTGAGCATCTTGTCGACCACGCCTAGCGCCACGTCCGGCTTCAGCTGGTCGTCGCCGTAAATCGTCTTCAGCGGTACGCCGCCGACCTTGCCGCCCAAATGATCGACCGCCAAGTCCCAGCCGTTCTTATGGTCTTTGCCCACCGCGGCCGCCGGGCCGCTCAGGGTGACCAGCAATCCGACCCGGACTTCCTCGGCGGAAGCCACCATCGCAATCAAGGAAACCGCCGCCGCAAGCGACGCCGCACGTGCAATGCGTTTCATGGGTTTACCCTCAATAGTTGTATTTAAGACGTGTTTTACGAGGCACTATGTGAATGGATCGCGGATTTGCGCGTCGCTCTACTCGGCGGCTGCGGCCTTGCCGGCCTGCTCCGCCTTCAGCATGTCGGTCACCATGCGCCGTGCGATGATGGTGCCCTGATCGGCATTGACGTCGACGACCGGCCGGCCCTTGCTGTGATCGATGCCGTCCTGCACCGCCTCGCAGGCCACGCGGTCCTCGGCGAGAATCCCCCTGACATTGTCGATCAACCGGGCGTCGAACTCCTTGTCTTCGCGCCGGAACTTCCGCGTGAAGCCCCAGAACAGGAACGTGCTGGTTTCGGTCTCCGGCGTGATCGCGTTCGTGTTGCAGCCTTCCGTGCCCTCCTGCTGCGGGCGTCCGGTCGGCGTGACGCCGACATCCAGCACAATGTTGGCCGGCGGCTCGAAGCGGATGATCTGCCAGCGGTCGGCATTGACGTGCTTGCCGAGCTTGCCGAACAGCTGGGCTTTCCAGAACGGTGCGGGTTCGTGGTCGGGGATGAACCGCTGCACGGTGACCGATTTGTCGTCGCGCACCACTTTGATCGGATGTTCGATTACCGCCTGATTGCCGAGCGAGGTCTTGTGAATGAACGTCTCGTGTGTGAGATCGAGCAGATTGTCGCTGATTAGCTGGTAATTGCACTTGACGTAGCTGGTGTCGCCGATCGCGGTCCATTCCGGATGTTCCATGCGGTCGAAGATCACCGGGATGGCCGCCGGATCGGCCTTGGCCGCTTCGCCGGGCCAAACCCAGATCCAGCCGTAGCGCTCGACGGTCGGGTAATGATGCACGCGCGCGCGCGGCGGAATGTTGGTCTGGCCGGGGATTTCGATGCACTTGCCGGTGCCATCGTAGCGCATCCCGTGATAGCCGCAACGGACGGTGCCGGATTCCAGCCAGCCTTTGGAGAGCGGCATTTCCCGATGGCAACAGCGGTCTTCCAGCGCGGTGGCCCGACCCTGCGCGTCGCGGAACAAGATCATCCGCTCGTTGCAGATCGTGCGCGTCAGGATGGTCCCCTCGGTAATCTCGCGCGGCCAAGCCGCGACGTACCAAGAATTCATGATCAACGCCATGATTTCCTCCCTCGATGTGCCTAACTGTCGAAATCGATATGCATACCTCGTGTCGTGAACGGCAATGCCATGCGGCGAAGCTGACGGCGGCTAGGGCATGAACCGGCCGCCGTTGATATGAATGGTCTGGCCGGTGATGAAACCGGATTTAGGTCCCATCAGGAACAGCACCGGGCCGACCACGTCGTCGACGGTGGTCACGCGCTGCAACGGCAGCATGCGCGCATACTCCTCGGTCTTGAACCAGGGCGGCGCGCCGTCGGTCATATCGTCCTGGCGGCCGGTGCCGCCTTTCATGAAGGCGGTTTCGATCGCGGCCGGGGCGACCGCGTTCGCCCTGATCCGCGGCCCGCACTCGACCGCGAGCGCCTTGGTGAGTCCGATGAGTCCCGCCTTGGCGGCAGCATAAGGGCCGAAGCCCGGCAGAACGCTGACGCCGAGGCCCGACGACACGTTGACGATGGTCGCGTCCTTGCCTTTCATCAGCAAAGGTACCGCGCTACGCGCGACCAAATAGCCGGTGCGCAGATTGCCGGCAATGACGTCGTCCCATTGCTCGATGCTGATGGCGTCCAGTTTGGTCGGTGGCGTGATGGTAAATCCAACCAGAAAGACGAGCGCGTCGAGCGCGTGCCAATCGGCATCTAGCTTTGCGAAGGCGGCTTCGATCTGTTTGGAATCGGTCGCATCGATCGGCAGCGTTAGGCACGCTTTAGGCGGCGGAAATGCCGCCAGCGAGCGCGGCAGGTCGAGCACGGCGACCTTATGCTCGTTGGCCAGGCAGGCTTCGACGACTTTGCGCCCGATGGCGCCCGCGCCGCCAACCACGGCGACGCGGGAACCCGGCGGCTGACTGAGGCGTGTCCAATCCATTGCGATCTACCCCGGCGTCTAGATCCACGTCTGCAGCACGTACTCGTAAATCCCGTCGCCGTTGACCAGATCGACGCGTTGCAGCTTTATCCGGTAACCGTCCGGCGTCTTTTTAAGCGTGTGGCGGTATTTGCCGGTGAAATAACGCAGCACGTCGCGGCGGAACTCGGTCATGTAGAACTTCGAACGCACCACGGCGTCGCCGGTCTTCGGATCGAACGATTCGACGATTACGCCGGAGACGACGTGCGCTGTGCGGTGCGGCGGCTTCTGCGACCAGGCACGCGGATGATTGACGCGCTTCATGCGCACCGTCATCAGGTCGATATCTTCGTAGAAGATGTTCGGCATGTCGTCGGCCACGGTCTGCTGGTCGGTGACCGGCATCCAGTATTTGCCATCCGGCGTGAACAGGCCGATCCATTCCTCCCAGCGCTTGTCGTCGAGCATTTCCGCCTGCTGATAGATGAAGCGCTCGATCTCCATCTGCTGTTCGGGCGTTACGTTGGCGAACGGCAGGGGCGGGCGGCGCTTGGGCGGCGGCGGCGGGCCGTCGATGACTTCGGCCCACTCGGTCGAGGTGAGGGTCTTATCCTTCATCGCGCGCTCTCCTTGATCATGTAGTTTTTCCAGGCGCCGAACATGTGACGCATCGGGTGTTCGCTCATGCCGGTGATCGACGTCGAAACGCCGTCTTTCAGCAAGTCCTGGCCGGCATTGCGGTGGAAGCTGACCCACTGACCACCTTCCGATTTCAGGCCGGTCTGGCAGCGCCACCAATTGTCGAGATCGTCAGCATTGATCGTGGTCGACGGCGAATTGACCAACAGGTAGTAGGCGAGCGCCCGGCGATACATGCCGATCGGCGCGCCCTTCAGCCGGAAGTGCCAGATTTCCGTGAGCGTGCGATCCGGACCGAGCGGGCGAACCGCGCGCAGCTGCTGCAGCGGCGATTGTACCGACAGGCACGGATAGACAAGGACGTGGTGGATATCGACCGTCAGAATCTGCTCGACGCGCTCCGGACTATGGAACTTGCGCATCGCCGCTTCATATTCGATCGTCACCGGATCGTTCCGGCGCAGATCCATGTAGCCTTTCAGGATGCAATGGCCGTAGTTGAAGCCGATCGTATCCAGCGTGTCGTACTTGTAGAACGGCTCGGCGAACATCGAGAGCATGTGATAGCCGAGCGGCGGTTTGTCGCCGGTGCGCTTCTCGATATCGACCTCGACCTCCTTGGCCGCGCGGCCGGCGGCCTCGTGGGTGACCGACGGATGCACGGCGTCCAATTGGTTCTCCAGGAAGATCTTCCAGTTCGAACGCTGGATCATGCGGAAGCAGTTCGGCACGACCTCCACTTCGCCCTCGGGCGCGCGGTCGCACATGTCGTCGAACGCGATCTTGGCGCCGCCCAGAAACTCCACCAGCCCGGGGCCGCCCTCCGTCAGCTTGGCGAACACGAAGCCGCGATAGGCGTCGACGCGCGCCACTGCCTTCATGTGAAACTGCGGATCGCTCGAGCTGAACCGCGTGTTGTCGTAGCCCTCGATAACCGGGATTTTCAGCAGCGAGCCGTCCAGATTGAAGCGCCATGCGTGGTAGGGGCACTTGAACGTGGCGCCGGTGTTACCGGATTGATCTGAGCACAACACTGCGCCTCTGTGCGGGCAGCGGTTGTAGAGGACGTGCACCTTGCCGTCCTTGCCGCGCACCATGATGACCGGCTGGCGGCCGATCTGCGTTGTGAAGTAATCGCCGACCTGCTTGACCTGGGATTCGTGGCCGACGTAGATCCAGGTGTTCTCGAAAATATTCTCGATCTCGGCATCGAAGATTTCCTGGTCCGTGTAGCAGCTTTTATGGACCCGATCGGGCTCGATCAGCGCCTCGAAGCCTTGTGTCGAATGAATGGTCATCGCTTTCTCCCTGCTCGAAAATCGTCTCGCTACTCGGATTTCTTTGTCTTGGCCAGTCCGGCGCGGGCCACTCCGACGCGGGTCGGTTCGGCGCGCGCGCGTTCGGCCCGCTGCTTCAGGTTCTCATCCAGGCCGGCCTGCATTTCCTTGAGCGCCCAGCACAGCAGCGGCCCACCCCAGGCCGGCAGGCGCTCCAATGCGGTGCGGTTGAGCTCGTTGATGACCGGGAGCACCTTGGCGATCAGGCTTTCGCCTTCGGGCGTCAGCACCAGGCGGCGCACGCGCATGTCGGCCGCGTCGCTCAGGCGCGCGATCAATTTGTTGCGCACCATGCGATGGATCGTGCGGCTCAGCGTCGCCTGATCGAAGTTGGCGGCGTCGGCCAATTCGGTCAGCGAACTGCGCTTGCGGTAATGCATCATCGCGAGCGCCCGCCAATCCTGCACGCGCAGCCCGAACTTGGCCAATTCTTCGGTCAATTGCCGGTCGCGCCGGCTCTGGACGTTGGTGATCCAGTAGAACACATGGTTGTCAAGCGCAGCGGGGTCGTTCGGGGTCAATTCGGAGATGAAAGGCACCACCGGCATGGGCGCCGCCGCGCGAGGCGCAGACCCATGGGCGGCGGTTTCCACCGCAGCCGGTCGAATCCGCTGCGGCGCGTCTGTCCGCTTGACCTTGCGATTCGCCATGGATGCCCGTCCCTCATCCGATCGAGGTTCCTGGCTACCACGAATTACATTCACTTGAAAGTAGTTTGTCGCGGCGATGCCGGCGAATCCGTCTAATTCATTCATTTATATCAATAAAATGGCCGCGAATATCGGCCACATCGACATGGCGCCGTCAGGTTTGGATTGAATTATATTTAGTTGAAACTAATTATCCGCGGTCGAGTAACGCCTTACACGGCATCTCGAGCATGACAATAGATCCCATGACGGTAGATCCAAGCTGCGATCCAAAATTTGTCATGCCGGCTGAAGCGCCCTTCGACACGCGCTGAATGAGGGGGAAGTCCCGCAGACCAGCGGCCTGGGATTCACCAGCCTGGACCTGGATCGGCTCGCCGCTGCGCGACGCTGGTCCGGGGTGACAAAGACACCGTGCGCCAGCGAGCTAAATGTAACATGTGGCATAAATGTAATATCTGCCCTGATTGGGTGGCCGCCGATGCTATCTGCATGCAACCTTGCGCGATCGGCTGTTGGATCGCGCGCTCTTTGCATCGTCAATCAAAGCGAACGAAACCGGTCGGGATTGCGCGCGCGCATTTCGACCCTCCCGTGGCCCAACCTTCCAGGGGAAAAACGCAACAGCGTAACTGAACGGGAGGGTGGGCGGCCTCGGCGGCCTAGATCAACTGCCCGAGGCGCATGGCGATCGCCATATCGCCGGAGACTTTCAGCTTGCCCATCATGAACGCCATGGTCGGGTCGAGCTCGCCGGCGACCATCTTGTTGAAATTGTCGAGCGACATGGTGATCGTGCAGTCGGCCTCGAGGTCTTCGTTGGAGACCGCCGGCGGTTGGGCCTTGGAGTCGATATGGATGACGCCCTCTTCCTTGAAGTTGAATTTGACGCGCGCAGAGAATCCGCTGCTCTGCGCCACCTTGGCTTTGATCGTCTCGGTGGCTTGGGCGAGGCTCATTTTGGAATCCGTACTTTCAGTTGACGCGTTCGATGATGGTGGCCGCACCCATGCCGGCGCCGACGCACAGGGTGGCGAGGCCGGTCTTCAGGCCGCGGCGCTCCAGCTCGTCGAGCAAGATGCCGATGATGATCGAGCCGGTGGCGCCCAGCGGATGGCCCATGGCGATCGAGCCGCCGTTGACGTTGATCTTGTCGTGCGGAATTTTCATCTCCGACATGAAATACAGCACGACCGATGCGAACGCCTCGTTAAGTTCGAACAGGTCGATATCGTCGACCGTCATGCCGGCGCGCTTGAGCGCCTTGCGGGTGACGTCGACCGGGCCGGTCAGCATGATCGAAGGCTCGGAGCCGGACGAGGCGAAGGCGCGGATGCGCGCGCGCGGCTTGAGGCCGAGCTGCTCGCCCATTTCCTTGGTGCCGATCAGCACCGCGGCGGCGCCGTCGACGATGCCCGACGAATTGCCGGCATGATGCACGTGCTCGACCTTCTCGACGTCCGGGTAGCGCTGCATCGCCACTTGGTCGAAGCCCATCATGGCGCCCATCTGGGTGAACGAGGGCTCGAGCGAGGCGAGCGACTGCATGTCGGTGCTCGGCCGCATATGCTCGTCGCGGTCCAGCAGCGTCAGGCCGTTTTGATCCTTCACCGGCACCACGGTGCGCTTGAAATAGCCGTTCGACCAGGCGTGCGCTGCGCGTTTCTGCGAGTGCATGGCGTATTCGTCGACGTCGTTGCGCGAAAACCCGTATTTGGTCGCGATCAGATCCGCGCCGATGCCTTGCGGGATGAAGTAGATCGGGAACGCCACGTCGGGGTCGGTATAATAGGCGCCGCCGGCCGCCATCATCGGCACGCGCGACATGGATTCCACGCCGCCGGCGACGGTCAGATCGGCCTGGCCGGACATCACCTGGGCCGAGGCGAAATTGACCGCATCGAGGCCCGAGGAGCAGAACCGGTTGATCTGGATGCCGCTGACGCTTTGATCGTAGCCGGCGTGGAGCACGGCCAGGCGCGTGATATCGGCACCCTGTTCGCCGGCCGGCTCGACCACGCCGAACACCACGTCGTCGACCTTCGACGTGTCGAGTTCGTTGCGATCGCGCAGCGCCGCCAACGCGGTCACGGCCAGTTCGATCGGCCGCACCTCGTGCAGCGAGCCGTCTTTCTTGCCCTTGCCGCGCGGCGTGCGCACGGCGTCGAAGATATAGGCGTCGGTCATGGCGAGGTCCTCGTGAAGCGGCGGCGGCCGGGAGCGGGGCGGGCAGCGGGTGGCCGAAAGGGATCGATCTCTAGGGCTAGATATACGGCTAAATGCAGCCAGTTAAAAGCCGCCGTCGATGTCAACAACCCCCTGCAAAATCACGATTTCTTGCGGTCCGGCATGTTGCCCTGGGGCGTCGCGGGCGGTATGGTGCGGGTATGAGCAAAGCAAATCGTCTAATCGTCGGGATCAGCGGCGCGTCGGGCATCGTCTACGGCGTGCGCATGCTGGAAACGCTGCGCAACACCGGCATCGAAACCCATCTGGTGATGTCCAAATCGGCCGAGATCACGCTGGCCTATGAAATGGGCATGAAGGTCAAGGACGTTCATGCCCTGGCCACCGAGGTGCATCCGATCGGCGATATCGGCGCGTCGATCTCGAGCGGGTCGTTCAAGACGCTCGGCATGATCGTCGCACCCTGCGCGATCCGCAGCCTGTCGGAGATCGCCGTCGGCACGACGTCGAATCTGCTCACGCGCGCGGCCGACGTGGTGCTCAAGGAGCGCCGGCGCTTGGTGCTATTGGTGCGCGAAACGCCGTTGCACCTGGGCCATCTGAAAACCATGGCGGCGGTCACCGAAATGGGTGCCATCGTCATGCCGCCGGTGCCGGCGTTCTACCAGAAGCCGAAGACGCTCGACGACATCGTCAATCAAACGGTCGGCCGCGCGCTCGACCTGTTCGATATCGATCTCGGCATCGTCAAGCGCTGGGGCGAGGACCACGCGGCCGACAGCGAAGACACGCCAACCCGGCGCTTCGCGCGCAAGTGAGCATTCCCATGGCAGCGCCGCGTATTCACGATCTGGCCGCGATCATCGACGAGTTGGACCGCCTCGGGCGATTGGTGCGCATCACCAGCGAGGTCGATCCGAAGTTCGACCTGGCCGGCATCGCCGCCGAGTTCGAAGGCGGGCCGCGCGCCGTGCTGTTCGAAAAGGTCAAGGGCCATACCCAGCCGGTGTTCACCGGCCTTTACTGGAGCCGCGAGCTGCTGGCCGACCTGCTGCGCAAGGACGAGCGCACGCTGCCGCAGTATGTTTCCGGCTGCATCAGGAAATGGCAGCGCGACCCGGTCGAACCGGTGGTGGTCGACAGCGGTCCCGTGCTTGAGGTCACCGACGCCGAGGTGGATCTGTATTCGCTGCCGGTGCCGGTGCATGCGCTGAAGGACGGCGGCCCATATTTCGACGCGGCGGTGGTGATCGCGCGCGACCCGGAAACCGGCGTGCGCAACGCCTCGATCCAGCGGTTCCAGATCATCGACAGGAACACGCTGCACGTGAACATCGATTCCGGCCGGCATCTGGAAACCTATCTGGAGAAGGCCAGGAAGCTTGGCAAATCGCTGTGGTTCACGCTCAATTGCGGCGTCGGCCCCGGCCTGCACTTCGCGGCCTCGACGCCCGCCGAAGCGGCCCCCATCGACAAGGACGAGCTCGGCATCGCCAGCGAATTCCACGGCGCGCCGCTGCAGCTGGTGAAATCGAAATTCGCCGACGCCGAAATGGTCGCGCACGCGATGCATGTGCTGGAATGCGAAATGATTCCCGGCGAACTGGGCAACGAGGGTCCGTTCGCCGAAGTGACCAACTATTACGCCAAGGTGGCGCCGCGGCCGGTCGTGCACGTGCGTGCGATTCACCGGCGCCGGAACCCGGTGTTCCAAACCATTCTTTCCGGCGTCGAAGTCTGGAACTCGGTCGGCCTGCTGGGCGAAGCGAACGTGCTGTCGCTGCTGCAACAGCAGGTGCCGGGCGTGACGGACGTGTATTTCAGCCACGGCGGCTGCGGCTTCTATCACTGCGTCGTGCAGATGGCGCAGAAGCGCGCCGGCTGGTCGAAGCAGGCGATCCTGGCAGCGTTCGCCGCGTTCCCGCCGCTCAAGATGGTCACCGTGGTGGACGACGACGTGGACCTGCGCGATTCGAACGACGTCGAATGGGCGATGGCCACGCGGCTCGATCCGAAACACGGTATCGTCGTGCTCGACAAGGTGTTCGGCCACGGGCTCAACCCGTCGTTCCCGGATTATCTGGGTCCGAAGGTCGGATTCGACGCGACGCGGCCCTATCCGCATACGCAGGAATACGATCGTGCCTCCTACAAGCCCATGTCGTTGGAGACGGTGAAGTTCATGGAAAAGGAAATCGTGCGGCCGGAAATCGGCGACGCATCGGTGGACGTGCCCACTCCGACGCCGCTCACGCGCGGCAAGCTGGTGGCCTGGGCCGAGAAGGCCGGCTACGGCAAAGTGTTCGACGCGGCGTCCAAACCGGCCGACGACGACAAGCCGTATCGGCCGCCCAGCCCGCATGAATTGCAAAGCCAGAAGCTGGTGCCGTGGGCCAAGGATTGGGGCAAGTTCATCGCGGCGCAGATCGCGCCGGCCGCGGCCGGCGATCCGGCCTCGGGCCGCGAGCCGAAACTCGTGCCGTGGGCGAAGGACTGGGCCAAGCAGATTCGACAGCGCGCCGGCGCCGGGCATGCCCCCGGCAACGGTGCCGCGCCGCCGTCCGCCGCGGCCTCCAAGACGCCGTCGATCAAGATTTCGAAGGACATCAAGATGGCGTCGTCGCGTCCGGCCGAACGGCGGTAGGCGACCCGCGCGGCAGAGGCGTCAGCGCCCCTTGAACTGCGCCGGGCGTTTTTCGACGAACGCTTTGGCGCCTTCCAGATGGTCCTCGGTCTTCTTGAGCACGCTCTGGCCGAGCCGCTCGAAGTTGCGCGCGGTGTCGTTATCCACGTTGGCGCAATTGTTGAGCACAAGCTTGGCCAAGCCTAAAGCCATCGGCGCTTTCTTGGCCAGTTCGCGCGCGAAGCCGAGCGCGCGGTCCATCAATTGGTCGTGGGGAATCACTTCATCGACCAGGCCATAACTTAAGGCGTCCTGCGCCGAGACGATGGCGCCGGTCATCACCAGGCGCTTGGCTTTCGAGAGCCCGACCAGCTTGACCAGCCGCGAACAGCCGCCGGAGCCGGGGATCAAGCCCACATTATTTTCCGGGAATCCCATCTTTGCCTTGTCGCTGGCAAAACGGAAATCGCAGGACAGGCACATTTCCATGCCGCCGCCGGCGGCCACACCGTTGATCGCGGCGATGACCGGCACTTCCATCGCTTCGATTTCGTCGAACACGTTGTGAATGCCGCGCGCCACGCGCCGGAAGCCGCGCGTGCCGACATCCGATAGCTCCTTCATGCCGCGCACGTCTTCGCCCGCCGAGAACGCACGGCCGGCGCCGGTCAGCACCAGCACGCGCAGACTGTCGTCGCGCACCAGATTGCCGATTGCATCGGCCATCTCCAGGCGCATCTCCTGGTTCCAGGAGTTCAGATTGTCCGGCCGGTTGAGCGTCAGGATCGCGATATTATCCGGCTGCTTCTCGAGCTTCAGGTACTGGTAGGTCATTTGCGCGCCTTGCGTTTGGGGGATTTGCCGGCCGGTTTTTTCGCCTTGGGTTTGGCTTTGGTTTTTGCGGCCGCACCGCGCTTGACCGAGCCGGGCAGGTCGGGCCGCAGTTCGTCCACTTCGCCGAGATTCCACAGCGCCCAGTGCAGATTCTGGTCGGCATGGCGCAGGATCGACTGGATCTGCGGGATGTCGGTCGCCTTATATATGTCATCCACCAGCACGCGGGCCTGGCGGAGCTTCGACACCATGTCTTTGACGTGCATCGTTTCCTCCCTTCACCGATCCAACAGGCGGCGCAATTCTTTCGGCCGGTTGTCGATGATGCGTCGTGTTTTGAGTTCGTAGCGCGGCAGGCCTTCGGGGCGAACCGGTTTGACTTCGAGGCGCACGTGCAGCGCCTTGTGGATGTGATCGGCGATGCGCGTGGCGAGCGCGTTCCAATCGGCTTCGGCGATGTCGGCGGTCGGCTCGAATTCGACCGTCATGCGGTCGTTGCCGTCCACATGGTCGAGCACCAGCTGATAGAACGGGCTGACGCCCTTGACCGCGCCGAGCAGGTTTTCGACCGCGGTCGGATACACATTCGTGCCGCGCACGGTCATCATGAAATCGGTGCGGCCGAGCACGACGCCGGGGAACTTGTCCCAGGTGCGCCCGCAACTGCAACTGCGCACGCGGCGCACCAGATCGTGCGAGCGGTAATTAAGCAGCGGCTGCGCCGTGTAGCTGTAGCTGGTGATGATGTTCTCGCCGATCGCACCCTCGGCGCTTTCCTTGCCGGTATCGGGGTCGATCGACCAACTAAAGACATTCATTTCGTTGACGTGGATGCCGTCGCGGTTCGGGCAGCCGGGCCCGAACGCCTCGATCTCGGCGATGCCGAGCAGCTCGCCCGAATCGGCGCCCCAGGCCTCGTCGATCTGCCGTTTCATGGCCGGCAGCGCGAACGGGCCGGGCTCGCCGGCATGATAGGTGTATTTGAGCGGCGATTTGGCGATATCGACGCCCATTTCCTTGGCCACGGCGGCCAGGCGCAGCGCGAATGTCGGCGTGCTGATCAGCACCGTCGGCTTCATGCGCATGATGTTGTTGATGTGGCCCTTGCTGTCGGCGCCGCCGCCCGAAATCACGCGGCAGCCCATGCGCCGCGCGGCGAAATAGCATGACCAGAAGCCGGCGAAATTGCCCCAGTTGAAGGCGAAATAGAAAGTATCGCTCGGCCTGATGCCGTGCGCCCAGAAACCGTAGGTCCAGGATTCGCCGAGCCGCTCGGTGTCGTACGCCGAGTAGGGTACGGCCAAAGGCGATCCGGTGCTGCCCGAGGTTTCGACGTGATGGCTGATCATCTCCATCGGCATGGTGATCGTGTCGCCGTACGGCGGCCGCGCCTGCTGCAGGTGGATGATGTCCTTCTTGTCGGTCAGCGGAACCTTGGTCTTGTAGTCCGCCAGGCTCCGGATGTGCTGCGGCTTGAGGCCGATCTCCTTGAAGCGCTTCCGATAATAGGGGCTGTACTCGTAGACGTAGGCGACCAGCTTTTGCAGCTTGATCAGATGCAGCGCATCGAGTTCGCGCCGGCTCATCGTCTCGGTGCGCCGGTTCCAGAATCTGCTGGCGGCGGCTTTCTTGCTGAATTGGCTGATGGGGGCCGGCATCGCTGTCTCCCGGGAATCGGTCGGCGGCTTAGAGGAACCGCCTGTTGGCCTTATGGTCGGGCACTTTCAGGCCGATGGCTTCGAGGATCGGCACCGTGTCGTGAATATACTTCTGCCGCAGTTCTTCGTTGGACCGCGCCTTGATACCCCATTTCACGTAGACCTTCGAGTTCTGCGAATCCGAGCGGCCGAACATGTCGAGCACGGCCGGCCACCATTTCTCGAGGCCTTCCTGGGCCTCGCGCTTGCCCTTCGGCGTCTTGATGATGTCCTTGACGTAGTTGATGCCGGTGTTGGCGTGGAAATACTCCTCCTTCTCCAGCTGCGGCGCCACTTTGGCCAGCGGCGCGTACGTGCTGCCCATCCATTCGATGCCGACATACAGCCCCACGCGATCGCCGATGCCGTGGAACCAGGCCACGTCGATCCAGGATTCGAGCGGGATATCGAATAGGTATTGCTTCAGCGGCGCGTTGGTCTCGGGATCTTCGCCCAGGCCGCGGATCAATTCGGCGACGATATGGCCGTGCTGCACTTCCTGGCGGACGATCTCGGATTCGATCAGCAGCTTGCGCGCGTCGGGCGCGAACTTGAACCCGGCTTCGGCGATGCGGCCGAGCAGCTTGCGGTAATTCGGGTTGCCGTTGTTCTCGACGTGTCCGAATTTCAGCAGCTTGATCAGGAACGCGCGGAACTCGTCCGGCATCTCCGGATCGTTCAGCTTGTACATTCTCGTTTTCGGGGTCGCCTGAACCTTGGTGGTCTTGCGCGGGGCGCTTTTCATGGCACGGTTCCTTATCGATCGTCTTAGCGGTCGAGCGCGCGGCGGAATTCCTTCGGCCGCTTGTCGACGATGCGGGTGGTCTTCAACTCATACCGGGGCAACGTGCCCGGCTTGGCGATCTCGGTCTCCAGTCGCACGCGCAGCGTGGCGTGAATGTGGCTCTGCGCGCGTTCGGCGACCGCGTTCCAGTCCGTCTCGGGGACGTTCGGCTCGGGCTCGAACAGGATGGTCATGCGTTCCATCTCGTTCTCGCGCGTCAGCACCAATTGGTAGTGCTGGCTGACGCCGGGGACCTCGCCCAACAGGTTTTGCACGGCGGTCGGATACACGTTGGTGCCGCGCACGGTGACCATGAAATCGGTCCGGCCGAGCACGACGCCCTCGAACTTGGCCCAGGTCCTGCCGCCGCTCTTGGATTTCACGCGGCGCACCAGATCGTGCGTGCGATAGTTGATCAGCGGCTGGGCCGAATTCACGTACGAGGTGACGATGTTCTCGCCGATCTTGCCGTCCGGCACCTCCTTGAGCGTGTCCGGATCGACCGACCAGCAGAACACGTTCATCTCGTTGACCAGCACCCCGTCGCGCGCCGGATCGCCGGTGCCGAACGCATCGATTTCGGCGATGCCCATCTGATCGCACGAGCGGGCGCCCCACATCTCGTCGAGCGACTTGCGCATCGCCGAGAGCGCGAACGGGCCGGGCTCGCCGCCGCCGATGGTGAACTTGATGCTGGTCTTGGACGGATCGACCCCCATCTCGCGCGCCACCTGCGCCAGGCGCATCGCGAAGGTCGGGGTTGCGCACAGCACGGTCGGCTTCATGCGCAGGATATTGTTGATATGCGCCTTGGTGTCCGAGCCGCCGCCGGAAATCACCCGCGCGCCGAACCGGCGCACGCCCCAGTAGGTCGACCACAAACCGGCGAAATTGCCCCAGTTGAACGCGAAATAAAACGTATCGGACGGCCTAATGCCAAGCGCCCAGAACGAATAGCACCAGGATTCGCCGTAGCGTTCGGTATCGTAGGCCGAGTAGGGGATCGCCAGCGGAATGCCTGTGGTACCCGAGGTTTCGCAATGGTGCGCGATCATTTCCATCGGCAGCGCCTGCGTCGGCCCGTAGGGCGGTTGGCTCTGCTGCAGTTGGATGAAATCCTTCTTGTCGATGATCGGGCATTTGCGCTTGAAATCGTCGAGCGAATTCACGTCGCCCGGCTTGAAGCCCGCGTCGTCGTATCGCTGACGATAGAACGCGACGTTGTCGTAGGCGTAGTGCAGCAGAAGCCGCAGTTTGCGCAGATGCAGCGCGTCGAGCTGGGCGCGCGGCAGCGTCTCCATATATTTATTCCAGTATCTGGAGCGGGCCGCTTTCGTGGTGAACTGGGCGAGCGGTGCGAGCGCCATGGGTTGCCTCCCAAAAATCCGCAGGGAATCGATGGTCGGCGCCTATTTGCCCTTGAACGCGGGCTTGCGCTTTTCCAGGAAGGCCTTGATTCCCTCGGCGGCGTCTTCCGAGGTGAACAACGAGGCCTGCAGCGCGCGTTCGATCGCCAGGCCGGTCGTCAGCGAACTGTCGACGCCCTGGTTGACCGCGAGCTTGATCAGCCCGTGCGCGAGGCTCGGGCCGCTCGCCAGCTTGTTGGCGTAGGCCATGACCTCGTCCTGGAACTTGTCCGCCGGGAACAGCCGGTCGATGACGCCAAGCTCGAGCGCCTTCTCCGGCTGAAAAACTTCGGCCGTGATCATCAGATGCAGCGCCGTGCTTTTGGGCAGGCGGCGCGCCAAGCGTTGCGTCCCGCCCATGCCCGGAGACAGGCCGAGCGCCGCCTCGACCAAGCCCATGCCGTACTTGCCCTCGGACGCAAAGCGCAAATCGCAGGCGAGCGCCAGTTCAAGGCCACCGCCCATGCAATGGCCCTTGATCGCAGCGATGAAGATCTTCGGCGTGGCTTCGATCATCGCCATGGCTTCGTGGGCGACCATCAGAAAGTCGGCAAAGCCCTGCGCCGTATTGCCGTTCAACACCGTTATGTCTGCGCCGGCACAAAAGAACTTCTCCATCGCGCTGTTGACGACCACGCAACGCACCTGGTCGTCGTTGCGCATCGTGTCGACGGCGCGCTGGAACTCCAGCAGCAGCGGCTTGTTATAGGCGTTGGCCGGCGGGGTATCCAAAGTAATGAATCCGACGCCGCCTTCGCGGCTGGTCTTGATCGCCATCTCGTTTCTCTCCCTCGAATTTTCTTGTTTGTTTCCGCTTACATGTACTTGCGATTGGCGGTCATGCTCGGCACATCGAGGCCCAGACCTTCGATGAGCGGCACGACTTCCGCAATATATTGCTCGCGCAGTTGCTTGTTGGTCTTCGCCTTGATGCCCCACTTGACGTAGTTCTCGGAATTCTTCGAGTCCGATTTGCCGAACATGTCGAGCGCCGCGGGCCACCATTTGTAGAGCAGTTCCTGCGCTTCCTTGCGGCCATCCTCGGTCTTGACGATGTCCTTCAGCCACTTGAAGCCGGTGTCGGCGTGGAACTGTTCCTCCTTCTCGAGGCGGGGCGAAACCTTCGCCAGCGGCTCGTAGGTGCTACTCATCCATTCGATGCCGACATACAAGCCCACGCGGTCGATCAGGCCGTGGAACCAGGCGACGTCGGTCCAGCATTCGAGCGGCATCTTGAACGCGTATTGGCCGATCTCCTTGTCGATTCGCGGATCCTCGTTCAGGCTGCGGATCAGCTTGGCGACGATCTCGCCGTGCTCGGCTTCCTGCTTGACGATGACCGCCTCGACCAGCGCCTTCTTGCCGTCCGGCGCGTAGCGCAGCCCGGCGCTGGCGATGTTGGCGACGACTTCGCGCGAGTAGGGGTTTTCGCTGTTCTCGATATGCGCGTATTTCATCATCTTGATCATGAACGCGCGGAACTCCGGCGGCATCTTCGGATCGTCCTGCTTGTACATGTAGCCTTTGACGAATTTGGGGTCGGCCATGATCGTGCTCCTTATTTCGATTTCGCCGGTGCGGGCAACGCAAGTCCGGTCAGCATGGTGGTGCGCAACGCACGCGTCAGTTCGGCGCCGTTGAACGCGTCGCGGCGCCGGTACCACTCCAGGAAAGTCCCATCGTGGCCGGCCATGACGATCGCGGCCTGCTCGCGCGAGCGGATGTCGCGGCGGAATTCGCCGCGCTTCTTGCCCAGTTCGATGATCGCTTCGATGGCGGCGTAAAGCTTGTCGTAGATGCCGCGCACGCGCCGTTCGATGGTGCCGCCGGCGCCGGAAAATTCGAACGACATCAGGATCAGCAGCAGCACGTCGTCCGCGCTGTCGACGCCCAATTGCGCCTGGCCGTGCACGAAGGCGACCAATTGGTCGCTCGCCGCCGGTCCGGCCGCCGCCACGCGCTCGCGCATGCGGTCGACCAATACGGCCTCGACGCGGTCGAGCAGCGCGAGCAGGAGGGCGTCCTTGTTGCGAAAATAGAAATACACCGCCCCCTTGGTCAGCCGCGCGGCCTCGGCGATTTCCTCGACGCTGGTATGCCGATAGCCGCGCGAGACGAACAGCCGCAACGCCGCCCCGAGCAGGTTTTCCGTGCTCGCTTCGCGCTGCGCCTTCTTGGTCGAGGGGCGCGGTAAGGCCCGGCTGACGGCGGCGACGGCCATGCTGTCCTCAAAAGATACTGACCGGATAGTATGTATTTGCGCGGGCGAGTCAAGCGGCATCGATTCGCGCGCCGGCGTGCCCCGAAAACCGGCGAAAAGTGGCGCTAAACGAAGCTCGCGGTGACCGTGCCGAACGGCGCAAAGCGGACTTCGACGCGCTTGGGCCGATCGAGCTGGTATTGCCGCGTGAACGAGCCGGACATGACCACCGTGCCGGCTTCGACCGCGCGGCCGTGCGCGGCGAGTTTGTTCGCCAGCCACGCCAGCGAGGCGAGCGGGCCGCTGCCCATCACCTCGCGGCCGAACGCGCGCTCCTGGAACACGCCGTCGACAAATACTTCGACCGACGCGGAGGCGAGATCGTGAATCTCGGGGTCGAACTTGATTTCCTTGCCCACGATGAAGGCGCGCTGCTGGCCGTTGTCGGCCAGCATGCCGTTCATGGCTTCCGGCGTATTCGAGCAGCGCGCCTCGATCAGTTCCATCGCCGGTGCGATTCCGGTGATCACGGCGCGCGCGTCGGCTTCGGTGGCGTTCGGGCCCTGCAGGCGCTTGCCGACGATCAGCAGCAATTCATTCTCCCAGCCGGGCCGATATAATTCCGACAATTGCCACGTGCCGCCGCTCGGCCAACGTCCGTGGTCGAAAAGATTGGCGTAAACCGGCTCCTTGAAGCCGAATTGATCGCGGATCGCTTTCGCCGTCAGGCCGACCTTCCAGCCGGCCTGCGCGTCGCCGCGCGCGACGTGCCGGTCGAGCAGCGCCAACTGGATCTTGTAGGCTTCTTCCTGGGTGATCTTGCCGTCCCATTGCGTCGGAAATTTGCCGCCCGGCTGGCGTGCCGCCCAGAAATCGTCGATCGCGTCATTCAGATCCGCCATGTCCGTCTTTGCTCCCGCGTGAAGACAAAAGGGGCGGGCTTGCGGCCCGCCCCTTCGTATGCACTCGAAGGCAGAATGTTATTCCGCCGCGACCGCCGGCAGACCGGCCAGCGCCATGGCCAGATCTTTCTGCTCGTAGGTGGTGTCCTTGAGCTTGCCGGCCGCGTAATCCATGTATGCGCCCATGTCGAAATTGCCGTGGCCGCTCAGGTTGAACAGGATCGTGCGCGCCTTGCCTTCCTGTTTGCACTTGAGCGCTTCGACGATCGTGTGCTTGACCGCGTGGTTGGCCTCCGGCGCCGGCAGAATGCCTTCCGACTTGGCGAACTGCACGCCGGCTGCAAAGGTTTCGATCTGCGAGTACGCGGCGCCTTCGATATGGCCTTCGTGAACCAGCTGGCTGACCAGCGGCGCCATGCCGTGGTAACGCAGGCCGCCGGCATGGAAGCCGGGCGGCACGAAGGTCGAACCCAGCGTGTGCATCTTGACCAGCGGCGTCATGTGCGCGGTGTCGCCGAAATCGTAGGCGTACTTGCCCTTGGTGATCGTCGGACAAGCGGCGGGCTCGACGGCGTAAACCTTGACGTTTTTGCCGCCGCGCAGCTTGGCGCCGATGAACGGGAACGCGATGCCGCCGAAATTGCTGCCGCCGCCGGTGCAACCGATGACGATGTCCGGATAATCGCCGGCCATCTCGAGCTGCTTCATCGCCTCGATG
>JBFWYO010000073.1:0-24313 GCA_050186335.1 Alphaproteobacteria bacterium | reverse complement strand
CTGACCGCCGACCGCGTACATTACGACCAGCGCAATAAGATCGTGCGCGCGTTCGGCAACGTCGCGGTATCCGATCCGTCCGGTCCGACCGTATTCGCCGAGATGGTCGAACTGACCGATGACCTGAAGGACGGCGTAATCAGGCAGTTCGGCATCCTGTTTGCCGACAAAACACGACTTGCCGCGGCCGACGCCGAGCGCAAGGAAGGTCAGAAGACGCAGATGAACAAGGTCGTGTTCTCGCCGTGCAATCTGTGCGCGGACGACCCGACCCGCGCGCCGCTATGGCAGATCACCGCACGACGCGTATTGCACGACCAGACATCGCACGAAATCTATTATTACGACGCTTTCTTCGAAGTATACGGCGTGCCGATCATGTACATGCCGTACTTCTCGCACGCCGACCCGACGATCAAACGCTCCACCGGCTTCCTGCCGCCGGTGTTCGGCTCGAACAGTCAATTGGGCAGCTGGATTCGGACTCCGTACTTTATCGTCATCGACGAAGCCACCGACGTGACCATCACTCCGATGATCACAACGCAGGAACGCGTCGCGTTGTTTCTGGAGGGCCGGCGCCGTTTCAAAGACGGCTATCTCGAAATGAGCGGCAGCTATACGCGTGTGCGGCGCCGCGACGATTTCGGCAACAAAGTCGACGGCGACATGGACCGCGGCCATTTCTTCGGTCGAGGTCTATATGAAATCGACGAAAACTGGCGCGCGGTCGCGGATTGGAAAGTTTCGAGCGATTCGACCTACGCGCGGCGCTATTCGATCAATTACGATCGTACGCTGACCTCGACCGCCT
Source organism: Alphaproteobacteria bacterium (assembly GCA_050186335.1). Lineage (GTDB taxonomy): Bacteria > Pseudomonadota > Alphaproteobacteria > Bin65 > Bin65 > JBFWYO01. The sequence goes on along the minus strand of JBFWYO010000073.1, from coordinate 23,499 downwards.
ATGTCGAGGGATTCCATGACCGCAATTATACGCAGTTGCGCGGTTACTATTTCCAGGGCCAGACCGTCGACAATGACAATCAGCGGACAACACCGGTCATCCTGCCATATGCGGAGCATTCACGCGTCGGCCAGCCCGTCGGCCGTTGGGGCCGCTACGAACTGGACGTCAACATGGTCGGCATCAGCCGTATCGAAGGCGTCAACAGCCGGCGGTTTTCCGTACGCGGCGGCTGGGAGCTGCCATACACCGCGCCCGAGGGCTACACCATCACCGCTTCGGCGACAGTCAACGGCGATCTTTACTGGGTCGACGGGCTGCCGCGCACCGGCACCAGCGATTTCAGCGGCACGGTCGGACGGCTGTACCCGCAGTTCATTCTCGACTGGCGCTACCCGTTCGTGCGCGAACTCGGCAACGTGCGGCATATCATCGAGCCGCGGGTCGGGATCGTATTCGCGCCGAAAGGCCTGAATTCGAAGCGGATTCCCAATGAGGACAGCCTCGATGTGGAGTTCGACGACAGCAACCTGTTCGCCGCCAACCGCTTCCCCGGTTTCGACAAGGTCGAGGAAGGCATTCGCATCGTCTACGGCATCAACAACATATTTTACGGCAACCTCGGCGGGCGCACGGAAATCTTCGTCGGCCAGAGCTATCGATTCGACGCATCGGACGAGTTCGTCGTCGGCTCGGGGCTCGAACGACACTTGTCACACTTCGTCGGCCGGATCAGCGTCCAACCGGCGCCGTGGCTCAACGTCGTCTATCGCTTCCGGCTCGACGACCAGAATTTCCAGTTCCGTCGCAATGAGTTGGCCGCCTTCGTCGGTCCGCCGGCGCTCAACGCTGCCGTCAGTTACATCCGCCTGGATGAATCCGTCGGCAACGGTCAATTCGAGAAGCGCGAGCAGGTTTCGGGCACGATACGTTTCCGCTGGGACGAGAACTGGTCCGGGTACGTTTCCGGGATCTATAATTTGTCCCACAGCGATAATGAGGGTCCGGGCTGGCGCGGCTGGGGCTTCGGCGGCCGCTACGACAACGAGTGTTGCTCGGCGCTGCTCGACTTCCGACGCAGCTTCACCACCGATCGCGACATCAAGCCCAGCACGGCTGTCATTTTCACGATCGTTTTCAAACATTTGGGCGAAGTTCAGGGCCGCTTCTAAACGCCGTTTCCGGACCTCCTTCGCATTGCGCCGGCCAAGCCCAAGGCGCTATAAGGGCGGGCCTGGGACGCACCCCATACAAGTCAGGAACCATGAACAGACTGAAAGCGCAGCTCGCCGTTTGGCTTGTCCTTCTGATACCCGCCCTGGCGCCGCTGCCGGCGCTCGGCCAAGCCTATGGCGTCGCCGCGGTGGTCAACGACGAATTGATCAGCGCCTACGATCTGCAGTCGCGCATGGCGTTCATCATTGCGACGACCGGCCTGCCGAACAACAACGAAACGCGCCAACGGCTCCAACGGCAGGCCCTGCGCGTGCTGATCGACGAAAGCTTGCAGGTGCAGGAGGCGCGCCGCCTCAACGTGACTGTCGGCGCCGAGGAAATCGAGGCCGCGGTTCGCGAACTGGAAACGCGCAACGGCATTCAGGCGGGCCGACTTATGCCGCTGCTGCAGCAGCGCGGAGTGGATCCGCGCACGCTGCTATTCCAAATTCGTGCGTCGATCGCCTGGAGCAAGGTCATCGGTCGACAGATCCGGCCGCAGGTTCGCGTGACCGATGAAGAAGTAAACGAGGCGATGAACCGGCTCAAGCAAAGCCGCAATCGCGAACAGATTCAACTGGCTGAAATTTTCATTCCCGTGTCGGCCCCAGCGCAGGATGAAAACGCCCGTCGAGCGGCGCAGCGCATCGTCGATCAATTGCGACAGGGCGCCCCGTTCGATCTCATGGCGCGCCAGTTTTCACAGAGCGCCACCGCGTCGGTCGGCGGCGACGTCGGCGTGCAGGACATTGATCAAGTCGACCGCGAATTGGTCGCCGCCGTGCGCAACGTGCAGCCCGGACAGATCGTCGGGCCGATCCGTGCGTCGACGGGTTACTATATTATTCGCGTCGTGAATCGGCGCCTGATCGGCACCGAAGCCAAGAACATGCCACCGGTCGTTTCCATGGCGCAGGCTGCGATCCGCTTCCCGGAAACGGCGAAGCCGGCCGACGTCGCGAAGATTCGCGCCGATGCGAAGAAGGCTAGCGACGAATCCAAGAACTGCGGCGAGTTCGAAGAGAAACTCCGCGCGGTCAACGCCAGTGTCACCAACGTGCGCAACGTGCGCATCAATACATTGTCGCCGGAACTGCAGAAATTCGCCCGCGAGTTGCCGCTCAATAAGTCGAGCAATCAGATTGCCCTGCCGGGCGGACTGGTGGTGCTGATGGTTTGCAGTCGCGCCGCCGACACTGCGTTGCCGTCGGTCGAAGAAATGCGCAATTCGCTCGGCCAGCAACGGTTGAGTGCGATGACGCAGCGCTATATGCAGGACTTGTTCCGCCAGGCGTATATCGATATCCGCAGCTGAGCACGGGCGCGCCAAGGCCGGCAGCCGGAGGCGCGCCAAGGTGAGGCGATGAACCGCCTGCCGATCGCATTGACCATGGGAGAGCCCGCCGGCATCGGCGGCGAAATCGCGCTCAAAACCTGGCTGCGCCGGGCCGACTCCGTGCCCGCGTTTTTCCTGATCGATTCGCCGCGCCGCATCGAACGCTTGGCGCGTACGCTCGGGCTCGACGTACGCGTGAAGTCGATCGCGCGGCCGGCCGACGCAGCGACGGCGTTTCCGGCCGGCCTGCCTATTCTGCCGATCGAGGTTGCCGACGATATCGTGCCGGGCCAGCCGAACGCACGCCACGCGCCGGCGGTGATCGGCGCGATTGAACGCGCCGTGGCGATGGTCCGCGCCGGCGAAGCGGCCGCCATCGTCACCAACCCGATCCAGAAGAAGCCGCTGTACGACGCCGGATTTCCATATCCGGGCCACACGGAATTTCTGGCCTCCCTGGCTGGCGGTGGAACGCCCGTCATGATGCTGGCGATTCCTGCGTTGCGCGTGGTCCCATTGACGATTCATGTGCCGCTGGTTCGCGCGATCGCGTCGATCCGCACGGATGCGATTGTCGCCACCGGCGAAATCGTGCTGGCGGCGCTAAAACGCGACTTCGGGCTTTCGGCGCCGCGGTTGGCCGTAGCCGGTCTCAATCCGCATGCCGGCGAAAGCGGCAGCCTGGGGTTCGAGGACGAGACGTTCATCCGGCCGGCGGTCGAAATCTTGCGCCGGCGCGGACACGCGGTGCTCGGCCCACTGGTGCCCGACGTGATGTTCGCCGACGGCCAGCGCCAGCGTTATGACGCGGCCCTGTGCATGTATCACGACCAGGCGCTGATCCCGCTCAAGACGCTGGATTTCGAGCGCGGCGTCAACATTACGCTGGGCCTGCCGTTCGTCCGCACGTCGCCCGATCACGGCACAGCGCTGGATATCGCCGGCACAGGCGTCGCCAGTCCGATTAGCCTGATGGAAGCGCTCAAGCTCGCCCGTGCGATGGCCGATCGGCGTGCCGCCGGAAATGCCGCGTGACCACCAGCACCGCCAGCCGCATCGAGGCGATGCCGCCATTGCGCGAAGTCATCGCCGCGCACGGTCTGCGGGCGCAGAAATCCTTCGGCCAGCATTTCCTGCTGGATCTCAATTTGACCCGTCGCATCGCCCGCGCGGCGGGCGATCTCGGTCGCGGCACGACGATTGAAATCGGACCCGGACCCGGCGGGCTCACACGCGGCTTGCTGATCGAGGGCGCCGCTCACGTCGCGGCCGTCGAGTTGGACCGGCGCTGCATTGCCGCATTGGACGAAATGGCGGCGCTTGCGGACGGCCGCCTGGACGTCGTCGAGGGCGACGCGCTGAAACTGTCGCTGCCGGCCCTGGCCGCCGAGCGCGGCTGGAAGCAGCCGCTGCGCATCGTCTCGAACCTGCCCTACAATGTCGGTACTGCATTGTTGATACTGTGGCTCGGGCAGATACGCGCGTTCGAAAGCCTGACCCTGATGTTTCAGCGCGAGGTGGCCGACCGCCTAGTCGCGGCGCCACGCAGCAAAGCCTATGGCAGACTATCGGTGCTGGTGCAGTTTCACTGCGAAGTCGAGCGTATATTGCAAATCCCCGCGGCCGCCTTCACGCCGCCGCCGAATGTCGATTCGACCGTGGTGCGCTTGACCCCACGCACGGTTCCCATCGACGATGTCGATCCGCTTTCGCTGTCGCGCGTGACGGAAGCCGCGTTCGGACAGCGCCGCAAGATGCTACGCGGCGCGTTGCGCACCCTGGTACTGCAACCAGAGGCGCTGTTGTTGCAGGCAAGCATTGCGCCCACCACGCGGGCCGAGGAATTGTCGGTCGAACAATTCTGCGCGTTGGCCCGAGCCTATAACGCCCTGCCTGCCACCGACGCGAAACAGCCGAGATAGCGGCGGATCAGCTTGCGTCGCCGCGCAGCGACTTAACGAACCGGTCGAGGCCGATCTGCCGCTGCCGCTTGTGGCGCTCGGCCTCGAGAATCGCCCGCACGAGGGCGATGCTGCGCTCCAGGGCCTCGTTCACGACGATATAATCGTATTCAGCCCAATGGCTCATTTCGTCGGCGGCCTTTTCCATGCGTTGCGCCACCACATCGGCGCTGTCCTGGGCGCGACGATGCAGGCGCGCGCGCAGTTCATCGGTCGACGGCGGCAGGATGAAGACGCTCACCACGTCGTCGCGCGCGGCCTCGCGCAATTGCTGGGTACCTTGCCAGTCGATGTCGAACATTACATCGTTTCCGTCGGCCAGCGCCCGCTCGACCGGCGCGCGGGGCGTGCCATAGCGATGCCCGAACACGTCGGCAGATTCGAGCAGTTCCTTGTCGCGGACCATGTCGGCGAACCGCTCGGCGGAAATAAAATGATAGTGCGTGCCGTCGACCTCGCCCGGGCGCGGTTTGCGCGTGGTGACCGAGACCGAGATATGCAGGTTCGGCTCGTGACCGAGAATGGCGCGCGATATCGTCGTCTTGCCGGCGCCCGACGGCGACGACAGGACCAGCATCAAACCGCGCCGATGAATCTGGCTCGGTTTCGCGCTCAAATTTCACTCCACATTTTGCACCTGCTCCCGCATCTGCTCGATGACCGCCTTAAGCGCCAGGCCGACGCGGGTCAGGTCCACGTCGACCGATTTCGAGCATAGCGTATTGGCTTCGCGATTGAATTCCTGGCACAGGAAATCGAACTTGCGGCCGATCGGCTCCTTGGCACGCATCAGATCGCGCGCCGCCGAAATATGCGCGGCCAGACGATCGAGCTCTTCGCGCACGTCGGCCCGCGTGGCCAGTAGCGCCAATTCCTGTGCCACGCGTTCTTCCGGCACCGCGCGCCCGGATTCGAGCAGCAGCGCAAGTTGTTCCGCCATGCGCGCCTTGAGCGCCGCCGGTTGGGTTGCGGCCAGGCCGGCCGCCTCGGCAACGCGCTTTTCGATCTCATCCAATTGCGCGTTAATGACCTGTTCGAGACGCTTGCCCTCGCCCGCGCGCGCCGAAGTCAGCGCCGCCAGCACCGGCGCAAGCGAGGCGAGCAAGGCGGCGTCGAATGTCGCGCGCGCTTCCTCGCTCATCGCTTCGTCGACGTTTTCGAGCACGCCGCGCACGCCGAGCAGGGCTTCGAGACTGGGCGGTTTGTCGTCGATCTTGCCGGCCAACTCGGCGCGCAGCGCCAGAATCCGGTTCAATAGCTCGGTGTTGATGCTGAGCGGGATCGAGGCTTCGTCGCGATGCACGGCGAGGTTGATGTTGAACGAGCCGCGCTTGAAATGCTGGCCCAGGCGCTCGCGCACCGCGATTTCCAGATGCTCGCTGTCGCCGCCGAGCCGGCAGCGCACGTCGAGGCCGCGGCCGTTGACGCTCTTGATTTCCCACACCCAGCGTCGGTCCGCGTGGCTGCCCTCGCCGCGCGCGAATCCTGTCATGCTGGCAATGGTCAAACGCCCCTCCTCGCGGTCCCCCTGCGTCTTTGACGCGGGCGGCACACTATAAGGAAGCGGTTCTAAGGCAACAAGCGTGCGCGCGACGTTACGCGCGGACGTTCTATTGGCAGCGAACGGCGTTCGCGTTCACCGGCCGTCGCGAGCTCCGAAACCGGTGCGCAAGCGTCCTCGGCAGCCCACCCAAAATGATTCTGAGACGAGGCGGCAGTTCGTGAACCGTTTGATATAATGGCCGCGCGCAGCAAAAAAGACGCTGGCACGGCTTGCATCGGCCCCGCACACTCGGGTCGATCCTCGCAGAATGGACCCACCGACCGATGCGCGATCCTCGTTCGATCCTTATCACAGGCGCGTCGAGCGGGATCGGCGAGGCGTTGGCGCGTGACTACGCTGCGCCGGGCATCTTCTTGGCGCTGACCGGCCGCGATCGAGCGCGCTTGGACGCCGTGGCCGCCGCCTGTCGCGATAAAGGCGCCGAGGTCGAGGCAGGCTTGATCGATGTGGCCGATGCCGAAGCCATGCGTACATTCATCGAAACCGTGGATGCGCGCCGTTCGCTCGATCTAGTCGTTGCCAATGCCGGCATTTCCGGCGGCTCGGGCCATTTGATGGGCGAACCCGAGGAGCAAGCGCGTCGGATCATGCGGGTCAATGTCGACGGTGTGCTGAACACCGTCATTCCGGCAGCGCAGAAGATGCGCGGACGCAAGCGCGGCCAGCTCGCGATCATGAGTTCGCTGGCAAGTTTCGTGGGTTTTCCGGGCGCGCCTGCCTATTGTGCCAGCAAGGCCGCCGTAAGGGTGTGGGGCGAAGGCCTGCGCGGCGATTTGTTTGCGAGCGGCATCGAAGTGAACGTGATCTGTCCCGGCTATGTGGTCAGCCGCATGACCGAAACGAACAAATTCAAAATGCCGCTCCTGATGTTGGCCGACCGCGCGTCGGCGATCATCCGCAGGGATCTGTCGCGCAACAAACCGCGCATCGCGTTTCCGTGGCGGCTGTACTTCCTGCTGCGGCTGATCGCGTTCCTGCCGCCGCGCTGGCTCGAATCGCTGTTTCGGCGGCTGCCGAAGAAGGAGTGACGAACCGGCGCTAATCCGCTTCCTTGTCCTTCTCGCGCCGGATCCTGCGCCATTTGGCGACGTTCGCGTTGTGCTGTTCGAGCGTTTCGGCAAACGTATGGCCGCCGGTGCCGTCGGCAACGAAGAACAAATCCTTGGTCTGCAGCGGAGTCACCGCCGCCATTAGCGCGGCGCGGCCCGGATTGGCGATCGGCCCGGGCGGCAGGCCGGCGTTACGGTAGGTGTTGTACGGGTTGTCGATCTCGAGATCCTTGCGCAGCAGGCGCCGGCCCAGCGGCCCCTGCCCCTTCGTGATCGCGTAGATCACGGTGGGATCGGTCTCGAGTCGCATGCCTTTGCGCAACCGGTTGACGAACACCGCCGAAACGCGACGGCGTTCGATCGCCAGCGACGTTTCCTTTTCGACGATCGAAGCCAGGACCAGCATTTCGCGCTTGGTCTTGATCGGCAGATCGCCGATTCGATTGTCCCAGGCCTCGTCCATGGCTTTTTCCATCGCCGTCTTCATGCGTTGGATCATCGCCTCGCGCTGGTCGCCGTACGAATAGGTGTAGGTATCCGGCAGCAGATCGCCCTCGCCGGGCGTCGATGTGATGGCGCCCTCAAGTCCCGCCGCCTTGTTCACGATTTCGAGCACCTGCACGGTCGTGAGGCCCTCGGGAATCGTAACGCGGCGCAGCACCGTCCGTCCCTCGACCATCAGCGCCATGGCGCCCTTCTGGCTGACCGATTTCGGAAATCGGTACTCGCCCGGCCGCATCGCGTTGGTTTTGCCGGAAACGCGCGCCCAGATCTTGAACAGGAAGACGTTGTCGATGATTTTGGCTTCGAACAGCTTGTCGGCGATCGCCTGCGTGTTCGAGCCTTTCGGAATGATCAGCGTGGTCGCCTCGGCCAGCGGACCGGGCGCGGTGAATTTGTGGTATGCCCAGCCGATCGCCGCTGCCGCCGCAATAACCAGGGCAATGGCGAGCAGGGCACTGATGACGATGAAACGCCGCATGACGGCCGGGCCCTCTTAGGGGGCGCCGCCGAAAATGAGCGACGCGTTGGTGCCACCAAATCCGAACGAATTCGACAAGGCATAGCGGATTTTCCGCGCCTTTGCCTTATGCGGCACCAGATCGATATCGCAGCCCGGCGACGGATTGTCCAGATTTAAGGTCGGCGGACAGATCTGGTCGCGCAACGCCAGCAACGAATAGATCGCCTCCACGCTGCCGGCAGCACCGAGCAAATGCCCGATCGCCGATTTGGTCGACGACATGGACAGCTTGTACGCGTGGTCCGCGAATAGGCGCTTGACCGCGCCCAACTCGATCTCGTCGCCGAGCGGCGTCGATGTCCCATGCGCGTTGATGTAATCGATGTCGACGGTATTCAACTTGGCGCGCTTGAGTGCCGCCTGCATGGCGCGATAACCGCCACTGCCGTCTTCGGCCGGGGCGGTGATGTGATAGGCGTCGCCCGATAGACCGTAGCCGATCAACTCGCCGTAAATCTTGGCGCCGCGCTTTTTCGCGTGCTCCAATTCCTCCAGCACGACCACGCCCGCGCCTTCGCCCATGACGAACCCGTCGCGGCCGATATCCCACGGGCGTGACGCTTTTTCCGGCGTATCGTTGAAGCCGGTCGACAGCGCGCGTGCGGCGGCGAACCCGGCGATGCCGAGCCGGCAAATCGACGCTTCCGCGCCGCCGGCCACCATGACGTCGGCATCCTCGAACATGATCAGTCGGGCCGCATCGCCGATCGCGTGCGCGCCGGTCGAACACGCCGTGACGACCGCATGGTTGGGACCGCGGAAGCCGAATTTGATCGAGACGTGGCCGGAAGCGAGATTGATCAGCGCGGCCGGAATGAAGAACGGCGAGACGCGGCGCGGCCCGCGCTCGTGCAGGATGACGGAGGTTTTGTAGATTTCGTTCAGGCCGCCGATGCCCGAGCCGATCAGCACGCCGGTACGTTCGAGGCTCGCCGGATCGGTCGGCCGCCAGCCGGAATCCTGCACCGCCTGCGTCGCCGCGGACATGGCAAAGACGATGAAATCGTCGACCTTCTTCAGGTCTTTCTTTTCCATCCATTGCTCGGCATTGAATCCGGCCTCGTTGCCGGCCGAGCGCACGACTTGCCCGGCGATCCTGCACGGCATGTCGGACACGTCGAAATGCGCGATGCTGCGCAGTCCCGACTTGCCGGCGAGGAGATTATCCCAGTTTTCCTGGACGCCCACGCCAAGCGGGGTGACCAGGCCCATACCGGTAACGACGACCCGTCTCATGCCGATTCACTGAAGTTGCGGCTCAGGGAACAGCTGCGCGGAACGCGGCGCACGAGCCGCGTTACTTCGCGATGCTCTGAATGTATTTGATGGCGTCTTGGACGGTGACGATCTTTTCCGCCGCGTCGTCCGGAATTTCGATGCCGAATTCTTCTTCGAACGCCATGACCAGTTCGACGGTATCCAAGCTGTCCGCCCCCAGATCGTCGATGAAGCTCGCGTTGTCGGTGACCTTCGCCTCTTCGACGCCAAGATGTTCGACAACGATCTTCTTCACGCGCTCGCCGATGTCACTCATTGTCCTTTGTCCTCGGATGATCTGGTGGATGGGCCGGATGGGCCTCAGGTTACGTTGAACGGCATTTCTTTCGATGCAGGCCCGTAAAAATCCTTGTATTACAGGATCTAAGCGGCTCCCGGCCGATGCAGGGGCGGTTTCGTAACATAATTTATCAGGCTTTACTAGGCGGCTCGCCGCCCGGGCGGACAGCAAGTCATATCATGGCCATCCCGCCGTTGATGTGCAAGGTTTGGCCGGTGATATAGGCCGCCTCCTCGCTGGCCAGGAATGCGACGCCGGCGGCGACATCTTCGGCCGTGCCGAGCCGCCCGCTCGGCACGCGTTCGAGGATTGCCTTGTGCTGCTGCTCGGTGAGCGCGTCGGTCATGGCGGTCTTGATGAAGCCCGGCGCCACGCAATTGATCGTGATATTGCGCGAGGCCACTTCGGCGGCCATCGATTTGGTCATGCCGATGATGCCGGCCTTCGACGCGGCGTAATTTGCCTGGCCGGGGTTGCCGGTAACACCCACGATCGACGTGATGTTGACGATGCGGCCCCAGCGGCGGCGCATCATGTCCTTGAGCGCCGCGCGGGCCAGGCGGAACGTGGCGGTCAAATTCACGTCGATGACCTGCTGCCAATCGGCGTCTTTAAGACGCATCGACAGCATGTCGCGCGTCAGGCCGGCGTTGTTGACCAGAATATCCACCTTGCCCATGGCCTTCTCGGCTTGACCGACCAACGCGTCGGTTGCGGCCGAGTCGGAGAGATTGCACGGCAGAATATGTGCGCGGTCGCCCAAGGCGGCACGCACTTGCTCAAGCGCGTCCACGCGCGTGCCGGACAGCGCCACCGTGGCGCCCTGCGCGTGCAGCGTCTTGGCGATCGCGGCGCCGATGCCGCCCGATGCGCCGGTCACCAGGGCGGTCTTGCCGGTAAGAGCAAACATGGATCGGTCCTCTATAGGAGCCTCATGCCGAGCTTGTCGAAGCATGACAGCATACTTTGAACCCACCCTCCGACAAGCTCAGGGTGAGGCTTTTTGCGTTAGATCGACTTTACGAACGCTTCGATATCGGCCGGCGTGCCGACCGCAACGCCCGCCAGCTGCGGATGGATGCGTTTGGTCATGCCGGTCAGGATCTTTCCGGCGCCCAGTTCGATCAGGGTCTCGACGCCCTGGCTTTGCATGTACAGGCAGCATTCGCGCCAGCGCACCAGGCCGGTCACCTGCTCGACCAGCAGGTCGCGGATGGTCCCGGGATCGCTGACATGGCTCGCGGTGACGTTTGCGATCAGCGGCATGTTGGGCAGTTTCGGCGGCATCTTGCCGAGCGCATCCTTCATCGCATCGGCGGCCGGCTGCATCAGCGAGCAATGAAACGGCGCGCTGACATTGAGCCGCATTGCCTTGATGCGCTGCCCCTTGGTCGGCGCGATGGCAATGGCGCGTTCGATGGCGGTGGCATGCCCGCTCAGCACGACCTGTCCCGGCGCATTGTCGTTCGCCGCGGCGCAGACTTCGCCTTGCGCCGCCTCCTTGGCGATTTCCTGCGCCATCGGCAGCTCGACCCCGAGCAGCGCCGCCATGGCGCCCTGGCCGACCGGCACGGCCTTTTGCATCGCCAGCCCGCGGGCCTTTAAGAGACGCGCCGCATCGGCGACCGAAAACGCGCCGGCTGCTGCCAGCGCGGAGTACTCGCCGAGCGAATGGCCGGCCACGAACCTGCCGAGCTTGGCTAGATCGGCTTTGGCCTCTTGTTGAAGCACCCGGACCACCGCGAGGCTGACCGCCATCAGCGCCGGCTGCGCGTTCTCGGTCAGCGTCAGCTGATCGGCCGGCCCCTCGAACATCAGGCGCGACAGATGCTGGTTCAGCGCCTCGTCGATTTCCTCGAAGGTCAGGCGTGCGGACGGAAACGCGTTGGCCAGATCCTTGCCCATGCCGATGGCTTGCGAGCCCTGGCCGGGAAATATAAAGGCGCGAATGGGCATGCGGCTCCCCCCTTCGGATGCGGCCTGGGTTGTAACGGACCCGTCATTTTGCCTCAACCCTCGATTTACCCCCGTCGGCGCCTCGGAATGCGCGACAAATCAAAGCCTTGCACCGAGGGTCGAAATCCGTATAGTCCCGCGGCTCACATAGCTCCTTGCCGGTTCCGTTCGCGGGACCGGCTAGGCCCGACCGGCTGACTGCCGCGGAATTCCTGGGTTCCCAGGAGCCTCCGGCCAGCTTCGGGCCGCCAACAGCCAGAAGGAGAAGGCGTATGCCTTTATACGAAAGCGTGTTCATCGCACGCCAAGACGTTTCCAACGCGCAAGTCGAAGCGTTGGCCGAAACTTTCAGCGGCATCATCTCTGCCGGCGGCGGCAAAGTCTCCAAGAAGGAATTCTGGGGCCTGCGCAATCTCGCCTACCGCATCAAGAAGAACCGCAAGGGTCACTACGTGCTGTTCAATCTCGACGCCCCCCACGCGGCAGTGCAGGAGATGGAACGCAACATGCGCATCAACGAAGACGTGCTGCGCTATCTGACCGTCAAGGTCGAGGAACTCGAGGAAGGCCCGTCGGCCGTCATGCAGCGGCGCGACCGCGACGACGACGAAGGCGGCCGCGGCGAACGCCGCGAGCGGCGCAGCTTCGGCGATCGCGATCGCGGTGGCTTCGGCGACCGCGACCGTGGGGATCGGGGCGACCGTGGGGATCGGGGCGACCGCGATTCGCGCCCGCCGCGCCGTGACGAAGACACCGCCAAGACAGGAGACGCATAATGGTCGAACGCAGACCTGCTCGCCCGATGGGCGGTGGTGCCGGCGGAGCCGGTGGCGCCCGTCGTCCGTTCTTCCGGCGCCGGAAATCGTGCCCGTTCTCGGGCCCGAAAGCGCCGAAGATCGACTACAAGGACATGAAGCTGCTGCAACGCTTCGTGTCCGAGCGCGGCAAGATCGTGCCGAGCCGCATCACCGCGGTATCGGCGAAGAAGCAACGCGAACTGGCGCAGGCGATCAAACGCGCCCGCTATCTCGCGCTGCTGCCCTACATGGTTCAGTGAGCGGAGCAGCCCCATGGACGTAATCCTGTTGGAGCGCATCGCCCGCCTGGGTCAGATGGGCGATGTCGTCAAAGTGAAGCCCGGCTTCGCGCGCAACTACCTGTTGCCGCAGAAGAAGGCGCTGCGCGCGACCAAAGAAAATCTCGAATACTTCTCGACCCAGCGCCAGCATCTCGAAGCCGAGAATCTGAAGCGCAAGGAAGAAGCCGAATCGGTCGCCGAGAAGATGAAAGGCCTGACCCTGCTGGTCATCCGCCAGGCCGGCGAATCGGGCCATCTATATGGCTCCGTGACCAACCGCGACGTGGTTGCCAGCATGGCCGACAAAAGCGTCGGCGTGCAGCGCGGCCAGGTCGTGATCGACAAGCCGATCAAGGAACTGGGCCTGTTCCCGGTGCGCATCGTGCTGCATCCGGAAGTTTCGGTCACCGTGACCGTCAACGTGGCGCAATCCGAGGACGAAGCGAAGGCACAAGCCGACCGCGTCGCCCGCGGCCTGCCGGCGGTTGTGCCGCGCGAAAAGGCGTACGACATGGCCGAGGAAGAAGCCAAGGCCGCCAAGGCCCAGGCCGAAGCGGTCTTCGAACAGCCGCCGGAAGCCAAGGAAGAAGCCAAGGCCGACGAGGCCAAACCGACCGAATAAATTCTGCCTGTCGCTGCAATTCATTAACGCCCCGGCACAAAACCGGGGCGTTTTTGCTTTGGTTCGGCCAAACCCCCGCTATAACGCATAGGCAATGCCACCATATCCGCCTTGCCCGGACCGTTGATCGACGGCCCCGAGACTTCTAGATTGTATGCAAAAGCGGGGGGAATCGACGTGCTGCTGATCCAGTTTCTCGACAAGGCAATCGAGCTCGGATCCCTGACGGTGATCGATGCGCACGGCAGAACCCACCAAGTGGGCGGCCGCAAGACGCGCATGCCGCATTCAACGATCAAGCTCCACGACAAGAAACTGCATCGCACGCTGCTGACGAATGCGAAACTGGCGCTCGGCGAAGCCTACATGGACGGCACGCTGACCGTCGAAGAAGGCACGCTGTACGACCTGCTCGACGTGTTCGGGATCAACTACCCGCACATCGAAGCGCTGCCTGCGGTCAAATTCGTCGATACGGTTTCGCGCTTCATTCGACGTGTGCATCATTACAATCCGATCGGCAAAGCGCAGAAGAACGTTGCGCACCATTACGACCTATCGGACACCTTGTACGATTTGTTCCTCGACAAGGACCGGCAATATTCCTGCGCCTACTTCGCAACCAACAACGACGATCTCGAAGTCGCCCAGCGCAACAAGAAGCTGCATCTGGCCGCCAAACTGTCGCTCAAGCCCGGCCACAAGGTGCTGGATATCGGATCCGGCTGGGGCGGCTTGGCGCTGTACCTCGCGGAGGTCGCCAAGGTCGACGTCACCGGCGTTACGCTGTCCACCGAACAGCACAAGGTCTCCGAACAGCGCGCCAAGGATGCCAATCTTTCCGATCGCGTGCGCTTCCGGCTGCGGGACTACCGATTGGAGGTCGGCCCCTACGACCGCATCGTGTCGGTCGGCATGTTCGAGCATGTCGGCCCCTCGCACTATGTCGAGTTCTTCACCAAGATGAAGGAACTGCTGGCCGAGGACGGCGTCGCGGTGCTGCATTCGATCGGCCGGCCGTCGCCGCCGGGCACCACGAATCCGTGGGTGCGCAAATATATCTTCCCGGGCGGTTACATCCCTGCCCTGTCCGAAACGCTGGCGGCGATCGAGAAGGTCGGTCTTTCGGTCACCGACATCGAAATCCTGCGCCTGCATTACGCCGAGACGCTGAAGGAGTGGCACCGGCGCTTCCAGATCAATCGTGCGAAGATCGCGCAGCTTTACGACGAGCGCTTCTGCCGCATGTGGGAGTTCTATCTGCAGGCCTCCGAAATGTCGTTCCGCCGCCTCGGCCAGATGGTGTTCCAGATTCAACTGGCGCGCCACCAAGACGCCGTTCCGCTGACCCGCGACTACATCACCGACTGGGAACGCGCACACATGGCGGCGTGAGCGCCGCCCACAGCGACCGCGCAACTCGGAAAGTCCACGCTTCGGCAAGCTCACGCTTCAAAAAGCTCATGCTTCGACAAGCTCAGCATGAGGTTATGGATTGAACCTACTGCAATACCAACCGGCCCTCATGCCGAGCTTATCGAAGCATGAGTCCCCCGAAGATGCGGCGTGCGCTCAGTCCGGCGTCGGGTTCTGGTTCTCGTAGACCGGCACGCCGGTCACCGGATCGCACGGATTGGTGTCGGCACGGCAGATATCGCACACTTTCGCGGGCGCCTGGCAGGCGGTCCATGTCGTGGTGCCGAACACCTGCACCGGCGTGCGGCTGGCGGCCGGAACGGTCACTTGCCGCGTGCGCCCCGGCCGGCAATAGCCGGGACCGTAGGACGAGCAATACGAAACCTGCACCGCCACGTCGCATGTGTTGACGAAATACGTGGTCCCGGTGGATGGTTCGTACTTGATGCAATCCATCCGGTAGATCGTATCCCACGCATCGCGGAGCAGCGGATCCTGCGCCGGATCGCGCGTCGACTGGGCGTGTGCCACGCCTGCGGTAAGGACCGCGACGAGCAGGGTCGCGATGCGGGTCCATAGTGTCCTTGCCATGACCTTCTCCTTTTTATTGGGCTTCCGGCGTCGTGTATGTCGTCAAGGTTACGCCCGGTGGTGGGCTCGGGGCAACGCGGAAAGGGTAATGTTTGCCTTTCCGAATGCCTCCCCGCACTGCCTCCGTAATTTGGCCTATTTTTCAAGCAATCATAACTTATCCCCGGTGTTCTCCCCCGGTGCGAAATCTCCGGTGGGTCGCTTCTTTTAGGGCTTCTGGCGTGCGTTAAAATGCGTGACAAGGAGCGTTCGATCATGAGGGGTCAGTGACATGGAAGGTTCCGGCAGCGCACCCGAGAGAACGCCGTTCGGCATGCCCGAACCGGCGCCGGGGCTAGGCGCGCGCACGCCGCCGCACAATTTCGAGGCCGAGATGGCGCTGCTGGGCGCCATCCTGGCGAACAACCGCGCCTACGACGCGGTGTCGGAGTTTCTGCTCGACGATCACTTCGCCGACCGGCGCCATGGGCGCATCTACGCGGCTTGTGCGCGGCTGATCGACAACGGGCTGATCGCCGACCCGGTGACGCTCAAAAATTTGTTCGAGCAGGACGGCGCCTTGGAGGAAATCGGCGGCGCCGGCTACCTCGCGCGCCTCGCCGCCTCGGTCGTCACCATCATCAATGCCAAGGATTACGGCCAGACGATCTATGACCGGTTCCTGCGCCGGGCGCTGATCAATATCGGCAGCGACACGGCCAACCGGGCGTACGACATGACGCTCGATTACGACGCCAAAATGCAGATCGAGATCGCCGAAACCGAACTCTACAACCTCGCCATGTCGGGCGACTACGAGCGCGACTTCAAGGATTTCGGCCAGGCGATGACCGAGGCCGTGCGCAGCGCCGAAGCCGCGTTCAAGCGCGAAGGCAATCTGGCCGGGATCGCCACGCACTTGATCGACGTTGACAAATTGCTCGGCGGCCTGCACACGTCCGATTTGCTGATCCTGGCAGGCCGGCCGTCGATGGGCAAAACCGCGCTGGCGACCAATATCGCGTTCAACGCCGCCAAGGCGTTCCGTACCGAAACCGACGAGGCCGGGCAGGAAAAGGTCGTCGATGGCGCGGTCGTGGCGTTCTTCTCGCTCGAAATGTCGGCCGAGGAATTGGCGACGCGCATTCTGGCCGAACAATCGGGCATCTCCTCGCACAAGATCCGGCGCGGCGAAATCAGCCACGACGAGTTCCCGCGCCTCGCGCAAGTGGCGCAGGAACTCAACCGCCTGCCGCTCTATATCGACGACACGGCGGGCCTGACCGTCTCGGCGCTGCGCACGCGCGCGCGGCGCCTGCAGCGGCAGAAGAAGATGTCGCTCATCATCGTCGATTACTTGCAGTTGCTGCGGCCATCCATGGGTACGCGGCCGGAAAACCGCGTTCAGGAGCTTTCGGAAATCACGCGCTCGCTGAAGAACCTGGCAAAAGATCTGAAAGTGCCGATCGTGGCACTCTCGCAGCTCTCGCGTCAGGTCGAAAACCGCGACGACAAGCGGCCGCAGCTTGCCGATCTGCGCGAATCGGGCTCCATCGAGCAGGACGCCGACGTGGTCATGTTCGTCTACCGCGAGGAATATTACCTGGCGCGTACCGAGCCGCCCGAAGGCACGGAGAAGCATACCGAGTGGCAGGTCAATATGGACCGCGTGCACAACATGGCGGAACTGATCATCGGCAAGCAGCGTCACGGCCCGATCGGCACGGTCAAATTGTATTTCGACCCGACGCTGACCAAGTTCGACAATCTGGCGGCGGCAGATTACCAAAGCGGCTACGGCGACTGAGGCATGGCCAACCGGGCAAACGCGACCGGAAAGGTCGAGCGCGCGGTTTCGGTGTTTTCGGTCGATCTGGACGCGATCGCCGACAATTACCGGTATCTGCGCGAACGCCTCGGCGGCATCGAATGCGCGGCGGTGGTCAAGGCCGACGGCTATGGCGTCGGCGCCGCAAAGGTCGCCCAGCGGCTGCACGCCGAAGGCTGTCGGCATTTCTTCTGCGCGCATTTTGACGAGGCGATCGCGCTGCGGCCGTTGCTGCGCAACTCGGCGATTTACGTTCTCAACGGACTGATCGGCGCCAAGCCGGACGATTTTGTCGGCCATGACGTGATTCCGGTGCTCAACGATCTGGGCCAAGTGTATGCCTGGTCGCGGCACAGCGGCACGGTCAAGCGGCGCGAGGCGGTGTTCCATTTCGATACCGGCATGACGCGGCTCGGTCTCGAAGTCGGCGACGCCGAGCGGCTCGCGCTCAGCGGCCTGCTCGATGCGTTTTCCGATGCGCTGGTCATGAGCCACCTGGCCTGCTCGGAGGAGCGCGACAATCCGATGAACCGGCGTCAACTCGAGCGGTTTCACGACGTGTTGCGCTGGCTTCCGCAATACCCCGCCAGTCTTGCCAACTCGTCGGGCATATTTCTGGGTGGCGACTTTCATTTCGACATGGCCCGGCCGGGCTACGCGCTGTATGGCGGCAACCCCCTGCCCGACCAGCCGAACCCGATGCGCAACGCGGTCCGCCTGGAATCGATGATTTTGCAGGTGCGCGCCATCGTCGAGCCGCGCACCGTCGGATACGGCGCGACGTACAAGACCGACGCGCCTTCGCGCATTGCGACGATCG
Source organism: Alphaproteobacteria bacterium (assembly GCA_050186335.1). GTDB lineage: Bacteria > Pseudomonadota > Alphaproteobacteria > Bin65 > Bin65 > JBFWYO01. Next base: position 5,502 of record JBFWYO010000073.1, on the reverse strand, counting down.
CGCTCGGTTACGCCGACGGCTATGTGCGCGGCTTCGGCAATCGCGGGCAGGTCGTGCTCGCCGGCCGCAAGCTGCCGGTGGTCGGGCGCGTGTCGATGGATCTGGTGACGATCGACGTGACCGACGTGCCGGAGGACCTGGCGCAGCCCGGCACTTACGTCGATGTGCTGGGCGAACATAATCCGATCGACGAGGCTGCCGCGCGCGCGGGCACGATCGGATACGAGCTGCTCACCCGCCTGGGCAAGCGCTTCGCGCGGCGCTATATCGGGGCAGTCGACGACTGAAACTGCGCTGCGTTCCTTGCGCCTGGCGTGGATTCCCCCGTTGACTTGCCGCGAGGCCCATGCTTCCAAGGACGCGCCTTGCGAGGATGCGCAAGGACCTTACCCTTCGACAGGCTCAGGGTGAGGGCGTGCTTTCAAGAGTGCTTCATGCCGAGCCTGTCGAAGCATGAGCCAGCCGAGCTTGCCGCCGCCTATGTCCTTACTTGCCGCCATCGGCCGCTATTTTCTCGCCTTCCTGGCCGCGGCCGGGCGATTGGCGCTGTTTGCGTTCCAGGCCACGTCGCATTGCGTGCGGCCGCCTTACTTCCCGCGCCTGATCGGCCGGCAGATGATCGAGATCGGCTTTTACTCGTTGCCGGTCGTCGGCCTGACCGCGATCTTCACCGGCATGGTGCTGGCCCTGCAGAGCTATTCGGGCTTTGCGCGCTTCAATGCCGAATCGGCGATCGCGACCGTGGTCGTGCTGTCGATCACGCGCGAATTGGGGCCGGTCATGGCCGGGCTCATGGTTGCCGGCCGGATCGGCGCTTCGATGGCGGCCGAGATCGGCACGATGCGCGTGACCGAACAGATCGACGCGCTGTCGACCCTTTCGACCAACCCGTTCAAGTACCTGATCGCGCCGCGCCTGATCGGCGGCCTGACCATGCTGCCGATCCTGGTGCTGATCGCCGATATCATCGGCGTATTCGGCGGCTATCTGGTCAGCATCTACAAGCTCGACTTCAACGCCGCAAATTACCTGAAACTGACCTGGCAGTATCTCGAACCGATCGACGTGGTCTCCGGCCTCGTCAAAGCGGCTGCGTTCGGCTATCTGGTCGCGCTGATGGGCTGCTATCACGGGTTCAACTCGCGCGGCGGCGCGCAGGGCGTCGGCACGGCCACGACCAATGCCGTCGTGTCGTCGTCGATCCTGATCCTCGCCTCCAATTACATCATCACGTCGCTGTTCTTCGGCACATGAACGACCCCGGCACACTCAAGATATCCCTGCGCGGCGTCGAAAAATCCTTCGGCAGCAAACGTGTGCTGACCGGCGTCGATCTCGACATCCGCCGCGGCGAATCGGTCGTCATCCTCGGCGGCTCGGGTTCGGGCAAATCGGTGATGTTGAAATGCATCCTCGGCCTGATCGAACCCGACGCCGGCACGATCCTGGTCGACGGCGTCGACGTCACGCACCTGGGCGAGCGCGCGCGCGAAAAAGCCAACGAAAAATTCGGCATGCTGTTCCAGAGCGCCGCGCTGTTCGACAGCCTCTTGGTCTGGGAGAACGTCGCCTTCGGGCTCATGCAATCGAAGCGGATGCCGAGGCGCGAGGCCAAGGCACGCGCGATCGAGAATTTGGCGCAGGTCGGCCTCGGACCGGAAGTTGCCGAGCTTTCCCCGGCCGAGCTGTCGGGCGGCATGAAGAAGCGTGTCGGCCTGGCGCGCGCGATCGCCGCGCGGCCGGAAATCATATTCTTCGACGAGCCGACAACTGGCCTCGACCCGATCATGGGCGACGTCATCAACGATCTGATCGTCGCCTGCGTGAAGCAATTGGGCGCGACCGCGCTTTCGATCACGCACGACATGGCCAGCGCCCGCAAGATCGCCGACCGCGTGGCCATGCTGTACGAAGGCAAGATCATCTGGTACGGGCCGGTCGCCGAAATCGACCGTTCGGGGAATCCGTATGTCGATCAATTTATCAACGGTCGCGCCGAAGGCCCGATCAAGATGGCGGTTCGGTCGTAAGCATATTTCGTCCAGAAAAAGAGCGCCTCGTGCTGAACCTGTCGAAGCACGCGGCCTTTTTTGTTTCGACGTTACTGCGCGACACAGGCTCGATCTAATCCCGTGCCCCTTGCGAAGGCGGGAGAAAAATTAGCCGGAGACGTTTATTCGGCTGCCGCGGACACTCCTGCGGTCTGTGGCCGATCCTCGCGCCTTACTTCTTCTTCGCCGTGCGCGTGCAGCAGTTCCAGCAATCGCCGGCGCACCTCCAACCCCGGACGGTCGGACGCCATGTGGAACTCGTCGGGGCTCCGCACATCGAGCGGCACGTCCCAATCGCAGAGGCGCAACAACGCGCGGTCCTCGTTGGTGACCGTGCGGTCCCAGGCGATGACCTGCGCGGGCGATACGTCGGCATCGGTGTCGTTGCGCAGGACGAACTGGTTGAACATTAACCGCTTGTCGTCGATCGGCGTGATCATGGCGACGATGATGTGTTTGAGCCCGTTCGGATAGCTCAGCCGCATCAGCACCGAAAACGGCATCCACCAGACTTTCTGATAGGTGCGCATGGTTTCCGCCACGTCCATGCGCAAGGTTGCCTTCAGCGTCTCCGCGTTGCGCACCGGCACGACAGTATCCATGACGAATCCGAATTCGGTCGGCGCGATCGTCAACGACGCGGGCTCGGGCTGCGCCTGGTTGCCGAACGAGCTGGCATGAACGAATGAGAAATGCGCGTTGTCGAACGCATTCTCGATCAGCCGCATGACGTTGACGTCCCACGCCTCGGAAAATTCGTGGATGAAACGGTACTCCGTCCGGCCGAACTCGGGCACCTCGGGAATGCCGGTCAACGGCTCGCCAAGGCATACCCAGACATAGCCGTAGCGCTCTTCGCATTTAAAGGCTTGCACGCCAATGCGCGGACCGACGCTGGCTTGCTGCGGAACCCGCACACAGCGCCCGGTGCGATCGAAAGTCCAGCCGTGATACGGGCAGACGACGCAACCGTCTTCGACGGTACCCTTGGACAGCGGCGCCGTGCGGTGGCAGCAGCGATCCTGCGCCGCGGCCGGTTTGCCGGCCGCATCGAGCCACAGCACGATGTTTTCGCCGAGCAGCGTAAACGGCTTGGGCCCTTCGAGCAGATCGCCGACTGGCAAACAGCCGTACCAAAACCGCCGCAGCACTTTTTGCCGGGTCACCAACATGCAAGTCTCCCCACAGGCGCTCAGCAATTCTACACTTTTTGACTTTATCCAAGAGCCCCAAATTGACGCCCTCGAAGGCAGGCTTTATGCGACGCAGCCGCATCCCCACATGGTTGCATCCTGAACCCGGAATCAACATAGTCCGGTTTCGTTTCGCGCCTTTGCTCGGCGCCCTGCCGCGGATACTTCCTGCATGGCCAAGAACAGCCAATTCGTCTGCCAAGCCTGCGGGGCCGTGCACCGCAAATGGTCGGGCAAATGCGATGCCTGCGGCGAGTGGAACAGCATCGTCGAGGAAGCCGCACCCGAAGCCGCGCCCAAGGGCCTCAAGGGCGGCGGCGGGCGGAAGGTCGAGTTGTCGGCGCTGGCCGGCAAGTCGGCGCCGACGCCGCGCCTGGTCAGCGGCGTCGCCGAGTTCGATCGCGTCGTCGGCGGCGGCTTGGTCCACGGGTCGGCGACGCTGATCGGCGGCGATCCGGGTATCGGCAAATCGACAATTTTGCTGCAGATCGCCGCTTCGCTCTCCGCGTCGGTGCGCGTGGTTTACATTTCCGGCGAAGAGGCCATCGACCAGGTGCGCATGCGCGCCGTGCGGCTCGATATGGCGCGCGCCAAGGTCGAACTGGCGGCGGCGACCAACGTCCGCGACATCATCGCAACGCTCGACACCAACGATGCGCCGCGCGTCGTGATCATCGATTCGATCCAGACCATGTACGTGGATAATCTGGATTCGGCCCCCGGCACCGTGGCGCAGGTGCGCGCCGCCGCCCAGGAACTGATACGGCTGGCCAAACGCCGCGGCATCGCGGTCCTGCTGGTCGGCCACGTCACCAAGGACGGCATGATCGCCGGACCCCGCGTGCTCGAGCACATGGTCGATACCGTGCTGTACTTCGAAGGCGAGCGCGGCCACCATTTCCGCATCCTGCGCTCGGTCAAGAACCGCTTCGGCCCGACCGACGAGATCGGCGTGTTCGAAATGACCGGCGCCGGCCTGATGGAAGTCGGCAATCCGTCGGCACTGTTTTTGGGCGAGCGCGACGGGCATGCTTCGGTAAGCGGTGCTGCCGTGTTCGCCGGCATCGAGGGCACGCGGCCGCTGCTGGTCGAGATCCAGGCGCTCGTCTCGCCGTCGGCCTTTGCCACACCGCGGCGCGCCGTGGTCGGCTGGGACGCGGCGCGCCTGCACATGGTGCTGGCGGTGCTGGAAGCCCGCTGCGGCGTGTCCTTGGCCGGCCGGGATGTGTACTTGAACGTCGCCGGCGGGCTGCGTATCGCGGAACCGGCGGCCGATCTGGCGGTTGCTGCGGCGGTGATCTCGTCATTGGCCGATTGCCCGGTGCCGCCGGCCACCGTTATATTCGGTGAAATCGGCCTGTCCGGCGAGATCCGGGCGGTCAGCCAGATGGACAATCGCTTGAAAGAAGCCGCCAAACTAGGGTTTCGCGCCGCCCTGATGCCGAAGCGTCGCGGCGTCCGCGCCGCCGATGTCGACATCCAGGCGCGCGAGTACGGCCGCGTGGCCGAGCTTCTGCCGCTGTTCGACGCCGCCGACGCCGGCAAGACGGCGCGCCGCTCATGACCATCCTGGACGGCGTCGTGCTCGCGGTCGTGCTGCTGTCGGGCATACTCGCGTTCGCCCGCGGCATGGTGCGCGAGGTGTTCTCCCTGGCCGCCTGGATCCTGGCCGGGATCGCGGTCCTGTACGGCCTGCCGCCGGCGCGGCCGTACGCGCGGGAGTATATTTCGCACCCGCTTATTTCCGACATCGCAACCGGCGCCGTGATCTTCATCGTCGTACTGGTGGTCGCCACGTTGATCGGCAGCGCGATCGCCGGCGCGGTCAAGAAAAGCACCCTGTCGCCGGTCGACCGGGCGCTCGGCTTCTGCTTCGGGGTCGTGCGCGGGGCCATCCTGGTGAGCCTGGCCTATCTGCTGCTCGGCTGGGCGTTCCGCGCCGACGAGCAGCCGAAATGGATCGCCGACGCCAAGACCAAGCCGCTGCTCGAAACCGGCTCGAAGCTGCTCGCCGACCTGGCGCCGGCCGGCTTCCTGGAAATGGGCGCGCAGACCATCAAGGACGCCAAGGACAAGCTGTCGACCGGCCAGGAACTCAACAAAAACCTGGAAAAGCTCAAAACGCCGGCCGATCCCAAATCCCCGGACAAGTCCCAGGACAAGACGCTGGACAAGCCGGCCACGCCGGCGCCGACCGAGAAGAAGTGAGCGACGCCCGGCCTGTGCCAAATTGCGCCGCCGGTTTACCCCTTGCCCCC
>JBFWYO010000072.1:0-24403 GCA_050186335.1 Alphaproteobacteria bacterium | reverse complement strand
GACGGTTGGGGCACCGCGCTGAGTAACGGGCTTCGACGCCCTCGGATGAAACGGGCTCCCAACCGCCACCGCGCCGATGACCTTAACCCGCCGACGTGGAACTGACGACATACAAGGATGAGGTGGATTTCTGCGGCATTTCGATTACGCCACCTCATCCTGAGTAGCGCGAGGCTTCGCGGTATCGTCCTTCGACAAGCTCAGGATGGGCGGATGGGCCGCACGCGAAGTGCCTCCACCTTTCCCGAACGACGCTTGCGAAGGTCGCCTGTGGGACCGGCGCAAGTTGCGCTATGCTCCGTCGCCATGATCGATAAGCTCGAATATCTGCTGGCGCTCGCCCAGGAACGGCATTTCGGCCGCGCCGCCGAGGCGTGCGGCGTGACGCAGCCGACCTTTTCCGCCGGCATCAAGACGCTCGAGGACACGCTTGGCGCTTTGTTGGTCCATCGCGGCCACCGGTTTCACGGCTTCACGGCGGAAGGCGAACGCACCCTCGAATGGGCGCGGCGCATCGTCGGCGACGCGCGCACCATGCGCCGGGATGTGCGCGCGCTGAAACAAGGTCTCTCCGGGCATCTGAAGATCGCGGCCGTGCCGACGGCGCTCGGCATGGTTGCGGCGCTGACGACCCCGTATCGCGCGCATCATCCGAACGTGTCGTTCACGATCCTGTCGCGCACGTCGGTGCAAATTCTGGCGCTGCTGGAAAATCTCGAGATCGACGCAGGCATCACTTACCTGGACAATGAGCCACTCGGCCGCGTGCGCACGGTGCCGTTGTATCGGGAGCATTACCGGCTGCTGATCGCCGCCGATAGTTCGTTGGGCGGGCGCGACGAAGTCACGTGGGAGGAGGTCGGCAAGATCCCGCTCTGTCTCCTGACCGCCGACATGCAGAACCGGCGCATCATCGACCGCTATCTGCGCGCGGCGGGCGCCGAGCCCGCGCCGACGCTCGAATCCAACTCGATGATCGTCTTGTTCGCCCATGTGCGCACCGGAAGCTGGGCCAGCATCATGCCGGCGCAGCTTGCCGAAACCCTCGGGCTGACCGACACCGTGCGCGCGATTCCGATCGTCGGCGGCGATCCCTATCCGACCATCGGTCTGGTGGTGCCGCTGCGCGAGCCGGACAGTTCATTGACCGCGGCCCTGCTGACCGAAGCAAGGGGCCTTGCCGTCCGCCTAGGCTCCTTCTAACTCATTGACGGATATAGATTTTATTTGATAGTATTTTTCTATCAAGTAATGGGTCTGCTTTCTTGAGCAATTCAGCCGTTTTGCCATCTTACGGCGCAACGGAACCAAAGGTCGCGCGACAGAAAAATGAGCAATTCGGCGGAATGGACTGGCGATTTGGCGCAACGGGCCAAACGGATAATAGATTCTTACGCAGCCGTCGAAGGCGCCGCGTTGCCCATACTGCACGCGTTGCAGGCCGAGTTCGGCTACATTCCCGAGCCGGTCATTCCGATGATCGCCGAGGCGCTCAATATCACGCGCGCCGAGATGCATGGCATCGTCACCTTCTATCATGACTTCCGCCGCGAACCGCCGGGTCGGCATGTGCTGAAATTGTGCCGCGCCGAAGCCTGTCAATCGATGGGCGCCGATGCGCTGGCCGAGCATGCGCGCCGCCGCCTGGGCGTCGCCTGGGGCGAAACCAGCGCCAACGGTTCGACCACGCTCGAGCCGACCTACTGTCTCGGCCTGTGCGCGTGCGCGCCCTCTGCGATGCTCGATGGGCGCGTGATCGGGAGGCTCAACCGCGAACGTCTTGATGCGCTGCTCGATGAGGCGCGGTCATGAACGTGCGCATGTTCATCCCACGCGATTCGGGTGCGCTCGCGGTCGGCGCCGATGAAGTCGCCGCTGCTCTTGCCAAGAGCGCGCAACGCAAGAGCATTACGCTCGATATCGTCCGCACCGGCTCGCGCGGTCTCTATTGGCTCGAGCCGATGGTCGAAGTGGCGACGCCCTCCGGGCGCGTCGCCTACGGGCCCGTCGCCGCTTCCGACGCCGGCGGATTGATCGACGCGCTCGTCAAGGCCGACAATTCGCATCCGCTCTATCTCGGTGCGACCGAGGAAATCCCGTTCCTGAAGCGCCAGACGCGATTGACCTTCGCGCGCTGCGGCATCGTCGATCCGCTCTCGATCGCCGATTATCGCGCGCACGGCGGGTTCGAAGGCTTGCAGCGCGCGCTCGGGTCGACGCCCGAGGCGGTTTGCGAAACCGTGCTGCAATCGGGCCTGCGCGGGCGCGGCGGCGCCGGCTTCCCGACCGGCATCAAGTGGCAGACCGTGCGCCAGGCCCCGACGGACGTCGGGCGCGCACAAAAATACATCGTGTGCAATGCCGACGAGGGCGATTCGGGCACCTTCTCGGATCGCATGATCATGGAAGGCGATCCGTTCGTGCTGCTCGAGGGCATGACGATTGCCGGCATCGCGACCGGTGCCACCAAGGGCTACATCTACATCCGCTCGGAGTATCCGCACGCGATCGCCACCATCAATGCCGCGATCAAGGCGGCACGCCGCGACGGCTGGTTGGGGGCGTCGGTCGCCGGTTCGGCGCACGCGTTCGACATCGACGTGCGCGTCGGCGCCGGCGCTTATGTCTGCGGCGAAGAAACCGCTCTGCTGGAAAGTCTGGAAGGCAAGCGCGGCATGGTCCGCGCCAAGCCGCCGCTGCCGGCGCACAAAGGCCTGTTCGGTTGCCCCACCGTGGTCAACAACGTGATCTCGCTGGCCACGGTGCCGATCATCCTGGCCAAGGGTGCCGCGTTCTATAAGGATTTCGGCATGGGCCGCTCGCGCGGCACAATGCCGATCCAGCTTACCGGCAACGTCAAGTTCGGCGGGCTCTACGAGACCGCGTTCGGCGTCACCTTGGGCCAGCTGATCGACGATATCGGCGGCGGCACGGCGACCGGCCGTCCGGTCCGCGCGGCGCAGATCGGCGGGCCGTTGGGCGCCTATTTTCCGCGCGCGTTGTTCGACACGCCGTTCGACTACGAAGCCTTCACCGCGCGCGGCGGGCTGATCGGCCATGGCGGCATCGTGGTGTTCGACGACAGCGTCGACATGGCCAAGCAGGCGCGCTTCGCGATGGAGTTTTGCGCAATCGAATCCTGCGGCAAGTGCACGCCCTGCCGCATCGGCTCGACGCGCGGCGTCGAAGTGATCGACAAGATCGTCAAGGGCGACCGGCGTGAAGCCAACCTGACGCTGCTCGAGGATCTTTGCACCGTGATGAAGACCGGATCGTTATGCGCGCTCGGCGGCTTCACGCCGTTTCCGGTGATGAGTGCGGTCCAGCATTTCCCCGAAGATTTCGGCCCGGCGCCGACACGCCACGCCGCGGAGTGAGAGCAAAACCATGTCTCTGATCAAAGAAATCGACTACGGCACCCCGGCGAAAACCTCCGCCAGGCTGGTCACGCTGACCATCGACGGCGCCGAGATCAGCGTGCCGGAAGGCACTTCGCTGATGAGTGCGGCGATGCACGCGGGCGTCAAGGTGCCGAAGCTGTGCGCGACCGATTCGCTCGAAGCATTCGGCTCGTGCCGCCTGTGCCTGGTCGAAATCGAAGGTCGCCCAGGCACGCCGGCCTCGTGCACCACGCCGGTCGCCGACGGCCTCGTGGTATCGACGCAGACCGAGCGGTTGAAGAAGATCCGCCGCGGCGTGATGGAGCTTTATATCTCCGATCACCCGCTCGACTGTTTGACCTGCTCGGCCAACGGCGATTGCGAATTGCAGGACATGGCCGGCGCGGTCGGCCTGCGCGAAGTGCGCTACGGCTACGATGGGGAAAACCATTTAAAGGCCGAGAAAGACGAGTCGAACCCGTATTTCACCTTCGATCCCGCGAAGTGCATCGTCTGCTCGCGCTGCGTGCGCGCCTGCGAGGAAGTCCAAGGCACGTTCGCGCTGACGATCGACGGCCGCGGCTTCGCGTCCGCGGTCTCGGCCGGCGCGGCCGAACCCTTCATCGATTCCGAGTGCGTCTCGTGCGGCGCCTGCGTGCAGGCCTGCCCGACCGCGACCTTGATGGAAAAATCCGTCATCGAGATCGGCCAGCCGGAACATTCGGTCGTCACGACTTGCGCCTATTGCGGCGTCGGCTGCAGCTTCAAAGCCGAGATGCGCGGCGAGGAACTGGTGCGCATGGTGCCGTACAAGGACGGCAAGGCCAATCACGGCCATTCCTGCGTCAAGGGCCGCTTCGCGTGGGGCTATGCGACACATAAGGAACGCATTCTGAAACCGATGCTTCGCGAGAAGATCACCGATCCCTGGCGCGAAGTGAGCTGGGACGAGGCGATCGGCCGCGTCGCCTCCGAGTTCAAGCGGCTGCAGGCGACCTACGGCCGGGGCTCAGTCGGCGGCATCACCTCGTCGCGCTGCACCAACGAAGAGACTTTCCTGGTGCAGAAGCTGGTACGGACGACCTTCGGCAACAACAATGTCGACACCTGCGCGCGCGTGTGCCATTCGCCGACCGGATACGGCTTGAAAACCACGTTCGGCACCTCGGCCGGCACGCAGGATTTCGATTCGGTCGATCAGGCCGACGTCATCATGGTGATCGGCGCCAATCCGACCGACGCGCATCCGGTGTTCGCCTCGCGCATGAAGAAACGCCTGCGCGAGGGCGCGAAGCTGATCGTGGTCGATCCGCGCCGCATCGATCTGGTGCGCATGCCGCACGTCGAAGCCGAATTCCACCTACCGCTGCAGCCGGGCACCAATGTGGCTGTGCTCGATGCGCTGGCGCACGTGATTGTGACCGAAGGCTTGGTCGACGAAGCGTTCGTGCGCGAGAACTGCGATATGAACGATTTCGCGGCCTGGGCCAGCTTCGTCGCCGAGCCGCGCAACAGCCCGGAAGCGGTTGAAAAAGTCTCCGGCGTCTCTGCCGAACTGATCCGCGGTGCCGCGCGCCTGTATGCCAAGGGCGGCAACGGCGCGATCTATTACGGCCTCGGCGTCACCGAGCACAGCCAGGGCACGACCACCGTCATGGCGATCGCCAACCTGGCGATGGCGACCGGCAACATCGGGCGGCCCGGCGTCGGCGTCAATCCGCTGCGCGGCCAGAACAACGTGCAGGGCGCCTGCGACATGGGTTCGTTCCCGCACGAATTCTCCGGCTACCGGCATGTCTCCGACGAGTCCACGCGCAAGTTGTTCGAAACGCTGTGGGGAACTTCCTTGTCCGCCGATCCGGGCCTGCGCATTCCGAACATGCTGGATGCCGCGGTCGACGGCACGTTCAAGGGCATTTACATCCAGGGCGAAGACATCGCGCAGTCGGATCCCGACACCCAGCACGTCACCGCCGGCTTGACCGCGATGGAATGTGTCATCGTGCAGGATTTGTTCCTGAACGAAACGGCCAACTACGCACACGTATTCCTGCCCGGCTCGACGTTCCTGGAGAAGGACGGGACGTTCACCAATGCCGAACGGCGCATCAACCGCGTGCGCAAGGTCATGACGCCGAAGAACGGCTACGCCGATTGGGAAATCACCATGCTGATCGCCAAGGCGATGGGCATGCCGATGAACTACGCACATCCGTCCGAAATCATGGACGAGATCGCGCGCTCGACGCCGACCTTCGCCGGCGTTTCGTACCGCAAGCTCGACGAACTCGGCTCGGTGCAATGGCCGTGCAACGACGCGGCGCCCGAAGGCACGCCGGTCATGCACCGAAGCGGTTTCGTGCGCGGCAAGGGGCGGTTCGTCGTCACCGAGTACGTGCCGACCGACGAACGCACCGGCGTGCGCTTCCCGCTGCTGCTGACCACCGGCCGCATCCTCAGCCAGTACAATGTCGGCGCGCAGACGCGGCGCACCGCCAATGTCGCCTGGCATCCCGAGGACGTGCTGGAGATCCACCCGCACGACGCCGAGCAGCGCGGCATTCGCGACGGCGATCTGGTCAAGCTCGACAGCCGCGCGGGCAGCACGTCGCTGCACGCGCAGATCACCGATCGCGTGGCGCCGGGTGTGGTCTACACCACGTTCCACCATCCGGTCACCCAGGCCAACGTCGTCACCACCGATTATTCCGACTGGGCGACCAATTGCCCGGAATACAAGGTGACCGCCGTGCAGGTCGGCCTGTCGAACGGACCCACCGAATGGCAGGATTCGTATCAGCGCCACAGCGATCTGGCGCGCCGAATCCTGGTTCCCAGCGAGGCCGCCGAGTGACGCGCAAAGCCCCGCCGCCGGTCGTCCCGCCGCCCGTCGTACGGGTCGCCGGCCATGCCTGGCGCGCCGGGGCGTCGTTTGCCGCCGAGCGAAATATCCCGGAGGAGACGGCGGTCGCCTTCACCTACAACCGTACCGGCTACGCGGTGATGATGGCGACCCCGGCGGACCTGGAGGACTACGCGATCGGCTTCAGCGTTTCCGAAGGCATCGTTGCGAAGTCCGACGAAATCCTGGAGCTGGAGATCGTGCCGCATGAGATCGGCGTCGAACTGCGCATGTGGATCGAGGCAAGCTGCGTCGAATTGCTGCTCGATCGCAAGCGCCACATCGCCGGACCCACCGGCTGCGGCCTGTGCGGTATCGAAAGCCTGCAGGAGGCGATGCGCACGGCGCGTCCGGTCGAAAGCAATCTGCGTGTCGGCGCCGCAGCGATCCGCAAAGCGGTCGGCGCGATGGCGCAGCAGCAAACGCTCAATCAACAGACCCGCGCGGTGCACGCGGCGGCGTTCTGGCGCCCGAGCGGCGAACTGGTGGCGCTGCGCGAAGACGTCGGCCGCCACAATGCGCTCGACAAGTTGGCCGGGGCTCTGGCGCGGCGGCAGATCAATGCGGCGGGCGGCGTGATCGTGCTGACCAGCCGCGTGTCGGTCGAAATGGTCCAGAAGGCCGCCGCGATCGGCGCGCCCATCGTGGTCGCCGTCTCCGCGCCGACGGCGCTCGCGGTGCGCATGGCCGATGCCGCCGGGATCACGCTGGTCGGCGTGGCCCGCGACGACGGCTTCGAAATCTTCACCCACGGCGAACGCGTCGCCACCACGGATAAAGCCGATGTCGCCTGACAAACTGATCTACATGGCCAACCAGATCGGCAAATTCTTCGCCCACGAAGGCGGCGACAAGGCGGTCGAAAGCATCGCCGATCATCTCGACAAATTCTGGGATCCGCGCATGCGCACCGCCATCATTGCGCATCTGCATGCCGGCGGGGCCGGGTTGGATCCGTTGGTAGGTCACGCCGTCGAACGGCTCGAGCAGATCGTCGCGGAGAGGGCGGCCTAGCCTGCGCGATTGCGCGTGCCACCCGGCGACGACCCGGAATCAGATATCCGCCGCCGCAACCGTCGCCGAGCCGTTTTTCGCGCCGGAGCCAGATGCCTCGTCGCCGAGCATTCCTCGGCATGACCGGCCTTACAAAGTATCCTCATCCCGCGTGATCGGGTCAGCGATCGAATCGACGGATGGCCAACGGGCGAGCCCTACCATGCGTGCCGGCCATCTCCGCCGCGCCCGTCATGCCCGCCGTGCAGCGCAATCTCGCGCTGGTCTCGGGCTGCGTGGATGGGCTAAAGCTGCAGGACCATAAGCGTCGGCGGGTTCGATGCCCGGCGCGCCAGGGGAGGTACGATTGGTCGCGCGCAACACCAAGATCATCATCGCCGGGGCCGGCATCGGCGGGCTGGCGGCGGCGGGGTGCCTGCTGCTGGCCGGCTACGATGTCGAGATCTACGAGCAGGCGCCGGTACTCGGCGAAATCGGCGCCGGCATCCAGCAGAGCGCCAACGCGACGCTGGTGATGCGCCATCTGGGCGTGCTCGATCAGCTCCGCGCCGTCGCCTTCCTGCCGCCGGTCACGCAGTTTCGACTGTTCGACACCGGCGAGGTGCTGCAGGAATTGTCGCTCGCGCAAATCCATGAGGCGCGCCATGGCGCGCCGTATCTGCAGCTCCACCGGGCCGATTTCCACGCCATCGTGGCGAAGCGCATTCTCGAACTGAAACCGGGCTGCATCCATCTGAGCGCCGCCGCGGCCGGATTCGAAGAGGATGCTTCTGGCGTTGCGCTGAAACTGGCCGACGGCCGCGTCGTCAAAGCCGATCTGCTGATCGGTGCGGACGGCATCAAGTCGGCCGTGCGCCGGCAAATGGTCGGCGCCAACAAGCCGCAATATACCGGCGATTCCGCGTGGCGGCTGACCGTGCCGGCGGAAAAACTGCCGAAAAACTTCCTCGACGGCAAATCTTCGATCTGGGTCGGGCCCGACAAGCACGCGGTGATCTATTTCCTGCGCGGCGGCACGCTGCTGAATTTCGCCGGCGCGGTCGAACTCGACGAGCTGCTCGACGAATCCTGGACCCAAAAGCGGCCCTGGACGGAACTGAAGTCGGATTTCGCCGGCTGGCATCCGGACATCCAGACCATCATCGATACCACCGACCGCACCGAGTGCTATCGCTGGCCGATCAACGTGCATCCGCATCTCGAACGCTGGGCCACCCGGCGCGCGGTGCTGCTCGGCGATGCCGCGCACCCGACCTTGCCGTATCTTGCGCAAGGGGCGGCGATGGCGGTCGAGGACGGGGCGGTGCTCACGCGCGCGCTCGACCAGTCGGACACGATCGCCGATGCGGTCAAGCTGTACGAGCATAATCGCATGCCGCGCGCGCGCCGGATCGTCGACGAATCGCGGCAGAACCGGGGTCTGTTCCATCTGCAGTCGAAAGACGAATTGGTCGCCGCCTTTGCCAAGCGCAACATGGATACCGAGCGTGCGAATTGGCTCTACTCGTACAATCCGCTCACCGTGCCGTTGGAACAGCCGTAGCTGTTGTCGTCGGTTTTTCTCCCGCCCTGCAATTGAGCGCCCAACGTGCTTGCTTACCGGATCGCGAGCGATGCCGGCGCGCGGCGCTGCATGGCGCGGAACCAGAACAGCAACAGGACGCAGGCCAGATCGATGCCGGCGGCGAAATAGAGCGGCGCTGCCGGATCGCCGCTGATGTCGCGCGTCCAGCCGCCGATCGGCGGCAGCAGGGCCATGCCGGCGAACCACCAGAAATAGAACACGCCGAAGCCCGCCACCCGGTTGTGCGGCTGCGTTGCCTCGGCGGGCAAGGTTACGATCACGGCGGCGCCGAAAAAGATGACGCAGCCCAACAGCGCGAACAGAAATCCCGCGCCGCCGCCCAGGGCGACAAACAGGATCACCAGCGCGCCGGCGACGAACGAGGCGTTCATGAAAAAATTCGGGCGCCCGTAGCGGCTGATGATCCATCCGCCGAACGGCACGCCGATGATCGACAGCCAAACGTTCAGGCTCAGCAGCTGGTCGGCGGTCAAGCGGGGGATGCCGCGCGATTCCAGGAAGCTCGATCCGAACGCCTGGACCACGGATTGCGTGCTGTTGTTGAGCGTCCACAGGATTCCGGCGATGCTGACCATCAGCAGTTCGCGGTTGGACAGGCCCAGCCGCAGGCGGAACGCAGCCGCGGCGGCCTTGTGCTCGGCAGCGTCGCGGCGCGGATACAGCGCCACCATGGTCAGCAACGCCGCCGCGCAAATGCCCGAACTGATCAGGAACACGGTGCGCCAGCCGAAATGCTCGGCCAGCCAGCCCTGGGTCAGCAGGGCGATGCCCATGCCGACCGGCCAGCCGTTGAGGAAGATCGACATGGCCAGGAACAATTGCCTGCCGGCGAACCAGTCGCCGATGGTCTTGGTCATCATGATGAACAGCATGACCACGCCGGCACCGCAGACCGCCCGGCCGGTCCACAACAGCGCGACGTCCTTGCCCACGGCGCTGACGACGCCGCCCACGGTCATCAGGGCCAGTCCGACGATGATCGTGCGTCGTTCGCCGAACTTATGGCCGATCATGCCGCCGGGCAGCGCAAAGGCGATGCCGGGCAGCAGGTACAGGCCGACCATGGTGCCGATTTCCGCGAAATTGAGCGAGAATTCGCCGATCAGATGGTGCGAAACCGAGGCCACGGCCTGGAACTGGAAGCCGATGGCGATTCGGACGCCAACCATGATCCACAGGACGATCCACCGCTGATGCACAAAACCCCCTTCGACCGGCCGATTTCCTTAGCACCCCTGGCGGATCGCCCGAAATGCCAGGGTCGCGGGGGCGCCATGAGTGCGAGTGCGCTCCCAGACGACGGAATCCGCTTGAAAATCCTTAGTTTCGCCTCACTATCACAGCCTCAGAATAGGGCCGTTTGTGCCCCCAGAGTAATGATACAAGGCGGTTTGAGACACACAGGAAACTGTACTATTTTTTAGCAACCTGCCGGGTTTCGGATCGGCGGAGGGAGAGACACATGGAACGTTCGTTTGCCAAAGAAGTTCAGCTGCTCAAGCTGGGCAACGGCGCCACCTTCGAAGGCGAGGGGATTCTCGCCGTCACCAAGGCGGCCCTGCAGGCGGGCGTCAGCTACGTCGGCGGCTATCAAGGCTCACCGGTCTCGCACTTGGTCGACGTGCTGTCCGAAGCCAAGGAGATCATGGACGAATACGGCGTCCATCTGGAGATTTGCGCCAACGAGGCGGGTGCGGCCGCCATGCTGGGCGCCTCGATCAATTATCCGATCCGCGGCCTGGTCACCTGGAAGTCCACCGTCGGCACCAACGTCGCCGCGGACGCGCTGTCGAACCTGTCCTCCACCGGCGTGATCGGCGGCGCGGTCATCGTGCTAGGCGAGGATTACGGCGAAGGCGCGTCGATCATTCAGGAACGCAGCCATGCCTTCGCGATGAAATCGTCGATCTGGCTGATGGATCCGCGGCCGAATCTGACGACGATGGTCAACACGGTCGAAAAAGCGTTCGAATTGTCCGAAGCCAGCAACCAGCCGGTCTTCGTGCAGCTGCGCATTCTGGCCTGCCACGTCCAGGGCCGTTTCACCGCGCGCGACAACAAGATGCCGCAATATTCCGGCCGCAACAAGATCCAGAAACCGGAGTTCGACTACATGCGCCTGGCCATGGCGCCGTCGACCTATGCGCAGGAAAAACTGAAATTCGAAAAGCGCTTCCCGGCGGCGCGCAAATTCATCCGCGACAACAAGCTCAACGAAGTGTTCCCCGGCGACATGTCGCAGATCGGCATCATCGTCCAGGGCGGCCTGTACAACACGCTGCTGCGTTCGCTCGATCGTCTGGGTCTGGCCGACCTCTATGGCAATTCGCGCATTCCGATCTACTGCCTGAACGTCACCTACCCGCTGATCGACGAGGAAATCACCGCATTCTGCGCCGGCAAGAAAGACATCATCGTGGTCGAGGAAGGCCACCCGGACTACATCGAGCAGCACGTCAACGTGGCGCTGCGCAAGGCGGATCTGCAGACCAAGGTGCACGGCAAGAACGTGCTGCCGATGGCCGGCCAATACACCGCCGAGGCCATGCAGAGCGGCATCTCGAAGTGGATCGAAGACGTCAAGCCGACCGGCGCGGACATCGAAGCCGCTGCGGCGCGACCGAAGATGATCCTCGGCCTGAAGGCCAAGGCGCAGGCGCATCTCGGCAGCGTCGTCCCGGCGCGCGCGCCGACCTTCTGCACGGGCTGTCCGGAACGCCCGGTGTTCAGCGCGATTAAGCTGATGGAGCGCGAACTCGGCAAGACGCATATCAGCGCCGATATCGGCTGCCATACCTTCTCCACGCTGGCGCCGTTCAATCTCGGCAATACGGTGCTCGGCTACGGGCTGGGTCTCGCCAGCTCGACCGGCATCGGGCCCAATTTCGACAAGCGCGTGATCTCGATCATGGGCGACGGCGGCTTCTGGCATAACGGCCTGACCACCGGCGTCGCCAGTTCGGTCTTCAACAAGGACGATTCGGTCCTGATCATCATGAAGAACGGCTACACCTCGGCGACCGGCTGGCAGTTCCTGCCGTCGTCGCCGAAGAAGGGCGATTTCGCCAAGAGCGGCATGTCGATTGAAGAGACGCTGCGTTCGCTCGGCATCAAGTGGCAGAAGAAGGTCCGCACCTACAGCGTCGGCAAGATGGTCGAGACGCTGAAGGAGGCGATGACCACCGCCGAAAAGGGCCTCAAGGTCATCATCGCCGAAAGCGAGTGCATGCTGGCCAAGCAGCGGCGCGTCAAGGCCGAGCGCGGCAAGCTGCTCGCGGAAGGCAAGCGCGCCACGCGCGAACGCTTCGGCATCGACGACGACGTGTGCACCGGCGATCATTCCTGCATCCGCATGTCCGGCTGCCCGTCGCTGACCATCAAGCCCAATCCCGATCCGCTGCGCAAGGATCCGATCGCGCATGTCAACACCGGCTGCGTCGGCTGCGGCCTGTGCGGCGAGGTGGCCCACGCGGCCATCCTGTGCCCGTCGTTCTACCGCGCCGAGATCGTCTACAACGCCAGCGCATGGGAACGCTTCAAGGACCGCGTGCGCAAGCGTGTGATCGCGCGCTGGACCAGCCCCGAGCCGATCAGCTTCGGCCCGCTGCCGGTGAACGTGTTGGAAGCGGAAGACGCAGCGCGGGCGGCTTAAGATGAGCGAACGGGTCACGAGTGAACGGGTCAGGCCGAGTACGGTTTTGATCGCCGCCATGGGCGGCGAAGGCGGCGGCGTGCTGACCGCGTGGCTGGTCAACGCCGCGCGCAAGCATGGTTTGCCGGTCCAGGCGACGTCGATTCCGGGGGTCGCCCAGCGCACCGGGGCCACGGCCTATTACATCGAAGTCTGTCCGGTGCCGTATGCCGAACTCGACGGCAAGGAACCGGTCATGGACCTGTTTCCAGGCCCCGGCGACATCGACCTCATGGTTGCGACCGAACTGGTCGAGACCGGCCGGGCGATGGAGAAGGGTTTCGTCGATCCCGACCGCACCACGCTGATCGCCTCCACGCATCGCATCTTCACCATGTCCGAAAAGATGGCCATGGGCGACGGGCGCTTCGATTCCGAAAAGATCGTCGAAGGCGCCAAGAAAATGTCCAAACGCGCAATCCTGTTCGACATGGAGAAGGCCGCGCAGGATACCGGCTCGATCATCA
Organism: Alphaproteobacteria bacterium; assembly: GCA_050186335.1. Classification (GTDB taxonomy): domain Bacteria; phylum Pseudomonadota; class Alphaproteobacteria; order Bin65; family Bin65; genus JBFWYO01. The sequence continues at coordinate 11,364 of JBFWYO010000072.1, read as the reverse complement.
ACTCGGTGATCCTCGGCGCGATTGCCGGCTCGGGCGTGTTGCCGATTCCCGCCGAAGTCTTCGAGAAAGGCATTGAAGAGGAAGGCAAGGCGGTCAAGCAGAACCTGGCCGGTCTCAAGGCCGGCCTCGCGTATGCGCGCGGCGAAATTCTCGAAGCGCGGCCCAAGAAAGTCGCGCGTCCGATTCCGGTGCCGGCCGCGCCGCAACTGCCGGCATCGGCGGTCGCGCTGAAGACCCGCATCGAGCAGACCTATCCCGCATCGATCCAGCCGATCGTGCTGACCGCCGCGGCGCGCTGCTTCGATTACCAGAACGCGCGCTACGCGAAACTGTATCTGGACCGTCTCGACCAGATCCTCGAGATCGAGAAGGCGCAGAACAGCCGCGATTTCCTGATGACCCAGGAAACCGCGCGGCATCTCGGGCTGCGCATGACGTTCGAAGACCTGATCCGCGTCGCGCAATTGAAAAGCCGCGCCTCGCGCCTCGATCGCGTGCGCCGCGAGGTCGAGGCGACGCCCGATCAGGTGGTCAAGGTCACCGAATTCATGAAGCCGGGCATCGAGGAATTCTGCTCGCTGCTGCCGTCCTCGATCGCCAAGCCGCTGCTGCGCTGGGCGGAAAAGCATCCGAAGGCGGCGCGCAAAACCCATATCGGCCTGTATGTGCGCACCGACACGATCTGGGGCTTCGCCAAGGTGCGTATGGTCGCCAAGCTGCGTTTCATGCGCCGCATCGGGCACCGCTATAAGACCGAGCAAAAGACGATCTCGGCCTGGCTCGATCTGGTCAAGGCCTCGGCTAATTTCGACCGGGCGCTGGCGCTCGAAGTCATCGAATGCGCGCGGCTGATCAAAGGCTATGGCGATACGCACAAGCGCGGCGCGGGCAATTTCATGCGCATCGTTCATGCCGTCATCATTCCGGCCATCGACAACAAGCGTCACGCGGCCGAGTTGGTCAAGAAGGCGCGCGATGCGGCGCTGGCCGACCCGGACGGCAATTCGCTGTCGAAGGCGCTCGGCGAAGCATCAGCCGATGCGCTCTCGGCGATGGTCCTGCCGGGCGCCAAACCGAAACTCGCCGCCACCAGCTAGCGCGCCGAGCGGACACGAGCGGTTGGGAGGCCGCGCGGTCAATGATGACTCTGCCGTCGGCGTTTCGCCGAATTCAACGCAATTACAGAGATCGTCCCGCGATCGTCGATCGCGAGGCGCGTTTCACCTGGGGTGAGTGGCTCGACCGCGTGGCGCGCGCCGCCGCCGTGCTGCAATCGCGCGGCGTCAAGCCGGGCGACCGTTACGGCATCGTCGGCCGCAACACGTTCCGTCATTACGAATTGCTGCACGCGGGCTATTGGATGGGTGCCATACCGGTGCCGGTGAACAACCGGCTGGCGCCGCCCGAAATCAGGCACATCCTGAACGATGCCGGCGTGCGGGTATTGGCGGTCGAGGATGTGTTCCTCGATCTGTTCAAGACGCCCGATCTGCTTGCGTGGCAAGCGGACATGTTCGGTTTCGGCGCCAAGCCGGTGCCCGGCCTGGCCGACTACGAAACGCTGCTGGCAAAGGCGCTGCCCGCGCCCCTGAACGAGCCGGGCGAAGAGGACGACGCGATCCTGCTCTATACCGGCGGAACCACCGGGCGCAGCAAGGGCGTCCGGCTGACGCACGCGAATATCGTCAGCAACGGGTTGCAATGTATAGCCGCGCTCCGCATGCGCGAGGACGATGTCTATCTGCACATCGCGCCGATGTTTCACTCGGCCGATCTGTTGGGCACCGGGTTCACGCTGCTCGGTGCCGCCCACGCGTTCATGCCGCAATTCACGCCGGTCAACGTCCTGCAGGCGATCCAGGAATACCGGATCACGTTTGCCATGATGGCGCCGACAATGGTCATTCTGGTGCTGCAGGAGCCGAGCTTCGATCGCTACGACATTGCCAGCTTCCGGCGGCTGTTTTACGGCAGCTCGCCGATGGCGGTCGAATGGATCAAGCGCACGCTCGAACGCTTTACCACGACCGAAGTGGAACAAGGCTACGGACTTACCGAAACGGCGCCGATCCTGACGGTCCTGCCGGTCGCCGATCATCTTGCGGCGCTGGCGAGCGGCGACCACGAGGCGCTGAAGAGTTGCGGCCGCTCGGTCCCGGGGCTCGATCTGCGGGTGGTCGACGACGAGGGGCGCGAAATGCCGACGGGCGATGCCGGCGAAGTGGTCGTGCGCGGGCCGAACGTGACGCCCGGTTACCTGAACTTGCCCGATATCAACCGCAGCACCTTCACCGACGGCTGGTTCCACACCGGCGACGTCGGCAAATTCGACGCGCGCGGGAATCTTTATCTGCTCGACCGCAAGAAGGACATGGTGATTACCGGCGGCGAGAATGTCTATACGTCGGAGGTCGAGGCGGCGATCTATCAGCATCCCGCCGTGTTCGAAGCCGCCGTGTTCGGCGTGCCAGACGACACTTATGGCGAAGCTCTGTTCGCCGCCGTCGTCGTGGCGCCGGGCAAAACGCTTACCGCCGAAGAATTGATCGCGCATTGCCGCGGCAAGATCGGCGGCTACAAGATACCGCGGCGCTATGCGTTCCTGGCCGCCATGCCCAAGAGCGCCATGGGCAAGATCCTGAAAACCGAATTGCGGCGCAGCTACGGCGGCGGTGCCCAGAAAAAAGCGTCATAACGAGGAGAGCGCAACGCGATGAAAGCCACGTTGAAGCCCGGCATCACCCACACCAACAAGATCACCATCGACAAGGACCGCACCATTAGCTTTATGGGCGACGAATTGCGCGTTTACGGCACGCCGTTCATGGTGCGCGACATGGAAGCGACGTGCCGGGATCTGCTGCTGCAGCATCACGATGCGGGCGAAGACTCCGTGGGCGCGCGGATCGAGGTCGACCATTTGGCGCCGACGCTGATCGGCCAATGGGTCGAGATCAAGGCGACGGTCACCGAAGTGGAAGGCCAGCGCGTGAAATTCGATCTGGAGGCGCGCGATGCGCTCGATGCCATCGGGCGCGGCAAGCACATCCGTTTTACCGTCGACAAGTCGAAACAGGGGCTGCGCCTGCAGGCCAAGGCCGCGAAAGTGAAAGCAGCCGCCGGGTGAGGCGATACGGGCGCGCCGTCCCTCAGATGGCGCATCCCGCGGTGCGCGCGTAGGCGCGCGCAACGCAGGATGCGGTCGCCGATATTAGCGAGTGCCTGGCGCCCAAAATGAAAGGGCCGGCGTTTTCAGCCGGCCCATTCCCGTTCAAACGAGCACGATGCTACCAGGGCATTTTGCAGTCTTGGTGGTACACGTCCTTCTGGTTCGTGAAGATCGTGCCGACCGTGCGGATCGCCGGCGTGCCGTCCTTCAGATAAACCTCGCGCTTGTAGTAGTTCTGAACCGGGAACTGGTTGACGTTGTAGGTATAGGGCCCGCGCACCGACGCGTAATCGGCCTTGCGCATGGCCATCACAAGTTCTTTCGTCTTGGTGAAATCCCCCTTGACCGCTTTCATGCCGCTGTCGATCAGCATCGGCGCATCGTACGACTGCGCCGCGAAGTGCGACGGATGGCGCTTGTGCTTCGCCATGTATGCCTGCACGAATTTCTGATTGGCCGGGAACTTGCCGTCCGGATCCCAGTAGTTCGTATGGAACGTGCCGACCGCCGCGGTGCCCATCGGGCGCAGCGTCGCATAGTCGACCGAGAACGACGAGTAGAGCGGGATCGTCTTGTAATGGGCCGAGCCCGACCATTGCTTCATGAACGCGATGCCCATGCCGCCGGGCGAGAAGATCCAGACGGCATCCGGCTTCTTGGCGCCAATCTCGGACATTTCCGCCTGGAAGTCGGTTTGGCCGACCTTGAACAGGATCTGACCCGCGACTTCGCCCTTGCCCTTGTATTGCCGCATGAAGCCTTCGATCGCGTCCTTGCCGGCCTGGTAATTCGGCGCCATGACGAAGACTTTCTTGCGCTTGTCGTCGGCGACCAGCTTCCCCGCCGCTTCGTGGTTGAGGTCGTTCGGCCACGACGTGCTGATGAAATAAGGCGTGCAGGCCTTGCCCTGGATCGGATTCGGGCCTGCGTTGGTGCCCACGATGATCTTCTCCGCCTTCACGATCGGATCGCGGATCGCCATCATGACGTGCGACCAGATCACGCCGGCGAGCATGTCGACTTTGTCCCGATTCAAGAACGTGTCGACCACTTGAAGGCCGACTTCCGGCTTCACCTGGTCGTCGCCGTACAGTGTTTCAAGCGTAACGCCGCCCAGCTTGCCGCCCAAATGTTCGACCGCGAGATCCCAGCCGTTCTTCTGCTCCTCGCCCAAGATCGCGCTGTTGCCGGTCAGGGTCGTGATAAACCCGATCTTGATTTTCTTATCCTGTGCCGCCGCTGTGCCTGCGGCCAGCAAAGCCAGACCCGCCACCGCTCCTATCGCGATTCTCATCCTGTCCTCCTCCGGTATCATTTGGGGTATGCACGTGTGGGGTGCGTATGTCGAAACGGATCATAGAAAGACCGCCGCTGCTTGTCGAATCGGCGAGTCTCTGGCGGCGCATGTCTCGCCGGCCAACACAATTCGGTAGTATGGGCTTTGCTTAAATGATACAGTTTTGAAGTCTAATATATAAAACCTTGTGTCATGAAATCCCTCGCCGCCGCCCTGTCCACCACGGTCGCCCATAACGGGCCGCGCCGCGCCGTACGCGATGCCGGCGGCGATTGGACGTGGGACGAGTTCGGGCGCCGGATTGCGTGTGCCGCGCAGGCTTTGCGCGCGCTCGGCCTGCGCGAGGGCGACCGGTTTGCCGTGTTCGCGCGCAATTCGCCGCGCTTCGAAGTCTGGAAATGGGCTGGCTTCGCTGCAGGGGTCGTTCCGGTACCGATCAATTGGCGACTTGCGCCCCTCGAAATCGCGCACATCTTAAGCGATGCCGCGTGCCGCCACGTGCTGCTCGATCCCGCTTTCGCCGATTCGTTCCGCCACGAAGCTTTGGCGCCGTGGCGCAGCCGGATCGTCTGGCTGAGCGGCCAATCGCCGGATGCGAATCCGGCCGCCGACGCGCTGCTGGCGCAGGCGCAGCCCGCGCGTCCGGTCGAGCTCGATCCCGCTGCCGACGCGCTGCTGCTCTATACCGGCGGCACCACGGGGCGCAGCAAGGGCGTGCGCCTGTCCCACGCCAACATCCTGGCCAACGCGCTGGCGTTCGGCCTGGGCGTCGGCGCGCGGCGGGAGGACGTGTATCTGCATGCCGCGCCGATGTTCCACTCGGCCGATCTGTTGGCCACCGGCTGGATGCTTGCCGGCGCCACGCAAGCCTATCTGCCGCAATTCTCGCCGGCGGAGTTTTTCCGTGCCGTGTCGACCTACCGGATCAGTGCGACCGTCACAGTACCTACAATGTTGATGATGGCGGTATCGGATCCGGGCTTTGCTTCGGCCGATCTGTCGAGTCTGCGCACGCTCATCTACGGGGCTGCGCCGATGGCCTACGAGTGGATCGTGCGGGTCGGCGAAGCTTTCCCGCACGTCGACTACTTCAACTGCTACGGGCTTACGGAAACGGCGCCCGATCTGACCATTTTCGACGCGCGCGAATTTCGCGCGGCGATCGCCAGCGGCGATCGATCGGGGCCGGTCCTATCCGTCGGCAAGCCGAATGCACTCAACGAGCTGCGCGTGGTCGACCGGAACGGCCAAGAGGTGCCGCGCGGCGACGTGGGCGAGTTGATCGCGCGCGGGCCGAACATCATGACCGGCTATCTCAATCTGCCCGCCGAAACCGCATCCGCCTTGCGCGGCGGCTGGCTGTATACCGGCGATATCGCGCGGATCGACGAACACGGCTACGTGTATCTGCTCGATCGGCTGAAGGACCTGATCGTCTCCGGCGGCGAGAACATCTACACGTCCGAGGTCGAAGCCGCGATCCACCGGCATCCGGCGGTCGCGGAATGCGCGGTCATCGGCGTGCCCGACGAGCGCTTGGGCGAAACGCCCTTTGCGGTCATTCAACTGCGGCCCGGCGCCCGGACCACTGAAGCCGAGATCATCGAGCATTGCCGCAACTTCATCGGCGGCTACAAGATTCCGCGCCGCATGGCGTTCGTCGAGCAAATGCCGCGCAGCGCGATGGGCAAAATCCTCAAGGCGGATCTGCGGCGCAAGTTCGCCGCGTCGAAATGATCGCCCTATCGCCGCCGCGTCGATGGCGCGGCGGTTCGGCATGCGACAACGGGAGAAAATCATGAGCGAGCAAATCCTGCGCAATTCGCGGCCTCGTTTGACGGTCGAGCAGCAGCCCGATCGCGAAGGTCCATATCGCCTGGTCGCGCCGCTGCACGACCCGAAGGACAAGGAATGCGGCTTCGAAATCCTGGATAATTTCGAGCGCTTCAACCAGTGCAACGACATATATACCCGCGGCCAGTGGGACGACCGCATCCGCTCGACCAAGGTGCTCAACTGGTTCAAGGGCATGTTCTCGAGCGGCTACGGGGTGCGCGACGCGGAAGGCTATACCGCCAAGGATTTCGCGCTGCGTAACGCCGGCTGGATGGGGGCCAACCTGACCATCCAGCGCAGCCTGCATCTGGGCCGCACCGACGGGTTTCTCGACTATATCCGCGAGTACGCGCCGCCTGCGGCCGAGAAAGTACCTTACGAATCGCCCGCAAAGGCGGCCGAGGAAATCAAATACGTCGCCGCCCTGTTCGGCGCCGATCTGGTCGGCATCACCGCCACCGACAAACGCTGGCACTACACCAAGAGCTTCGCGACCAAGACGCTGACGGAGAAGGACTACGACATCCCTGAAGGCCTGCCGAACGCGATCGTCATCGCCACCGCCATGACCTACGAAGCGATCAAATCGTATCCGTCGGCCACCGCCGGCATCGCCGTCGGGCACGGTTATTCGCGCGATTGCGAGTTGGTTCAGACGATCGCCACCTACATCCAGATGCAGGGCTATCGGGCGGTTGCGTGCGTCAACGATACCTCGCAGGCGATCCCCTATGCGATCCAGGCTGGCCTCGGCGAGTACGGACGGCACGGGCTGCTGATCACCAAGGCGTTCGGCCCGCGCGTGCGCATCGGCCGCATCCACACCGACATGCCGCTGGCGCACGACAAGCCGATGCGCTTCGGCGTGAAGGAATTTTGCGAGATCTGCCGCCGCTGCTCGGACAATTGTCCGCCGAAGGCGATTCCCGCCGGGCCGCCGACCGACGAGATCTTCAATCAATCCAACATCGTCGGCATCCGGAAATGGACCGTGGACGCCGAGAAATGTTTCAAGTTCTGGGTCAACCAGGGCACCGAATGCGGCATCTGCATTCGCGTCTGCCCGTACAACAAGGACGCGTCGCGCTGGTACGATAAGCTCTACATGAAAGCCTGGCAGCGTCTCGCGGCGTCGCCGCTGCGGAAGTTCGCGCTGTGGCTGGACATCAAATTGGGCTTCGGCAAGCGGCGCAAGCCCGGCGATTACTGGAAGCTCAAGCCGGGACGCTAAAATTTATGTCGCGACCTGCCCGGCCGGCGCTCAAGTTCGAAGGCTAGGGAGTATTATCTAGTTAGGTTGCGCGGAACAGTCTCCGATGGTCTCGCAGGTCTCGTATAATATATTGAAAAATAAAGATATTTTTTCAAGCGGTCAAAATTGACCGGGTCGACCAAGGCCGTGCGAAAGATTTGACAGAAATACCTAGGTAATTTACGGTCCTGCCCGTTTATCACCCCAATGAGGAGGAAATACCTAATGAAGAAGATCGCTCTTGCCGCTTTGCTCGTCGCGTTTGTGTCCCCGGCGTTCGCGCAGACCAAGCCGATGACCGAAGCAGAATGCAAGAAGATTACCGATGCGGCGAAGCAGGCCGAATGCATGAAGAAGGTGAAGAAGTAAGCATTCGATCGATCGTCGCGCGGCGCGCGAGCGCTGCGGGAAGTTCTTCGAGGACGGGCCAGGGAAACCTGGCCCGTTTTTGTTTTAGTCGGACGGGCGCTTCGCGTTGGGGCGGCGGGATTTCGCCAGGGGGCGATCGGCGGCACCGGGCAGCGGAAGTATCGCCGAACATGGATTGCCGAACGTTCCGCCGAAACACGCGGTCGACGACCCGCCGACGTTCGAATAGAAATTCTCCGCCCCGATTGACCGTGGAAGAACCGGCCGGGCCGGCAGGTGGCCGGGCCACTGCTACATCGCTTGCAGCCCATCCTTCGATACGCGCGTAAGAACGCGCTACTCAGGATGAGGCGTATTTTTTGCGCACCCACTCCGCCACCTCATCCTGAGTAGCGCGCAGCGCGTATCGAAGGATGGGATGACGGTACGATGCGCTCAGCGCGGCTTGGCTAGGTTCGACAACCGTTCCGCATATTCGTGCAACGCGCGCGCGACCGGCCCGTCGTAGGACGCCTCGAGCGCTTCGGTGCGGCCCAGGACGCCGAGGACGGCGGCGATATGGCCGTCGGGGTCGAAGATCGGCACCGCGAGTACGCTGACCCCGGGCACGTAATCGCCCTCGATGCGCGCCAGGCGTCGTGCGCGCACGTCGGCTACGATTGCTTCGACCTGCTTGTCGTCCAGGGCGCGCGGCCGCTGCTGTGCCGACAGTTCCGAATCGATATATGGCTGTGTCTGGATCGCCGGCAGGAACGCGGCGAACACACGCCCGGCTGCGGTCGGCAGGATCGGGAGCACGGTTCCGACCTGCATTGTGATGATCACCGGATGGCCGCTCTGCAGGATGCGCGCCACGGCGGGCCCGCGATTGGTCCACACGAAGATCGCCACGGTCTCGTTGATACGGTCGCGAATCTCCTCGAGCACGCCCTCGGCCGCGCGCAGCACGTCGAACCGGCTCAGCGCCGCCATGCCGATCGACAGCGCGAGCGGCCCGAGATCGTATTTCGAGCTGCGCGGATCCTGCACCACCAGGCCGGCGCGGCCATAGCTGACCAGATAGCGGTGCGCCTTGCTGGACGACATGCCGGCCGCCTCGGCCAGTGCCTTGAGCGCGAGCGGACCTGGGGCGCGGCTCAGCGCCGCCAGCAACGCCATACCGACCTCGACCGACTGGATGCCGAGCCGTTCGTCCAGCGGCACGATTGTGGCTGATTTGGGCGGTTTCCTAAGGTCGCGATCCGGTGCCTTCGTCATGTCGATTTCCTCTCGACTCATCGTGTTCAACATTATAACATAGATTTTACAAAAGTGAACATCGAAGGGAGGGTCCGACCATGACCGATGCCACCGCCGCGAAACGTGCCGAACTGACCCAGGACGCCAAGTCGCTGCATTTGACCGAATTCTGGCGCGAGCGCGCCGACATCGAATTGATGGCGCCGCGCCATGTGGTGCAGGCGCATGTCTGGCACTGGAAGGATATCGAACCGCGCCTGCACCAGGCGGCCAAGATCGTGCCGATCGAGGAATGCGAGCGCCGCGCGCTGGTGTTCTCGAACCCCGGCATCAAGGACAAGCCATACATGACGAATACGATCTTCGGCGCGTATTCGCTCTACAACCCGGGCGAACAAGCGCCGGTGCATCGTCACACGCCGTCGGCCAGCCGGTTCGTGCTGGAGGGCGACGGCGGCTTCACCACCGTCGAAGGCGAGAAATGCACCATGGCGCGCGGCGATCTGATTTTGACTCCGACCGGCACGTGGCACGATCACGGCAACGACGGCAATGATCCGGTGATCTGGATGGATGTCCTTAATGTCCCGCTGGTCGAAAGCCTGAATGCGACGATCTTCGAGTTCAATTACACCGAAAAGGAGCCCGGCTCGAATTCCGGCGACGGCGTGCCGCGCAAGGTGCAGAGTATCCGCGAGCCGAGCGATCATTCGACCAACCTGTATGGCACCGGCGGCCTCGTGCCGCTCTTCGTCTCGCACCAGCGCGGCACCACGGTGCATTCGCCGAAATTCGTCTATCGCTGGTCCGAAACACGCCGGGCGCTCGAACGCCTGCGCGACTATGCCGGCAGCCCATACGACGGCATCATCATGGAATACACCGATCCGGCGACCGGCCAATCGGTCATGCCGTCGATGTCGTACCGCAGCCAGATGCTGCGCCCGGGCGAGCACACGAAAGCGCACCGGCACATGTCGAGCACGGCCTATTGCGTGCTTGAAGGAAACGGCTACACGCTGGTCGGCGACAAGCGGCTCGATTGGGGCCGCAACGATGTGTTCGTCGTACCCAGCTGGCAGTGGCACGAGCATGTGAATCTCGACACCAGGGCGCCGACCTTCCTGTATTCCGTTACCGACGAGCCGACCCTGCGCAAGCTCAGCCTGTTCCGCGAACAGGGGCGGGATGCGGACGGCACCATCGTTGCCATCGCCTAACCGACGGAGTTGGACTCAATGCCCCATCGAGCCGTATCCATTCCGATGCCGCACGGCGCCAGCATGGGCGGTTATCTCACGCTACCGCCCGCCGGCGCCGGCAAGGGCTCGGGCGTCGTCGTGCTGCAGGAAATTTTCGGCATCAACCGCTTCGTCCGCGACGTGTGCGACGATCTCGCTCAAATGGGCTACGTGGCGCTGGCGCCGGATCTGTTCTGGCGCATGGAGGCGGGCGTCGATCTGGATTACTCCGAACCCGAACGCGCCAAGGCTTTCGCGTTCTGGAAAAAATTCGATCCGGTGCACGGCATCGCCGATACCGGGGCTGCGATGAAGTATCTGGCCGGCCTGCCGGAATGCAACGGCAAGGTCGGACTGGTCGGGTTTTGCCTGGGCGGCAAGCTGGTTGTCAAGGCAGGCGCGGATTTCGGCGCCGAGGCCATAGTTTCGATTTACGGCGTCGGCCTCGATGCCGATGTCGACATCATCCGCAACCTGAGATGCCCGACGGCATTTTTGATCGGCAGCAAAGACGCGCACATCCCGGCCGAAACGGTCGCGGCGGTCAAGCAGGCCACGTCCGGCAAGGCGAATTTATCGACGCATGTCTACGCAGGTGCGCAGCACGGCTTCTACAATCATTGGCGCAGCGAAGTGCACGATCCCACTGCTCAACGCTCGGCGCGCGAACAGGTGGCGAAGACATTGAGCGCGGGTTTGAACTAGAGCAGCCTCGTGCAATACGTTCGCTCGGAATGACATTGACGAAGCTGGGCCACGCGGGCCGCCCATCCTTCGATACGCGCGCAAGAGCGCGCTACTCAGGATGAGGACTGACTTGGTGTCGAACGTCACCCCTCATCCTTGTATGTCGTCAGTTCCACGTCGGCGGGTTAAGGTCATCGGCGCGGTGGCGGTTGGGAGCCCGTTTCATCCGAGGGCGTCGAAGCCCGTTACTCAGCGCGGTGCCCCAACCGTCGTT
>JBFWYO010000071.1:0-25264 GCA_050186335.1 Alphaproteobacteria bacterium | reverse complement strand
CATATTTCGCCCGCCGGCTCGATCAAGAAATCCGGCCCGGCCGGCGAATATCTGGTCAGCCATCAGGTGCGACCGGTCGATTTCAATTCCTACGGCGCCCGCCGCGGCAATCACGAAGTCATGATGCGCGGCACGTTCGCGAACATCCGCATCAAGAACGAAATGCTGTCCGGCATCGAAGGCGGCATGACCAAGTTCGGGCCGACCGGCGAGACCATGTCGATCTACGATGCGGCGATGAAATACAAAGCCATGGGCGTGCCCTTGGTCATTTTCGCCGGCAAGGAATACGGCACCGGTTCGTCGCGCGACTGGGCGGCCAAGGGCACCAACCTGCTCGGCGTCTCGGCCGTGATCGCCGAAAGCTTCGAGCGCATCCATCGCTCGAACCTGGTCGGCATGGGGGTGCTGCCGCTGGTGTTCAAGGACGGCATGACGCGCGCGGATATTACGATCGACGGCACCGAAACGGTCGAAGTCGTCGGCATCGAAAGCGGCCTGCGGCCGCGCATGGATGTCGATTGCACGATCACCTACGCCAACGGGCAGAAACGCATCATCAAGCTGTTGTGCCGGATCGATACGCTCGACGAGATCGAGTATTACAAGAACGGCGGCATCCTGCAGTACGTGTTGCGGGGGATCGCGCGCGCCGCGTAACCTGTACGCATTTCGGTGCGAGCATGGGGGCGGGGCGATGACCGACGATCGGCGCGCGATGCTGCAGGCGGGTGGCCTGGGCTGGCTGTCGGGCATGGTCACGCATGTGACGCTGCTGTATCAGCTGGGCGGCATCGCGGTCGGCTTCGCGGTGCCCGGCACCGTACTCGGCGCAGTGCTCGGGTTCTGGTTGTGGCGTCGCGGGCAGGCGACCGCGCTGAACTGGGGCCTGTTCGCGGTTTGCGTCGGCATTGCCTGGATCGCGGCCTATTGGCTGTCGGTGCGCATCGCCAACGACGTCAATAATCTCCTGCTGGTCGGTCTGTTCGGCGGTTTCGTCGGTGCCACGCTCATGGTAGTCGGCGGGGCCCTGTTGTTTGCGTTCTATCGGAACCCGCGTTGGGTCGCGCTGACCATCATCATGGGCACGGTGCTCGGCATGCTGCTCGCCGCGCGTTTCGACGACAAGCCATGGGTGCTGTTGATGCCGCTGTTCGTGATCTGGCAGGCCGCCATGGGAGCCAGCTTCGGCTACGCCGCCGCGAAGGCGATGCCCGCCAAAGCCTGAAGCGTCGAAGGCGCGAATCGAAGCGCCGCTAAGCCTGTCCCCCCGGCGGGGTGGTCGGCGGCGCGGTGGGCGGCAAGCTCGGCGCTTGTTGCGGCGGTGCCGCGGGCGGCGGCTGCATCTGGAACGGCACTGTCGCCGCGACCCGCTTGCGGCCGACGAACCAGCCGACGATCACCAGCACGAACAGTACGACCGTCACAAAGGCCAGAAAAATGCTCGGACCCCTTATCGTGCCGTCGGAAGCCGGACCGCCGACCAAGATCGCCAAGGTGATCGGGCTGAGCAGCACCAGGTTGACCAGGTTGACGCACCACGACGCGATCGAGAACGGCTTGTCGCCGGCGAACGCCGCAATGGCGGTGAAAATCAGGCTCACCCAGACGACGTACAGCGCCACCAGCGGAATGAAAATCGCCACGATCGCCAGCACCAGGCCGGCGATACCCATACCCATGCCCATCGCGCGCCCCTCCGATCCCGTATTTCATCGACGTCGCCTTGACACCGACGGCGACCGTAGCATCTTCTGCCGACCCGCGTCAGGCTCCAGCCGCACCGCACGATCAAGAGGCAAGCCCATGAATGTCCAGGCCCTGCACAGCCGCATGAGCGTCGACGAAGCGATCGTCACGCGCCGTTCGGTGCGCGCGTTCAAGCCGGATCCGGTGCCGCTGGAAACCGTCAGGCACGTTCTGAATGTCGCCGCGCGCGCGCCGTCGGGCACCAATATCCAGCCGTGGAACGTCTACGTGCTGACCGGCGCCGCGCGCGAGAAAGTCACCGACGCGGTGCTCAAGCGCAGGGAGGCGGGGCCGGCCGATCCGGAAATAGCGTATTACCCGAAAAAGTGGCGCGAGCCCTATATCGGCCGGCGGCGCAAGGTCGGGTTCGATCTGTACGCCATTCTCGGCATTGGCAAGGCAGATAAGGCCGCGATGTGGAGCTACTTCGCGCGCAACTACCGGTTTTTCGGCGCGCCGGTGGGGCTATTCTTTACCCTCGACCGCGACCTCGAGCTCGGCAGCTACATGGACCTGGGCATGTTCCTGCAGAATGTCATGATCGCCGCGCGCGGCCAGGGCCTGGATACCTGCCCGCAGGCGGCATGGGTCGAATATCCGAAAACGGTGGCGCAGGCGGTCGGCATTCCCGACACCGAGATCCTCGCGTGCGGCATGTCGCTCGGCTACGAGGACAAGAGCGACAAGATCAACACGCTGACAACCGAGCGCGAGCCGTGCGAAAAATTCGCCAAGTTCGTCGGCTTCTGAGGCGCGCGAAGTTTCGCCCGCTATTTCGCCAGCCGGATGGTCGCCGCCATCCGGTCCTGCAAATCGATTTCGTTCTTGAATTCCCGTTCGGCCGCGTCGAGCGTCTTGGCGTTGGTTTCCATCGCGTACAGCAGCGCGATGACGCGGCCGGAACGCCCGCTGTGCACGGCGACGCGCCGTTCGTAATAGCCGGCTTCCAGCCATGACCAAACGACCGCCGGCACATCGCGCGGCAATGTCGTCTGGCGCACCGGCGCCGGCCCCTGTTCGGTCGCGGCGTCGTCGGCCCACTGCTTCAAGGTGCGGCTGCCGACCAGCGGCGGAAATGTCGCCAAGTAAAACGTGCCGCGATTCTCCGGCACGCGCCATTCGGCGTGAATGGCGATTTCGTCGCGCCCGGCTTCGGGCGTCACCGCCACCAATGTGCCCGGCCGGTCGATCGCGAACCCGTCGGCGTCCAGGCGAAAACTCTGCCAGCCGGCTTGAACCGCCGAACTTTGTGCGTTCGCGAAGCCGCACGGCAAGAAAGCCATGAGACCCAACGTGAGCACGACAAATCGCGCGAAAATCGCCATAAAATCCCTCCCCCACCCGGGGCTTCCGGCGCATGATGTACGAACCCGCGCGGCGCGGTCCAGTCCTGCCTCACGCGCGGTTTCACTACGAAGTGATTGGCGATTGATGTACCCGCTTTCTATCCTGCCGCGATGAAATCGAGCATTTTGGCACTTTTTGCAGCGTCGATCACGGCGGTGGCGGGCGCGGCCGCCGCCGACGCGCCGGTGGTGGTCGAACTCTACACGTCGCAGGGCTGCAGTTCCTGTCCGCCGGCCGACGCCTATCTGGGCGAGCTGGCGAAGCGGCGCGATGTGATCGCCCTGTCGTTTCACGTCGATTATTGGGACTATATGGGTTGGAAAGACCCGTTCGCTACCACCGGCGCGACGCGGCGGCAACGCGCCTACAAGATCAGCCTGCGCCAATCCTATGTCTATACGCCGGAAATCGTCGTCGGCGGGCGTGCGCACGAAGTCGGATCGAACCGCTCGGCGATCGACAAGCTGATCAGGACGCAGCTGAAAAGCAATGCCGCCGCGCTCAAGGTCGAATTGACGCGCATGGAAGGCAAGGCCCAGGGCAAGATCGCCGCAGCCGCGACGGCGCGCGGCGATGTCTGGCTGTTCCTGTTCGACAAGCAGCATTCGACGGAAATCCAGCGCGGCGAGAATGCCGGGCGCAAACTCATCCAGCATAACGTCGTGCGCGAAATCTCGCGCGTCAGCGCCTATGACGGCAATGAGCTGACGCTCAGCCTGTCCCTGAAGGGTACCGATGGGGTCATTCGCTACGGCGCCGCCCTGGTCGTCCAGAGCGTCGACCACGGGCCGATTCTCGGCGCCGCCATGGCCGCGCAGTAGCGGCGGTCCGGCGGCCGCGGGGCCCAGATTTTGAGCGCTCCGGCGGCGCGACCACAATCCCTCTTGTCAAACGTCGAACCTCGCTCGATGTTAGCGATATGGATCGGGCGAATCCCCCCTCGCGCGTGACGGCCATCTTGGGCCCGACCAACACCGGCAAAACCCATTTTGCCATGGAGCGTCTGCTCGCCTATTCGAGCGGCATCATGGGTTTCCCGCTGCGTCTGCTGGCGCGCGAAAACTACGATCGCGCGGTGGCCGCCAAGGGCGCGCATGCGGTCGCGCTGATCACCGGCGAAGAAAAAATCCTGCCGCCGCACGCCAGCTATTTCCTGTGCACGGTCGAATCGATGCCGACCGACATGGATGTCGATTTCGTCGGCGTCGACGAAATCCAGCTCGCCGCCGATCCGGAACGCGGCCACATTTTCACCAATCGCATGCTGCACGCGCGCGGCCGTCTCGAAACCGTGCTGATCGGCGCCGACACGATCCGTCCGCTGCTGCGCCGCCTGGTGCCCGAGGCCGAAATCGTCGAACGGCCGCGCCTGTCGCGTCTTACCTATGCGGGTCCGAAGAAGATCACGCGTCTGCCGTCGCGCTCGGCGGTGATCGGATTTTCCGCCGCCGAGGTCTACGGCATCGCCGAATTGATGCGCCGGCGCCGCGGCGGTACGGCGGTCGTACTCGGCGCGCTGAGTCCGCGCACGCGCAACGCGCAGGTCGCGATGTATCAGGCCGGCGAGGTCGATTATCTGGTGGCGACCGACGCGATCGGCATGGGGTTGAACATGGATATCAACCATGTCGCCTTCGCGCGCCTGTCGAAATTCGACGGCCGCTTCAACCGGCCGCTGGCGGCCAACGAGATCGGCCAGATTGCCGGCCGCGCCGGCCGGCACATGAACGACGGCACGTTCGGCACCACCGCCGGCCTGCCGCCGCTGACGCCGGACTTGATCGACGCGGTCGAAAACCACCGGTTTCCGCTCGTCAAAGCCATCTACTGGCGCAATCCCGAACCCGATTTCGCCAATCTGGATGCGCTGATGCGCTCGCTCACCCTGCCGCCGCCGTCGCCGCTGCTGATGTCCGCGCGCGAAGCCGAGGATCACCGCGCCCTGTCGCTGCTGGCGCGCGACGAGGCGGTGCGCGCGCAGGCGACCCGGCCGGCCGCGGTCGAACTGCTGTGGCAGGTCTGCCAGATTCCGGATTTCCGCAAGCTGCTGGGCGACAGCCACGCGCGGCTGATCGCCCGCATCTTTGCCGACCTCAGTCGTCCCAAGGGCCGCATCGATAACGATTGGCTGGCGCGGCACGTCGAACGGCTGGACCGTACCGACGGCGATCTCGGCGCGCTGATGGGCCGCATCGCGGATATCCGCACCTGGACCTACGTCTCGCATCATCAGCAGTGGCTCGACGACGCGCCGGCCTGGCAGGAACGCACGCGACAGATCGAAGACAAGCTGTCCGATGCCCTGCACGAGCGGTTGACCCAGCGCTTCGTCGATCGGCGCGCCGCCGCGTTGGTGCGCCGCATGCGCGACCAGGACGATCTGCAGGGCGCGGTCAATGCCCGCGGCGACGTGCTGGTCGAGGGCGAGCATGTCGGCCGGCTGCACGGGTTCCGCTTCGTCGCCGACGCGTCGATCGGTCGCGACGATGCGCCCGCCATTCGTGCCGCCGCGCTGCGCGCCTTGCGCCGGTCGGTCGAGGACAAGGTCACCGCCCTGGCCGCGGCACCCGATGCGCAGTTCGCGCTGGCGCCGGATGGGGGGTCGCTTCTTTGGCACGGCGAGCCGATCGCGCGCCTGGCGGCCGGGGCTCATCCGCTGACGCCGCAAGTCGATGTGCTGCCGACCGATCTGCTCGAGGGCGAGTATCGCGAGCGCGTGAAGTTGCGGCTCGAGGCCTGGCTGCGCCGCGATCTGGCGCAACGTTTCGCGACGCTCGACGAGGACGCCGTGCCGGCGCTCAAGGGTGCCGCGCGCGGTCTCGTGTTTCAGTTGCGCGAAAGCCTCGGCTCGGTGACCCGCCGTCAGGTCGAATCGTTGCTGGCATCGCTCGATGGCGTCCAGCGCAAGGCGCTCGCCAAGCGCGGGGTCCGCATCGGCGCGCACGGCGTGTTCGTGCCGCAGTTGGCGACGCCGCCGATGGTGCGATTGCGCGCGCTGCTGTGGTCGGTGTTTACCGGCGCCAGCGCGTCGAACCTCGACGGACGCAAGGGCGTGGCGCCGGTGCCGGCGGGGATGGACAGCGCGACCTGCGCCGCGCTCGGCTTTCTGCGCTGCGGCGCGCTCGCGGTGAAATTCGATCGCGCCGAAAGATTGGTCGCCGAGGCGCGCAAACTGGGCGCCCAGGGCGCATTCGCGCCGACCCCGCAACTGCTGCAAACCGTCGGCGCCACGCCGGAACAGTTCCGCACCATCATGAAAGCGCTCGGCTACCGCTTCACGGCTGACGAGGCGGGCGGCGCGTTTTCGGCACGACCGTCGGTACCGGCCCCGGCCTGGAAGAAGCGCCAGACGCGTCCGCGCATTCATCCCTGCTCGCCGTTCGCCGTGCTGCGGCAGATGAATTTCACCAAATGAGGCGCCGCCGGTGACCGAGACCGTCGCGCCCGCGCCGCCCGCCGCGGCCACGCTGCGGCTCGACAAGTTCCTGTGGTACGCGCGTTTCTGCAAGAGCCGCACCTTGGCGAGCAAGCTGGTCGAGACCGGCCGGGTGCGGGTCAACAAGCAGCTCATCGCCAAAGCGCATTTCGCCGTGCGCGTGGACGACGTGCTGACCTTTCCGCAAGGTCCCTACATTCGCGTGGTGCGCATCCGCAGGCTGGGCGAACGGCGCGGACCGGCGGTCGAGGCGGCGTCCCTGTACGAAGATCTGTCGCCGATTTCCCAGCAGCCGCATGTCCGGGCGCCGGCTGCCCCGGCGCGGCGCGACCCCGGCGCGGGCCGGCCGACCAAGGCCGATCGGCGTGCGATCGCGCGCCTGAAATCGAACGATTGAGCGCTGATCTCAGGCACGCCGGAACACGACCGACAGATTGTTCGCCGGCATGTCGATCACGTCGACGCGCGTAAATCCGTGTCCTGCGGCCAGCGCGGTCACGTCGTCGAGATCGCGCACGCCCCACGCCGGATTGCGCTCGCGCAGGCTGGCATCGAACGCTTCGTTCGACGGTGCCGTATGTTGGCCGCCGCGCTTGTAGGGTCCATACAGGAACAGCACGCCGTCCTTCGGCAGCTTGTGCGCGGCGTTGCGTATCAGCCCTTCGGCGGCGGCCCAGGGTGAGATGTGGATCATGTTGATGCACACCACGACGCGGACATCGAGCAGCCGCGGCAGCTTCCAGGCCGCGTCGGTGGCGTCGAGCGCCAGCGGCGCGCGCATGTTGTGCAGGCCCGCCTCGGTTGCCCAGGCGGCGATGCTGTCGCGATTGGCGGGGTCCGGATCGCTCGGCTGCCAGATCCGCTCGGGCAGATAGGTCGCGCAGAACACCGCGTGCTGCCCGGTGCCGCTGGCGATCTCGAGCACGTCGCCGCGTTCGGGCAGATGCCGGCGCAGCGCGCTCAGGATCGGCGCGCGGTTGCGGTCGGCGGCGGGCGCGTGGCGTTTGGCGCTTTGGTTGGGCTCCATCGGCAGCATCATTAGCGTGCGGGCGGCGCAAATTCGACGCCGAAATTTTGCGTTCAATGGCCCCATACCATGGGCGCTTTTTGGATATTGCGAATCAGTCTCAGCTTGCCGAAAGCCCGTGTTGCTCGCTATTTGAGCGGCACGGTCCGGCGGATTTTTCGCTGGACCGCTTGGAACGGTTGCCCGATATAGGAGGGCGCGTCCAGACATTCTGGGGGAGTTAGTATGGCTTACGTCGTTACCGAGAACTGCATCAAGTGCAAGTATCAGGATTGCGTGGAAGTGTGCCCGGTGGACTGCTTCTATGAAGGCGAGAATATGCTCGTCATCAATCCGGACGAGTGCATCGATTGCGGCGTGTGCGAGCCGGAGTGCCCCGCCGAAGCGATCGTGCCCGATACCGAGCCCGACATCGAAAAATGGTCCGAGATCAACAAGCAATACGCCTCGTCCTGGCCGAACATCAATAAGAAGGGCCCGGCCCCGGCGGATGCGGACGATTGGAAAGGGAAGCCCGGCAAGGCCGAATTGCTGAGCCCGAATCCGGCCTCGCGTTAAGGCGCCGCGCCCGCCGAGGCGGTTGGCGGATCGACGAAATTGGTAAGGAGCCCTGTCTAATCGACAGGGCTCCTGTGTTTTTTTGCATTGCGGCATAATGCCATGCTGGCCGGCGCAAAGCCGCCCGGTGGCGGCGATTCCCCAACAATTCCGCGCCTTCCGGCGGCTCCGGCCAATTCCTTGAAAACCCCGTTAATGCGCTGAAAAAACTAGACTTTTCGGCCATATTCTGATAGTCATATTAACCATTCGGGCTCGCTCCTCCGGGCGTTTGTGCACGGCAAACTGGGGTTGCGGCGGGTCCCTGGCACCCCCGTTTCTAGGGTGCCGCGGCATCAGAGACGATCGCGCAGATCCTGACGCGCCGGCCGAAAAGGGCCGGTCAGCCGGGGGCAAACTCGCTGTCTCGCTGGACCGGGAAGGCGAATTCTGGCGGCGCCGACGGGTTGACCGGAGGGCGCCGGGCTCGGTGGGGGCCGGGTCGAACGCGTACGCGACATCGAGTGTGAAAGTCCATGATGCGAAACATGATGCGGAAATCGAACGACAATAACCGGAAGCTTGCAGACCAGAAGCGGATGGTCACCGTCGAACCCAAGCGGCTGACGGCGGCCGAGCGGCAAGCGCTCGAATTCGGCACGGGCGACTATGTCGTCTATCCGACCCACGGCGTCGGCTACATCAAGTCGGTGGAAACGGCGGAGATCGCGGGCCACAAGCTGCAATTGTTCGTCATCGATTTCGCCAAGGAAAAGATGATCCTGCGCGTGCCGGTGACCAAGGCGAAACTGTCCGGACTGCGCCGGCTGTCCACCCGCAAGGTGATGGATTCGGCGATGAAGACGCTGAAAGGCCGCAGCCGCGTCAAGCGGACGATGTGGAGCCGTCGCGCCCAGGAATACGAAGCCAAGATCAACTCGGGCGATCCGGTCTCGATCGCCGAAGTGGTGCGCGACCTGCACCGCAACGCCGGCCAGCCGGACCAATCCTACAGCGAACGGCAGATCTACCAGGCCGCGTTCGATCGTCTCGTGCGCGAACTCGCGGCCGTCGAAAAGATCGACGAGCCGGCGGCAGTCAAGCGCCTCGAGAAGGTTTTGCAGGCGGCATAACGCCGGTTCACTTTTCGGTTTCGAATATGATCGCCCCCGCGTCGAAAGATGCGGGGGCGTTTTGTTGCTATTGTCCTCTTCCCCGCCTCTTAAACGCGGGGGCGAGGGACAAATGAAAGCGTGCGCGAACACATCCGCCATGCCGCCGCGCACAGCGCCGCTCACATTCCGATATGGCGCGCTCGCTTGACTTTAAGCACGCAACGGCTAGGGTCGAGCCATTGCCGATGATCCCTGTGGGAGAGCCGTTCTTTCGGCGCCGAAGGAGCAACCGCCCCGGAAACTCTCAGGCCACAGGACCGCAGGGAGAGGCAACTCTGGAAAGCGGCTTGTGGTGCGTGCGTCGCACTTCGATCCCACCGAAGGGGTAAGCCAAGTCGCTTCGGCGATGCGGTCAATCTTTCAGGTTCCGAGACAGAGGGGGCGTGTTTTGTCACGCGCTCGAACTCGTCGGGATCTCAATTGCACGACCAAAACAAAATCGCGCCGCGGCACACGCCGTTGTTCCGCCTGCACCAGGAATTGGGCGGGCGCATGGTGCCGTTCGCCGGCTACGAATTGCCGGTGCAGTATCCGGCCGGCATCCTCAAAGAGCATCTGCACACGCGCAGCGCCGCGTCGCTGTTCGATGTCGGTCACATGGGCCAGTGCCGGCTCGCCGGCAGCGATGTGGCGGCCGCGTTGGAGCGGCTGGTGCCGGGCGACATTGGCGGACTGGCGGACGGGCGCATGCGCTACACCCAGTTCACCAACGCACAGGGCGGTATTCTCGACGATCTGATGGTGGTGCGTACCGGCGATAGCCTGTTCCTGGTCGTCAACGCCGCGCGCAAGGAGCACGATTTCGCGCTGCTCAAGGACGGCATGAAGGGCGTCGCGGTAGCGATCCTGGACGACCTCGCGCTGCTTGCCCTGCAAGGTCCGCAAGCCGCCGCCGCGCTGCAGCGCCATGCGCCGCAATGCATCGGCCTGTCGTTCATGCAGGGGGCGGAAATGCGCGTCGCCGGCATCGACTGTTTCGTCACGCGCTCGGGTTATACCGGCGAAGATGGGTTTGAGATCTCCGCCCCGGCCGACCGGGCCGAAGCGCTCGCGCGCATGCTGCTGGCCGAGCCGGAAGTCGCCCCCGCCGGCCTGGGCGCGCGCGATTCGCTGCGCCTCGAAGCCGGCTTGTGCCTGTACGGCCACGATATCGACGAAACCACGACGCCGATCGAGGCGGCGCTCGCCTGGTCGATCGGCAAACGCCGGCGCGAGCAGGGCGGGTTTCCGGGCGCCGCCATCGTGCAGCGGCAGCTGCGCGAGGGTGTCGCGCGCAAACGCGTCGGGCTGTTGCCGGAAGGCAAGGCGCCGGCGCGCGAGGGCACTGAGATTCGCCAGCAGGGCTCGCCCCTAGGCGTGGTTACCAGCGGCGGCTTCGGGCCCAGCGTCAACGGGCCGATCGCCATGGGCTATGTCGCCAGCCATGCCGCGACGCCGGGCACGAAACTCGACCTGGTCGTGCGCGACGTGCCGCGCCCGGCGCGCGTCGTGCCGCTTCCGTTCGTTCAATCGCGCTACAAGAAATAGCAACCGGGGATTCCAGATGAAGTACAGCAAAGATCACGAGTGGGTGCGGATCGACGGCGATACGGCGGTGGTCGGCATTTCCAACTACGCCCAGGAACAGTTGGGCGATGTCGTGTTCGTCGAGCTGCCGAAAGTCGGCACGGCGGTCGAACAGGCGGGCCAGTTCGCCGTGGTGGAATCGGTCAAGGCGGCAAGCGAAGTCTACGCACCCATCGGCGGCGAGGTGATCGCGGTCAATGCCGCGCTCAACGATCAGCCGCAACTGGTCAATCAAAGCGCGGAACAAGACGGCTGGTTCGTCAAGCTCAAGGTCAAGGACGCCAGGCAGGCGGACGCGCTGATGGATGCGGCGGCTTACCAGGCTTTCCTCAAAACGCTCGGCTGAAATCGGGTCACGCCATGCAAGCGAATGATTTTCACGCTCTCGAACAGCAAGATGCGTTCCAGCGCCGGCACATCGGCCCGGGCGACGCCGAAATCGCCGCGATGCTGCGGACGATCGGCTGCGCCTCGCTCGAAGAACTGACGCAGAAATCGGTGCCGGACGCGATCCGCGATACGACGAGAATAAATCTCCCGGCGCCGCTGACCGAGGCGCAGGCGCTCGCGCATCTCGCGGCGCTTGCCGGGCAGAACAAGATCTTCACGTCGTTGATCGGCATGGGCTACCACGATTGCATCCTGCCGCCGGTGATTCAGCGCAACGTTCTGGAGAACCCCGGCTGGTACACCGCCTATACGCCGTACCAGCCGGAAATCTCGCAGGGACGGCTGGAGGCGCTGCTCAATTTCCAGACCATGATCGCCGAGCTGACCGGCATGGATCTGGCGAACGCATCGATGCTCGACGAGGGCACCGCCGCCGCCGAGGCCATGGCGCTGTGCCATCGCCTGGACAAGACCGGACACACCGCGTTCTTCGTTGCCGCCGATTGTCACCCGCAAACCATTGCCGTGGTGCAGACGCGCGCGGCACCGGTCGGCGTCGAAGTGATCGTCGGCGATCCGTTCAGGGACATCGCCGGGAAGAACCTGTTCGGCGCCTTGCTGCAGTATCCGACCACGACCGGCGCTGTGAACGATTACCGGAACGTCGCCGAGCAATTGCACAAGATGGGCGCGCTGGTCGTGGTCGCAGCCGACCCGCTCGCATTGACCCTGCTGACGCCGCCCGGCCAGTGGGGCGCGGATGTGGTCGTGGGCTCCGCCCAGCGCTTCGGCGTGCCCCTGGGCTTCGGCGGGCCGCACGCGGGATATCTTGCGGTGCGCGACGAGTTCAAGCGCGCCGCCCCCGGCCGCATCGTCGGCGTCTCGGTCGACAGCGCGGGCCGCATGGCGCTGCGGCTGGCCCTGCAGACGCGCGAGCAGCATATCCGGCGCGAAAAGGCGACCAGCAACATCTGCACGGCGCAGGTGCTGCTCGCCGTCATCGCCTCGATGTACGCGGTCTATCACGGGCCGGAAGGGCTCAAGACGATCGCATCGCGCGTCAATCGCCTGGCCGCCGCTTTCGCCGATGGCGTGCGCCGGCTCGGATTGAAGACCGTCCACGGCGAATTTTTCGACACGGTTGCGGTCGCAACTCCCGGCACGGCCGACGAAGTCGCCGCCCTGGCGCGCGCGCGCGGCATCAATCTGCGCCGCATCGACGGCGATACCGTCGGCGTCGCGTTCGACGAAACCTCGACTTCCGAACTGGTCGAAACCCTGTGGCAGGTCTTGGCCCGGCGCGACGGCAAGACGCTCGCCTTCGCCGATGTCGAAGCGAAGGCGGCGGCTACCATTCCGGCCCCGCTCGCGCGCTCGACGCCATTCCTGACCCACCCGGTGTTCAATTCGCATCGCTCGGAAACCGAGATGATGCGCTACCTCAAGCGCCTCGAGGACATGGACATCGCGCTCAACCGCTCGATGATCGCGCTCGGCTCGTGCACCATGAAGCTGAATGCGGCGGCCGAGATGTATCCGATCAGCTTTGCCGGATTCGCCAAGCTGCACCCGTTCGCGCCGCTCGATCAGGCCGCCGGATACATGGAGCTCATCAAGGGGCTCGAGCGCATGCTGTGCGCGGCGACCGGGTTTGCCGCCGTCACCTTGCAGCCGAACGCGGGCTCGCAGGGCGAGTTTTCCGGCCTGCTGCTGATCCGCGCCCATCATCGCGCGCGCCGGCAGGATCATCGCACGGTGTGCCTGATCCCGAGTTCGGCGCACGGCACCAATCCGGCCAGCGCCGTGATGGCAGGCATGGATGTGGTCGTGGTCGGCTGCGACGCCAACGGCAATATCGACGTGGCCGATCTCAAGGCCAAGGCGGCGCAGCACAAGGATAAGCTCGCCGCGCTGATGGTCACCTACCCGTCGACGCATGGCGTCTACGAGGCCGCGATCGCGGAAATTTGCCGGATCGTCCACGATGCCGGTGGGCAGGTTTACATGGACGGCGCCAATCTCAATGCTCTGGTCGGCGTCTCGCAGCCGGGGCGCTTCGGGCCGGACGTCATGCACATGAACTTGCACAAGACGTTCTGCATCCCGCACGGCGGCGGCGGGCCGGGCGTGGGGCCGATCGCGGTTGCGGCGCACCTCGCGGCATTTCTGCCGGGCCATCCGGTGCATCCCACGTGCGGCGGCGAGCAGGCGATCGGGCCGGTATCGGCGGCCCCGTGGGGCAGTCCGGGCATCCTGCCGATCTCCTACGCCTACATGATAATGATGGGCGCCGACGGCTTGCTGCGCGCCACGCAAGTGGCGGTGCTCAACGCCAATTACGTGGCCAAGCGCCTGTCGTCACATTTTCCGGTGCTGTACACCGGCGCCCACGGCTTGGTCGCACACGAGTGCATCATCGATCTGCGGCCGCTGAAGGAGTTTGTTGCGGTCGACGATGTCGCCAAGCGACTCATGGACTATGGCTTCCACGCACCGACCATGTCGTTCCCGGTGGCCGGCACGCTGATGATCGAACCGACCGAAAGCGAATCGAAGGCGGAACTCGACCGGTTCGTCGACGCTATGATCGCGATCCGCGACGAGATTCGAATGATCGAACAGGGTAATTGGCCGAAGGACGACAATCCGCTGCACAACGCGCCGCATACGGCGCAGGCATTGCTGGCGGATACGTGGCAACACCCCTACGCGCGCGCGACCGCGGCGTATCCGCTCGACGCCGTGCGCGCGTGGAAATATTGGCCTCCGGTCGGCCGTGTCGATAACGTCTACGGCGATCGAAACCTGATGTGCGCATGCCCCCCGATCGAGGCCTACGCGCAGAGACGGGTGGACGCGGCCGAGTAGGGGCGCTAGGTTTTCGGCCGGTTTCCCCAGGAAGGCCCGCCATGAAAAATCCGCTGTTCGTAGCCGCCGTCGCGGTCGTTGCCGTGCTGTCGGCGGCATCCGCGTCGGCGCAGACCCAGCCGCCGCGGCCGACCCAGCCGCCCGGCCAGCAGACCACGCCGCCGGTCAAGCCGACACCGGCGAAGATCCTCGCCGACGGCAAGGCCGCGTTCGAGAAAGGCGACATCGACGAGGCGCACGCCATCCTCAAGCCGCTCGGCGACGAGAACAATCTCGAAGCGGCTTACTGGCTCGGCGAGACGCTGCTGGTCGGCGGCAAGCGGCTCAAGAAGGACGAGAAGCTGGCGGTCGGCTGGTTCAACAAGGCGGCCGAAGGCGGCCATGTCGATGCGATGTTCAAGCTCGGCCGGATGTATTTTTCCGGCGAGGGCGCCGAGCGCGACGAAACCAGGGGCGTCGCCCTGTTCCGCCAGGCGGCCGACAAGGGGCACCGCGATTCGACCGTGCTGATGGGCGTCATGTACGTCAACGGCACGGTGGTGCCGAAGAGCGACAAGGACGCGCGCGACTGGTTCGAAAAAGCCATCCGCCTGGGTTCGGTCCAGGCGATGATCTTCCTGTCGGACAATTTGGTCACATCCACCGAGATTCCGCACGATTACCGCAGAGCCTATATGTGGCTCGAAGTTGCCAGGGCAAAAGGTCATCCGCAGGCCAACGCGAAGATTCTCAACTTGATCCCGTCCATGAACGGCAGCGAGATCAGAAGTGCCAAGGAATGGGCGCAGGCGTATCTCGACAAAGGCACGTGGCCGCCGAAGATCTAAGGCGCGTGACGGTATCGATCGCACCTTCAAGGGGTCGATCATTCCCCGCGTGCCGAGTCCGCGCGAAGTGCCGGGCCGAAGCATGGGCCGCCGCGGCTCGCCCAAACAGAAAAAGGCCGCTCCTCGGAGCGGCCTTTGTGCTTCTTCTTGTCGACGTTTCCTCACGCTTCGTCGAAACGCACTTCCGGAATTTCGTGATCTCTAGTGCAGCTTGCCGGGCAGTTCGCGGATCGCGGCATCGACCAGCTGGGCGGCCTTCGCGGGCTCCATTTTTTCCGACAGCAGCTTGCGCGTGGCGGCAACCGCGATGTCGACCGCCATGTTGCGCACTTCGGCCACCGCTTGCGCTTCGGCCTGCTGGATGCGATCCAGCGCCTGCTGTTCGCGGCGCTTCATCGCGGCGGTCAAATCCTGCTCGGCCTTGACGCGCAGCCGCTGGCCTTCTTCTTGCGCGTGGCGCAGCATCGCCTCGGCTTCTTTCAAAGCATCGGCCTGCTTCTTCTTGTAGTCGGCGAGCAGCTTCTCGGCTTCGGTGCGCAGGCGCTGCGCTTCGTCGAGGTCGTGCTTGATCTTGGCTGCGCGCGCATCGAGCGCTGCCAGCATCGGCTTGCGCGCCTTGGCGTACATGAACGCCACGAAAATAATGAAGGCGACGGCAACCCAAGTGGTCGGATCCTGCAGGAACTTCATCATCGCCGTCTCCTAGCGCTGGCTCTTGGCGGCGGCAACGGCCGCCGCCGCGGTGGCGCCGTCGACCGAAACGCCGGCCAGGCGCTGCGTGGCCGCCTGGGCCAGCTCGCCGGCGATCGCCGCCACGTTGCTCATGGCCGCTTCCCGGCCCTTGCCGATGCGCGACTCGGCGGCCTGGATGTCTTGCGCGAGTTTTTGCGCCAGCACGCCCTGCTGCTGCTGCGCCACGGCGTTCATCTCTTCGGTCACCTTGCGCACGATGGCCTGCGCCTGCGCACGTCCGTCGGCGGTCGCCTTGTCGTAGGCGACCGAGACGCGCTCGGCCTCGGCGCGCAACTCGGCGGCCTTGGTCAGATCGCCTTCGATCCGGTTCTTGCGGTCTTCCAGCACGCGGCCGACCTTCGGCAGGGCGACGCGCCACATCAGCAGGAAGAACAGCAGGAAGGTCACCGCGATCCAGAACAGCTGGGTCGGGAACTTGGTCGGATCGAGCTGCGGCATGCCGGTCTTCTTCTCCTCGGCGAATGCGATCGCCGGCAGGAAGACGAGCAGGGCGGACAGGAAGACTCTCATCGCACGGTCCTTGAACGTAACCGAAAGCGGGCGCGCCGGATCGCGCGACCCGCAACGAACCGGCTGCTTAGAACGCGAACAGCAGGAGCAGCGCAATGATCAGCGCGAACAGCGCCAACGCTTCGACGAGCGCGAAGCCGAGCATGGTCATGGTGAACACTTCGCCGCGCGCGGCCGGGTTGCGGCCGACGGCCTGGATGAAGGCCGCGAAGATGTTGCCGATGCCGATACCGGCACCGATGACGCCGAGGATGGCGAGGCCGGCGCCGATGAGCTTGGCTGCTGCGATTTCCATGGTCGAAGTTCCTTTCGTCTGGAGGTGAATTGAAGCGAGAATGAGTTACGCGCGGCGCAGGGGCCGTTCAGTGCATATGCAGCGCGTCGTTGATGTAGAGGCAGGTCAGGATCGCGAACACGTAGGCCTGCAGGAACGCGATCACCAGTTCCAGGCCGGTCAGCGCGCTCAGCAAGGCCAGCGGCAACAGGCCGCCGACGCCGAAGCTGATGGCGCCGAGCCCGAACACGAAGCCCGCGATGACCTTCAACAGCGTGTGTCCGGCCAGCATGTTGGCGAACAACCGCACCGCCAAGCTGATCGGCCGCGACAGGTACGAGATCACTTCGATCGGGATCAGCAGCAGCCACATCACCTTGGGCACGCCGGCCGGCGCGAAGAACGAGAAGAAATGCAGCCCGTGCTTGGCGAAGCCGAGGATCGTCACGCCCACGAAGATGATCAGCGCGAACGCGAAAGTGACGATGATGTGGCTGGTCCACGTGAAGGCGTACGGCACCAGGCCCAGCACGTTGCCGAGCAGGATGAACATGAACAGCGAGAATACCAGCGGGAAGTATTTTCGCCCGCCGTCGCCGATCGTGTCCTTTATCAGCCCGGCGATGAATTCGTAGGACATTTCGGCGATCGATTGCAGCCGGCCGGGCACCACGCGCGCGCGGCTCATGCCGAACAGCATCAGCGCCGAGGCGAGCACCAAGGTGATCACCATCATCAGCGACGAGTTGGTGAACGAGATGTCCATGTTGCCGAGCTTGAGCGGCACGATGGTCTGGATTTCGAACTGGTGGAGGGGGCTCTCGCCGGCGGCCATTGCGCTCTATCCGTCCTTGCTCTCGTTGTCGCCTTTAGCGTCGCGCTCTTTGCGTAGCCGCGCCGCCCGCCCGAGACCGACGGCCGCATCGGCCCCGGTCGCGCTGCGAAACACGTTGAAAATTCCCGCCACCATTCCGAGGATCAGGAACAGCAGCAACAACCAGGGCCCCGTGCCCAACCACTTATCCAGGCCCCAACCGATGCCGACGCCGATCACGACGGCGGCGACCATGTCGATGCCCAGCTTGAACGCCAGCCCCAAGCCTTGGCTGACGTTGACCCGGCTGCCCGGTTTATCGGGTTTGCCGTTCTTCGCCTGCCGTGCCTGCGCCGCGCGGACGCGGGCGTCGAGATCGTCGAGTTCGGGGTGCTGTTCGGTCATGGACGCCTCACCCCGCCACCCGCAAAAAACCGCGGAAATCCGGGCAAAATCCCCAACCTAGTCCCCCCGCCGGATGGGCTCGTCCGGGCAGAAACGCGCGCGAACATAGTGGGGCGCTCCGCCGAGTGTCAAGGCAACGGAGCCGATACGGCGCACCCTTGGAGGTGCGCCGGAATGACGCATGCAGGCGGCGGAAAACCTAGGGGAGGCGCGGATTTGCGCGAGGCGGAAGCAGCGGGCGCGGCGGGCGGGTTTGACGCTGGCGTCGGTTACCGCCGGCGCCGACGCTCGAAGGCGTAAATCGGGCCAGAATCGCCGCTTGCCCTTCCTTCGATACGCGCCGCGCGCTGCCCAGGATGCGGTGGATTGGCGAGCGTCATTTCTCCACCCACATCATCCTGAATGGCGCGTTCTTGCGCGTGTATCGAAGGCTGGGCGGCGAGCCAGGTGACCGTCGCGCGTTTACGCCGCGATCGGGGTCTTATCGCGCAGTTCTTCGGCCTCTTGCAGGTTGACCGAGACCAGCTTGGAGACGCCGCGTTCCTGCATGGTCACGCCGTATAGCCGATCCATGCGCGCCATGGTCATGCGGTGGTGGGTGACAATGAGAAATCTCGTCTTGGTGTCCTTGGCGATGTCGGCGACCAGCGTGCAGAACCGGTCGACGTTGGCATCGTCCAAGGGCGCATCGACCTCGTCCAGGATGCAGATCGGCGCCGGGTTGGTCAGGAACACCGCAAATAACAGGCTCAGCGCGGTCAGCGCCTGCTCGCCACCCGACAGCAGCGACATCGTCTGCAGCTTCTTGCCCGGCGGGCTGGCCATGATCTCGAGGCCGGTTTCGAGCGGGTCTTCGGCTTCGACCAGCTTGAGGAACGCGCGGCCGCCGCCGAACAGGCGCACGAACAGCTTTTCGAAATGCGCGTTGACCTCTTCGAACGATTTCAGCAGGCGCTCGCGGCCTTCCTTGTTCAGATCGACGATGGCGGTGCGGAACTTCTCGATCGCGCCGATCAGGTCCGCGCGCTCGGTCTCGTAGGTGGTGATCTGCTGCTCGAGCTCATCGGCTTCCTGCTCGGCGCGCAGATTGACCGGGCCCATGTTCTCGCGTTCGCGCACCAGCCGGTCGACGCGGGCATCGGCGGCGTCCTGCGTCGGCAGCTCGTCGCCGTCCTTGATCTCGGCCAGCGGCAGCGCCTGGTCGGCGGCCACACCGAGTCGCTCGGCGATCCGTTCGACCACGGTTTGCAACGCCAGCTCGCCCTGGCTGACCGCACCCTCGGTACGGCCGCGCAGTTCGCGCGCGTCGGCCAACTGCCGCTCGGCCTGCTTGAGCCGCTTGTCGATCTCGGCGACCGCGGTTTCTCGCGCGACCAGTGCGTCGGCGGCGCGCCGGCGCTTGTCCTGCGCCGCGTCGATCGCCTCGTTCAGCTTGGCCTTGCGTTCGGCCATCTCGTCGGGCCGCGCGGCCAATTTGTCGAGTTCGGCGCGCGTCGAGCCCGCGCGCTCGTCGAGCGCCGCAATCTGGCGCGTGCTGTTTTCCGTGCGCTGGCGCCAGGCGTGTAGCTCGGCTTCGATGCTGCTCAGGCGCTGGCGCCGCTGCGCCGCGTCGGCCTCCAGTTTGTGCGCCGCGCGCTGCAATTCGGTCAGTGCCTCGCGCTGGGCGGCGACCGCCTCGCGCAATTCCGCCAATCGGCGCTTCTCGCCGTCGGTTGCGGCCAGTTGCGCTTCCTGGCTGCGCGCGTCCTTCAGCCGCATATCGGCCTCGTCGATCGTCGCCGCCGCTTCCTCGATCGCGCGTTCCAGCGCCTGCAGGCGCGACGCGCGCGCCGCCTCGGCTTGCGCCGCGCGGGTTTCGGCGTCGCGCGCGGCGTTCAGCGCGGCGAAGGCCTGGCGCACGTCCTCGGTGGTCGAACGCACGGCGCGCGCGGAATCTTCCGCCAGCACGCGTTTCTCCTCGAGCCGGTCCTCGACCTCGCGATGCGCGGTTTCGATTTCGCCGAGCTCGGCTTGCACGTCGCGCAGTCTATTCTTCTGCTTCAGGCGAATCGCCGCCGCCGTGGGCGCGCCGGCCGCGACGGTGAAACCGTCCCAGCGCCAGACGGCGCCCGCGCGCGTGACCAGCCGCTGGCCCTGCGCCAGTTGCGCCTTGATCGCATGCGCGGCGGCTTCGTCGGCGACCACGCCGATCTGCGACAGACGGCGCGTCAGTTCGGCCGGGGCGGTGACGTACTGCGACAGCGCTTCGGCGCCCGCCGGTAGCGCCGGGGCATCGCCGCCGACGGGAGCGGTCTGCCAATGAATCGGCGCCGCGCCGTCGACCGGCGCGTTGAGATCGTCGCCGAGCGCCGCGCCCAGCGCGAGTTCGTAGCCCGGGGTAGCTTTGATCAGATCGATCACCGGCGTGAAGCCCTGATCGTGACCGGCGGACAGCAGATCCAGCAGCGCCTTGGCTTCGCCGCGCAGGCGCGAGAGTTCCGCCTGCGATTGCTGCAGCGCCTTGCGCGCTTCGGCTTCCTCGAATTGCGCCGCGGAGCGGGAGTCTTCCGCGGCTTCGAGCTGTGCCTGCGCGGCCTCGAGCCCGGCCGCGGCGTCGGCCGCCTGGCCGCGCGCCCGGTTCAAGCGGTCCTCGTTTTCCGTGGCGGCGCGCAACGTGGCCTGCTCGGCGGCGAAACTTTCGGCGCGGGCGCGCAACTGTACGAGGCGTTGGTCCAGCTCCGCGATCTGCCGTTGCACGCTGGCGCGGCGCGCATCGTCGGCGGCGATCTTTTGGGTAAGGTCGGTGGCTTCCGATTCGCAGCGCTCGACTTCGGCGCGCGCGGCGGTGACCTGCGCCGTCGCGTCGGCCAGCGCCGCCGCTTCGGCGTCGGCGGCTTCGCGCAGCGAGGATTCTTCCGCAGCCAGGCGCTCGACGGCGGCGCCGGCATCGGCCATGAACGCCTGCTCGCGCGCCGTATCGGCGGCGATCTGGGCCAGCGTGGTCTCGTACTGCAGGACCAAAGACTTGAGCCGCGCTTCCTCGGCTTCGAGCGTTTCGCGCGCGACGACCAGTCTTTGCAGTTCCGCCGCCGCTTCGGCCTCGGCATGGCGCAGGCCGGGCAATTGCGCCGAACCTTCGGCCAGTTCGGTCGCTTCGCGCGCCGACAGCGAGGTCAACTCGTTGACCTGGGTTTCGATTTCGCCCAGGCGATGTCGTATTTGCGTGAGGTCCAGCGCCGCCGCGGTCCAGCGCAGGTGCAGCTGGATCGCCTCGGCGCGGCGGATGTGATCCGAAAGATTGCGGTAGCGTGTGGCCTGCCGCGCCTGCCGCTTCAAACCCTGCATCTGGACGTTGAGCGCGTTCACCACGTCTTCGAGGCGCGTGAGATTGTTTTCAGCCGCGCGCAGGCGCAGCTCGGCCTCGTGCCGGCGCGAATGCAGGCCGGTGATGCCGGCCGCTTCTTCGAGCAGCAAGCGCCGGTCCTGCGGCTTGGCGTTAATAATCGCGCCGATGCGGCCCTGGCTGACGATGGCGGTCGAGCGCGCGCCGGTCGAAAGATCCGCGAACAGCAGCTGCACGTCGCGCGCGCGGGTTTCCTTGCCGTTGACCTTGTAGGTGGAGCCGGATTCGCGCTCGATGCGGCGCGAGATTTCCAGTTCCTCGAAGCCGTTGAACGCCGCCGGCGCCGTGTGGTCGTGGTTGTCCAGCGAAAGGATGACTTCCGCGATATTGCGCGGCGGCCGCTCGTTGGTGCCGTTGAAAATCACGTCGTCCATGCCGCCGCCGCGCATCTGCTTGGCGGAGGTTTCGCCCATGGACCAGCGCATCGCTTCGAGCAGGTTCGACTTGCCGCACCCGTTCGGGCCGACGATGCCGGTCATGCCCGGCTCGATGTTGAACTCCGTCGGCTCGACGAACGATTTGAAGCCGGAGATGCGGACCTTAGTGAATTGAACCATTCGCCTCGTAAGTCCCCGTTATTTCAACATCGGTTTGATGATTTCCTCGAAGGTCGAGAGCGGCTGAACGCCGTCGACGCGCTTGTCGCCGATGACGAACAGCGGCACGCCTTTGACGTTGAACTTCTTCTCGGCGGCGTCCTGCTGCGCACGGATGCCCTCGAACAGTTCCTTGTTCTTCACGCACTGCTCGAACTCGTCATCGGTCAGTCCGGCGAAGCGCGCGAGGTTCTTCAGGGTGGCGGCGAAATCCTGCGCCCCGGCCCAGGTGCGCTGCTCGCGGAACAGCAGGTCGATGGTGCCGAAATAGCGTTCGTTGCCGGTGCAGCGCGCGACCATGGTGGCGAACAGCGCGCGCGGTTCGTGCGGATAATCGATCAGCACATAGCGCACCTTGCCGGTGTCGATATAGAGCTTCTTCAATTCCGGGAACGTCGTGGTGTGGAACTGCGCGCAGTGCGGGCACGACAGCGACTCGAACGCGTAGATGGTGACCGGCGCATCCTTGCTGCCGAGCGACTTTTCGCTCAACGCCTCGGCCAGGGGCGCCATGGTGGCGGCCGCGTCGCGCGTCCCGGCCGAGGTCAAAAAACCCAAGCCGATCAAGGCGATAGTATACAACAGTTTGCGCAACATCAAAGCCTCATCACTACATGTGGTGGATCATACGGGTGTTCGGCGCGACCCTCAAGCCGGGAACGCGGTCTGTCCACAGGAAAGTTAACGCGTTCCGCTGAACGCCGGTTGAACGGAATGGCGCGGCCGCGGTCACTTTTGCGTGCGGCGCAGGATGGCCCGGCCCAGATCGGCGACCGCCCTGCGCAACGCCTCGTCCTCGATCAGCGCCGTGCGTTGGGCGATCCCGTCATCCTCGGCCGGCGACAGCGCGCGCGGCGGCTTGCGGGTCGCGGCTTGGCGTTTGGGCAGCGGCCCCTGTACCAGCGCCAGCCGATCGACCGCGCGAAAGCCGAAAAACCGGTTCACCCGCTCGACGATCTGCGGCGTCAGATGCTGAATCTCGACCGCCGCGGCGGGCGCGACGCGCAGATGCAGCACGCCGATCGCGTTCTCGCCGCGCCCGTGCGTCAGTTTTTCCGGGCAGCAATCCTCGGCCAGCTGCGCGCCGACGATCAAGGGCCAGTCGGCGATCACGCGTGCCTCGGCGAAGCCGCGTCCGCGCAGGATCGGCCCGGTGACGCGCGCGACACTCGCGGCCACCGCGCGCGGCGCGCCGGCGCGTTGCACCGGTTGGTCGGCGGCGGGCCGGAGCGGCTTCGCTTTTCCAGTGTTCGGCTTGCCGGCCTTGGGCGTTTCGCGCATGGCCGCAAGTCTAGTCCTTTATGTTACGGTCGGCATCATGCAAGCGGCGCGGACTCCGGCGCGAACGATCCTCGACTGGTACGACCGGCACCATCGCCGGCTGCCCTGGCGCGCGGCGCCCGGCGCCAAGGACGCGCGTCGCGCCATTCCTCGCCCCGATCCCTATAAAGTGTGGCTCAGCGAAATCATGCTGCAGCAGACCAGTGTCGCCACCGTCGGCGCCTATTTCATGCGCTTTGTCGAACGCTGGCCGACGGTTGCGGCGCTCGCGGCGGCGCCGCTCGACGACGTGCTGCACGCCTGGCAGGGGCTCGGCTATTACGCGCGCGCGCGCAACCTGCACAAATGCGCACAAGCGATCGCGGCCGAACGGGCCGGCGCATTTCCGACCGACGAGGCGGAGTTGCTGCGGCTTCCCGGCATCGGTCGCTACACGGCGGCGGCCATCGCGGCGATCGCATTCGACCGGCCGTCGGTCGCCATCGACGGCAATATCGAGCGCGTGATCGCGCGGCTGTTCGCGGTCGAAACCCCGCTGCCCGCCGCCAAAGCCGAGATCCGGGCGCGCGCCGCCGAACTGGTGCCGCAGCAGCGTCCCGGCGACTACACCCAGGCGGTGATGGATCTCGGCGCCATGGTCTGCACGCCGCGCGCGCCGAAATGCATGTTGTGCCCGTGGGCGGGAATCTGCCGTGCCCGCGCGCGCGGCATCCAGGAGCAATTGCCGCGTAAGGCGGTGAAAGCAGCGCGGCCGGTACGCCACGGTGTGGCGTTCTGGATCGTCAACGCGAAAGGCGAAATCCTGGTGCGGCGGCGGCCGGAACGCGGCCTGCTCGGCGGGATGATGGAGTTTCCGTCGACTCCCTGGCGCGCCGAACGCTGGCCGGACTCCGAAACCGATGCGCATTTGCCGGTTGCGCTAACCGGTGCGCCGCGCTGGCTGGATGGCCAGGTAACGCACGTCTTCACGCATTTCGAGTTGCGCCTGCGCATGCTCGCCGCGAGCGGCGCCGGCCGCGCCCCCGCCGGTTGCCGCTGGATCGCGCCCGACAAGCTGCACACGCTGGCGCTGCCGACCGTAATGAAGAAGCTCGCGCGCCTGGTCGAGGCGGCGCATGCCAAAGCGCCGCCAGCCGCGCGCGGCCGGCCAAAAAAAGAGCGGTCACCTTTGCACCATGACCGCTCAGGTGACCGGGTGTGAGGGGAGGTCAATCCCCGGCCGTCAGCAATTCCTGGCCTATTGCGACAGTTTCACGCTGAACGCGAACGACAGCAGCGGATCGAAATTGTAGTAGGGCACGTAGTAGAACGCGACCGGCTGCGGCAGGTACTGCACGTTGGGCGCCGCTTGCGTCGGCTGGCTCGGCGCCAGCTGCTGCGGCGCCGGGATCCGCGCGTCCGGCTCGAGCTCGGGGTCGTCGTCCAGATCGTCCGGCTCATAGGGATCTGCAGGTGGCGGCACGTAAGGCTCGGTGTCATATACCTGATCGACGACGAAATCCGGCGTCTCGTCGACGTAGTAGTAGTCGTCGTACAACGGCACCACCGGCTGCACGTAGTACACCGCGACGTATCGGCGATAGCGGTAATCGTGCCAGGCGTTGTTGTAGAAGCTGCGATAGGTGTACGGGCTGTACCAGCCGTACGGCGTCCATTGGATGAAACTGAAATTGATCGCGATCAGCGACCTGATCGAGCGCAAATAGGCCGGATTGGCCCAACCGCGGTGATAGTACGCGTAGGGACCGACGTAATGCGGCTGGTTGTTGAAGTTGATGCGCACGAACGGCTGCCTGAAGCGCGCGGCATCGAGGTGGATGCGATGCTGGAACAGCGCATTGCGCCGGGCGAAGGTATTGTTGGTCTGGATGTTGAAGTTGACGTTGTTGCGTGCCAGCACGACGTGGTTGTTGCGCCAGTTGTTGTTGGCGAAATTGCGATTGATGCCGGGGTTGACCGCCGGCAGGACGCGCAGCGTGACGCCTTGCGGCACCGTACGCGCCGAGAAATTCGTCTGGTTCGGCTGGCTCTGGTACGGGTGTTGCCTTAGCTGCGCCTGGTTGGCGCGCGGCGTGAACTGCGGGTTGACGTTGCGCGGCTGGAAGTTGGGCTGCGCGAAGTGCGGCCGGTTCAGGTTGTTCTGATTGTTCTGCGGATTGACGAAATTGCGCGGCTGGTTGGTGCCGGGCTGGTTGAACTGCGGCGTGTTGCGCTGATTCTGGTTGTTCTGCGGGTTGACGAAGTTGCGCGGCTGATTGTTGTCCGGCCGATTGATCTGCGGCGTGTTGCGCTGGTTCTGGTTGTTCTGCGGATTGACGAAATTGCGC
>JBFWYO010000070.1:0-25475 GCA_050186335.1 Alphaproteobacteria bacterium | reverse complement strand
TAGTCGAACGCGAAATCGGCGAGGCGCCCTTTGGTATCGGCTTCGGCGGACGGCAGCATGTCCGCCGAAATTCGCCGCGTCGCCAATCTTCTTTTAATCACCGAAGCATACTCCAGGTTCGGCCACTCTAGCGCGGTGCCCGTCCGCCGCAAAGTTGCCGCCGCATCAAACGCGGCGTGCAATTGTCGGCGACCGTAACGGTCTCTGCGCGCGACGGACCGACGAGCCCTGCTTGCCGGTAAAGGCCTTGCATGCTAGCATGTTTTTACTTGTCGGCGCGACGATTTGCGATCATGCCGACGTTCCAGCCGCAGCGCCGCGACCACGAGCCGAACCATCGGCGTTTCAACACGTTCCGGGAGGACGACATGAGCACTGCCCCGCCAGCCCATCGCAGCGTCTGGTCCGATCTCCGCCAGGTCGCGTTCACCCAGGGCTTCATCGACGTCGGCGGCGTGCGCACGCGTTATCTGGCGTCCGGCGTTCCGGGCAAACCGTTGCTGCTGTTGCTGCACGGCACCGGCGGCCATGCGGAAGCCTTCACGCGCAATCTGGGCCCCCATGCGGCGCATTTCTACACCGTGGCGATCGACATGATCGGCCATGGCTGGACCGACAAACCGGCCATCGACTACGAAATCCCGACCTACGCCGACCACGCGATCAAGGCGATCGAGGCGTTCGGCTACAAGAAGGCGCTAGTCTCGGGCGAATCGTTGGGCGGCTGGGTCGCAACCTATATCGGCGTGCACCATCCGGATCGCGCGGACAAGCTGGTCCTCAACACCGCCGGCGGATGGACCGCGCACCCGGAAGTCATGGCGCGCATCAAGAAACTTTCGATGGCCGCGGTCGCCGACCCGACGCCGGCCGCGCTGCGCGGGCGCCTCGAGTTCCTGATGTACGATAAATCGAAGGTCAACGACGATCTGGTCGAAACGCGCCGAGCCATCTACGCGCAACCCGGCTTCGTCGACGCCATGCGCCGAATTCTGTGCCTGCAGGAAATGGATATCCGCCGGCGCAACATGTTCACCAAGGAACAGTACGGCAAGATCAAAGTGCCGACGCTCGTGCTATGGACGTCGCACGATCCGACCGCCTCGACCGACGAAGGAAAACAGATCGCCGACATGATTCCGGGCAGCAAGTTCGTCGTCATGAACGAATGCGGGCATTGGCCGCAGTTCGAGAACCCCGAGGAGTTCAACCGCATCCACATCGACTTTCTGCTGGGCCGTTGAGTCGGCGACGAACGCATCAAGGAAAATACGATGACCACGGGATTCGATCTCGGCATTGCCGGCCGAACGGCGCTGGTGTGCGGTTCCAGTGCCGGTTTGGGCCACGCGTGCGCCGTGTCGCTCGCGCGCGCCGGCGTCTTCGTGACGCTGAACGGCCGCAACCACGATACGCTGAAGGAAGCGGCCAATTCGATTCATCAGGAAACCGGCGTGAAGACGGATTTCGTCGTCGGCGACGTGTCGCGTGCCGAGGGCCGCGAGACGATCATCGCCGCGTGCCCCGAGCCGGACATCCTGGTGAACAATGGCGCCGGCCCGCCGCCGGGCAGTTTCGAGGATTGGGGCGAGGCCGAATGGCAGGATGCCGTGCGCGTCAGCATGGTCTCGCCGATCATGATGATCCGCGCGCTGATCGGCCCGATGAAGCGCAAGGGCTGGGGCCGCATCATCAACATCACATCATCGGCGGTGAAATCGCCTCTGCCGTTGCTTGGACTGTCGAATGGCGCGCGCAGCGGCCTGACCGGTTTCATTGCCGGCCTGGCGCGCGAGGTCGCCGACAAGGGCGTGACCATCAACAATCTTCTGCCCGGACGTTTCGAAACCGGGCGGCTGAAATCGTACGTCGCCAAGGTCGCCGCCCAGCGCGGCGTCAGCTTCGAACAGGCGGCGCACGATTTGAGCGCCGCCAACCCGATGCGCCGCTTCGGCCGGCCGGAAGAATTCGGCGCCATGTGCGCGTTCATCGCCAGCGCCGCCTATCTCAACGGCCAGAACATTCTGCTGGATGGCGGCGAGTTTCCGGGCACGTTCTAGGCGTCGTCCGACGTCGACGGAACGGCAAACGCCGATGGTGTCAGCCGGTCGCGTCCGCCCGCCGGCGCGGCACGACCAACTTGCCGGTAAAGACCTGCAGGATTTCGCCGCGCTGATTGCGCGTTTCGCTGCGCAACGTGACGATGCCGCGATCGGGGCGCGATCGCGACGGCACGATCGCCAGCACCTCGCTGAATACCTGCAAGATATCGCCGGGCCGCGTCGGCTTCGGCCAGGCCAGTTCGGCACCGGCGCCGATCACGCCGCCTTGCATCGGCGCCGCGCCGTCGGCAAGCAGGCGCATGGTGATCGCAGCGGTGTGCCAGCCGCTGGCGGCCAGTCCGCCGAACAGCGAGGCTTCGGCCGCCGCCTCGTCCAGATGGAACGGTTGCGGATCGAACTGGCGCGCAAAGGTTTTGATCTGCGGCGCGTCGACCGGGAACGTGCCGCTGACGAAACGCTGCCCGACCGACAACTCCTCGAGATAATAGAGTCTGTGACCGTTCATATTGCGGCGCGAAATCTCCGTGTTAGGGGCCGAACGCGCCGCGCCGGCGCGGCCGGAGCGTAACCCGCAGACCGCCGCATCATGCGGCACGGATTCTGCCGCGGCGAGGCTCGTTCGGCGCTTGCAGACCTGCCATCGCAAATTAGTGACTTGCATAATGAAAGTCACTAGCCTAGGTCTCCGCCATGCAACGGAAAAGTTTCGGCAACATGCAATGCCCGATCGCCCGCAGCCTCGAGCGCGTCGGCGAATGGTGGAGCATCCTGATTCTGCGCGACGCGCTGCATGGTCTGACGCGCTTCGACGAATTCCAGAAGAGCCTGGATATCGCGCCCAACATGTTGGCGCGGCGCCTGAGCGCGCTGGTTGAGGGCGGCCTGCTCGAACGCCGGCGATACAGCGAGCATCCGCCGCGCGACGAGTACGTGCCGACCGCACGCGGTCGCGACTTCCGGCCGGTGCTGATCGCCCTGCTGGCCTGGGGCAACAAGCACTTCGCGCCGGAAGGCCCGAGTGTGTTGCTGGTCGATCGCACGACCGGTCGCACGGCCGAACCTATCCTGGTCGACAAAGCCAGCGGACAGCCGATCGCGGCGTCGAGTTTCAGGTACGCGCCGGGTCCGGCCGCGGGCGATCGCATGCGGCACCGCCTGGCATTCGCCGAGGGCTGTGTCGCAATGCCGTTCGCGTCGCCGTCGGCGCCCGCCAGACGCACGCGCCGCAAACGCCACGCAACCTGATCCGATCGCGAAAGGCCGGCCTATGCCGCCCAACCCCCTCGATGCGACCGAAGGCGATCTGCGGGCCAAGGATCACAACCCGCGCACGCGGATGCTGTTGGCCGGCCCGATCGTGAAGACGCTGCTGCGCCTGTCCTGGCCGAACGTGCTGGTCATGGTGGCGCAGGCGTCGACCGGACTGATCGAAACCTGGTGGGTTTCGAGCCTGGGCACCGACGCGTTGGCCGGCATGGCGCTGGTGTTTCCGGGTTTCATGATGATGCAGATGCTGTCGGCCGGCGCCGTCGGCGGCGGCATATCGTCGTCGATTGCGCGTGCGCTCGGCGCTGGCCGGCGCGCCGACGCTGATGCGCTGGTGTTGCACGCCATCGTCGTCAACGTCGTGCTGGGCATTCTGTTCTCCGGGGTGTTCCTCGCTTATGGCCGCGCCATCTACGGCGCCATGGGGGCGACCGGCGGCGCGCTCGAGGCCGCGCTCGCCTACTCCGACATCGTGTTCGCCGGCAATATCCTGGTTTGGCTGACCAACGGTCTTGCCAGCGTGATCCGCGGCACCGGCAACATGTTCGTGCCGTCGCTGGCGGTGTGTATCGGCGTGATCCTGCTGGTGCCGTTGTCGCCTGTGCTGATATTGGGGTTCGGCCCGATCCCGGCGCTCGGCATGCGCGGCGCCGGGCTCGCCGTCGTCGCGACGACAGCGCTGAGCCTGGCGATCCTGGCGTGGTACGTCTGGGTCGGCCGCTCGATCGTGCAGTTCAAATGGGTGCCGCTGCGGCGCTTCCTGTTCGGCGACATTCTGCGCGTCGGCAGCGTGGGCGCGGTCAGCACGCTGCAGACCACGTTGACCGTGGCGCTGACCACGGCGCTGGTCGGCGCGGCCGGCGGCGCCGATGCGGTGGCCGGTTACGGCACCGGCGCGCGCCTCGAATATCTACTGATCCCGCTGGTGTTCGGCCTGGGGGCGCCGCTGGTCGCCATGGTCGGCACCAATATCGGCGCCGGCCAACGCGCGCGGGCACTGCGCATTGCGCTGATCGGCGGCGCGCTGGCTTTCGTCGCCTGCGAATTCATCGGCGTCGTCGCGGCGATCTGGCCGCAGGCGTGGCTCGGCCTGTTCGGCGACGATGTGCGCATGATCGAGACGGGCAGCGTCTATCTGCGTTGGGTCGGACCGACCTATGGGTTTTTTGGGTTGGGCCTGGCGCTCTATTTCGCATCGCAAGGCGCCGGCAAACTGTTCTGGCCGCTCGGCGCCGGCCTGCTCCGCCTGATCGTCGCCGTCGGCGGCGGCTGGCTGGCACTGTACCTGACCGGTTCGCTGCGCTGGCTGTTCGCCGCGCTGGCGTTGGCGCTGACATTGTACGGCGTTACCGTGACGGTCGCGATCGCGCGCGGGGTTTGGTTTCCGCGCCGAAGCCGCCGGCAGGCGATGGCGATCTAAGGTTTGACCGGCTGCGCTTCGCCGCCGATCGCCAGGTACTTCCGCTGCAGTTCGGGGTCCGAGCGCAAGGCCGCCAGCGTGCCGGCATAGACCACGGTGCCGCGATCGATCACGTAGACCCGTTCGCAGAGCGCTTCGGCAAAAGACAGATTCTGTTCCGACAGCAGAATTGTCAGGTTCTCGCCTTTCAACTGTCCGATCTGCCGGATCAGTTCCTTGACGATCAAGGGCGCCAATCCCTCGGACGGTTCGTCGAGCAGCAGCAACGATGGATTGCCGCGCAGTGTGCGCGCGATCGCCAGCATCTGCTGCTCGCCACCGCTCAACGTGCCGGCGTTCTGCCGCCGGCGTTCGTGCAATACCGGAAAGACTTGAAATACCCGCTCGAGCGTCCAGGCGGATTCCTGCCCCGCACCGATGCGCGGCACGCGCAGATTTTCCTCGACCGTCAGCTTCGGAAACATGCGCCGTTCCTCGGCCACGTAACCGACGCCGGCAAGCGCCACCTTGTGCGTCGGCCAACCCGCGATATCCTGCCCGCGCAGGCGAATCCTGCCGGCGGTCGGTTTGACCAGCTGCATGATCGATTTCAGCGTCGTGCTCTTGCCGGCGCCGTTACGGCCCAGCAGGCACACGGCTTCCCGCTCGCCCAGCTTCAGGGAGAGATCGAACAGCACGTCGCCCTGGCCGTAGCCGGCGCACAGACCTTCGATTTCAAGCACGGCCGTGATCCTCGCCCAGATAGACTTCCTGCACCTGCGGATTGGCCGCGATCGCTGCAGGCGTGTCGTCCGCGATCAATTTGCCGCGATGCATGACGCTAATCCGTTCGGCGACCGAGAACACGATATCCATGTCGTGCTCGATCAACACCACGGTCATGCCGGTCTTCTTCCGGATTTCCTGAATCAGCGCCATCAGCGGTGGCCGATCACTGAGCGGCATGCCGCAGGTAGGCTCATCCAGCAACAGCAGACTCGGCCGGCACGCCAGCGCGATCGCGAGCTCAAGCCGCCGACGATCGCCGTAGGAAATTTGGCTGGCCTGCCGATCGCGCTGCTGCGCAAGGCCGACCATGTCCAAGACGCCGTCGATCTCGTCGTTGAGCAGCGTCTTGGCCGGGGTGAACATGTTCCAGGTGCGCCGATGATAGGCGAGCAGCGCCAGGCGCACATTGTCGATTACGCTGGCGTCCGGGAACACGTTATTGATTTGAAACGTGCGGCCGATACCGATGCGGCAACGGCGATGCGGCGCCAGGCGCGTGATATCCTTGCCTTCGAACAGGATTTCGCCGCGTTGCGTGCGCACGCGACCGGTCAGCAGGTTGAACAGGGTCGTCTTGCCGGCGCCGTTCGGACCGATGATGCAGCGCAGCTGGCCGCGCGGGACCGCGAGGTTGACATCGTTGACGGCGACGATGCCGCCGAAACTGCGTTGCAGGCTGCGCGCTTCGAGCGCGTTGCCTGAGGGGGCACTATCTGACATGGCGCGCCACCCGCGGTTTCAGCCGTTCGGTCAGCTTCATCAAGCCGTCGGGCACGAACAGCGCGACCGCCAGGATCACCAGACCGAGGAAGAACGGCCAATAGACCGTCACGTTCGGGATCGCGATGACGAGAATCTTGAACAGCACGGCGCCGACCACCGGGCCGATGAAATAGCGGCTGCCGCCCAGCAACAGGATCACCAGCGCGTCGGCCGAGGTCACGAAATGCGCCGAATTGACGAACATGCCGCGGTGGAAATAGGCCTGCAAAGCGCCGGCCACGCCGGCGAACGCGCCCGCGATGACGAACGCGGCCAGCTGCTTGGCGTGCACGTTGACGCCGATGAACGAGGTGCGATCCGGATTGTCGCGAATCGCGGTCAGGATTTGGCCGAACGGCGAGTTGCAGATGCGATACAGCGCAAAGCCGCATATGCCGACGACGACGACGACGAAATAGTAATACACGTTGTTGTCGCGCAGGAACCCGGGCGGCGCAAAGCCGATCAGCCCATCGTCGCCGCCGGTGACCGAGTTCCATTTCCAGAGCACGGTGTAGACCAGCTGCGCGAACGCCAGGGTGAGCATGATGAAATACGCGTGCGTGAGGCGCACCGACAGGAAGCCGATGACCAACGCCAGCAAACCCGCGGCGACCGGCGCCAGCGGGAACGCCAGGTACATCGGCACGCCATAGAACTTGGCCAGCAAACCGGCCGCATAGCCGCCCACGGCGAAAAACGCCGCGTGACCCATCGAAATCATGCCGCCGTAGCCGACCAGCAGATTCAG
The DNA here is from genome assembly GCA_050186335.1 of Alphaproteobacteria bacterium. Lineage (GTDB taxonomy): Bacteria > Pseudomonadota > Alphaproteobacteria > Bin65 > Bin65 > JBFWYO01. Next base: position 18,445 of record JBFWYO010000070.1, on the reverse strand, counting down.
GCTGAGCACGAAAAGCGCGAGGACATACGTGTCGATCGCGCCGATGATCAGCGGCGAATAGCCGGTGAACGGAATAATCAAAATGAACACGCCGGCGACGACGGCCGAGGCGCGCGCCCATTTCGTCGATGGGTCCAAGCCGGCGGCGCTCATTCGCGCGCTCCGAACAGGCCGCGCGGCCGCAGGATCAGCACGAGGACCATCAGCGCAAAGACGAACGCCAATGCGAATTGCGGCATGACCAGAATGCCGAATGCCTTGAGCATGCCGATCAACAATGCCGCCAGCGCCGATCCCCAGATGCTGCCCAAGCCGCCGACCACGACGACCGCGAACGCTTCGACGACCATGTCCATGTCGGTGCCGAGATTGGCGCCGCCGATGGGCGCAAACAGCACGCCGCCGACCGCGGCCAGCCCGGTGCCGAGCGCGAAAACCGAGGTGAAAATACGATTGGCGTTGACGCCGAGCGCCGCGGCCATGTCGCGATCCTGCGAGATGGCGCGGATCAGCAGGCCCCAATCGGTGCGGAAGACGACGATCCAAATGCCGATCGCCATCACCGCGCCCGCCGCGACCACGACGGCGTAATAGGACGGGAAGAGCACACCAAGAATTTCGATCGGGAAGTTGAAGCCGTCCGGGATCGATACGGCGAGCGGCTCCAGACCCCAGAAGAACCGGATCACGTCGCTGAAGATGAAGATCAGCGCGATGGTCGGCAATACCTGCAACAGGATATTGGCCTTATACAGCCGCCGGAACAACGTCACCTCGGCCACGGCACCGATGGCCGCAACGATGAGCGGCGCCAAGAACAGCGCAACCCAGAACCCGACGACGGTTGCCGCCAGCAGATTTGTGATGGTGTAGGCAAGGAACGTGGCGAACAGGAAGAACGCCCCGTGCGCCAGATTCATGACGTGGCAGACGCCGAATATCAGCGACAAACCCGAGGCGAGGAGAAAGAGGATAGAGGCCGTGACCAAGCCGCTGACGATCTGCAACTCGAACACGCGCTCTATCCTCCGATCCGTCCAGATTGACTCGGGCCAAACACAAGCGTTCGGTGCGCTATTCCTTGCGGAGCTATTTGCTGGCTTCCGCGGTCGGCAGATAATTATCGCCCGGCACGTAGGTCATGACTTCCATGCCCGGTCGATTATATTGCTTCGACCAGCCGAGATAGCCGACCCAGACGCCCGCCGTGCTCTGATTGTCGAACGGCCGCATCGTGATCTCGCCCATCGACGGATGCACGATGCTGAGATTGCCGGTCGCCGCCATGAATGCTTCGCGGTCGATCTTGCCGGCTTTTTCGAACGCCTTCTTGATGAACATCATCGTGGTGTAAGTGTGGGCTCCTTCGGAGACCGGCTCCTCGCCCCACCGCTTTTTATAGGCGTCGTAGAACTTCTTGCTCGCTGCGGTGTCGGGGATCGGATACGGGTAGTCGCCGCCCGTGATAATGGTGCGTTTCGGAATGTCTGATTCGCGCAGACCGACGGCATTGGCCGGCCAGCCGAGCGCCGGATGCGCGCCGACCGAACGCTGAAACAAGCCGAACTGATTGGCCTGCGCCACGAACGCGCGGCCGCTTGGCCCGACCAAGCCACCGAACATCACCACGTCCGGCTTCTTCGAAATGATGGCGGTCAGATAGGTCGAGAAATCCGTGGTTCCCAGCGGCACCCAGAATTCGCAGCCGTCGAGCACCTGCACGCCGGGACTCTTTTTCTTCAGATCGCCCATCACGCTGGCGTTGAGATCTTTGGCGAACGCGAAATCGTTGTTGATGGTGCAGTATTTCTTGTGCCCGTCCTTGACCAGGCGATCGACCATCGGGCCGTAATACGCGGCACTGTTGGAAATCAGGCGGAAGAAATAACGGTGCCCGGCTTCTTCGGTGAGAAAACGGCCGTAACCGAGCGTGGCGAAGAACGGCAGCTTGTTTTCCTTCGCCAGCGTGCTGACGGCCTGGGCTTCGCCGGTGGCGATGGTGCCGATGACGACTTGCACTCCCTGCGCCACGAGTTCGCGGAATAGGCGGCTGGCGTCTTCCGGTTTCGATTTGCTGTCGGTGCTGATCAGTTCGACCTTGCGGCCGAGGATGCCGCCGGTCGCGTTGATCTCCTCTTGCGCGAGGATCGCGCCGCGCTCGCCGGACGTGCCGAAAATCGCAAACACGCCGCTGCGCGAACTGATCTGGCCAATCTTCAGCGCTTCTTGCGCGGCCGCCGTGCCGCCCGATCCGACCGCCGCGATCGCGGCGATCACAGCCAATCGTGCCGTGAACCGTTTCATTGTTGCCTCCCCTGTTCGGCGCACCGTCCCATATCGGATCGCGCCGCTTTCAACTTGTCCAATGTACGAACTATTGTCTCATAAATTATAAATATCGCAACGAATTCTTGGGCTTCAAATCACAGGAATGATTCGAGAATAACTAATAAATTGAATCAACACGATAGTTGCCAAGTATTTCTTGCTGAGATAAAAGTCATGGAAATTGAGATAGGTGCCCGCGTGATGGAACACCCGATTCCCGAGCCCGACTCTGCCGATGGCAGCGAAGGCAACGTGCGTTCGGTCGAACGTGCCATCGCAATTCTGTTCGGCTTTACGCGTGGCGCGCCGATCAAGACCGTGGCCGAGCTGCAAAGCGAACTCGGGATCAGTCGCGCCACTTTGTATCGCTTGCTGCAGACCCTGGAACGCCAGGGCCTGGTCCACGGCAGCGGCGAGCCGCTGCGCTACTCGCTGTCCCACAACGTGATGAAGCTGGCCGACGCGTGGCTGGCCCAGGTCGATGTCGCTCGTTGCGCCGAGGAAAGCCTGACCGATCTGTGGGCGCGCACCGACGAAACGCTCGCACTGTATCTGCCGATCAACGAAACCACGCGCATCGCGGTCAAGGAACTGCGCAGCAAGCAGCCGCTGTCGCTCGGCCTCGGGATCGGCCACACCGCGCCCACCACGCAGGGCGCCTCCGGCCGCGCGATCCTGGCGTTCTTCGACCCGAAGCGGATCGAGGAAGTGCTCCGCGGCGTGTCTGACGGCTTGCAGCGCGAACATATCCGCGCGGACCTCGAACGTATTCGGGCGCGCGGCTACAGCATCACGATCAGCGAACGCATCGTCGGCGCCGTCGCCATCGCAGCACCGATATTCGACAATGTCGGCAACGTCGCCGCCTCGCTATGCCTGGTCGGCCCCGAGGCGCGGCTGACCGAAGAATTGCGCGCGCGCTATATTTCGCTGGTGCTCAACGCCGCCGCCAAGATTTCAACGCTGCTCGGGTTCGACGGGCAGCCGCGTTTTCCGCGCGAAATTCCCCTCGCCCGCCAGGAAGCGTCCTGACGGAAGCCGCTTTCGGTTGTTAGCAAGCAGGAGACCACGATGACGAGCAAACTGCGCAAAGTTCAATACGGCGTCCCGACCGACAAATGCGCCATTGCGGTGCGACTCGGCATCGAGAACGGCATTTTCGAAAAGGAAGGCCTCGATCTGTCCGTGAAGGTCGTGTTCGGCGGACCCGAAATCGCCAAGGCCTATGACACGGGCGAGCTGGAAATCGGCGAGATGGGTTCGCCGCCGGCCATCAACGCGATCGCCGCAGGCAAGAAATTCAAGATCGTCGGCAGCGGCACACGTCAGAAGGCGCACATGTTTTTCGGCGTGCGCAAAGGCATCAAGGAATATAAAGATCTGATTGGCAAGAAGATCGGCATGCTCGGCATCGGCAGCTGCCCGGATTGGATCATGCAGCGCATCCTGCGCGCCGAGGGCGTCGATCCGCAGCTGGTCGAATTCGTGCCGCTGCTTAAGGATTACCCGCGGGTGATCGATTTCGTCGCCGAGGGCAAGGTTGACGCCTGCCTCGCGGTCGAGCCGAACATCTCGATGGGCGAAGCGCGCGGCGTGTTGGACTATTGGGCGGCCGGGTTCGAGGCGCCGTACCTGCCGGTCTACCAATGGATCGTCAATATCGCGCGCAACGAGCTGATCGAGCGCGACCCGGAGTTGATCCGTGCCGTGCTGCGCGGCTGCCGCGCCTCGGCGCACTTTGCGGCGGCGCATAAGGACCAATGGGCGGCGCTCGGCGCCAAGATCTACGGCACGACGGAAGCCGTCATGCGCTCGGCGATCGAACGCGAACTGCCGCATTTCCATCTGGACAACCAGGTCGACATGAAGGGACTGCAGCAATCGGTCGACCTGCAGTTTCAGCTGGGCGGCATTCCGCGCGCGATGAGGGCGGAGGATTTCGTCGACCTGCGCTTCCAGCCGAACTTGCAGACGGCGGCCGTCGCCTAGTTCTTGGGACGCGGGGCAGTCCCGCACGCCCAAGTCAAGCGGAGCTATCGGGATGAATCTGGCCTGGCAGCGGACCGACGCCCTACCCAAAGCAACGATCGGCGATTCGATCGGGGCCGCGCTGATCGCACGCGCCCTCGATCTGGTGCCGACCTTGCGGTCCCGCGCCGAGGCGACCGAGCAAGCGCGCCGCGTGCCCGATGAAACCATTGCCGATTTCCGCCGCGCGCAGCTGACGCGCGCATTGCTGCCCAAGCGCTACAAGGGATACGCCGAGGATTTCGGTGTCGCGGCGCGGATCTGCGAAGCGCTTGGGCGCGGCTGCCCGTCGAGCGCCTGGGTCTATGCCAACTTCATTCTGCTGCAGTGGCAGGTCGGCTTGTTTCCGGTCCAGGCGCAGGACGAGGTCTGGGGCAGCGATAACGACGCGCTGGTCTCGGCGGGTTACATGCCTGTCGGCCGCGCCGTGCCGGTCGACGGCGGCTATCGGGTCAGCGGCAGCTGGAACTACATCAGCGGCGTCGACAACGCCGAATGGTGCGTACTGGGCGGCCATATCGTCGACCGCGACGGCGAATCCGTCGAGCAGGGCTTCTTCCTGCTGCGGCGCACGGATTTCGCGATCGTCGACAATTGGCACGCGGTCGGCTTGACCGGCACCGGCAGCAAGGGTGCCACGGCCAAGGACGTATTCATGCCGCGGCATCGTTTCCTGTCGCTCGCCGCGGTCAATTCGGGCGACGCGCCGGGGCGGCAAGTCAACGACCATCCGATCTTCCGCGCGCCGCTCTACGGCATCTTCAATTATTTTCTCTCGGGTGTGGCGTTCGGCGCCGTTCAGGGCGCGATCGACGATTTTATCGACGGCATCAAGCCGCGCACGACCGTGGGCGGCGTGACCGGCGCACAAACGCCGCTCGCGCGGCTGCCGACGATTCAGATCGCCCTGGCCGAAGCCGAGGCAATGGTGGATGCGGCCCGGACTCTCGTACAGCGCGATTGCGACAATGTGGTTGCAACCCTGATGGCCGGAAAGACGCTCTCCCTCGACCAGCGCATTCACAACCGGCGCAGCATCGGGTTCGGCGTGCGTCTGTCCAAGGAAGCGGTCAGCGGTCTGTTCGACGTGGTCGGTGCCGCAGGCTTGCTCAACCACAACTTGATTCAACGCCACTGGCGCGACGTTCACGCGATCGCCCATCACCTGAGCCTGAACTGGAACATGATCGGATCGCTGGTCGGCGGCTATCGGCTCGGTGTCGAGCCGGTCGGCATGTATTAGCGTGCGTGCCTAAGCGTCTATCGTTTCCCGCTATAAATGACCTTCACCGGACGAGGCCTTCATGCAAACGCATTCCGAACCGCTCGTAGACGAAAAGACCGGACTGATCAGCCGGAAAATCTTCTTCGACCAGGATATCTACAAGCAGGAATTGGAGCGTATCTTTGCGAAAGTCTGGCTGTTTCTCGGCCACGAATCGCAGGTGCCGAACCCAGGCGACTACTTCACCAATTATATGGGCGCCGATCCGGTCATCATCTGGCGCGACAAACAGCGCAAGCTTCGCGTGTTCCTGAATTCCTGTCGGCACCGCGGCATGCGCCTGTGCCGCACCGATTCGGGCAACGCCGGGCAATTCACCTGCCCGTTCCACGGCTGGACCTACAATAGCGAGGGCAAGCTGACGGGCGTGCCGTTCCTCAAGGAGGGTTATTTCGGCGATCTCGACCGCGAGAAATGGGGCCTGTTCGAAGTTCCGCGCGTGTCGTCATACGGTGGGTTTATCTTCGGCAACATGGACGCCGGCAGCATCAGCCTGGACGATTATCTCGGCGAGCTGCGCTGGTATCTCGACGTGCTGCTCGCGCGCCCGCTCGGCAAGATCGAAGTGCTGCGCGGACGCCAGCGCTACGAATGCAAGACCAACTGGAAAATCTCCGGCGAGAACTTCGCCGGCGACACCTATCATCTGCCCTACTCGCATGGATCGTTATTTCGTGTGGATGCGCGCCAGCTCAATCCAGTCAGCTTCCAGAAGGCACCCAATCTCTATTCGATCGCGACCAAACACGGCCACGGGCTGTGCGGCATCGCGGCGGCCGGCGAACGCTACGCCGCCGACCTCGAACTCGCCCGGACCATGGGCAAGGACATCGTCGAATATGTCGAGGAAACCGGGCGCCGGCAGAAGGAACGACTCAGTGCGGCGCAGGCCAAGGTCTACACCATCGCGTTCGGCAACATTTTTCCGAATTTCTCGCTGAACAATTTCAGCGCGCTGCGGCCGATCGGACTTTATCTGTGGCACCCGCGCGCGGCGGATATGATCGAGGCGTGGCAATGGTGCGGCGTCGACAGCGAAGCGCCCGCGTCGCTCAAGGAAATGATCCGTCTCGATTTCGCGCGCCAGCAGGCGACGGCGGGCATCGCCGGCCAGGACGACACCGAGAACTTCGAGCAGGTGACCGAAGCGACTCGCGGCGTGGTCGGCCAGCGCCTGGTGTTCAACTACCAGATGGGGATTGGCCATGAGACGAAGCGCACGGCGCCGCCCGAACTGCCGGGCAGCATCGGCCCGTATTTCAGCGAACAGGGCCAGCGCAATTTCTACGCCTACTGGGCCCGATTGATGGCACCGGATCGGCCGGCCCCCGTCGTGCGACCGCGCAGCGGCAGAGCGGCGGCGCCGCGCGCCCGCGTCGCGGTCAAATCGGCGGCCGGCAATGGTCGCGGCCGCACGCGCCACGTCTAACGCACCCGTCAACACCCAAGATCTCGTTCAAGATCAGGCCCAGGACAGCATCATGCCTTCACTTGAGACGCACCGCGCCATCGAGCAGTTCCTGTTTTACGAGGCGCGCCTGCTGGACGAAGCGCGCTACGACGATTGGCTGACCCTGCTGACCGAGGACGTGCGCTACTGGATGCCGATTCGCGAAACGCAGGACACGTTGTTGACGGGCGTGCGCTCGAACACCGAAATGGCGATGTTCGATGACGACAAGCCGTTCCTGCGCGCGCGCATCCAGCGGCTGCACACCGGCTTGGCGCACGCCGAAACGCCGCCCTCGCGTACGCGTCGGTTCATTTCGAACATCGAGATTGCCGCGCGCAAGGACGGCGACATCGACGCGCACTGCAATTTGCTGGTGCACCAGACCCGCCTGGAACGTACCGCGGCATCATATGTCGGCCGGCGAGAGGATATTTTAACGCCGCACGAGAACTCATGGCGCATCAAATACCGCAAGATCGTGCTCGATCAGACGCTGATGCCGCGCACCATTTCGATCATGTTCTGACGGCCGCAAGCCGACCCGCGCGACCGCTGACCCTCAATCGCGCACAGCGCATCGGCAATCAGCCGATGCGGCCGAAATTCGCGTGGGCAACGATGAGCCACCGCGTGCCATCTTTGCGGAACACCGAAAGACGCGCCGAGACGGGTTCGGCCGGCTTGCCTTCGATTGTCTGCTGGGTCGCGATGCGGTAGCGCAGCACCATCACGTCGCCGTGGCGCGTGGCAACGATGTCGCTGAACTTCGACCGGGTTCGCTACCGCGGCAATGACTTCAGATAGCTCGCTTTGTCCAGCCCGGTGCCGTTCGAGCGCACGATCTGATACTCGGGTGCGAGCACCTTTTCGACCGTTGCGGGGTCGCCGGTCAGGAGCGCGTCGGCCCACGGGTTCAGTGCCGCAAGCGCCTCCGCCTCCGACACTTTCTGCTGGGCTGTCGCGGGACCCGCGATCGCCGCAATTCCGGAAATTCCAACCAGCATTCCGATAGCCGCGTCGCGACGGGTTATCATGCGTACGTCTCCCTGTTTCGGTGCGGCCAGACTTTAGCTGCGGGCCATTCGCGTTCAAGTTATTTGTGGTTCAGGCAGGCGCGTCGCCAACAATTCGCCGGCCGCCGCCGATGCTTGTCGCTTCAGTTGAAACTCATCTTGCCTTTCGGCTTGTCGCAGGCTGCGGTCCGCTCGCGCCGGCCTTTGGCGTCGTCCCAAACCAAACGCTTTTCGTTGTGCGCCAACGGCGCCTCGGGCACATCGCCGGGCCGCACGCCGTGAACCCAATCCGCGGGGCAGATGGCGGTGAAGCTGGCCAGGCCACCGGTGCCGCCTTTGAAACGCGGGAACCCGATCGCCACCAGCGCGCCCGTCTCCGGCACCTGATCGAGGTTGGCGACCGCTTCGGCCTGCATATAGCCGTTGTTCATCAGCCAATCCTCGCCGATCAAAGTTGGCGTTGAGTCGGTGTCGAGCGCCTCATGCCCGTGCAGCAGGATGCGGCGCTCGAGATGCAGGTACTTCAGCGCATCGAGCGCAACGCCGGGGAATTTCCCGTCCGCCGGCTGGAAGCGCGCCTTATCCGGCCAGCGCTTGTACCAATCCGATCGCACCATCACGACGCTGCCGGCGGGAACCGGCCCGTTCCTGCGTTCCCACGCGCGCACGTCGGCTTCGGTCAGATGATAATTCACGTCGCGCGCGGCCTGCTCGACGATCGAAATCACGACCAGCTTGCGCAGCGCCAACGTTGCCGGCAACTCGTCGATCGCGGCGAAACATTGGTGCCAATGCGCCGGCGGGTCGAGCTGCGTGCCGAACTGGTCGGTCGCCAGCGTGTACGAACTGGTCTCCAGGCCGAGCTTGTCGTAGGTGAACGGACCATAATCCGACTTGTCGTCGAGCCGGCCGGTACCGCGCGCGAATTTGGTGGTCGGCGGGAAGCCTTTCCACACCGGCGCGTCCTGCGTCAGTACATGGGACAGCGAGACGAAGCGCGCACCGGCGAAGGCGCTGTCCCAGACGCCCCACAGGCCGGCGGAGGCTTGGGATTGCGCACCGCGCGGCAAGACAAACGCTGCAGCGGCGCCCACCGCGGCGACGCTGGTGAGCTTCAACAGCGATCTACGGTCCATGAAACTCTTGCTCCTTTGAGGGTTGGCCGGGCAAATGCCGGAACCGCCAAATCCTAGCCACTGAGCAGCGCATCGACTATCAAGATCCCGGGTGCAGGGATCGGAGCGACAGAGGAATTTCACCGCGCTACCCGCAAGGACCTGTTTGGTCTGCGTCGACTCGATTTACGAATGTTCCGCGATGAGGCCGAGATCGGCATCCGTCGCAATCGCGAATTTGTCGCGCGGCGGCCAGGGTCGTTTCGACCAGTGCGGCTCGAAGGCGAAGCTCGAGATACGCCGGCCCGGCGGCAATGCGCCGTTCCCGACACCCAATGCATAATCGTAATACGACTTCACGACCTCCTCCGGGCTCACTTGTTGCGCCGCAGGATGGGCAAGGCATGCATCGCGCCAGCGCAACACGCGGTGGAATTTCTCCTCCGGCAACGTGAAGTTCTCGAAATATTCGAGGAACGAGAAGCGCACGAACATCGGCGTCAACACCGTTTCGGCCAAACCGAAATCGTCGAAAAGAAAGACGCCGGCGTGATTTTGCCAGGTCAGAAAATCGTCGAGCCAGGCATATTGGGCCAGCATGGCGTCGCGGAGACCGGGCGCGCGGGCGGGATCGCGATTCATGACGTAGCGGTACCCCGCGGCGGTGAAATCGCCTTCGCGCGCGATCAGCATGTTCTCGATCGCGCGCTTATAGGGGTCGGCCTGTGCAATTGTGGGAACAGGGAACAACTCGTCAAGATATCGCAGAATAACGAGGCTCTCCTTCAAGACGCCCCGACCGGTCTCCATGATGGGCAAGGCAGTCGAGCCGCGCGCCAGGCGGAGGAGCGCCGGTTCACGCGGGCGGGTGATGTCCACGACACGAAACTCCACGGCACCGCGCAGCGATTTCAGTTCGAGGAGGATTTCAAGCCGTTGCGAGAACGGGCAGACCGGGATGTGGTGAACGATCAGCTTCGGACCGGACATGGAATCGTTAGCGATCCAGGAGTCGGATGAACGGCCCCGAGCGAGGCCTGACGGCAATTAAAGTTTATCGTAAGCGCCGGCGTAATGGATACAGCGACTCCGAGGCGAGACACGCGGGAATAGAGCGCGCGGCCGGCGAACGCAAAGCACATGCCACAGCGTTGGCCGGCCCGCACCTCAAGCGGCCGCTTTCTTGACGCTGCCAGGCGCGCCGGCGAGAACGCGGTGGTCGTAGTTGTCCGCCAACGCGCGCAGCGCGGCCGCAGCATCGCCATTGAAGGAAGGGCCGTGCATCAGCGCCAGTGTGCGCGGCGCAAGTTCGGCAAGCCTGCGGATTGTCGCGCCCATGCCGGGGTTCAGGCTCGAGCCTTTGAACGCATCTTCGGCGACGATAGCCGGCGTCACGATATCGGCGTTCGTGAGCGCCGCGCCGTCGCCGAATTGGCTGAACAGGTCGCTGCAAAATAGCGTGCCGCTGTTTTCCTCGTACAGCAGGCCCGCGTCCCAACCATGCGGGACATGTGGCGTATCGAGGTAGCGCACCCGCTTGCCTTTGCCGAGTTCGACGATCTCGCCGTCTTGCAGAACCCGGGGCATGCGGTCGGCTGCGTCGTTCAGCGATACCATGCATCCGGTCTGCCCGTGCGCCACTTCGGCCTGCGGTGCGATCGCCAGCCATTGGTTCATCGCGCCGCACTCGTCGGCCTCGTAGTGGCTGAAGCTGATCCAGCGCAGCCGCTCGGGCGGCATCACGCGGCTTACGGCGTCACGGACCAGCGGGAACATGGCCCTGGGACCGGTATGAAACAGCAAAGGGGCATCGCCGACGACGAGGAACTGGTTGAAGGTGAAGCCCGCCGGCGGCCCGATCTCCGGGACAAGGGTCGAAAGCCGAAAGATGCCGTCGGCGATCTCGTTGATCTTGGTTGCCATAGACTGCTCCATGCGCTGGTTGTGCCGCTGTTGCACGGTACCGGTTGTCGAGGATGGACCTTTTCCATATTTCATGGTACACTTGTGTGTACTGGAAATGGGCGGGCGTGTCAATATTGATTGCACGCTACTGTACAATGGAAATAGGATGACGCGAACCTATACGCTGAAGCGCCGCGCCGAGCGGCAGGCGGAGACGAGGCTGCGCATCGTGAAGGCCGCCGTGGATCTGCACGGCAGCATAGGCCCGGCGCTTACTACGATCAGCATGGTGGCCGAACGGGCCGGCGTTCAGCGGCACACGCTGTATGCCCATTTTCCCGACGAACGCAGCCTGTTCCTCGCGTGCTCGGGATTGAGTTTCGAGCGCGACCCGTTGCCGGATGCCGAGCCATGGCGCGGGATCGAGGGTCGGCGCGAGCGGCTGCGCGCCGGCCTTCGTGCGATTTATGGCTGGTTTGAGCGCAACGCCGAACTGGCGGCGTGCGTGCTGCGCGATGCCGAGTATCACGCGCTGACGAAGGAGATGGTCGTGCTGCGGTTCGAGCCTTGTCTGCAGGCCTACGCCGAGGTGCTGGGTGCAGCGCTGTCCGCCCAGCAGCGCGCCGTACTGCGGCTGGCGCTGAGCTTTTTCACCTGGCGAACGTTGGTGCGCGAGGCCGGGTTGAAACAAAGCGCGGCGGTCGAGGCGATGGTTCGAGCCATCCTTTGCGATCCACGCAAGGCGTGAAATTCGAAATCGCCGGAGCGGGACTTGCGCGGACCCCGAAATGCTGGGGCAACATGCAACCGATTCCGCGCGAACGCGTCGAATACTACGCGCCGCCGTTGTTGCGCTTTATGGCAACGAGCCACGGCGCATAGGGGCGCCGGACATGCTCGAACAATCGCTGAAGCAGCGATTCGAGAATTTTGCGTTCCTGCGGGTTCAGAGCGCTGGTCGCGTCGTCGACGATCGCCTTGGCATATGGAAACAACGATGCATAAGTGCTCTCGCCAAGCGGCGTCAGACACACCTCGACCACGCGGCTGTTGGTCGGGCGCTTGCGGCGAACCGCGTATTTTGCACGCTCCAACTGATCGACGATGCGGCTGACCACCGATTGTTCGATTACCGTATCCGCGGATATCTCGCCGACGCTGGAGACGCCGCGCGCATCGAGCGCCTGCATGACGCGGAATTGCTGGATGGTGATCCCGTGCGGACGCAGGCTTTCCAGCAGCCGCAGATTCAGCGTGTTCATCAACCGGCTGATATAGTGCGGCAGATAGCCCTGCATTTTGGTGCCGTCTGCCGGATCGCCCTTCGGGGTCGTTCTGGACGCGCTTCGCCCGCGCAGATTGTTGGACTGTGAACCGGTTCGGGGCATGGCGAACTCAAAAAAACTCATTTCGCGGTGGATTGCAAGACGGAACGGGGGGCTCCGAGACCCCCCCGTCCGCGCATGCACAGATGGTACGCAGGCGTGCCTATTTCTGCGGCTTGTAAGCGGCTGCTTCGCGGCGGAACATCTCGAGCGCGGCGCGGCCGTCGACCCCGCGGGCAGCCGCTTCCTTGACCCAGGCTTCCTCGATGTGTCCGATACGCTTCTTGAGGTCTGCCATGAACGCATCGGACGCCGTCGAAATCTTCATGCCGCTCTTGCCGAATTCCTCGTTGGCGATGCGGTCCTGATCGTCCCAGATTTTGCCGGCTTCGCGCGCAAATGTTTCGCCCGATACCGACATGATCGCGTCCTGATCGGCCTTCGGCAGGGATGCCCATTTCTTTTCGTTCATGACCACGAAGAAGGCTGCATTGAACAGCCCGCGCGGCACCTTCACCTGGTAATCGAGGAATTTGTTCATGCGGAAGCTGCGGATCGAATCCGGCGGCAGAAACATGCCGTCGACAATTCCGCGCGAAAGCATTTCGTAGGCTTCCGTCACCGGTGCGCCGACCGGGACGGTTTCCAGTGCTTTCGCAATTTCGGTCGGCATGCCGCCGGCGACCCTGATCTTCAGATTCTTGAGATCGGCTACCTGAACGATGTTCTTTTTCGCGGTGAAGACTTGGTACGGACCGTTGTTGAACACGGTCAGCAGTTTCGTACCCTTATACTCGTCCGCCTTCGCGAGATATTTCTCGTGAACCCGCCATTGCGCAACCGATAGCGCCTCCGCGTTGTCGCCCAGGAACGGCAATTCTGCGACGCGCGAGGCCACGAAGCGCTCCGGCGTGTAGGTCTGATTGCCGGCGGTCAGATCGGCAATGGCTGTGGCGGCCAGGTCGAACTGACGTGGCGGCGCGCCGAGCGAAGCCGCGGTGAACTCGATTTTGACGCGCCCGTTCGTCGCCTTTTCCACGCGCTCGGCCCATCCGACCATGATCCGCGCGTGAAAGTGATGGGTCGGCGGAACCCAGCGATTGAAGCGCAGGACAACCGCTTCCGCGGCTGCATTGCCCGGCAGCCAGCCGAGGCCGGCCAAACCAAAACACGCACCGATGATCCACTTTTTCATTTGGAAAAACTCCCCAGTTTGGGTTCATTCGTGGTTGGCTTCGAAAACAATTGTCACCGCATATGTAATTGCATATTATGCCGACATCGTCGTTTGCACAAGCCCCCTGGTCGGCGCAGTTTCGCCCGCTTCTCGGAGACACAAGGCATGGCCCAGAACGCAATACCGTCTCAAATCGTGGCGGCGCTTGCGATGACGCACACGCCCGGCTTGGGCGACCGGCTCGACGTGCCGCCGGCCGACCAGATCGAGCGGCTGATGAACGGATTCGCCGAAGGGCGACGGGTGCTGGCCGAGGCTAAGCCGGATCTCATCATCGCGATCGTCAACGATCATTTCGACATGTATTGCCTTGAAAACATGCCGACGTTCTCGATCGCGGTGTCGGACCGTCATTTTGGGCCCCCGGCGAACGCCGAGGCGTGGTTGAAATTGAAGCGTCGCGAGTTCGGCGGCAATGCGTCGTACTCCCGCGAAATACTGAAAGAGGCGGTCGGCGCCGGTTTCGATGTCGCGCGTTCGGGCGCTGCCGAATTCGTCCACAACGTCCTGATGCCGTTCAAATTCCTGCGGCCGGAAGCGGATCTGCCGGTGGTGCCGATCTTCGTGAACTGCTTTGCTCCGCCGCTGCCGAGCTTCCGCCGCTGTTTCGATTTCGGCCGCGTGATCGCGCGGGTGATCGCGCGTCGACCGGAGCGCGTGGCGCTGATCGCGAGCGGCGGCATTTCGCACTGGCCGCCCTTCGCCAACGAGGAAGATCCGAACTTGGACGAGCTCGGCCGCCGGATGCTGCGCATCCAGCAACTAGGACCGCCGGCGCGGCTCGCCGATCCGAAGGTCCGCGATCTCATTCACGCCAAGGAAGCCGAAATGGCCGCATCGGATCGCGAACTGATCAATGTGCGCTGGGATAAATCGCTGCTGGATGCATTCGCCCGCGGCGATGTCGAGCATTTCCTGCGCATGACGTACGACGAGGTCGAACGGGACGGCGGCAACGGAGGGCACGAAATGTCGCTCTGGGTCACGCTGATGGGTGTGCTGAACGGCGCACCGAGCCGGACCATCGTCTATGAGCCGGTCAAGGAATGGATGGGCGGCGTCGGCGTCATTTCCTACGATCGTGCCTTGAACCAAGCCAAATAGATATCGCTCGGCCGGCGCGAAGGCGCCGCGACCGAAGGAATCCGGGAGGAGGTAACCATGGCGAGGACAAGTTTTCGGGTTACTGAAGACGACATACGGCGCTACGAGGCAGACGGCGTCGTCTGCCTGCGCGGCGTGCTCGACCAGACGTGGGTCGATCTGCTGCGCGACGAGTTGGAACGCGTGCTCGAATCGCCGGGCCCGCAGGGCAAGGATTACGAGAAGCAGGGTTCCGGGCGATTCCGATACGATACTTTCATGTGGACGCGGCACGAGCCGTTCTGGCGGCTGCAGGCCGACTCGCCGTTGCCCGGCATCATGGCCGCCGTCATGCGCTCGACGCACGCGTATCTGATGGCGGACATCGTTTTTGCCAAGGAACCGAATACGCCCAACGTCACCCCGTGGCATCAGGACCAGCCCTATGGCTGGTACGACGGCAAGCAAGTGTGCTCGGCGTGGACGCCGCTGGACGAAGTCGATTCGACGAGCGGCGCCATGGAATATGTGCTTGGGTCGCATCGATGGGGGAAATGGTATCGCCCGGTCGGATTCGACGACGGCAAAGAGCAATCGAATCAAAGCTTCGAGCACATGCCCGACATCGAAGCGCAGCGCATCAGCCTCAAGATCGCCCATTTCGACTGCTCGCCCGGCGACGTCTTGGTTCACCATTCGTTGGTCCTGCACGGCTCGCCGGGCAATTCCCGCAACGACCGCCGGCGCAGGGCGCTTTCGTTCCGTTACGCGGGCGATGACGCCACTTACGCCGACCGACCGGTCGGGCCGAAGCCGGTATGGAACGCCGGCATAAAGCCGGGACAGCATTTTGGCTGCGATTTGTTTCCGCAAGTCTGGCCGCCCGCCTCGGTGCCGCGCTTCTGGGAGCGGAGCAAGAGCGCGTGAGCAAGTCACGACGCGCGGAAATCGTCGGCGGCGGCATGGCCGGCCTGACCGCGGCCGCAGCACTTTGCCAGCGCGGATGGAGCGTCCGGGTTCACGAGCGAATGCCGGAAATGCGGATCGTCGGCTCCGGACTTTCCATTTTCGAGAACGCGCTCCGGGTCATGCGCTCGATCGGCGCCGAGGAAGACGCGGTTCGCGGCGCGCGTCGGGGATTTGAACGCGAAACCCGCGATCGGAACGGCAACACCACTTCGCACCTGAAGTACGCGACGACCATGTTCGAGATCACGCGGCTACAGGTCGTCGCCGCTTTGGCCGCCGCCGCGCGCCGCGCCGGCGCCGAAATCGTGACCAATTCCGCCGTGGCCGCGGTGAAGCCGGAAGGTGCGATCGTTCTCGAGGACGGGCGCACGATCGAGGCTGATCTGGTCATCGCCGCCGACGGCGTTCACTCGCGTGCGCGCGAAACGCTGGGCATTCCCTGGCGGCGCCGTTGGCTGCGCGACGGCGCGATCCGCATCATGATCGATCGCTTGCCCGAAGAGCTTGGCCATCCCGATAATCGCAAGAACGTCGAGTATTGGTCCGGGCATCGGCGCATGCTGTTGGCACCGTGCAGCGACCGCGAATTGTATGTCGCCTTGACCACATTGGACAGCGACGAGCCGGCCAAGCGCATTCCGCTGAACAAGCCGCTGTGGACAGAGGCATTTCCCAGTCTGCGCCAGCTCATCGACCGCCTCGAAGGCGACGCCCGATGGGACCGGTTCCAAGTCATCAAGATGCGGCGTTGGTCAAAGGGCCGCGTGGCGGTGGTCGGCGATGCGGCGCATGCGATGGCGCCCAATCTGGGTCAGGGCGGCGCATGCGCGATGATGAACGCGCTGGCGCTGGCGGTGCATCTCGATCGCACATCCGACATACGGGCCGGTCTCGACGCCTGGGAAAGTTCCGAACGGCCCTTGACGGATCACACGCAGCGCTTGTCGTCGTTTTACAGCGAGTTGACGACCTGGCCCGACAGTCTGCGCTCGGCCGCCTTCTGGTTGACGTTTCGGTCGAAATGGCTGCGTCGTCAGTATTTGCGAACCGCGATGCACTTGCCGCTCGGAACGGAGAATTGCGGCCCGCCGACTTACACGGCCGAGCTGCCGGCCTGACCAATACCGGCCGCAGCGTCGGCCCCGGCGCGGGCAACATGTTGAACAGGATGCCTCGATGGACGAGCGGATAGCGGAATCGGCGGTCGCGAAATGGGGACGCCGCGGGCTGGGGTCGATCTCCGGGTTATGCCTCTTCGCCATGATGACGTTGACGTTCGTCGATGTGATCGGGCGTTACATTCTCGGTGCGCCGCTCAAGGGCGCATACGAGCTGACCGAGTATCTCTTGCCGCTCATGGTTTTCTCCGCCCTGCCGCTCGTGACCGCGCGCAACGAACATGTCACGACCGGCCTGTTCGAGAAATCGATCAAGGGCCGCGTACTGGAATTGAAGCGACTGTCGGTCCACATCGCCTGCTTTATCGCCTGCGCTTACCTCGCCTACGCCTTGTATGGCGCCTACGCGGCCTCGCATACGCTTCTGGAAGCCAGTCAGCAGTTGGGCATTCCCAAATCGCCGATCATCGGGCTGGCCGCGGTTGCGTCCGCAGTCGCGGCGATCCTGTCGGCATTGCTCGCGGCTTTCGGCGGCAGGGCGGGCGGCGTGGCGGATGAACAGGGTGCGGCATGATCGCCACGCTGATCGGCTTCGTAATTCTGTTCGCGCTGCTGTTCTGGGGCGTTCCGATCGGCTTTGCGATGGGTGCGGTCGGCACCGTGGGCTTCGCACTATTCACCGGCTGGGCGCCGACGACGGCCATGGTCGGGCAGATCGTCGTCGACAATGTCTTCAATTACGGCTTTTCGCTGCTGCCGCTGTTCGTGCTGATGGGTAATTTGGTGACCAACGCTAAATTGTCCGAGGAACTCTACGCCGCCTCGTATGCGATTCTCGGCCGTTGGCGCGGCGGTTTGGCGATGTCGACGATTTTCGCTTGCGGCGGGTTCGGCGCGGTGTGCGGTTCCAGCATGGCGACCGCGGCGACGATGGTCAAAGTGGCGCTGCCGTCGATGCGGCGTTACGGCTACAGCGACGGCCTGGCGACCGCCTCGGTCGCCGCGGGCGGCACGCTCGGCATCCTCATTCCGCCCAGCATCATCATGGTCATCTACGGCTTCATGACCGACACGGACATCGGCAAGCTGTTCGTAGCTGGCGTGTTGCCGGGCATGATCGGCATCGTGTTCTACCTGATTGCGATCATGGTGACGGTTTGGCGCAATCCGTCCAGCGCGCCCGCCGGCGATCGCATGCCGTTGGGCGAGAAATGGCTCGCCATTCGCGGCGTCTCCGGCGTCGTCCTGCTGTTCACCGTGGTCATGGTCGGCATTTACGGCGGCATTTTCACGCCTTCGGAAGCGGCCGGCATCGGCGCCATGGGCGCGTTCTTCATCGCCATTTTCCGTCGCACGCTGACCTGGGCCAAGCTCGCCGACACGTTCGTCGAAACCGCACGCGTCTCGTCGATGATGTTCATCGTGCTGTTCGGCGCGTTGATCTTTTCCAATTTCGTCAATATCGCGGGATTCCCGGCGCTTCTGGCCAGCAGCATGAAAGAGCTGAGCGTTCCGCCGATCGTCGTCATTCTGGTTATTTGCGGCATTTATCTCGTGCTCGGATGCCTGCTCGAAAGCCTGTCGAT
>JBFWYO010000069.1:0-25744 GCA_050186335.1 Alphaproteobacteria bacterium | reverse complement strand
AAGAAGGCGGCGTAATCAGTTTAACTATCAGGAGTATTTTCCGATGGCAGCTAAAGACGTCAAATTCGGCTCCGACGCCCGCTCGCGCATGCTGGCCGGTGTCGACATCCTCGCCAACGCGGTCAAGGTGACGCTCGGTCCCAAGGGCCGCAACGTCGTGATCGACAAATCGTTCGGCGCGCCGCGCACCACCAAGGACGGCGTGACCGTGGCGAAGGAAATCGAACTTGCCGACAAGTTCGAGAACATGGGCGCGCAGATGCTGCGCGAAGTGGCTTCCAAGACCAACGACCTGGCCGGCGACGGCACCACCACGGCGACCGTGCTGGCGCAATCGATCGTCCGCGAAGGCGCCAAGGCCGTGGCCGCCGGCATGAACCCGATGGATCTCAAGCGCGGCATCGACCTGGCGGTTGAAGCCGTCGTCGCCGACGTGCAGAAGCGCTCCAAGAAGGTCAAGTCGAACGAGGAAATCGCCCAGGTTGGAACGATCTCCGCCAACGGCGACAAGTCGATCGGCGAAATGCTCGCCAAGGCGATGCAGAAGGTCGGCAACGAAGGCGTCATCACGGTCGAAGAGGCGAAGAGCCTGGAGACCGAACTCGACGTCGTCGAAGGCATGCAGTTCGACCGCGGCTACATCTCGCCGTATTTCGTCACCAACGCCGAGAAGATGCTGGTCGAGCTGGATGATGCCTACATCCTCCTGCACGAAAAGAAGCTCTCGGGCCTGCAGCCGATGCTGCCGTTGCTCGAATCGGTCGTGCAGTCGGGTCGTCCGCTGGTCGTCATCAGCGAAGACATCGAAGGCGAAGCTTTGGCCACGCTGGTGGTCAACAAGCTGCGCGGCGGCTTGAAGGTCGCGGCCGTCAAGGCCCCGGGCTTCGGCGATCGCCGCAAGGCCATGCTGGAGGACATCGCGATCCTGACCGGCGGTCAGGTCATCTCGGAAGATCTCGGCATCAAGCTGGAAGGCGTAACCCTGCAGATGCTCGGCCGCGCCAAGAAGATTCGCATCGATAAGGACAACACCACGATCGTCAGCGGCGCCGGCAAGAAGACGGACATCGAAGCCCGTTGCAGCCAGATCCGCGCGCAGATCGAGGAAACCACGTCGGACTACGATCGCGAGAAGCTCCAGGAGCGTCTGGCGAAACTGGCCGGCGGCGTCGCCATCATCCGCGTCGGCGGTGCGACCGAAGTCGAAGTGAAGGAAAAGAAGGACCGCGTCGAAGACGCCATGCACGCGACCCGTGCGGCGGTCGAAGAAGGCGTCGTGCCGGGCGGCGGCGTTGCGCTGCTGTACGCGCATCGCATTCTCGCGGCGGTCAAGAGCGACAACCACGACCAGCAGGTCGGCATCGATATCGTGCGCAAGGCGATCACCACGCCCGCGCGCCAGATCGCCGAGAACGCCGGCGTGGACGGCTCGGTCGTCGTCGGCAAGCTGTTGGAGTCGAAGGACGCCAATTTCGGCTTCGACGCCCAGCTGAACGAGTACAAGGACCTGGTCAAGGCCGGCATCATCGACCCGACCAAGGTCGTGCGCTGCGCCCTGCAGGACGCGGCCTCGGTCGCGGCCCTGCTGATCACCACGGAAGCCATGATCGCCGAAAAGCCGCAGAAGAACAGCGGCCCGGCCATGCCTCCGGGCGGCGGCATGGGCGGCATGGGCGGGATGGACTTCTAATCCAGCCCACCTGTTCTGCCGGCGCTTCGGCGCCGAAAGGTCGAAACGAAACGGGGCCGCTCGCAAGAGCGGCCCCGGCTTTGTTCGGGCGTGGCGGCAAAACGTAACAAGCGTAACGCGCATCTTGACGCCGCCGCACGCAATATCATATGCGGCAGATGCGCGGCGTGTGCCGCGCATCGCTCTTCAAATCGTGAATCGTGTTTGGCGACCGCGCCGTGTAGGCGCACACATATTCGCGCGGGCGTTGCCACCCTAAGGTACCCTAAGCCCTAAGGTGAAAAAGCGTAACATCGGTAACATCGCGATGGCGTCGCCGCCCGGCGACGGCGCGGGCGATGTCCCGTCATGCCGGTTGCCCATCCTTCGATACGCGCGCAAGAGCGCGCTACTCAGGATGAGGTTGGTTTTCGAAACGCTACAAACTTCCGCCTCATCCTGAGTAGCGCGCAGCGCGTATCGTCCTTCGACAAGCTCAGGATGAGGGGATGGGCCGCCGCTGCTACTCCGCCGCCTGCGCCTGCTCGCCGAGCGTCGCGCGTACGCGCGGGATGACTTTCTTGGCGAAGGTTTCGATGTTCTTCATCGCAAGATCGTGCGGCAGGGTGCCGAACTGGCCCATCGGCAGCAGATTGCCGAAGCCGATCTCCTTCTGATACTTGGCGATCTGGTCGGCGACCGTCTGCCAGCCGCCGCACAGGAACATGCCCTGCTCGATCACGCTGTCGATCGTATGCGCGCCGCCCGCGAGGCCCGCTTTCGCCTTCATCACGCCCTTCATGGACTTGAGCGAGAGATAGCCGGGCGGCAGCAGCATTTCCATCGGCATGCGCAGGAACTTGTTGAAGAACGCCTCGATGTGCGGTTTCGCCTCGCTGCGCGCCTGCGCATCGGTCTCCGCGACGTAGATCGGGATCGCCCAGCCGAGCTGCGAGGATTGCGCCGTGTAGCCGTATTTCAGCGCGGCTTCCTTGTAAGCGCCCAGATACTTCGCCATCACCGTGACCGGGCTGAACGTCTGCAAATAGGTGTATTTGCGATCCGGGTGCGAGGCCCAATCGATGGTTTCCTGGCTGCCCTGCGAGGGGATCCAGATCGGCGGATGCGGTTGCTGGAACGTGCGCGGCCAGACGTTGACGTAGTCGTAGTGATAGTGCTTGCCCTCGAACGCGAACGGGCCCGGCCGGGTCCAGCTCTGCACGATCAAATCGTGGGCTTCCATGAAGCGCTCGTGCGAGAACGCCGGGTTGGCGCCGAACGCGTGATACTCGGCGCCGATGCCGCGCACGAAGCCGGCGACCAGCCGCCCGCCGGTGATCTGGTCGAGCATCGCGTATTCCTCGGCCACCACGGTCGGGTTGTTGAGCAGCGGCAGCGCGCGGCCGAGCACGGCGATCTTGACGTTTTTGGTCCGGCGCGACAATGCGCCTGCCATGATGCCGGGGCTCGGCATCAGGCCGTAGGCGTTCTGGTGATGCTCGTTGACGCACACGCCGTCGAAGCCGCACGCATCCGCGTACTCGATTTCGTCGAGATAGCGGTTGTAGAGCGCATGGCCCTTCTTCGGATCGAAATAGGTGTTCGGCAGCGTGACCCAGGCCGAGTTGTATTTGTCCGCATAGGACAGATCGAGATCGGCATAGGGCATCAAATGAAAGAAAAAGAATTTCATGCTGCTGCTCCCTTGATGAAGCCGCCGACCAGCTTGACGAACGCGTCGGCCTTCTCGATTTGCGGCAGGTGGCCGCAGTGCGGAATAATTTCCAGCCTGGAACCCGGAATCAGTTTCTGGAACGCCGGGCCGTAATCGGGCGGGATGACCTTGTCGGAATCGCCCCACACGATCTGCACCGGCCGGTCGATGCGGTGCAGCCATTTGTGCAGGTCCGGATTGTACAAGCGCGGCTGCCAGGACAGGCGCGCCATGGTCAGCCGGTTCTTCATCTGCCGGTCCAGCGCGTCCTCGGGCAATTGGACGGCCAGCAGCTTGTCGGCCATCGACTGGTCGAAAAACAGATTGCGCGCGGTCTCCTGCGGCGACCACAGGAAGATGTCGCCCTTGGCCAAGCCCTTCACGTGGATGCCGGCCGGGGCCACCAACTGGATGGTTTTTATCCGCTGCGTACTGCGCGTCGCGATCTCGCAGGCCAGCCAGCCGCCCAGCGAAGTGCCGACGACGTGCACGCCGTCGAGTTTGAGCGACTGAAGAAAATCGAGATAGTAGAACGCGAGGTCGGACATATTGTCGAGCCAGTCCGGCATGTCGGAAAAACCGAAGCCCGGATGTTCCGGCACGATCACGTCGAAATCCCTGGCCAGGGCATCCATGAACGGCGCCCACTGCTCGGCGCCGCGCGCGCCGTGCAGGAACAGCAGCGGCGCGCCCCGGCCGGCGCGCTGCACGCGCACCTTGCAGCCGGCGATGGTTTCGAATCCGCTACGCACGTCGGCCATGCCGTTCTCCTCCCGGGCGGATGTAATTGTTGCAAAAGATACGATCTGCCCCGACCGGACCGCAATCGCCATTCCTGCATGCCATGCGCGCGGGCGGGGCGGCCGGGCGCGGCCGCCCCGCCGCGTTCCGCGCTACTTGATCCGGTCTTTTTCCTCCAGCCCGAACACCCAGACCTTGTTCGCGATGTCGGCCTTGAGCAGATGCGACTTGATGTGGCCGTCGTAGCTGCCGCGAATGGTGAAGGTGATGATGTCCTTGAACTCCTTGGCTTCGGCCATGCCGTCTTTGATGAGTTCGCGCGCCTTGACCGGATCGGTGCGCCCATCGACGCCCTTGCGTTTCATGATGTCGGCGACGAAGGCAAGCGCTTCGTAGGCCATCACCGTGTTGGCGACGTTTGCCGGCTTCGGAATCGACGGAATGTCCTTGGTGATGTCGAGAAAGCGCTTTGCGTAATCGACATAGGCCGGAAAGGTCGGCGACGAAGCGTTGGTGGCGTAGCCCATCGTGTACAGGTTCGCGCCGGCGCTGCCGATCACGTTCACGAACGGCCCCGACCACGCGAGCGCGCTGATCAGCAGCGGCGACTTGACGCCCTGCGTCTCCAGTTCCTTGACGAACGGCAGCGAGGTCGGCGCCAGCGAGGCGATGAAGATCGCATCCGGATTGAGGCCTCGAATCTTGATCACGATCGGCGAGAAGTCGGTCGTGCGGGTCTGGTACTCGACCAGTTCGAGCACCTGTAGCCCGTTCGCCTTGGCGGCCTTCTGGAATTCCTCGATGCCCGCGAGGCCCGAGGCTTCCTTGGCATCGCCCGCGATGACGATCTTTTTGGCGTTGGGAAACTTCTTGACGAACTCGGCGACGCCTTCGGGAATCATCGTATCGTCGGGCGGATGGATGCGCAGCGCCCAGGGCTTGGCGGAAATGCCGGGCTTGAGCGCGGTGAAGTTGATCGCCGGCATCTTGAGCTGCGCGCTCAACGGCCCGATATTTTCCCACGCGGTCCCGGAAACCGGGCCGAGGCTGACCACCGCCTTCGATTCGACCAGCTTGCGGAACAGCAGCACCGACTGCGTCGCCGCCAGCTGATCGTCCTCGCGCTGGATCTCGATCTGGCTGCCGTTGACGCCGCCCTTGGCGTTGATGTCGTCGAGCGCCATTTTCATGCCGGTCCAGAACAGCGCGCCGTAGGTCGCGGTGAAGCCGGACATGGGCAGAATCGCGCCGACCTTGATCGGCGGCTTGTTCTGGGCCCGGGCCGGCGGGGCCAGGGCGGCCGGAACGGCCAACGAAAGCGCCGCCGCGGCCAATAGCAATGTCTTCACGCGCATGGGTTTCCTCCTCGTTGACGGTTTCTTGTCGTGGTTCAAGGCGTACCGAGATAGTGCTGCAATAGATTGCCGTCGGCCAGTAGCTCCGCGCCGGTGCCCGACAGCACGATTTCGCCCTGTTTGAGCACATAGCCGCGATGGGCGAACGAGAGCGCGGCGCGCACGTTCTGCTCGACCAGCAGGATCGTCATGCCGTCGTCCTGGAAATCCCGCATCGCGGCGTAGGCCTGCGCGATCATGATCGGCGAAAGGCCGAGCGACGGTTCGTCGATCAGCAGGAGCTGCGGCGGGTTGACGATGGCGCGCGCCAGCGCGAGCATCTGCTGCTCGCCGCCGGAAAGATTGCCGGCCTTGCTGTCGGCGCGCTCCTTGAGGCGCGGAAAGCGGTCGAACACGCGCGAAGCCGCGTCGGCAAAGCCGCTCCGCGTCGGCCGCACGTCGTAGGCCACGCGCAAATTCTCGGTCACCGTGATGTTGGGAATCGTGCCGCGCCCCTCGGGGATGTGCAGCATGCCCTGGCGCGCCAGTTGGTGGCATTCGGTGCCGGCGGTCGATTTGCCGAGAAACGCGATCGTGCCGTCCTGCAGCGGCAGCATGCCGGAAATGGCGCGCATCAGCGTTGTCTTGCCCGCGCCG
Organism: Alphaproteobacteria bacterium; assembly: GCA_050186335.1. Lineage (GTDB taxonomy): Bacteria > Pseudomonadota > Alphaproteobacteria > Bin65 > Bin65 > JBFWYO01. Next base: position 19,629 of record JBFWYO010000069.1, on the reverse strand, counting down.
TTGGCGCCGACTACGGCGACCGTCTCGCCCTTCTCGACGGCGAGCGTGCAGCCGCGCACGGCCTTGATCGGCCCATAGCCGACATGGACACGGTCAACCGCGAGGACGGTCATCGGTCTCTCCCGTGCCCAGATACGCTTCGACGACGGCGGGATGCGCGAATACTTCTGCCGGCGTGCCCTCGGCGATCTTGCGGCCGTTGTCCATCGCCACCATGCGGTCCGAAAGCTCGCGCAGCAGGCTGACATCGTGTTCGATCACGACGATCGCTTGGAGCAGCGTCCGGCACTTGCGGATATCCTCGGCCAGCGTCGCCGATTCCGCTTCGTTCATGCCCGCCGCGGGCTCGTCCAGGAACAGGATTTTCGGGCGCGTCGCCAGGGCGCGCGCGATCTCCAGCCGGCGCGCGTCGCCGTAGGGCAGCGAGCCGGCCGGGCGGTCGGCCTTGTCGGCCAGATGCATGCGGGCCAGCCAGTCCATCGCTTCGGCCACGGTTTCGTTGCGGCGGCCGGCGAAGAAGCTGCGGAACGGCTTGCGCGTGTGCTCGGCGTTCGCCACCAGGACGTTCTCCAGCACGGTCATGCGGCGGAACAGGCGAATGTTCTGGAACGTGCGCGCCAGGCCCAGGCGGCCGGGCGCGAAATCGGCGAGCCGCGTGAGATCGTTGCCGTCGAACAGGATCGCGCCGGCGTTGGCGCGATAAAATCCGCTGATGACATTGATCAGCACCGATTTGCCGGCGCCGTTGGGTCCGATCAAGCCGAGGATTTCGCCGCGCCTGATCTCGAACGAAACGTCGTCGAGCGCCACGATGCCGCCGAAACGCTTGGTGATGCCGCGAACCTCCAGCAGCGCGCCGGTCATGGCCGGGCCTCGCCGTCTTCCTTCGGCTTGCCCCCGTTGCCGCGCGCGGTGATGGTGCGAAACGGCAGCAGGCCGCTCGGCCGGATCAGCAGCACCACCACGATCAGCAAGCCGAACACCGCCGGCCGCCAATCCTTCAGATCGCGGATTAGTTCGGGTGCCACCGTCATCACCACGGCGCCGACCAGCGGCCCCCACAAATTGTTGACGCCGCCGAGCACGACGTAAAGCACGATGTAGATCGCGACCAGAATGTTGAAATGGTCGGCCGGAGAGATGAACAGCACGTAATGGCTGTAATAGCCGCCCGCCAATGCCGCCAGGGCGGCGCCGATGCCGAACGTGACGACTTTGACGTAGACCGCATTGATGCCGAGCGATTTCGCGACCCGCTCGTCCTCGCGCACCGCGTCGAGGACCCTTTGCAGCGGCGTGCGCGCCAGCAGCCACAACCCGCCGCCGACCAGCACGGTCAGCGCGATCAGGTGCCAGACGGTCGTGCCCTGCATTCCGCCCATGCCGCGGATGCCGCCGATATAATTGATCGATTCGATCGCGACCTTGACGCAGAAGGTGATGCCGGTGGTCACCAGGATCAGATAGACCCCGCGTGTGCGCAGCGCGGGGATCGAGATCAGCGCGCCGAACGCGCCGCACGCCGCCGCCGCGATCAGGGTTGCGGCGATCAGCGGCACGCCCAGCTTGACCGCCAGCACGCCGCTCGCATACGCGCCGATCGCCATGAAGCCGCCGTTGGCGAACGACAGGCTGCCCGAGAGGAGAATGATGTAAACGCTCCAGGCGAGCAGGACGTTGAGCAGCGTAAAGATCAGCAGCGACTCGCTCATGCCCGCGGCTCCGGCATCTGCCCGCGGCTGAACAGGCCGGCCGGGCGCACCAGCAGCACCAGGATCATCAGCACCCAGACCGCGACGTCGGCGACGTGATCGAGGCCGAGATGCCCGGCGATCCCTTCCAGGACGCCGACCAGCAGGCCGCCGAGCACGGCGCCGCGCAGATCGCCCATACCGCCGATCGCCATGATCGCGAGCGCCTTCAAGCCGAACGTGAAGCCGATGTCGGACGGCGCGAAGCCGGTGCGCAGCGCCAGCATCAGCCCGGCGATCCCGGCCATGGCCGAGGCGATGAAGAAGACCTGCTGATTGACCCGGCGCACGTCGATGCCGAGCAGCCGGGCCGCCTGCGGCGCGCCCGCAACCGCGCGGATGTTGCGGCCGATGCGCGTGCGCATGACCAGCTGGTGCAGCGCGATCATCACCGCCAGGGAGACCACCAGGATCGCCAGCTTGACGTAGATCACCTGCACGCCGAACAGCTGGAATCCGGCCGTGCGCAGCTCGGTCGAGATCGGCACGGCGACCGGATCGGTGCCGACCTGCTTCTGCACCAGGTCGATGAAGATGAGCCCCAAGGCCAACGAACTGAGCGCCGCGGTGATCTGCGCGTCGGCCGAGACGAATTTGCGGAAGCTGACGATTTCGATCAGCAGGCCGAGGGCGCCGCAAACGACGATGGCGAGCACCAGGGAGGCCCACAGCGGCGCGCCCATGGCTGCGGTGACGATCGCGGCGAACCCGCCGAGCATGAACACTTCGCTGTGCGCGAAGTTCAGCTTGTCGAGCACGCCGAACACGAGCGCGTAGCCGACCGCGATCAGCGCGTACATGCCGCCCAGGACGATGCCGTTGAAGATCTGTTCGGCCAGCATGGCGCTCAACGCAACATCGGGCGGCGTGCCGACGTTGCCGCGCCGAACGCGCACGAAGCGGCCCGCGTCTTCCGCATGCTGCAAGAACCTCCCTGGGTGTCGATCACATGCCGAAAATGCGGTGCGGCCGACGTATTGGTATTTGAAATGAAGGTGCGAGCTTCGTATCGGTTTGTAAAGCCCAATAAAAATATGTAGTATTCTAGAGGGCTAAAAATCAAATTTGCCCGAAAACACAACGACCGGGGCGGCCCAGCCAACGAGCTGCCCGCGGCAATGAGGGGAGGCGAAGCGCCATGTCCATGAAACCGGAACGCGGCTTGCACGAGCTGTATGCCAACGATCCCGAACGCGCCGACGCGGTGATTTTCGGCCGCCGAACCGATGTATCGCGGCGCGGGTTCCTGCGCGGCGGCGGCGTGGCCGCCGTGTCGGCCGCGGTCGGGGCGACGATCCCGTTCGCCGCCATGATGCCGGGCGGGCTGGTGCCGGCTGCGTTAGCCCAGGCCAAGCCGCCCGTCGAACCGCCGAAGACGGCGCCGGTCGACAAAGGCCCCAAGCTGCTCAAGTTCGAGGGCAAGGATGGCCGCCTGGTGGTGCTCGGCGAGCGGCCGCTGGTCGCCGAGACGCCGGAGCATCTGCTCGACGACGACACCACGCCGACCGAGAAGTTCTATATCCGCAACAACGGCCAAATTCCGGAAGCGTCGAAGGATCCGGATGCTTGGAAGTTCGTTGTCGACGGCGAGGTCAACAAGAAGCTTGAATTGAGCGTCGGCGAGTTGAAAAAGAAATTTCAACAAGTGACGTACAAGCTGCAGTTGGAATGCGGCGGCAACGGCCGCTCCGCCTTTGTGCCCGACGCGCGCGGCAATCAATGGACCAACGGCGGCATGGGCAACGCCGAATGGACCGGCGTGCGGTTGGCCGACGTGCTCAAGGCGGCCGGCCTCAAACCGACGGCAAAATACACGGCGCATTCGGGCGCCGACCCGCACCTCTCGGGCGACGCGACCAAACAATCGCTGTCGCGGGGCGTCCGGCTGCCCAAGGCGCTCGACCCGCATTCGCTCGTCGTGCTCGCGATGAACGGCAAGCCGCTGCCGCTCGTCCATGGCGGACCGGTGCGCCTGCTGATTCCCGGCTGGGCCGGTTCGGCGTCGCACAAATGGCTGACGCGGATTTGGATCCGCGACAAGGAACACGACGGTCCCGGCATGACCGGCACCTCGTACCGCGTGCCGAAAGTGCCGATGATCCCGGGCTCGAAGGCCGACAACGCCAATATGGCGATCCTCGAATCGATGCCGGTACGCGCGATCGTCACCAGCCCGGCGAACGGAGCGGAGTTGGCGGCCGGCACACGCAGCGTAGCGCTGCGGGGTGCCGCGTGGGCCGGCGACAAGACGGTTGCGGCGGTGCATGTATCGATCGATTTCGGGCAGACATGGCAGCTCGCGCAGCTGCGCGCGCCGCGCAACAGATACGATTGGCAGCGTTGGACGGCGCAGGTGAAATTGCCCAGCCACGGCTATTACGAAATCTGGTGTCGTGCCACGGATTCGGACGGTCGTATGCAGCCGCACGCGGCGCCGAATTGGAATCCGCAGGGTTACGGCGGCAACGCCATGCATCGCGTGGCAGTGCTGGTGAAGGCTTAGGCGGGCATCGGAAATGCGCATGTTTCGCTCGATGCTGGCGGCCGCGCTGCTGCTCGCCACGGCTCCGGTCGTGCCGGTCGCGGCCGATGAGGAGACGCCCGAAATGTTCCCCGCGGGCAAGGGGCGCGACGAAACCTTCTACGCCTGTATCGCCTGCCACGGCACGGCGCTGATCAAGGCGCAGGGCATGAGCCGCGAGCGCTGGGAAGAAACGCTCGATTGGATGGTGAAGCGCCACAACATGCCGGAGCTGGACCAGGATACCCGCACGCTGGTTCTCGATTATTTGAGCGCGCAGTTTCCGTCGCGGCAGCGCGGTCCGCGCAATCCGTTCATCAAATAGGTGCTGTGGGGTTCGGCGCTTCGGGATCCGCCGTGAAACGCCGGCTCGGCGTTTCACGGCATGCCTCCGGCGCATCCCGGACGCGCGCGCGTTGTCCAGCGTCGAACCGACGCCATATAGGCTGCAACGTTTCAACCAGGGAAACATTGCAATGATCACCATCAGACCGGCCAGCGAACGCGGTCCGAGCAAGTTCGACTGGCTCGACAGCCGTCACAGTTTCTCGTTCGGCGGATATCACGATCCGCGGCATATGGGCTTTCGCGCGCTGCGCGTCATCAACGAGGATCGGGTGGTGCCGGGCGCCGGCTTTCCGACCCACGGACATCGGGACATGGAAATCATCTCCTATGTCCTGGACGGCGCGCTCAAGCATCAGGACAATATGGGCAACGGTACGCTGATCAAGCCCGGCGAAGTGCAGGTCATGAGCGCGGGCACCGGCGTGCTGCACAGCGAGTACAACCCGTCCCCGGCCGAGCCCGTGCATTTCCTGCAGATCTGGATCCTGCCCGACAAGACGGGCACCAAACCCGGCTACCAGCAAAAAAGCTTCCCGGATTCCGAGAAACAGGGAAGATGGCGCCTTGTCGTCTCGCCGGACGGCGCCGACGGCTCCTTGACCCTGCATCAGGATGCCAAGGTGTACGCGACCCTGCTGAATCCCGGGGATGTCGCGCCGTTCGAGTTGCGCCCCGGTCGCGCCGCCTGGCTGCAGGTGGCGCGCGGCGCGATCGAGCTCGGCGGCAAGTGGCTCGGCGAAGGGGACGGCGCCGCTATTACCGACGAAAGCCATATCTCGGTTGCAGCGCGGGATCACGCCGAGTTGATCTTGTTCGATCTGGCATAGGGGTGAAGGGCGAATCGGCTTCGCTTATAATAAGCATACTTACGAGGAGTCCACACAGAGGAGGCATTTGATGCTCGACGGAGAACGCGACTACCGAAAGGATCCGGACGCGATATCGCTGGTGCGCGATACCAAGATGACGCGCCGGACTTTCGCCGTCACCACGCTGGCGGTCGGATTCGCGATGGCGGTTCGCCCGGTAGCCGCGCAGGCGATCAAGACCGACGAGGCCGGCTTGACGGCAGGCGAGGTGAAGATCCCGGCCGAAGGCGGCATGATGGTCGGCTACCGCGCCATGCCGGCGACCGGCGACAAGTTCCCGATCATCTTGGTGGTACAGGAAATCTTCGGCGTTCACGAGCACATCAGGGACGTGTGCCGCCGGTTCGCCAAGGCGGGCTATTGCGCCGTGGCGCCGGAGCTTTATGCGCGTCAGGGCGATCCCTCGAAAATTTCCGACATCCCGACGATCATCAAAGAAATCGTCTCGAAAGTTCCCGACGCACAGGTGCTCGCGGATCTCGATGCCAGCGCGAAGTGGGCGGCGGCGAGCAGCAAGGGCGATGCGTCGAAACTCTCGATCACCGGCTTCTGCTGGGGCGGGCGTATCGCTTGGCTTTATGCGGCGCACAACCCCAACGTCAAATCGGCGATTGTCTGGTATGGCCGCGTGGTCGGCGATCCCAATCCGATGAATCCGAAGCATCCGATCGACGTCGCGGCGCAGATCAAGGCGCCGGTGCTCGGTCTGTACGGCGGCAAGGATGGCGGCATCCCGGTCGAGTCGCTGGACAAGATGAAGGCCGCGCTGGCGGCGGCGGGAAATACCAAATCCCAGCTCGTCGTGTATCCGGATGCCGGGCACGCATTCCACGCCGATTATCGGCCGAGCTACGTCAAGGCCGCGGCCGAGGACGGCTGGAAAAAAGCGGTTGCTTGGCTGAAGGCCAACGCCTCCTGATCGGTAGTATCGGCTGACTTGCTTGTCGGGCGGCCCGGTAGAGGCCGCCCGATTTTTTTGCGCCCGCCGCTTGCAGCGGGCTTGAAATTGCCCGCCCGGCTCCCAATCTCAGCGCCACTGTCTTGGGCCGGGCCCCTCTGACGGTGACCCTTGCGCGTCGCCGCCATGTCGGACGGACAGCTTGAAACCGGCGCAAGGAATCGTCCGCGCGCCCGTCTCGATCAATGTTTGCGAGGGGTACCGGATGTCCTTCCTCGATACCGTCATCCACGGCAATCTGCTCGGCCAGCCCGGCTGGTTCTGGCTGATCTTCGGCGTCGTGGTGGTGACGCTCCTGGTGCTCGACCTCGGCGTCCTGCACCGCAGCCAGCGCGCGATCGGCGTCCGGGAAAGCTTCTGGCTGGCCGGCTTCTATGCGGTCGTCGGCTTGCTGTTCGGCCTGTTCGTCTGGAGTCAGATGGGGCTGATTCCCGCCGAGGACTACATCACGGGCTATCTGGTCGAACTCAGCCTGTCGATGGACAATATCTTCGTCATTTCGCTGGTGTTCACCTATTTCGCGGTGCCGCGCGAATTTCAGCATCGCGTGCTGTTCTGGGGCATCGTGGGCGCCATCGTGATGCGCGGCGTGATGATCGTGCTCGGCGCCGCCCTGATCAAGGAATTCCACTGGGTCCTGTATATCTTCGGCGGCTTCCTGCTGCTGACCGGCATCAAGATGCTGTTCAGCGTCGAGAAGGAAATGGACATCGGCAGCAACCCGGTGCTGCGGATCCTGCGCAAGCGGTTGCGCGTGACCGACGAGTTGCACGGCGAGCGGTTCTGGGTTCGGCTGCCCGACAAGGCGAACCCGCAGCGAACGCTCAGATACGCGACGCCGTTGTTCCTGGCGCTGATCGTGATCGAATTGGTCGACGTGGTGTTCGCGGTCGATTCCGTGCCGGCGATTTTCGCGATCACGCAGGATCCGTTCATCGTCTACACCAGCAATATCTTTGCGATCCTCGGGCTGCGCGCGCTCTACTTTGCACTGGCGGCGATGATCCATCGCTTCAAGTATCTCAAATACGCGCTGGCGCTCGTCCTGGTGTTTATCGGCGCGAAGATCTTCATCGCCGAGTTCGTCACGCCGGTGCCGAGTTTCGTATCGCTCGCCTTGACCGTCGGCGTTCTGGCGGCCGGCGTCGTCGTGTCGCTGATCAAGACGCGGCGCGAACCGCTGCCCAGTGAATGATCGTAAAATACTGTGAAAATATTTTGTCTCGCGCCTGGCATGCGTTTGGCATATTCAGCCGCGTCCGGCTGGCGTCGCGCGAGCCGCCGCTGCCGCATGAAAGCCGCAGATTATAAGGAGTTTTTAGCCATCGGCAGCGGCAACGCTCCAACTTGCCTCGGGCATTAAACCGAAAAATATATGTGAAATAAAAAAATCCTGTTGACTCTGACACCCGGGCGGCTAAATTTCCGCCCATCGCGCCGATTTGAGCGGCAGCTTGCGGGCGCGTAACAAATGCAGCTAAAGCGTCGGACGGTAACCCGCCCGGCAGAAACGTGCTGCGGCGGGTTTTTTGATCCAACCCCCCGCCATCCTTGTCAACTCATCCGAACCCCTGCCGGGGACGCGGAGCAACATGGAGGGGCGTATCATGCTCCACACCGTCACCAAGCGTTTGGCCGCCACGGCGGCAATTGTCCTCGGCACCTTTGCGTTCTCGGCGGCCGTTGTTTCACCGGCGCGCGCCGAAAATCCCAAAACCGTCACGCTCGATTGGGCCTACTACAATCCGGTCAGCCTGGTGCTGAAGGATAAGGGCTGGCTCGAAAAGGATCTGGCCAAGGACGGCATCAAGGTCCGCTGGGTCCACACGCTCGGCAGCAACAAGGCGATCGAATTCCTCAACGCGCGCAGCATCGATTTCGGCTCGACCGCCGGCGCCGCGGCGTTGCTGGCCAAGATCAACGGCAGCCCGATCCAGTCGATCTACGTCTATTCGAAACCGGAATGGACGGCCCTGGTGACGGGCAAGAACTCGTCGATCAAGACGGTGGCGGACCTGAAAGGCAAGCGCGTCGCCGTCACGCGCGGCACGGATCCGTACATCTTCCTGGTGCGCGTGCTTGGCCAGAATGGCCTGAGCGAGAAGGACATCAAGCCCGTGCTGCTGCAGCACGCCGACGGCCGCGCAGCACTCGAGCGGGGCGACGTGGACGCGTGGGCCGGCCTCGATCCGATGATGGCCCAGGCCGAACTCGAAATCGGCGCGCGGCTGTTCTTCCGCAATGCGGACCTCAACACATGGGGTGTTCTCAACGTCACCGAAGAATTCGCGAAGCATCATCCGCAGATCGTCGAACGCGTGCTCGCCTCGTACGAACAGGCGCGCAAGCACGCGCTGGCCAACCCGGCGGAGCTGAAGGCCGCGCTGGCCAAGGCGGCCAAGCTGAGCGACGCGGTCGCCGCCAAGCAGCTCGAGCGCACCGAACTGACGCATTCCTCGATCGGCAAGCTGCAGGTCGATTCGCTGATCGCGGCCGGCAAGGCGCTGCAAACGGGCGGCGTGATCCCGGCCGACGTCAAGATCGAAGAGGTCGTAGCCTCGCTGATCCAGACGAAGTTCTCGGCCAAGTTGCAGCAGGCCGCGAAGTAACCGGCCGACGGCGGGAGATTGCCATGTCTACCCTCGCTTCGAGCACCGCGGCGTCGGCGGCGATCGCCGGCGCCGCGGCGGCCGCGCCGGTCGCCGACGACGTCGCCTCGGCGCCGCCGGCCAGGAAACGCGGATTCGGCCTCGCTACCGGCTTGATCGTGCCGGTGGTGGGCGGGCTGATCTGGGAATTGGCGGCGCGCGACGGCTGGATAAATGCGCGTCTCGTGCCGCCGCCGTCGGCAATCGCCGTCAGCCTGTACGATCTGGCGATCACCGGCGAGTTGTTCCAGCACATCGGGACCACCCTGTATCGCGTCGCTGTCGGATTCGGCCTCGGCGTCGGCGCCGGCACATTGCTCGGCGCGCTGACCGGATATTCGACCAAGGCGCGCGACCTGCTCGATCCGACGCTGCAGGCGCTGCGCAATATCCCGTCGATCGCCTGGGTGCCGCTGTTCATTCTTTGGTTCGGCATTTTCGAGGTCTCGAAAGTGTTGCTGATCGCGGTCGGCGTGTTCTTTCCGGTCTATCTCGGTCTTGCGCTCGGCATACACAACGTCGACCGCAAACTGGTCGAGGTCGGGCGCATCTACCGTTTCAGCTCGGCGGAAATGATCCGGCGCATCCTGCTGCCGGCGGCGCTGCCGGCTTTCATCACCGGCGTGCGCGGCGGCCTCGGCCTCGGCTGGATGTTCGTGGCGGCGGCGGAAATGATGGGCGCCAGCGAGGGGCTCGGTTTTCTGCTGATCGACGGTCAGCAAACCAGTCGGCCGGCCACCATCATGGGTGCCATCCTGATGTTCGCCCTGATCGGCAAGACGACGGATCTGATCCTCGCCAAAGCCGCGGCGCGCGCCTTGCGCTGGCAGGATTCGTTCAAGGCCGCCTGATCGCTTAACAAGTTATCGAACTTACGGGGCTTCACCATGCTTCGACTGCAAAGTCTCTCGGTCCGTTTCGACAACGGCTATCAGGCGCTCAAGGACATCGATCTGTCGGTGCGCCCGGGCGAAATTCTCGGCATCGTCGGCGGCAGCGGTTGCGGCAAGAGTACCCTTTTACGGGTAATGAGCGGCCTGCTGCCGCCGTCGATCGGTCGCGTCAGCTTCGCCGGTACGGCGATCCACGGGCCGCGCGACGAAATCGGGCTGGTGTTCCAGGAGCCGCGGCTGATGCCGTGGCTGAACATCGAGGGCAACGTGCAGTTCGGCATTCGCCATTTGCCGAAGGGTCAGCGCGAAGTGCTGACCCGCGAAGTATTGGCGCGCGTCGGCCTGACGAAATTCGCAACCGCGCACCCGCGCGAACTCTCCGGCGGCATGGCGCAACGCGTCGCGATCGCGCGCGCGCTGGTCGGCAAGCCGCCGGTGTTGCTCCTGGACGAGCCGTTCAGCGCGCTCGACGCGTTCACGCGGCAAAGCCTGCAGGATCATTTGCTCGAATTATGGGCGTACGACCGGCCGACGCTGGTCCTGGTGACCCACGATATCGACGAGGCCCTGGCGCTGGCGCATCGCGTCGTCGTCATGAGCGGCCATCCGGGCACGATCTACGGCACGTATCCGATCGATCTGCCGCGCCCGCGCGTGCGCACCGGCACCGCGTTCCAGGCCGTGAAGGCGCGCATCCTGGGCGAGCTGCACAGCACGGTGACCGTGCCGGCGGCGGCCTAGTTTTTTTTATTGAGGGAATCCGAGTCATGAAAGCCGAACAATTGCGCGCGCTGCAGGCACCGATCAAGGACAAGTACAAGTCCGAGCCGAACGCCGCCGTGATCACGCTCAAGGCGAAAGGCGAACTGGACAGCGCCGAGATCGCCTGCAAGGTCGATACCGGCAAGGCGCTGGTCACCGCCGGCTTGCATCCGGCGACCGGCGGGACCGGCGCATTGGCCTGTTCCGGCGACATGCTGCTCGAAGCGTTGGTCGCCTGCGCCGGCGTCACCGTCAAGGCGGTTGCGACCGCGATCGGCATCGACATCAAGAGCGGGACCGTATCCGCCGAGGGCGATCTGGATTTCCGCGGCACGCTTGGCGTCGCCAAGGATGCGCCGGTGGGCTTCCGCGACATTCGGCTGAAATTCGACCTGCGGACCGATGCGCCTTACGATCAGGTGCAGAACCTGATCCGGCTGACCGAACGCTATTGCGTGATCTACCAGACCCTGCGTAACCCGCCTGCGATCGCGCTCTCGACGCAGGTCAAGGCGTGACGCTCCGCCTGCGCGCGCCTATGATGGCGCGATGGGGGCGACATGGCGCGCGACGGCACGGCGACCAAGCAAACTATCGAGACGACGGCGCTGCGGCTGTTCGTCGAACGGGGTGTCGCCGGCACGACGACTCGTAACATCGCCGCCGCCGCCAAGATCGCCGAGGGTACGATCTATCGGCATTTCGCCGGCAAGGACGAATTGGCGTGGCAGTTGTTCCGAACCCAATACGAAGCCCTGGCCGAGGCCGTGCAGGCCTTGGTCGAGCGCGAGGCCAGCACGGCGGAACGGATCACGCTGCTGATCGAAACTCTGTGCCGTCGCTTCGATGCCGAACCGTATGTGTTTCGCTATCTGCTGCTGACCCAGCACTATTTCGGCGCGCGGGTCGACGACGCGATCAACAGCCCGCTGGCCGTGCTCGAACGCTTCGTCGTGTCCGCGATGCGCAGCGGCAAGATGATCAGAATGCCCGGCCGGCTGGCCGTGGGCATTCTCCTGGGACCGGCGCTGCAGGCCGCCACTGCCGTGGTCTACGGCACGCTGACGAAGCCTCTGGCCAAACACGCTGCGGCGCTCGCCGCCGCTACGTGCCGTGCGCTCGAGGTCGCCGACTAGTTCTTGCCGCGCATTTTGTGGAATGCCCAAAACTTGTGCCGCTCGGGCCAGGCGATTGCCGCGCCGCGGCAACCGCGGCGGCGGATTTGGCTCGTTGCTTGAAGTCTAAAATATCCGATTCGGAACCGGTTCGCCGTGGCGACTTGTTGCATTGCAGCGACCGATTGACTCGCATGGAAAGCTCAGGCTATGTGCGCCGGAACGTAACGGTTCAGGCCATTTTAAAGCATGCGGCGCAAGTCATGCCCGGCCGATGGGGAGCGAAACTGACGTGAGCGACGATCTCGTTCTGCGCACCGAAGGGTTGACGAAGGAATTTAAGGGCTTCGTCGCTGTGAAGAACGTCGACCTGGCGGTCAAGCGCGGCACCATCCATGCGCTGATCGGACCGAACGGCGCCGGCAAGAGCACCTGCTTCAATCTGCTGACCAAATTCCTGACGCCGTCGTCCGGCCGCATTTTCTACAACGGCACCGACATCACCAACGCCAAGCCGGCCGACATCGCGCGCATGGGCGTTGCGCGGTCGTTCCAGATTTCGGCGGTATTCGGACATCTGACCGCGCTTGAAAACGTGCGTGTGGCGCTGCAACGCAAAATGGGCAACTCGTTTCATTTCTGGCGTGCCGAAAGCCAGCTCGATGGACTGAACCCGCGCGCCGAAGAATTGCTCGACAGCGTCGGATTGGGCGATTTTCGCTATCATACCGCCGTCGAGCTGCCCTACGGCCGCAAGCGCGCGCTCGAAATCGCCACCACGCTGGCGCTCGAACCGGACGTTCTGCTGCTCGACGAGCCGATGGCCGGCATGGGCCAGGAAGACATCGCGCGCACGTCGGCGCTGATCAAGCGCGTCGCGGTCGATCGCACGGTGCTGATGGTCGAACACAATATGAAAGTCGTCGCGTCCCTTTCGGACCGCATCACCGTGCTCGCACGCGGCGAAGTGCTCGCCGAGGGTACGTACGACGAGGTGTCGCGCAATCCCAACGTCGTGCAAGCCTATATGGGCTCGGGAGCGCCGCATGCTTGACGAACCCACCGCAGCGCGCGCGCAGGCCGCCGGCGCGGCGATGCTCGAAATCAAGGACCTCAATTCCTGGTACGGCGAATCGCACATCCTGCACGGCGTCAATTTCGACGTGCGCAAGGGCGAGCTGGTCACCTTGATCGGCCGCAACGGCGCCGGCAAGACCACGACGCTGAAATCGATCATGGGCATGGTCGGCGCGCGCAAGGGTTCGATCGCGTTCGACGGTCGCGAGCTTACGCGCATGTCGTCGCACCAGATCGCGCGGCTCGGCATCGCGTTCTGCCCCGAGGAGCGCGGCATCTTCGCCAGCCTCAACGTGGCGGAAAATCTTTACCTGCCGCCGGCGATCAAGACCGGGGGCATGACGGTCGAAGAAATTTTCACGCTGTTTCCGAATCTCCGGGAGCGGCTGAAAAGCCAGGGCACGAAACTGTCCGGCGGCGAGCAGCAAATGTTGGCGATCGCGCGCATCCTGCGCACCGGCGCCAATCTCCTGCTGCTCGACGAACCCACCGAGGGTTTGGCGCCGGTCATCATCGAGCAGATTGGCAACTGCATACGTCAGCTCAAAGAGAAGGGATTCACGATCTTGTTGGTCGAGCAGAATTTCCGTTTTGCTGCGACCGTTGCCGACCGGTTCTTCGTCATGGAACACGGCGAGATCGTCGACATGATCCCCCGCGCCCAGTTGGAGGCGCGCATGGGTGATGTGCAGGCATATCTGGGAGTCTAACGTCAAAGGAGCTATCACGATGCGGATCAAGACATTATTGGCAGCGACGGCATTTGCCGCGCTGTCCGTCGGCGCCGCTCATGCGCAGGGCATCACCGACGGCGTCATCAAGATCGGCGTGCTCAACGACCAATCGAGCCTCTACGCCGATCTGACCGGCCCCGGCTCGGCGCTGGCGGCGAAACTCGCGGTCGAGGATTTCGGCGCGGCCGCCAAGGGCCTCAAGGTCGAGATCATCCAGGCCGATCATCAGAACAAGGCCGACATCGGCTCGGCCATCGTCAACAAATGGTTCGACCAGGATAAGGTCGACGTCATCGTCGACGTGCCGAACTCGGCGGTGGCGCTTGCGGTGAACGAAATCGTCAAGGCCAAAAACAAGGTGTTCCTGGTTTCCGGCGCCGCGGCGTCCGACCTCACCGGACCGAAATGCTCGCCCAACACGATCCACTGGACCTACGATACCTGGGCGCTGGCGAACGGCACCGGCACGGCGATCGTCAAGACCGGCGGCGACAGCTGGTTCTTTCTGACCGCCGACTACGCCTTCGGCCATGCCCTCGAACGCGACACCGAAGCCGTCGTGATCAAGAACAAAGGCAAGGTCGTCGGCAAGGTGCGGCACCCGCTCAATACGTCGGACTTCTCGTCGTTCCTGCTGCAGGCGCAAGCCTCCAAAGCCAAGATCATCGGCTTGGCCAACGCCGGCGGCGACACGACCAACGCGATCAAGCAGGCGGCCGAATTCGGCATCGTCAAGGGCGGGCAGAATCTCGCCGGCCTGCTGGTGTTCCTGACCGACGTCAAGGCGCTCGGGCTGCCGACCGCGCAGGGCCTGATCTTCACCGAGGCCTGGTACTGGGACATGAACGACAACAACCGCGCGTTCGCGAAGCGCTTCTCGGCACAGCATTCGAAGAAGCTGTACCCGACGATGATTCACGCCGGCGTGTACTCGGCGGTCACGCACTACCTGAAGGCGGTGACCGAGCTGAAGTCCGACGCCAACGGCAAGACCGTCATCGACAAGATGAAGGCCATGCCGACCGACGATAAGTTGTTCGGCAAGGGCACGATCCGCGTCGATGGCCGTAAGATCCACGACATGTATCTGTTCGAGGTCAAGAAACCGGCCGAATCGAAGGGCGAATGGGATCTCTACAAGCTGCGTGCCACGATCCCGGCGGCGCAGGCATTCCGTCCGCTCAACGACGGCAAGTGCCCGCTCGTCACGGCAGCGAAGTAACGACCGTAAGCGCTTGGAAGCGGCTGCGCGCATTTGCATGCGCGCAGCCGCCTCTTGTCGATCACCTACCGGAGCGTTGAGACACTAAATGTTCGAACTGCTCGGCATCACGCCCCAGGCCAAGTTCGGTCAGCTGTTGATCGGGCAGATCAACGGCGCATTTTACAGCCTGTTGAGCCTCGGCCTGGCCGTCAATTTCGGCAAGTTGAACAACGTGTATTTAGCGCACGGCGCGCAGTACATGATGGGCGCGTTCGTCGCGTGGTTCCTGCTCCAGTATCTTGGGCTCGGCTATTGGTGGGCGTTGATCGTCTCGCCGATCGTGGTCGGCGCGGTCGGGGTGCTGATCGAACGCACCATGTTGCAGTGGCTTTATAAGCTCGATCATTTGTACGGGCTGCTGCTCACCTTCGGTCTGGCCTTGATCATTCAGGGCCTGTTCCGCAACGAATTCGGCTCGTCCGGCCAGCCTTACCAGATACCAGAAACGCTCACCGGCGCGCGCAATCTCGGCTTTATGATCCTGCCTAACTATCGCGGCTGGGTGATCATCGCATCGTTGGCGGTTTGCCTCGCCACATGGTTCGTCATCGAACGCACCAAGTTGGGCGCTTACCTGCGCGCCGCCACGGAAAACCCGGCCTTGGTCAGCGCGTTCGGCGTCAACGTGCCGCGCATGATCATGCTGACCTATGGGTTCGGCGTGGCGCTCGCGGCGTTCGCCGGCGTGATGGCGGCACCGATCTATCAGGTCAATCCCAATATGGGCGCCGATCTGATCATCGTGGTGTTCGCCGTCGTGGTGATCGGCGGCATGGGCTCGATCATGGGATCGATCGTCACCGGCTTCGCTCTCGGCATCGTCGAAGGCCTGACGAAGGTTTTCTACCCCGAGGCATCCAACACAGTGATTTTCGTCATCATGGCCATCGTCCTGCTGATCAAGCCAACCGGCCTTTTCGGGCGGGCGGCGTAACATGGCTCACGATCAAAGCGTTGCGACCGTTCGCCTGCACGCGGCACCCTCGTCCTCGGTCCCGCCGGCGCAGATCGTCGCTTTCGCGGTCATGTTGGCGTTCTTCGCGCTCGGTCCGACCTTCGTCTATCCCGTGTTCCTGATGAAGGTAATGTGCTTTGCGCTGTTCGCGTGCGCGTTCAACCTGTTGCTCGGTTTCGGCGGCTTGACGTCGTTCGGCCATGCGGCCTTCATGGGGTCGGCCAGCTACGTGACCGCGCATACCGCCAAGGTGTGGGGGTTCACCCCGGAAGTGGCGATTCTCGCGGGCACTGCGGTTGCCGCAATGCTCGGCTTCGTCATGGGCGTCCTGGCCATCCGGCGCCAGGGCATTTATTTCGCCATGGTGACGCTGGCCCTGGCGCAGATGGTGTACTTCTTCTGCTTGCAGGCCAAGTTCACCGGCGGCGAGGACGGCATTCAAGCGGTGCCGCGCGGCAAGCTGTTTGGCGTGTTCGATCTCGCCGATCCGACCAACATCTACATTCTCGTCATGGCCGTGTTTGTGTTCGGCTTCCTGCTGATCTATCGCGTTATCCATTCGCCGTTCGGGCAAGTGCTGAAGGCGATCCGCGAGAACGAGCCGCGCTCGATCTCGCTCGGCTATCGCGTCGATCAATACAAGATGGTTGCATTCGTGCTTTCGGCCGCGCTCTCGGGCATGGCCGGCGGCACCAAGGCCGTCGTGTTCCAGTTGGCCTCGCTGACCGACGTGCATTGGAGCATGTCGGGCGAGGTCATCCTTATGGCCATTCTGGGCGGGCTCGGCACCATCTTCGGGCCGGTCGTCGGCGCCATCGTCGTAATCGGGCTCGAAAGCTATCTGGCCGATTTCGGCGCCTGGGTCACCGTGATCCAGGGTGCGATCTTCGTCATCGTCGTGCTCGCATTTCGCCGCGGCCTGGTGGGCGAGCTGTCCCGGTTCATCAAGCGTCCGCTGTAGCGTCCGCCGATCTAAGGCTTCTTGATATAACCGTCGCTGGACAGCAAGACGGCGATCGCCCGCGTTTGTCGGAAGTTCGAAAACACGATCATCATGATGACGGTGATCGGAATGCACAGGAACATGCCGGCCACGCCCCAGATCGAGCCCCAAACCACCAAGGCCACGATCATCACGAAGCCGCTGATGTTGAGCGATTTGCCCATCATGCGCGGTTCGACGATGTTGGCGATGAACATCTCGGCCACGCCGATGACGATGGTGACGACCAGAAACGGCACCAGCGAATCGAACTGCAGCAGCGCCAGGATCGCCGGGAAGATCAGGCCGAGCACGGTGCCGACCGTCGGGATGAAATAGAGCAGGGCGATGATGAATGCCCAGAACGGCGCGAAATCCAACCCGACTGCCGCCATGACGACGTAGGCGATCACGCCGGCGATCAGCGCCAGCAGGCTCTTGATCCACAAGTAGGTGCGGATATCGGCGCCGATGCGCATCAGGATCTTGCGCATTTCATCCTCGCGGCCGGGCTCGAGAAAGATCGCCGTCAGCTTCTTGTCGAAGGTGCGCTGCTCGAGCAGTAGGAACAGCAGATAAATGAGCACGATGCCGGTGTCCTGCGCGACCGCGGTCAGGCCGCGCACCATACCGGTAATGACGTTGGTCACGTCCAGTTGATCGATCAGTCCGGAAATCGACGGAATTTCCTTCAGGCGCAGCAGGACCGCCACCTTCTGCAGCAGCTTCTGCAGATTCGCCTGGTATTGCGGCGCGGATTGGGTGACGCCGGACACGCTGCCGCTGATCAGATTGACGATCAGCAAGATCACCAGCGCCGTGGTCAGCAGCGCCAAGGCCATCGCCACCGTGCGCGGCATGCTGAACCGGCCGATGCGGATGCGGCCGTAGCCGTTCGCGATCGCGTTGATGATGTACCAAATGAGCACCGCCATCGCGAGCGGGATCAGGAGGTTCTTGCCGACGATCAGCAGGTAAACCGTCAGCGCCGCGACGAAGAAGCTCAACGCGAACGGCAGCAGGCGCGATCCTTCAATTTCTTTCATGCTCGGTCGCGTCCCCTTGCCGTCAGTCCTTCGCCCGCGGTCGGTAGGGCGGGATCGTCCAGTGCCAGATTATCGCTAAAGCGCGAATACCGAAAGCGGCGACAAAGCCGCCCAGGATGTCGAGGTTGCGCGGCAGATCGGCCGACGCCAACAATAGATAAACCAATGCGCCGGCCAGCGAGGCGGTCGCATACACCTCGCGCTGAAAGATCAGCGGAATCTCGTTGCAGAGAATGTCGCGAATGATGCCGCCGAAACTGGCGGTCAGCACCCCCATGGCGGCGGCGATGGTCCAGTGCGCGCCGTTCGCCAGCGCGATCTCGGTGCCGACGATCGTGTACGCCGCCATGCCCAAGGCATCGAGCCAGATCAGGGCCAGTGCCCGCTTGGCGATGCTCGAGGTCAGAAAATGCGCGACGCCGGCGACCCCCAGGCAGACCCACAGATAGGCCGGCTCCTTGATCCAGAACACCGGCTGGATGCCGAGCAGCAAATCGCGCAGCGTGCCGCCGCCGATGCCGGTGACCGTGGCGATCACGGCAAAGCCGAAAATATCCAGCTGCTTGCGCGACGCCGCCAAAGCCCCGGCGGCGGCAAATACGGCGACCGCCGCCAGATCGAGCGCGCCGATCACCGTGCCCAGATAGTTCTCCATGCCGCTGCCCCGCCTATTTTGGCCCTCGACAAAGGTCGTTTATGGCATACTCGGCGCCGCCATGAACTGGGCCTTGCGCCATCTTTCGCTGATCTTGTTTGCCACGACAATACCCGCCGCGGCGCAGGCTCAAGCCATCCGTTCGTGCGGCGCCGACAGCGACATTAAATCCGATTGCAGCCCTTGCCGCTTCAGCCCCGGCCGAAACCAGCCGGACCTTTTCGTTCGTTTCGTCACCAGGAAGACGACCGCGACGGAAATCCTGCAGCGCATCGAAGTGGCGCGCGAGCCGACCGGTCCGGCGCTGCAGGTGCTGGCGCCGTCCGGCAACGACGTCGATATGTGTGCGGTCGTGGTCGGCGACATCAGTTTCGACGGTTTCGCCGACCTGGGCGTCACCAGCGCCGCCGGCATGGTCAATTCGCGGCACGACTATTTTCTCTACCGCCCGGGCGGGTTGTTCGAGGCGGTCGGCAATTTTCCGACGCTGCATGTCGACGCGGGCCGCAAACTGCTGACCAGCTTCGTGCGCGGCGGCTATGCCGGCGGCGCGTTCGAGCGAACGACCTATGCGGTGTTCGGCAACCGCATTGCGAAATCGCTCGAGGAAATTCAGGACATCGATCCGGAACGCCAGTATTTCGTGCGCAAGGTCACCGACTATACGCAGGGCGCCCCTAAGCTCGTCGCGACAATCAAGGTCCTGGCGCCGCGCATGTCCGGCACCGCCATATGGCTGGCCGATCTCAAGGCCAGGCACGCGCGTGCCCTGGTCCAGTTCCGTACCCGCTCGGCGGCGGCGGCACTGCTCGAACTGGAGCCGGCGTTCGCGGACACCGACGTCGCTTATCTGTATGAGGATGATGCCGCCAAGCAGATCGTTCCGGCGCTAAACGATTTAGGCTTGTTCTACGAGCAGGTGTCGAATTACGAGCGCGCGGTGGCCGTGCTCAAGGAGGTGACCGCGGCGGCGCCGACGCGCGCCGGCGCCTGGCTCGTCTTGGGGGATGCGCTCTATGGCCAGGCGCGAACCAAGAACGAAGCCGCCGCG